>DASTXB010000016.1:0-205945 GCA_035765695.1 Nocardioides sp. | reverse complement strand
GCCGGTGATCTGGTCGGCGTGGGTGATGACGTTGTCGAGCCCGTCGAACTGGTTGATCCACTTCGCCGCGTACCCCTGGCCGACGCCGGGGACGCCGGGGAGGTTGTCGCTGGTCTCCCCCACGATCGCGGCCAGCTCGGGATAGCGGGCCGGCGGGACGCCGTACTTGGCCTCCACGGCCTCGGGCGTCATCCGGGCCAGGTCGGACACCCCGCGCATCGGGTAGAGGACCGTGGAGCGGTCGGTCACCAGCTGCAGCGAGTCGCGGTCGCCGGTGAGGATCAGCACCTCCATCTCCGGGTCCTCGAGCGCGCGCGTCACGAGCGTGGCGATGATGTCGTCGGCCTCGTACCCCTCCTTCTTCAGGAACGGGATGCGCAGCGCGTCGAGGACCTCCTCGATCAGCGGCAGCTGGCTGCTGAACTCGCTGGGGGTCTTGTTGCGCTTGGCCTTGTACTCGGCGTACTCCTCCATGCGGAACGTCTGGCGCGACACGTCGAAGGCCACCCCCACGTGCGTGGGCTGCTCGTCGCGGAGCACGTTGATCAGCATCGAGGTGAAGCCGTAGACAGCGTTGGTGTGCTGCCCGGTCGTGGTCGAGAAGTTCTCGACCGGCAGCGCGAAGAACGCGCGGTAGGCGAGCGAGTGACCGTCGAGGAGCAGCAGGCGTGGCACCCTCCGACTCTATCGACGGCCACCGACAGGCAGGATGTCCCCATGACCTCAGCCGATGGGACCGAGCTGTCGATCGACGACTTCGTGGCCACCATGCCCCAGGGCATGGGCGGCTTGAACGAGAAGATGGGCATCGAGCTCACCGAGATCTCCGCCGAGCGGGTGGTCGGGACCATGCCCGTCGAGGGCAACACCCAGCCCTACGGGCTGCTGCACGGCGGCGCCTCGGTGGTGCTCGCCGAGACCCTCGGCTCGGTCGGGTCCGCGATCCACGCCCACCCCGACCGGCTCTCGGTCGGCATCGAGATCAACGCGACCCACCACCGCTCCGCGACCTCCGGCACCGTCACGGGTACGGCGACCGCGGTGCACCTGGGCCGCACGACGGCGACCTACGAGGTCGTGGTCACCGACGAGCGCGGCAAGCGGGTCTGCACCTCGCGGATCACCTGCGCGCTGATGCCGCGCGAGCGCTACGACTCCTGAGCGGACGCCCGTGAGCGGCGCAGTGACCGCCGGACGGCGAGCACCTGGGTGAGCTGGCGGCCGCCCGAGGACGTGGCCGGACGGCGGTGGGCGGAGATCCGGGAGCGGACGGTGTGGGCGGCGGCCACGCGCAGGACGGCGTACGGGCCGAGCCCGAGGCGCGCCATGAAGCGGTTCGCGTCGCGCGACCCGGCCACGGCCGCCGTGGCGACGTGCCCGATGCCGAGCTCCTCGGCCCACGACACCGCGGCGTCCATCAGCGCGCTGCCGACCCCGTGCCGCTGGAACGCCGGCAGCACGTGCGGCGAGAGCGCACGCACGATCGGCTCGCAGTTCAGCGCCGTGATGGTGGTGGCCTCCAGGTGGACGGCGCCGGCGAACTCGCCGTCGTACTCCGCCACGACGATGCGCTCGTCAGGGGCGTCGGCCACGCGGGCGATGACGGTCTCGAGGTCGGCCACCTGCTCCTCACGGGACGTACGCCGGATGACGTCGGTCCACAGCTCCGCGAGGTGGGGAGCGTCGGCGGCTACCGCCGCGCGCAGGGACACCGAATGACGCGTCATCGAGCCATGGCCTTCTGAGACCTCCGTCCTCGCCGCGTCTCCCGTCCCCCGAACGCAGCACCGAAGAAGGAGACTACGCTCAACCCCGCTGTTCTGTCAGAGGAGGCCCGTGTTCCCCGGTATCGGTACCGCCGTCAACGTCGCCACCGTCCTCGTGGGAGCCACGATCGGGGTCCTGCTCGGCAACCGGTTGCCCACCCGCACGCGCGACCTCGTGACCGACGCGCTCGGCCTGGTCACCCTGCTGATCGCGGGTACGTCGGCCGTCGCGGTGCTCAGTGACGACCTGAGCGACAAGGTCGGCGACAGCGCCCCGATGCTGATCGTCCTCGGCTCGCTGCTGATCGGCGGCATCGTCGGGTCGGTGCTGCGGCTGGAGTCCCGCGTCGAGGCGTTCGGCGGCTGGCTCCAGACCCGCCTGGCGGGTGACCGGGGGTCCGCGGAGCGGCACCGGTTCATCGAGGGCTTCGTGGTCTCCTCGCTCGTCTTCTGCACCGGGCCGCTGACCATCCTCGGCTCCCTCAACGATGGCCTCGGCAACGGCTCCGACCAGCTCGTCCTCAAGGCGGCGCTGGACGGGTTCGCGGCCATCGCGTTCGCCGCGTCGTTCGGCTGGGGCGTGGCCGCCAGCGCCGTCACGATCGTGGTCGTCCAGGGCTCCCTCACCCTGCTCGGCTGGGCGCTCGGGGACGTGCTGCCCGACGCCCACCTCGCCGCGATCACGGCCACCGGCGGGCTGCTGCTGGTGGGCGTGGCGCTCCGGCTGCTGCGGATCCGGGAGATCCCCGTGGCCGACCTGCTGCCCGCGCTGCTGGTCGCCCCGATCCTGGTCCAGTTCGCGGGCGCGCTTCATTGACGTAACGGTTCGCTAACGAGAGGGTGCCGTACAACCCGGCGCCGTGGTACCGGTCCTACGGTGGCATGGCCACAGCCCCCTTCCGGGAGGCGGGCGCGGTGAAGAGCAGCACCTAACGCGACAGGAAGGTTCACGACGTGAATCGATCAAGTACCGCCACGTGGGCGAGGGTGATGGCGGGTACCGCCGTTCTCAGCTTCGCCCTGGCAGCCTGCGGCAGCAGCGACTCCTCCGACGGGAACGCCACCGCGGCAGGCGAATCCCCCTCGGCTGCGGAGTCGAGCTCGTCCGGGACCGACTCGTACACCAACGACAAGTGCAGCGCCAACCAGACCAGCGCGGACAGCCTGCGGGTCGGCGGCATCCTGCCGCTCACCGGCAGCCTCGCCTACCTCGGCCCGCCGGAGATCGCGGGCGTCGGCCTGGCGGTCTCGGACATCAACGCCGCCGGTGGCGTCGACGGTGCGCAGGCCTGCCACGACATCCAGGACTCGGGCGACTCGAGCGACATGTCGATCTCGACCGCCTCGGCCGGCACGCTGGTCTCCAGCAAGCCGTCCCTCGTGGTCGGTGCCGCCTCGTCCAGCGTCTCGCTCAACGTCGTCGACACCTTCGCCGACAACAAGATCGTCGAGATCTCGCCGGCGAACACCGCCGTCGACCTGTCGGGCTACTCGCCGTGGTACTTCCGCACCGCCCCGCCGGACGGCGTCCAGGGCAACGCGCTCGGCACGCTGATCACCACCGACGGCTACACCAAGGTCGGCTTCCTGGTCTTCAACGACACCTACGGCACCGGTCTCCGCAACGCGGTCGAGCAGACCGTCGACGCGGCCGGCGGCTCGTGCGTGTACGGCTGCAAGGGCAAGGGCCAGGAGTTCCCGCCGGGACAGACCACCTTCTCGTCCGAGGTCAGCGGCGTGCTCGCCGCCAAGCCGGACGCGATCGTCGTCCTCGCGTTCGACGAGACCAAGTCGATCATCCCCGAGCTCAAGGCCCAGGGTTGGGACATGTCGAAGGTCTACCTGTCCGACGGCAACACCGCCGACTACAGCGCGGACTTCGACAAGGGCACGATGGCGGGTGCGCAGGGCACCATCCCGGGCGCTGACCCCGACCAGGCGTTCAAGGACCGGCTCCAGGGCTGGAACCAGTCCGCCAACGGCGAGAAGCTCAAGGACTACGCGTACGGCGCCGAGTCCTACGACGCCACCATCCTCGCCGCGCTGGCCGCGGTGAAGGGCGGCGGCACCGACCCGACGACCATCCAGAAGAACCTGCCGGCGGTCTCCGGCGCCACCGACGGCGAGGAGTGCACCTCCTACGCCGACTGCGTCGCCCTCCTCGAGGACGGCAAGGAGATCCGCTACACGGGTCCCTCGGGCATCGGTCCGTTCGACGACGAGAACGACCCGTCGTCCGCGTTCGTCGGCATCTACACCTACAACGCCGACAACAAGAACGAGCTGAGCAGCACCGTGGAGGGCTCGAAGTGATCTGCTGATCACCAGGCACCACACGCGAAGGGCCCCGGACCTCACGGTCCGGGGCCCTTCGTCGTACCTGCTGGACTACTGCTGCTGCGTGCCGCGCTTCTCGTCGACGTCCTTGGCGAGCGTGCCGAGGTAGAGCTCGATGACCTTGGGGTCGTTCGCGAGCTCCCGGCCGCCGCCGGTGTAGGCGTCCCGTCCTTGGTCGAGCACGTAGCCGCGGTCGCAGATCTGCAGGCAGCGGCGGGCGTTCTGCTCCACCATCACCACGCAGACGCCCGTCTTGTTGATCTTGCGGGTGCGGATGAAGGTCTCGTCCTGGCGCACCGGCGACAGGCCGGCGGACGGCTCGTCGAGGAGCAGCACCGACGGCTCCATCATCAGCGCCCGGGCCATCGCGAGCGACTGCCGCTCGCCGCCCGACAGCGCGCCGGCGCTCTGGTTGCGCCGGTCGTGCAGCACCGGGAACAGGTCCCACATGGCCGAGAGCCGCTCCTGGACCTTCTTGGGCCGCAGGAACAGGCCCATCCGGAGGTTCTCCTCGATCGACAGCGACGGGAAGACGTTGTTGGTCTGCGGCACGAAGCCGACGCCCATCTCCACGAGCTGGTTGGTGCGCAGGTTGGTGATGTCCCGGTCGCCGAGGGTCACGGAGCCGGAGTGGATCCGGACCAGCCCGAAGATCGCCTTGAGCAGGGTGGACTTGCCGGCGCCGTTGGGACCGATGATGCCGATCATCTCGCCGGGGTACGCCGTGAGGCTGCACCCGTTGAGGATGTTGACGCCCGGCAGGTAGCCCGCCACGACGTCGCGGGCCTCGATCACCGGCTTCTGCGTGGTGGTCGCCGTCCCGGGGCTGCCCGCTCCGGCCTGCTGCTGCTCGCTCATCGGTGTCCCTCCGCCTGCTCGTCGGCCCCGCGTCCGGCGTCCTCGGCCGCGACCTCGTGGGCCAGCTCCTCCATGGCCTCGTCCTCGAGGAGCGCGTCGTCACCGAGGTCGGTGTCGTGGTGGGCGCCGAGGTAGGCGTCGATCACCGCCGGGTCGGACATCACGGTGTCCGCCGGCCCCTCGGCGACCAGCCGGCCCTCGGCCATCACCGCGACCCAGTCGGAGATGTGGCGGACGACGTGCATGTCGTGCTCGACGAACAGCACGGTCATGCCGTCGTCGCGCAGCGACTGGATGTGCCCGAGCAGCGACTGCGTCAGCGCCGGGTTCACGCCCGCCATCGGCTCGTCGAGCATGATCATCTTCGGGTCGCTCATCAGCGCGCGCGCCATCTCGAGCAGCTTGCGCTGGCCGCCCGAGAGGCTGCCGGCGTAGTCGTGCTTCTTCTCCCGCAGCTTGAACCGCTCGAGGAGGTCGTCAGCCTTCTCCTCGATCTCGCGCTCCTGGCTGCGCCAGGTGGACCGGAACATCGACTTGAGGAGGTTCTCGCCGGCCTGGTTCTGCGCGCCGAGCATCATGTTCTCGATGACCGTCATCCGGCTCAGCGCCTTGGTGAGCTGGAAGGTCCGCACCATGCCGGCCTGCGCCACGCTGGACGCCGAGGTCCGGTCGAGCGTGCGGCCGTCGAACGCCCAGTGCGCGCCGTGGCGCGCGGACGTCGGCCGGTCGAAGCCGGTGATCAGGTTGAAGAAGGTCGTCTTGCCCGCACCGTTGGGCCCGATCAGCGCGGTGATGATTCCGCGCTGGACCTCGAGGTGCTGGACGTCGACGGCGGTCATGCCTCCGAACTGGCGCACGATGTTGTCGACGACGAGGATCGGGTCCGGCTTGGCGGCTCCCGGCGTCGCGTCGAACCCGCCGACCAGGGCCGCGCGGGCGGCGGGGTCGGCGGAACCCGTGGGGTTGATGGTCTGGTCAGACATCGAAGCGCAGCTCCCTCTTGTCCCCGAGGATTCCTTGTGGCCTGAAGATCACCAGGAGCATCAGGACGACACCGACCACGACGTACGAGAACTGCGCGGTCTTCTGGTCGGTCAGGATGCTGTTGGGGACCCAGGCCTGGGCGGCGGTCTGGATGAAGATGCGGCCGGCGAAGAACAGCACCGACCCGAGCACCGGGCCGAAGATCGTCGCGGCACCACCGAGCAGCAGCGCCGTGTAGCAGAAGAACGTCAGCGAGCGGCCCATCGAGTCCGGCTGCACGCTGGACGGAAGCACGTAGACCATGCCGCCGAGCGCACCGAACAGACCACCGATGATCAGCGCCTGCATCTTGATCGCGAAGACGTTCTTGCCCAGCGAGCGGATCGCGTCCTCGTCCTCGCGGATGCCGCGCAGCAGGCGGCCCCACGGGCTGCGGACCAGGAGGTAGACGATGAAGGTGCAGATCAGCACCAGCGTCCAGGCGACGAAGCGGACCCACCAGCCGTTGACGCCGGTGCGCTGGGCTGTGACCGGGAAGAGGAAGAGCAGCAGGAGCGCCGACCAGACGACCAGCAGCGCCACCAAGCCGGTCCGCGCGCCACCGCTGAAGCGGTCACCGCTGCGCAGCAGGTAGATCAGGGCCGCGATCGAGGCGACCGCCAGCACCCAGCCGATGATCCGCACCCAGGCGGCACCGTCGGCGACGTCGTGGTAGTTGAACGGCAGCAGCGTGAAGGTGCCGCCGCCGAAGAACGACCAGCCCGTGAACGGGTCGCGGTACTGGCTGCCGGGGATGCCCTGCGCGGAGCCGGTGAAGTCGGTGAGGATCGATGATCTGCCGACGTACCTGATGATCTCGGCCGCGGAGATCGTGACGATCGCCAGGTAGTCGCCGCGCAGCTTGAGCGTCGGCGCACCGAGGATGATGGCGAACACGAGGGCGGCGCCGAACCCGAGCAGGATGCCGACCACGAACGGCAGCCCGTGCCAGACCGCGATGCCCAGACCGTAGGCGCCGAGCAGCATGAAGGCGGACTGGCCGATGTTGATCAGTCCGGTGAAGCCGAAGTGGATGTTGAGACCGATGACCGCGATCGCGACCGCCGCCGTGCCCGGCGAGAGTGCCTCGCGCATCATCGCGTTGAGGATCGACTGGATGGTGTCCATGTTCGTTACCTGACCGTTCCTTCCTCAGCCGACCCGCTGCGGCTTGCCGAGGAGGCCCTGGGGCCGCACCAGCAGGAGCAGGATCAGGATCAACAGGGCGGTGGCGTACTTGAAGTCACCCGGCATCCCGAACACCGGCGACATCTCGACCACGAAGCCGATGATCAGCGCGCCGACGAGGGCACCGAACGCCGTACCGAGGCCGCCGAGCGTCACCGCGGCGAACAGCAGCAGCAGGATCTGCATGCCGGAGTCCCACTTGATGCCGTTGGTGACCAGGGCGTACAGCAGGCCCGAGAGGCCCGCCAGGCCCATCGCGACCGTCCACACCAGGCGGATCACCTTGTCCGTGTCGATACCGGACGCCGACGCCAGCGCGGGGTTGTCGGAGACGGCCCGCGTGGCGCGCCCGATACGGGTGCGCAGCAGCGCGAAGCCGACGGCCGCGAGGACCACGATCGAGATCCCCATCGCGACCAGGGACTGGTGGGTGATGGTGACCGGTCCGAACGTGGACACGGCGGGGTTCGCCTGCACCACCCGGACGGTCCGCGGACCGACCCACATCTGGAAGATGTACTGCATGGCCAGCGAGAGGCCGATGGTCACGATCATCATCTGGGTCAGGCCGAGCCCCCGCCGCCGCAGCGGCTGCCACAGCCCGCGGTCCTGGATGTAGCCCGTGGCGGCGCTGATGATGACGACGAGGATGCCGCCGATGACGAGCCCCAGGCCGTGCTGGTTG
This sequence comes from Nocardioides sp., assembly GCA_035765695.1. Classification (GTDB taxonomy): domain Bacteria; phylum Actinomycetota; class Actinomycetes; order Propionibacteriales; family Nocardioidaceae; genus Nocardioides. The sequence continues at coordinate 198,088 of DASTXB010000016.1, read as the reverse complement.
ATCAGGGTGTAGCCGAGCATGCCGCCGAGGGTGACCTGCTCGGCGTGGGCGAAGTTCGACAGGCCGGTGGTGCCGTAGATCAGGGACAGGCCCACCGAGGCGAGCGCGAGGAGGAGGCCCAGCCGTAGCCCGTTGACACCGCTCTGGAGCAGCTCGTCCCACTTGCTGGTCGAGGCGCTGTAGTCGGCCGTGCGGACGGTCAGGAGCGCTGGGACCGTCGCTCCGAACTTCGCCTGGACGGTGACCTCACCGGTGTTGACGACGAGGCCGTCCGGGAGCGACTCCTCGTCCAGCTTGATGTCGTACGCGCCCTCCTTGTCGACCTGGACGCTCCACTTGCCGGTCTCGCTGGTGGTCACCTCCTGGGCGGTGCCCGCCTCGTCGGTGACGGTGAGCGTGACGTCGGGCAGGACGCCTTCGTCGGTGCGGAGCGTGCCGGCGATGCAGGCCTTGTCCGGCCCCGGAAGGCACAGGGTGTCCACCGCGTTCGCGGGCGGGGACCCGATCAGGAGCAGCAGCGGTAGGAGCAGCAGCGTGAGCAGAGCACCCCACGCCCCCCTGCTCACGACCCGCTGGTGGGCGGTTGGTCGCGTCAACTCGGTCCTCCGATCCAGAACCCGGGCCGGGCTCGTCCGGCAGTTTAGGGGGCAACCGGTGGTTGAGCGCCAGATCACACCCGTCCCGCGCGGGTCGGGGGCAAGGCTTTACCGAAGCGTGACCTCGCAGTGACCGCGCGGAGACCGCAGCGGGTCCGGTGGCGTCAGCCCGCGACGCCGGGACCGTGCTCGATGACGCCGTCGGCGACCTGGCGCATCGACAGACGCAGGTCCATCGCGGTCTTCTGGATCCACCGGAACGCCTCCGGCTCCGACAGCTTCAGCTGCTCCTGCAGCACGTTCTTGGCGCGCTCGACCGACTTGCGCGTCTCCAGCCGCTCGGTGAGGTCGGCGACCTCGGACTCCAGGAGCGTGAGCTCGGCGAACCGGCTGACCGCCATCTCGATCGCCGGCACCAGGTCGGTCTGGGAGAACGGCTTCACGAGGTACGCCATCGCGCCGGCGTCCCGCGCCCGCTCGACCAGGTCGCGCTGGGAGAACGCGGTCAGGATCACGACCGGCGCGATCCGCTGGCCCGCGATCCGCTCGGCGGCGGCGATGCCGTCCAGGACGGGCATCTTCACGTCGAGGATGACCAGGTCGGGCCGCAGCTCCTCGGCCAGCTGCACGGCGGTGGCGCCGTCGCCGGCCTGGCCGACGACCTCGTACCCCTCCTCGCCGAGCATCTCGGCGAGGTCCATCCGGATCAGCACCTCGTCCTCGGCGATCACGACACGACGGGGCGCGGTCTCCGCGACGGGCTGCTCGCTCACGGGCAGAAGGTTAACCGGCTCCCTTGCGGGGTACGCCGTCGGACCGCTCGGCGAGGAACCGCTCGACGTCCTCGCGCTCGACCCGACGACGACTCAGCTCCGTCGCCACGGTCCGAGCGTTGTCGAGCGCTCTCTCCTGGCTCGCGACCGACCACTCGGCGACCCCGCGCCAGGGAGTCCAGATGTTCGACACGACGGCCTCCCGGTCGACAGCTCCTGCCCCCTCGGACCTCGCCGACCCTGCCCCACCCCGTCCGGGGAGGACAGGGACCTTCGGCCCTGGACCCCCTCGGGACCAAAGTCCCGAACCGGCCCCGTGCGGGGAGGCCGAAGGTCAGCCGGCTCCCTCGCGGCGTACGCCGTCGGTCCGCTCGGCGAGGAACAGCTCGACCTCCTCGCGCTCCACCCGGACCCGGCTCACCTCGGTCGCCGCCTCCCGGGCGTTGTCGAGCGCGGCAGCGTGGCTCGCAGTGGCCCACTCCCACGGCTTCCAGGTCCGAGACATGCCCGAAACCATACTCGATCAGTCGACTTTCGCCAAGGCGAGCGTCGGCGCCCGAGTCGGCTAGTGTTCTCGCGCCGTCGGCCCCGGTATCCCAACGGCAGAGGAAGCGGTCTCAAACACCGTCCAGTGTGGGTTCGAATCCCACCCGGGGCACACATCCACGTTGAGTCGAGACTTCCGTCAGTTAAGTCGAGACATTTCGCCGAGCCGGCCGACGGAAGTCTCGATTGAAACGACGGAAGTCTCGATTCAACGAGGGGTGCGGCGGTAGGCCGGGGCGACCTCGTTGATCGCGTCGCCCATCCGGTGGATGCGCAGGGCGTTGGTGGAGCCGGGGATGCCCGGCGGGCTGCCGGCGATGATGACGACCAGGTCGCCCTCGGAGACGCGGCCGATCTGGAGCAGCTGCTCGTCGACCTGGCGCACCATCTCGTCGGTGTGCTCGACCGGCTGGGTCTTGAAGGTCTCCACGCCCCAGGTCAGCGCGAGCTGGGAGCGGACCTGGGCGAGCGGGGTGAAGGCGAGGATCGGGATCGGACCGCGGAGCCGGGACATCCGCTTGGCGGAGTCGCCGCTCTGGGTGAAGGCCACGACGTACTTGGCGCCGACCCGCTCGGCGACCTCGGCGGCAGCCTTCGCGATCACGCCGCTGCGCGTGTGCGGGTCCCAGTCAATCTCGGCCATCCGGGCGCGCGAGCTCTCCTCGTGCGCGTGCTGCTCGGTCGCGGTGATGATCCGCGCCATGGTCTCGACCGTGTGGACCGGGTACTCCCCCACGCTGGTCTCGCCGGACAGCATCACCGCGTCGGCACCGTCGAGGACGGCGTTCGCCACGTCGGACGCCTCGGCCCGCGTCGGTGCGGGGTTGCTGATCATCGACTCCAGCATCTGGGTCGCGACGATCACCGGCTTGGCGTTGAGGCGCGCCTTCTCCACGATCCGCTTCTGCAGGAACGGCACGTCCTCCAGCGGACACTCCACGCCCAGGTCACCGCGCGCGACCATGAAGCCGTCGAACGCCGCGATGATCTCGTCGAGGTTCGCGATCGCCTGCGGCTTCTCGATCTTCGCGATCACCGGCACGTGCACCCCGACCTCGTCCATCACCCGCCGGACGTCCTCGACGTCCTTGGCGTCGCGCACGAAGCTCAGCGCGATGAAGTCGACCGAGAGGCGCAGCGCGAACCGCAGGTCGGCCTCGTCCTTGTCCGACAGCGCCGGCACCGACACCGCGACGCCGGGCAGGTTGATGCCCTTGTGGTTGCTGACCTTGCCGCCGACCAGCACCTCGGTGACCACGTCGGTGTCGTCCACCGAGATCACCCGCAGCCGGACCTTGCCGTCGTCGATGAGCAACGGGTCACCGGGCTTCACGTCGCCGGGGAGGCCCTTGTACGTCGTGCCGCAGATCTTGTCGTCGCCGGGCACGTCGCGCGTGGTGATCGTCCACTCCTGGCCGCGGCGCAGGACGACGGGGCCGTCGGCGAACGTCTCGAGCCGGATCTTCGGGCCCTGGAGGTCGGCGAAGATGCCGACGCCGTGGCCGCTCGCGTCGGACGCCTCCCGCACCAGGCGGTACGCCTCGGCGTGGTCCTCGTGGCTGCCGTGGCTCATGTTCAGCCGGGCGACGTCCATCCCGGCGTACACGAGCTCACGGATCCGCCGCGGCGACGAGGTGGCCGGACCCAGGGTGCAGACGATCTTGGCTCTACGCACGTACCTCACCCTACCGCGACTTTGATCGTTCAAATGATCAGGCCCCCGCAGGTGTCAGACAACCAACGGTCGTTCTGTCGGCGGGATCGGGGCCGGCAGGTTCGTGGAACCGGTCAGGTACCGGTCCACGGCCGCCGCCGCGGCCCGCCCCTCGGCGATCGCCCACACGATCAGCGACTGCCCGCGGCCGGCGTCGCCGGCCACGAAGACGCCCTCGACCGAGCTCTGGTACGACGCGTCGCGCGCGACGTTGCCGCGCTCGTCGAGATCGACCCCGAGCTGCTCGACGAGGCCCTCCTTCTCCGGCCCGGTGAAGCCCATCGCGAACAGCACCAGCTCCGCCGGGATCTCCCGCTCGGTTCCCTCGACCTCGACGAACCGGCCGTCCTCCATGCGGACGTCGACCAGACGGAGCGCGCGGACGTTGCCGTCCTCGTCGCCCAGGAACTCCTGCGTGGACGCGGCGTAGATGCGGTCGCCGGCCTCCTCGTGCGCCGACGAGACGCGGAAGATCATCGGGTAGGTCGGCCAGGGCTGGCCGGCCGGACGGCTCTCCGGCGGCTCGGGCATGATCTCCAGCTGCGTGATCGAGGCGGCCCCCTGACGGGTCGACGTGCCGAGGCAGTCCGCACCGGTGTCGCCGCCGCCGATGATCACCACGTGCTTGCCGGCGGCCGTGATCTGGCCCTCGACGTCTTCTCCGAGCGCGACACGGTTGGCCTGCGGCAGGAACTCCATCGCCTGGTGGATGCCGCCGAGCTCGCGACCGGGGATCGACAGGTCGCGCGCCGCGGTCGCCCCGATGGCGAGCACGACGGCGTCGTACCGGTCCTTGAGCTTGTCTCCGGTCAGCTGGTCGACGCCGACGTTCACACCGGCACGGAAGACGGTGCCCTCCCGCCGCATCTGCTCGAGGCGGCGGTCGAGGTGCTGCTTCTCCATCTTGAACTCGGGGATGCCGTAGCGCAGCAGTCCCCCGATCTTGTCCGCGCGCTCGTAGACCGCGACCGTGTGGCCGGCGCGGGTCAGCTGCTGCGCGGTGGCCAGGCCGGCCGGGCCGGAGCCGACGACCGCGACGGTGCGGCCCGACAGCCACTCCGGCGGCTGGGGCCGGACGAGGTGGGAGTCCCAGGCCCGGTCGATGATCGAGACCTCGACGTTCTTGATGGTGACCGGGTCCTGGTTGATGCCCAGGACGCAGGCGGTCTCGCACGGGGCCGGGCAGAGGCGACCGGTGAACTCCGGGAAGTTGTTGGTCGCGTGGAGGCGCTCGATCGCGCCCTCCCAGTCGTCACGCCAGACGAGGTCGTTCCACTCCGGGATGATGTTCCCGAGTGGGCAGCCCTGGTGGCAGAACGGGATGCCGCAGTCCATGCAGCGGCCCGCCTGCTCGGTGATGATCGGGAGCAGGGCCCGCCCGGCGCTGCCGGGGTAGACCTCGTTCCAGTCGTGGATGCGCTCCTCGACCGGGCGCCGCTCGGCGACCTCCCGGCCCTTCTTGAGAAAGCCTCGGGGGTCAGCCATGAAGGGCCTCCATCATCGCGTGCGCCGTCTCGTTCTCGTCGAGGCCGTCGGCCTCCGCCTTGGCCTTCGCCTCGAGCGACTTGCGGTAGTCGGTGGGCATGATCTCGGTGAACCTCGTCAGCGAGGTCTCCCAGTCGGCGAGCAGCTCCTCGGCGACCGTCGACCCGGTCTCCTCGAGATGCGCCCGCACCAGCTCCTCGAGCTCCATGGCCGCGTCGCCGGTGACGGGGCCGAGCTCGACCAGCTCCCGGTTGACGCGCTGCTCCTGGAGGTCGAGCACCCAGGCGACACCGCCGGACATGCCCGCCGCGAAGTTGCGGCCGGTCCTGCCGAGGACGACGACCCGCCCGCCGGTCATGTACTCGCAGCCGTGGTCGCCCACGCCCTCGGTGACCGCGCGGACACCCGAGTTGCGCACGCAGAACCGCTCGCCGACACCGCCGCGGATGAAGATCTCGCCCGCCGTCGCGCCGTACCCGATCACGTTGCCGGCGATGATCTGCTCGCTCGCCTCGAACGTCGCGGCGCGGTCCGGACGGACCACGATCCGGCCGCCGGACAGGCCCTTGCCGACGTAGTCGTTGGCGTCGCCCTCCAGGCGCAGCGTCATGCCCTTCGGCACGAACGCCCCGAAGGACTGGCCGGCCGACCCGGTGAACGTCAGGTCGATGGTGCCGGCGGGCAGGCCCTCGCCGCCGTACCGCTTGGTGACCTCGTGGCCGAGGATCGTGCCGACGGTGCGGTTGACGTTGCGGATCGCGACCTGCGCCCGCACCGGGTCGCCCTTCTCCAGCGCGTCCTTCGCCAGGGGCACCAGCTCGGTCACGTCGAGCGACCGGTCCAGGGCGTGGTACTGCGACTTCGTGCAGTACCGGTCCTGCTCGGGGAACGACGACGGGTCCGGCTCGTGCAGGATCGGCGACAGGTCGAGCCCGGCCGCCTTCCAGTGCTCGACGGCCTCCTGCGCGTCCAGGCTGGCGACCTGGCCGATCGCCTCCTGGATGCTGCGGAACCCGAGCTCGGCCAGGATCTCGCGCACCTCCTCGGCGATGTACTCGAAGAAGTTCACGACGAACTCCGGCTTGCCGCTGTAGCGCTCGCGGAGGACGGGGTTCTGCGTCGCGACGCCCACGGGGCAGGTGTCGAGGTGGCAGACGCGCATCATGATGCAGCCGGAGACCACCAGCGGCGCCGACGCGAAGCCGTACTCCTCCGCGCCGAGCAGCGCGGCGACCACGACGTCACGGCCGGTCTTGAGCTGGCCGTCGGTCTGCACGACGATCCGGTCGCGCAGCCCGTTGAGCAGCAGCGTCTGCTGGGTCTCGGCCAGGCCGAGCTCCCAGGGACCGCCGGCGTGCTTCAGCGACGTCAGCGGCGCCGCACCGGTGCCGCCGTCGTGGCCGGAGACGAGGACGACGTCCGCGTGCGCCTTCGAGACGCCCGCGGCGACCGTGCCGACACCGACCTCGGAGACCAGCTTCACGTGGACGCGGGCGTCCGGGTTGGCGTTCTTGAGGTCGTGGATCAGCTGCGCCAGGTCCTCGATCGAGTAGATGTCGTGGTGCGGCGGCGGGCTGATCAGGCCCACGCCCGGCGTCGAGTGCCGGGTCCTCGCCACCCAGGGGTAGACCTTGTTGCCGGGCAGCTGGCCGCCCTCGCCGGGCTTCGCGCCCTGCGCCATCTTGATCTGGATGTCGTCGGAGTTCGTGAGGTACTCGGCCGTGACGCCGAAGCGACCGGACGCGACCTGCTTGATCGCGCTGCGCCGCTCGGGGTCGTACAGCCGCTCCGGGTCCTCGCCGCCCTCGCCGGTGTTGGACTTCGCGCCCAGCCGGTTCATCGCGATCGCGAGGGTCTCGTGCGCCTCCTTCGAGATGGAGCCGTACGACATCGCGCCGGTCGAGAACCGCTTGACGATCTCGGAGACCGGCTCGACCTCGTCGATCGGGATCGGCTGCCGGCCGACCTCGTCGGCGCCCTTGAGTCGGAACAGGCCGCGCAGGGTCATCAGCCGCCTGGACTGCTCGTCGACGCGGGCCGTGTACTGCTTGAACACGTCGTACCGGCCGGTTCGCGTGGAGTGCTGGAGGCGGAACACGGTCTCGGGGTCGAACAGGTGCGGCTCGCCCTCGCGGCGCCACTGGTACTCGCCGCCGATCTCGAGCTCGCGGTGCGCCGGCGAGATGCCGCGCGGCGGGTACGCCGTGGCGTGCCGGCGCGCGACCTCCTCGGCGATCGTGTCCAGCTCGATGCCGCCGAGCTTGGAGGTCGTGCCGGTGAAGTACTTGTCGACGACCGCCTGCGACAAGCCGACGGCCTCGAAGATCTGCGCACCGGTGTACGACGCGACCGTGGAGACGCCCATCTTGGACATCACCTTCAGCACGCCCTTGCCGAGCGCCCTGACCAGGTTGGCGACCGCCTTCTCCGGGTCGGCCTTCACGTAGTAGCCCTCGCGCGCGAGGTCCTCGACGGACTCCATCGCGAGGTACGGGTTGACCGCGGCGGCGCCGTACCCGACGAGCAGCGCGACGTGGTGGACCTCGCGGACGTCGCCGGCCTCGACCAGCAGGCCGACCTGGGTGCGCGTCTTCTCGCGGACCAGGTGGTGGTGCACGGCGCCGGTGAGCAGCAGCGACGGGATCGGCGCGAGCTCGGCGGTCGAGTGGCGGTCGGAGAGCACGATGATGCGGGCGCCGTCGGCGATCGCCGCCGACACCTCCTCGCAGATCTCGTCGATCCGCTGCGCCATCGCCGCTCCCCCGCCGTCGACGGGGTACAGCCCCCGCGCGACGTGGGTGATGAAGCCCGGCATGTCGCCGTCACGGTTGATGTGGCGGATCTTGGCCAGGTCGTCGTTGGAGATGACCGGGAACGGCAGCGTGACCATCCGGCAGGACGCCGGCGCGGGCTCGAGCAGGTTCGACTCCGGGCCGATGGTGCCGGCCAGGGAGGTGACCAGCTCCTCGCGGATCGCGTCCAGCGGCGGGTTCGTGACCTGCGCGAACAGCTGGCTGAAGTAGTCGAACAGCAGCCGCGGCTTGTCGCTCAGCGCCGCGATCGGCGTGTCGGTGCCCATCGAGCCGATCGGCTCCGCGCCGGAGTTCGCCATCGGGGTGAGCAGGACGCGCAGCTCCTCCTCGGTGTAGCCGAAGACCTGCTGGCGTCGGGTGACCGAGGCGTGCGTGTGCACGACGTGCTCACGCTCCGGCACGTCGTCGAGGTGGATCAGGCCGGCGTGCAGCCACTCGTCGTACGGGTGCTCCGCGGCGAGCTCGGACTTGACCTCCTCGTCCTCGATGATGCGGTGCTCATCGGTGTCGACGAGGAACATCCGGCCCGGCTGGAGCCGACCCTTGCGGACGATCGTGGCCGGGTCGAGGTCGAGAACGCCGACCTCGGAGGCGAGGACGACCAGGCCCTCGTCGGTCACCCAGTAGCGCGACGGGCGCAAGCCGTTGCGGTCGAGGACCGCCCCGATCTGGGAGCCGTCGGTGAACACCACGCACGCGGGGCCGTCCCACGGCTCCATCAACGCGGAGTGGAACTCGTAGAACGCGCGGCGCTTCGCGTCCATCTCGGCGTGGTTCTCCCACGCCTCCGGGATCATCATCAGCACCGAGTGCGGCAGCGAGCGGCCGCCCATGTGCAGCAGCTCGAGCACCTCGTCGAACGACGCCGAGTCGGACGCGCCCGGGGTGCAGATCGGGTACAGCCGCTCGAGGTCGCCCGGGATCAGGTCGGACTTCAGCAGCGCCTCACGGGCCCGCATCCAGTTGCGGTTGCCCATCACGGTGTTGATCTCGCCGTTGTGGGCGATGAACCGGAAGGGGTGCGCCAGCGGCCAGCTCGGGAAGGTGTTGGTCGAGAACCGGGAGTGGACGACGGCCAGCGCCGAGGTCACCCGCTCGTCGAGCAGGTCGGGGAAGAACTTGTCGAGCTGGTCGGTGGTGAGCATCCCCTTGTAGACCAGCGTGCGCGACGACAGCGACGGGAAGTACGCGTCGGTCTCGTGCTCGGCGCGCTTGCGCAGGCAGAACGCCAGCCGCTCCAGCGCCATGCCGGTCACCCGCGAGCCCGAGCCCGCGACGAAGAGCTGGCTGAACGCCGGCATCACGCCGCGCGCCATCCCGCCGAGCTCGGACGGGTCGATCGGCACCTCGCGCCACCCGAGGACGGTCAGGCCCTCCTCGGCGGCGATCTCCTCGATCCGCTGGCGGGTCTTGGCCACCTGCTCCTCGTCACCGGGCAGGAACGCCGTGCCGACGGCGTACGCGTGCTGCGGCGGGAGGTCGAAGTCCACGACCGCGCGCAGGAACGCGTCGGGCACCTGGAGCAGGATGCCGGCGCCGTCGCCGGTGTTCTGCTCGGCGCCCGCGGCACCGCGGTGGTCGAGGTTCCGCAGGGCGGTGATGCCCTGCTTCACGATGTCGTGGCTGGCGACGCCGGTCAGGGTCGCGACGAACGCCACGCCACACGCGTCGTGCTCGTGGCGGGGGTCGTAGAGCCCTTGGGGCGGCGGGAATGCGTGCGAGTAGGGCACCGGGCATTCTCCCGTCGTCTCAGCGCCGCGCAGGCCCCACGACGTTGTCGGGGCCGGCACCGGCGGTTCGGCAGTGCATCATGCTGGGTGCAGGGGACGGCATTGGCCCGAGCGGGGAGGTGTCAGGCTACCACCCGGTCAGGGCGTCGGTCCGTCCTCCGTCGGGACGTGGACGTCGCGTTCGCCACGCTCGACGTACACGCTCTCCTCGCGACCGGGGTGCCGGCGGGCGCTCCACAGGAACCAGGCGAGACCCACGAGGAACATCACGATCGACGTCCAGACGTTGAGCCGCAGACCGGCGACGTCGTGCAGCTCCACGTTGTCGATGCGCAGCATCTCGATCCAGGCGCGGCCGGCGGTGTAGACCATGATGTACAGCGCGACGACGCGGCCGTGGCCGAGGCGGAACCGGCGGTCGGCCCAGACCAGCACCGCGAAGGCGGCCAGGCACCACAGGCTCTCGTAGAGGAACGTCGGGTGGAACGTCGTGCCCGGCGGGTAGCCGGCGTTCACCGCGGTCTCGTCGCTGACCGACAGGGCCCACGGGAGGTCGGTGGGCTTGCCGAAGAGCTCCTGGTTGAACCAGTTGCCCCAGCGGCCCAGCGCCTGCGCCACGAGCACGCCGGGGGCGCAGGCGTCGAGCACGGGCAGCAGCCGGATGTTCTTGCGCCGGGCGCCGATCACCAGCCCGACCGCACCGAGCGCGACCGCGCCCCACACGCCCAGGCCGCCGCGCCAGATGTAGAGCGCCTCGACCGGGTGCCGGCCGGCGCCGAAGTACAGGTCGCTGTCGGTGATGACGTGGTAGAGCCGGCCGCCGACGAGCCCGAACGGCACCGCCCAGATCGCGAGGTCCTGGACCTCGCCGGCCTTGCCGCCACGGGCGACCCAGCGCCGCTCGCCGATCCAGATGGCGGCGACGATGCCGAGGATGATCGCGAGCGCGTAGCCGCGGATCGGCAGTGGGCCGAGGTCCCAGACGCCGTCGGGCGGGCTCGGGATCGAGAGGGCGGTCAGCATCGGCGGTCCCCGGTCAGTCGTTGAGCAGCGTGTGGATGTCGGCGGCGAAGTCCGCCGACGAGGTGTCCTGGGTCCACAGGATCGGCGAGGTGTCGTCATCGGTGATCGCGGTGACCTGCGTGCTGTGGCTGTTGAGGTCCCGGCCACCGCTCGGCAGCTTCTCCCCGTCAGCGACGTAGACCGCCAGCGGCTTGCCGACCTTCGTGATCGTGTCGAGGTCGCCGGTGAGGCCGATGAACGACGGGTCGAACCGGTCCAGGTAGGCGCGGAGCGCCGTGGGCGTGTCGCGCGACGGGTCCGTGGTCACGAACACCACGTCGACCCGCTCGCGGTCGGCGTCGTCGAGACGGGTCATCGCCGAGGTCAGGTTGGACATCACCGTCTGGCAGATGTCCGGGCAGTGCGAGTAGCCGAAGAACACCAGCGTCAGCGGCTTGTCGGTGTCCTTCGTCAGCGAGTACGGCCGGCCGTCGGTGTCGGTGAGGGGCGTGCTCGGCACCTGGTACGGCTGGTGGGTCTGGCCGGCCCGGTAGCCGTCGTCGGTGGCCTGGCTCGACGAGCAGCCGGCGACCGCGGCGAGCAGGAGGACGGCGACCAGCGAGGTGACCGCCCTACGCACGTCGGACACCTCCGGCGAGGTCCTCGGTGAGCGCGGTGAGCGCGCGCAGGCCGGCCGCGCGGTCGTCGGGGTGGTCCAGCAGCGCGCGCACGAACGCCGAGCCGACGATCACGCCGTCGGCGTACGCCGCGACCTCGGCGGCCTGGTCGCCGTTGCTGACGCCGAGGCCCACGCCGACCGGCAGGTCGGCCCCCAGGTCCAGGGCGGCCTTCTTCGTCCGCGCGACCAGCGGCCCGGCCAGGTCGCTCGTGGTCGCGCGGGCGCCCGTGACGCCCATGACCGCGGTGGCGTAGACGAAGCCACGGCAGGCGGCGACGGTCATCGCGACCCGCTCGTCGGTCGACGAGGGCGCCACGAGGAAGACCTTGTCCAGGCCGTGCTCGTCCGCGGCGGCGGCCCAGCGGGGGTCTGCGTCGGGGGTCAGGTCGGGCGTGATGAGGCCCGCTCCCCCGGCGTTCGCGAGGTCCGCGGCGAACCGCGCGACGCCGTACCGGTCGATCGGGTTCCAGTAGGTCATCACCAGCGTCGGCGTGCCCGTCGCGGCGACGGCCTCGACCGTGCGCAGCACGTCCGTCGTGCGGACGCCGCGGTCGAGCGCCTGCTGGGCTGCGGCCTGGATGGTGGGTCCGTCCATGACCGGGTCGCTGTAGGGCAGGCCGATCTCGATCACGTCGCAGCCGGCGTCGACCATGGCGCGCAGCGCCTCGACACCCCCGGCGACGTCGGGGAACCCGGCCGGCAGGTAGCCGACCAGCGCGGCGCGGCCCTCGGCCCGTGCCTTCGCGAACGCGGTGCCGGCGCTCACTCGACGTCCCCCGTCTCCTCGTCGGCCTCGCCGAGGTGGAAGTACTCCAGTGCGGTGCCCATGTCCTTGTCGCCGCGGCCGGAGAGGTTGACCAGGATGGTCTCGCCGGGGCGCTCCTTCGCCAGCCGCAGGGCGCCGGCGAGCGCGTGCGCGGACTCGATCGCCGGGATGATGCCCTCGGTGCGGGCCAGCAGCGACATCGCGTCCATCGCCTCGGCGTCGGTCACCGGCTGGTACGACGCGCGGCCGATGTGCGCGAGGTGGGCGTGCTGCGGTCCGACGCCGGGGTAGTCCAGGCCGGCCGAGATCGAGTGGGACTCGACGGTCTGGCCGTCCTCGTCCTGCAGGACGAACGTCCGGGCGCCGTGCAGGACCCCGCGCTCGCCGGCGTGGATGGTCGCCGCGTGGCGGCCGGTCTCGTAGCCCTCGCCGCCCGCCTCGAAGCCGTAGATCGCGACGTCCTCGTCGTCGAGGAACGCCGTGAACAGCCCGATCGCGTTGGACCCGCCACCCACGCACGCGGCGATGGCGTCCGGCAGCACGCCGTACTGCTCCAGGCACTGGGCGCGCGCCTCGTCCCCGATGCCGCGGCAGAACTCGCGGACCATGCTCGGGAACGGATGCGGGCCGGCAGCGGTGCCGAAGAGGTACGCCGTGTGGTCGACGGTCGCCACCCAGTCGCGCAGCGCCTCGTTGATCGCGTCCTTGAGGGTCGCGCTGCCGGAGTCGACGGCGACGACCTTGGCGCCGAGCAGGTTCATCCGCGCCACGTTGAGGGCCTGCCGCCGGGTGTCGACCGACCCCATGTAGACCGTGCAGTCGAGCCCGAAGTACGCCGCGGCGGTGGCGCTCGCGACGCCGTGCTGGCCGGCGCCGGTCTCGGCGATCACCCGGGTCTTGCCCATCCGCTTGGTCAGCAGCGCCTGGCCGAGCACGTTGCGGATCTTGTGCGCGCCGGTGTGGTTGAGGTCCTCGCGCTTGAGCAGGATGCGGGCGCCGGCCAGCCTGCTGAGCCGCTCGGCGTGGTACAGCGGGCTCGGCACTCCGGCGTAGTCGCGCAGGATCGCCTCGAACTCCGCGATGAACGCCGGGTCGGCCATCGCGTCGTGCCACGCGGCGGTGAGCTCGTCGAGGGCGGCGACGAGGGCCTCGGGCATGAAGCGCCCGCCGAACCCCTCGTCGGCGGCGCCGAACCACCCCCGCTCGTCGGCGTCGAAGCTCGATGGCTGAGCCGTCATGGCGTCACTCCTGTCATCGCGGCGACCGCGGCCTCCGGGTCGCCGTCCTTCACCAGCGCCTCGCCGACGAGCACGGCGCGAGCACCTTCGCTCACGAAGCGCTGCACGTCGGCGGGGCCGAAGATCCCGCTCTCCGCCACCTTGACCCGGTCGTCCGGGACCAGGGGCGCGAGCCGGCCGAACATGTCGTCGTGGATCTCGAGCGTCTTGAGGTTGCGGGCGTTGACGCCGACCAGCTCGGCGCCGAGGTCGACCGCCCGCTCGGTCTCGGCCTCGTCGTGCACCTCGACCAGCACCGTCAGCCCGAGCTCGCGCGCCTCGTCGTACAGCCGGCGCAGCGTGTCGTCGTCGAGCGCGGCCACGATGAGCAGCGCCAGGTCCGCGCCCGCGGCGCGCGCCTCGACCAGCTGATAGCTGGTGACGATGAAGTCCTTGCGCAGGACCGGGACGTCGACCGCGGCGCGCACGGCGCGCAGGTCGTCGAGGCTGCCGCCGAAGCGGCGCCGCTCGGTCAGCACGCTGATCGCGGCGGCCCCGCCCGCGGCGTACCGCGACGCCAGCTCGGCCGGGTCGGGGATGTCGGCGAGGTCGCCCTTGCTGGGGCTGCGCCGCTTCACCTCGGCGATGACGCTGGAGCCGGGGGCGCGGAAGTGCGGCATGGGGTCGCGCGGCGGGTCGACGTCGGCCAGCGCGGCGCGGAGGTCGGCCACGCTGGTCGCGGACTCCCGCTCGGCGAGGTCGACCCGCACGCCGGCCACGATCTCGTCGAGCACGGACATGAGACCCAGTGTTTCACGCTGTTTCCAGCCGTCTCGCATGGGTAGTGTCCGCCCCAACGGCCGGCAGACGGACGGCCTCGACGAAGGGTTCCCCAGCTGTGAGCTACTCCGAACCACCTCCCCCGCCGCCGCAGTACGGCGCGCCGCAGCCGCCGTACGGCGGGGCACCGGCGCCCAACCACCCGCGCGCGACGCTGACGCTCATCCTGGGCATCCTCAGCATCCCGTGCTGCGGCCTGTTCACCGGCATCCCGGCGATCATCCTCGGCCGCGGCGCCCTGCAGGAGATCGACGCGAACCCGGGTCAGTACGGCGGCCGCGGGATGGTCAACGCCGGCTACATCTGCGGCATCATCGGCACCGCGCTGTCGGTGCTCGGCATCATCGTCAACATCCTCGTCCGCGTCAGCTGACACGGACGAGAGGGACCGGCCGGGTCAGGGCGCCAGCCAGGCACCGATCGCGAGGTTGCGCAGCACGGTGAACACCACCGCCGCGACACCGAGCGAGACCAGGAAGGCCCGGGTCAGCCGCAGGTCCGGCTGACGCACCCGGCCGGTCCACCGCTCGAACGCCCAGCGTCCGAGCAGGAACACCAGCAGCGGCAGCAGCGCCACGAAGAGGACGTTGCTCGAGGCCGCCGCCCCGATCTGGCCGTTGGTCAGGTCGTTGACCGCGCGCAGGCCCCCGCACCCCGGGCACCACACGCCGAGCGCCGCGCTCGGGCAGATGCCCCAGGACCCGCTGTCGTGCGGGTCGCGCACGTGCAGGGCGGCGGTCAGGAGCGCGAGCCCGCCGATCGTCACCGCCGGCCCGGCGATCCGGCGCCAGCGCTGCTCGGACCACGCCGCACCCGTGGTGGGCGGCGGCGCGGTCGTGGTCATCGCGCGGTCCGTCAGTGGCCCGACTCGTGGTAGCCCATCTTGGCCATCACGCCGAAGACGACGAGCGACGCGACACCGAGGGCGACGCCGACCCAGAAGATGGTCATGTTGACCGGGTCGAGGAGCAGTCCGACGGCGCCGACCACGAAGCCGAGCATGGCGACCGTGACGGCCGTCCAGGCGGCGGGGGTGTTGCCGTGGTTGTCAGACATGCGAGTGCTCCTCCGGGGGCGGTGCTGTGCCGTGGTGTTGCGGGGACAGTCTATTCAGGTCGGCCGGCGTCGCGGGCGGTCGGGTCGCGCCCCTCGTCCATCGCCTTCCAGAGGTCGAGGCTGCTCTGCTCCTCCGGGGCGGCCTCCGGTGCGGGTACGGCGCCGGGCGCGTCGTAGCGGCTGCCCATCTCCGGCCACGCGGGCGCGAGCACGAACGCCGCGACGCTCGCCACCAGCGACAGCAGCGCTCCGAGGCCGGCGGCCCACCACCAGGCCGTGTGCGAGACCGACGCGTCCGTGACGCCGACCTGGGCGAGCTCGTCGCGCAGCTGGTCCGGCACCTGCGCCCACCCGGCGAGGGCGGTCGCCAGCGCCCCGGCGGAGGCGACGGCCCCGAGCAGCGCGACCGCCCGGCGTACCCGCCCACGGGTCACCAGCACCACACCCCAGCTGGCGAGCACGACCAGGCCGAGCGCGGTCACCAGTGGCATGTGCGCGTCGTACGACACCAGGCCGCTGCTGACCGCCGTCGTCCCGCCGGCCCGCGCGGCCGGGCTGTTGCCGGCGATCGCGGTCAGGCCGCCGGCGACCACGCCGACCAGCACGACCGGGCCGAACGTGCGCCGCCGGCCCGCTCCGGGCTCAGCCATCGCTCAGCAGGTCCGCGTCGAAGCAGGTGCGGTCCCCGGTGTGGCACGCGGCGCCGACCTGGTCGACCTTGACCAGCAGGGTGTCGCCGTCGCAGTCGAGCCGGACCTCCTTGACCCACTGCACGTGGCCGGACGTGTCGCCCTTGACCCAGTACTCCTGGCGGGACCGGCTCCAGTACGTCGCCCGTCCGGTCGTGAGCGTGCGCGCCAGCGCCTCGTCGTCCATCCAGCCCAGCATCAGCACCTCACCGGTGTCGTGCTGCTGCGCGATGGCAGGCACGAGGCCGTCGGCGGTGCGCTTGAGCCGGTCGGCGATCACGGGGTCGAGGGAGGTCACCCCTCCAGTATCCCGGGCACCGTCAGCGGTCGGAGAAGGTGGGCGCCCAGGGCGCGGACTCGAGCCCGATCCGGTCGAGGACCGCCGCCGCGGCGTCGGCGAGCGCGAGCAGCCGGTCCTGCTCGTCGTCCGACGCGCGGTGCAGCCGCGCCCAGTAGGCGCCGATGGCCGCCCTCGGGCGACCACGACCGACGGGGACCATGAGCAGGCTGCGCACGAACGTCGGCCGGTACGCCGCCTGGGGTATCCGCGGGTCCAGGCTGATGTCGCGGATGACGACCGGGGCGTCGTGCAGCATCGCCCAACCGGAGATGCACGACGCGATCGGGAACCGCTGGCCCTTCCAGAGCGGGGCGATGCTGTCCTCGTCGACGTAGAAGCAGCGGTCCGCCTCCCGGAGGACGAACGTCGCACCGTCGGCACCGGCGGCGGCCCGCGCGTGCGTCCGCACCACGTTCGCAAGCTCTGCGACCGTTCCGACCCGGATCAGCTCGTCGTCCAGCATCGGCACCTCCCTGCCCACCAGTCTGCCCACCCCTAGGGGTGGAGACAAGGCTCAGGCGGTCTGCTGGGCGACCCAGGAGGCGTACAGCCCGGCGTACACCGAGCCCTCCTCCTGGACGAGCGCGGCGTGCGGCCCGCGCTGCACGATGCGGCCCTTGTCGACCACGACGACCTCGTCGGCGCCCTCGGCGGTGGTGAGGCGGTGGGCGATCGTGACCGAGGTGCGGCCGCGCATCAACCGCTCGAGCGCCCGCCCGATCCGCATCTCCAGAGCGGGATCGACCGCGCTGGTCGCCTCGTCGAGCACGAGCAGGTCGGGATCGGCGAGCTGCGCGCGCCAGAGCGCCACCAGCTGCCGCTCCCCCGCGGACATCGACTCGCCGCGCTGGCCGACCCGGGTCGCGATGCCGTTCGGCAGCCCGGCCAGCCAGTCGCCGAGGCCGAGGGCGTCGGCCGCGGAGACGATCTCGGCGTCGGTCGCGTCGAGCCGTCCGTACCGGACGTTCGCAGCGATGGTGTCGTCGAAGAGGAAGCCCTCCTGCGGCACGAGCACCACGCTGCGGCGCATCGAGACCTGGGCGATGTCGCGCACGTCGATGCCGTCCAGCAGCACTGCCCCCTCGCTGGGGTCCATCAGCCGCGTCAGCAGCTTCGCGATCGTGGACTTGCCGGAACCCGTCTCGCCGACGACCGCGACGCGCGTGCCGGCGGCGATCTCGAGGTCGATGTCGCGCAGCACCGGCGGACCGCCCGGATACGCGAACGTGACGTCGCGGAAGGTGACGTCCACCGGCTCGTGCGGCAGCGTCGCGCCGTCCGGGCCGGGGTCCACCAGGTCGGCGGGCGTCTCGAGGATGCCGATCACGCGGCGCCACGAGGCGATGGCGTTCTGGGCGTCGGTGAGGATCTGCGTGCCCATCTGCACCGGACCGACGAACAGCGACACCAGGAACGCGAACGCGAGCACCGTGCCGGCGGTGATGTCGCCCGCGAAGCCGAGCCAGACGCCGACGATCAGCACGCCGGCGTTCGCCAGGCCGGCCGACACGCCACCGAGCGAGAACGAGAACGCCGTGAAGCCCTGCGCCCGGGTGCTGGCGGCCTTGTACTCGTCGATCGCGTGGTCGATGCGCTCCTGGGTGCGGTCCTGGACGGCGTACGACCGCACGACCGCGGCCCCGACCACCGGCTCGGAGATCGCGGAGAGCATGACGCCGACCTGCTGGCGCACCACGGCGTACGCCGCGGAGAGCTTGCGCTGGAAGAACCGCAACGACAGGAAGAGCGGCGCGAAGCAGACCCACACCACGAGCGCGAGCTGCCAGCTGTAGATGACCATCACGATGGTCGCGACCAGCACCTGCCCGATGCTCACCACGAACAGCAGGCCGCCGAACACGAGGAACTGGCTCACCTGGTCGACGTCGCTGGTGACGCGGGAGACGAGGGCGCCGCGGCGCTCGGTGTTCTGGGTGAGCAGCGGCAGGTCGTGGACGTGGCGGAACGCCTTGACCCGCAGGGTCGCGAGGCCGCGCTCGGACGAGGTGAAGAGGCGAGAGGTCATCCGGTAGGACGCCCAGCTCGTCACGACCAGGGCCGCGGCGGCGGCGATGCCCATCTCGACGGTGAAGGCGACGTCCGGGCCGTTCGGGCCGTTGAGCCCGTGGTCGATGGTCTTCTGCACCGCGATCGGCACGATGACCTGCCCGAGGGAGGCGATGACGGCGAGCACCAGGGTCCAGCCGATGCCGTCCTTCAGCTCGGGCGAGAAGTGCACCCCGCGGCGGATCGTCGCGATCGCGCCGATCTCCTCGCCGCTGTCCATGCTGGTCCCGGTCGGGGTGCCGGTCGGCGTGCTCACTCCGTCTCCCCGACCAGCTCGCCCTGCATCTCGTACGCGTTGACCAGGTGGGCGTACGCCGGGCTGCGCTCGAGCAGCTCGGCGTGCGTGCCCCGGTCGGCGACCCGGCCGTCCTGGAGGTGCACCACCTCGTCGGCCAGCGAGATCGTGGCCTTGCGGTAGGCGACGACGACCAGCGTCGTGTCGCTCGTGCCCGACCGCAGCGCCTCGAGGATCCGCGCCTCGACCTCGGGGTCGACCGCGGAGGTCGCGTCGTCGAGGACCAGCAGCCGCGGCCGGCGCACCAGCGCACGGGCCAGGGAGATCCGCTGCCGCTGCCCGCCGGAGAGCGACGTGCCGCGCTCGCCCAGCCGGGTGTCGAGGCCGTGCGGCAGGGCCGCCACGAAACCGTCGGCCTGCGCCGCGCGGAGCGCCGCCCAGACCTCGTCGTCGGTGACGCCCGCGCCGAGGGTGACGTTGCCGCGCACGGTGTCGTCGAAGAGGAACGCCGTCTGCCCGACGACCGAGACGACGCGGGCGAGCTCGCCCCTGCCGAGGTCGCGCAGGTCGGTGCCGTCGAGCAGGATCCGGCCCTCATCGGGGTCGACCAGCCGGGTCATCAGGTTGGTGAGCGTGCTCTTGCCCGACGCCGTGGCGCCGACCAGCGCGACGGTGCGCCCGGGCTCGACGGTGAACGTCACGTCGTCGAGCAGGTGCTGGTCGGGGTCGTACCGGTACGCGAGGTGCTCGACCGCGAGCCGGGCGCCCTCGTCGGAGCGGGCGACCGTCCGGTCGCCGTACCGCATCTCACCGGTGGCCCGCAGGACCGTGCGCACCCGGTGGTAGCCGACCACGCTGCGTGGGAACTCGCCGAGCAGCCAGCCGATGGAGCGGATCGGGAACGACACGATCGTCAGGAGGTAGGCGACCGTCACCACGTCGCCGGGGTCGGTGGCGCCGCTCAGGACGCGGGCGACGCCGACGGAGAGGACGACGAGCACGCCGATGTTGGGCAGCGCGGCCAGGGTCGGGTCGAACGCCGCGCGGATCCGGCCGGCGCGGATGTTGACGTCGCGCAGGTGGTTCGCGGTCTCGGCGAACCGCGCGGTCTCCTCGCCCTCGCGGCCGAGCGTCTTGACGACCATCGCGCCGTCGAACGACTCGTGGGCGACCTCGCTGAGCTCGGCGCGGAGCTGCTGCGCCTTGGTCATCAGCGGGGAGGAGTAGTGCTGGTAGGCGAGGTTCGCGACCACGACCGCCGGGAAGACCAGCAGGCCGACCAGCGCCATGACGACGTCGGCGAGGAACATCTGGACGACGGCGATCGCCATCATCGCGACGGTGCCGACCGCCATGGGCAGCGGCGCGATCGGGCCCCACGCGGCCTCGACGTCGGAGTTGGCGTTCGAGAGCAGCTGGCCGGTCGGGTGGCGCTGGTGCCACTCCATCGGGAGCGAGAGGTACTGCCGGGTCACGGCCCGCCGGGTGTGCGCCTGCATGCGGTACTGCATGACGCCGGCGCCGAGGCGCCGCGCGACGATGCCGACCGCGCGCAGGATGGCGACACCGAGGAAGAGCGCGAGCACCGCCCAGAGCAGCGAGCTGTCGATCTCGCCGTTCTCGAAGGACGGCAGCACGACGTGGTCGGTCGCCCAGCCGAGCACCCACGCGTCCGCGACGGTCAGCGCACCGAAGAGCAGGCTGCCGACCGTGGAGAGCGTGAAGATCACCGGCTCGCGGCGGATCGCCACCCCGAGCACGGCGAAGCCCTCCGCCGTCGTCCCCCGCTTGCTCGCCACTGCTCACCTCTCCTGTTCGGAGGCCAACCGTATCGTCGGACCCATGACCGACCACCTGGCGCTCCGGGAGCGCCACGAGCTCTGCGACCTCGCGCTCGCCCTGGGCCCGGACGTCCCCACGCTGTGCGAGGGGTGGGACGCCCAGGACCTCGTCTCGCACCTGCTCGTCCGCGAGCGCAACCCGCTGTCGTCGCTCGGCAACGTCGTCCCGCCCCTGGCCGGCCTGACCGAGCGCGCGATGGCGCACCGGCGGGCCCGGCCGTTCGAGGTGCAGGTCGAGAAGCTCCGGTCGCCGTCCCCGGCGCTGCGCGTCGCGCGGCCGCTGGACGCGCTGATCAACACCTTCGAGATGGTCGTCCACCACGAGGACCTGCGCCGCGCCCAGCCGGACTGGTCGCCCCGCACCCTCCCCGCGGCCGACCTCGACCTGCTCTGGTCGCAGCTGCGCCGCGGCGGCGCCTTCCTCGGCCGTCAGCTGCCCGTCCCGACCGTGCTCCGCCGCTCGGACACCGGTGCCACGACCGTGCTGCGCAAGGGCTCCGACCCCGTCACCGTGACGGGCCCGGTCGTCGAGCTGGTGCTGTTCCTGTTCGGGCGCACCGCCGTGCGCGACCTGGTCTTCGAGGGGCCGGACGAGCGCGTCGCCGCGCTGCGGTCGGCGGACCTGGAGGTCTAGCCGCACCCGGCTATCGTCGTCGCCGTGCCCGACCTCCAGCGCATCGTCGTGGTCAGCACGTCCGCGAGCACGGCCGACCTGGAGCGCGCTTGCGGTGACCTGGGGCGGGACCCGGTCCTCGTCGTGGCTCCGACCGGGGAGGCGAAGCGGGTGGCGCAGGACCTCGACCTCGAGCCGCAGGTGGAGCTGCTGCTGGCCCCGGTCGCCTTCCCCACGGCCGATCGCGGTCACCAGCTCGACGTCCTGGTGCGGCGTCACGCGCTGCAGGACCGGTTCCGCGACGTCGTCGTCGTGACCGACCCGGCGACCTCGACCCTGCTGCTGCGAGCACTCGCGCCCGACCAGCTGCCCACCGGGGGCGCAGTCACGGTCGTGGGTCTCCCCCGCGGAGGCCGCCCGGTCGCCGTACGGCGCGCCGTCGGATCCGGGGTGGTGCTCGGCGCCCTGGCCTACGTGGCGTACCCCCCGACCCCGATCCTGACCGTGCCCGGCCTCCTGGCGCTGGCCGGGCTGGCACCGCTGGCCGTCCCGCGCTGGCGCCACGTCGGCCAGGGGCTCCTGCTCGCGGCGGCGGTCGCGGTCGTGGTCGCCCTGGCTGTCGTCGCGGGCTCGGCGCGGTTCCCCGGCGCCTGGTGAGCGGAGCCGCCGAGGTGCGCGAGACTCCGGGACGCGACGACGATACGACCCGCTGCGAGCGCGGAGCCGGCGCAGTGGCTGCTTCAGTGCGAGGTCGGGTGGTGGGACCTCGTCCGACACCGCCGCCCACCTCGCGCGACTGGAGCAGGCTCGCCGCCGCCGTGGCGTGTGGCTCAGCCCCACCGACACCGAGGCGCGCCCACCACCCCGACCTGCCTCCCGAGCTCGACGACCTCACCCATGACGAGCTCCGGGCCATCGCCTTCGGCTGGCTGGCCCGCCCCGACGACATCCGCGAGCTCCTCGCCGCGGGCACCGACACCGACCAGGCCGACGTGCGGCCCGGGGTCCGGCGCAAGCCGCACCATGCGGCCGTGGTCTACCTGCACCTGCACGAGAGCGCCATCGCCGGCACCGCTGACGCCGTCGCCCGCGCCGAGCACCTCGGACCGATGCTCCTCGACCAGGTCGTCCGGCTGCTCGGCCACGCCCACGTGACCCTCAAACCCGTCCTCGACCTCGACGAGCGCACCAGCGTCAACGCCTCCGAGTTCCCCGAGCAGGTCAGCGAGCGCACCCGGCTGCGCTGCCACGGCGACGCCTTCCCCCACGCCACGAATGCCGACACCATCACCGGCCGCTACGACAACGACCACCCGATCCCCTACGACGGCACCGGCCCGCCCGGGCAGACCGGCGACCGCAACAACGCCCTGCTCGCCCGCTACCACCACCGCGCCAAGACCCATCGCGGCTACCGCCCCAGACATCTCGGCCACGGTGAGTACCTCTGGATCACCCCGCACGGCCTACGTCGACTCGTCACCCCAGCCGGCACCTTCGACCGCTGCCCCACCGACGCCTACCGACTCGAGCACGCCGACGAGCTCGACGCCATGATCGACCGCGCCTGCAACGAATCGATCACGGACCGGCCCTGACCGGTCCGGCCCCGGCACGCTGGGGTCATGAGACGACTCCTGCCGGTCGCCGCCGCCGCGGTCGTCCTGCTGCTCGCGGGATGCGGCGGGTCCGACGACGGGCTCCAGCCGGACCCCCACGCGCCCGAGGTCACCAGCCTCGACAGCGGCGCGGTCGGTGTCGCCGACGTCGGCGGCGAGACGTGGCTGGTGCAGCCCGAGGCCGGGGCCGTACTGCCCGGCGACGGCGACCCGATCGAGGTGGGCGAGGCACCGCTGCGGATCGTCTCCACCCCCGACGGCGCCTGGGTCAGCGTCATCCGCGACGGCACCGTGGCGCGCATCGACCCGGACACGCGCGAGATCGACACCACCGTCCGGCTGAAGCCGGCGGGCAGCGAGCCGGAGGGCCTCGCCTGGGACGGTGAGCACCTGTGGGTGGTCGACCAGGCCGGCGGGCGGCTGCTCGAGCTCGACGCCGACGGCACGGTGGTCGACAGCTTCGCCACCGACGACGAGCCGCGGCTGGTCGCCGCCGGGAAGACGGGGGTCTGGGTCGCGAACTACGGCGGCACGTCGGTCTCGCGCGTCGCCGACGGCAAGGTCCGGACCGTGCCCCTCACGTCCTGCGTCGGCCCCCAGGGCATCGCCGAGGTGGCGGGCCGCGTGTGGGTGTCGTGCACCCTGAGCGGCAAGGCCGTCGCGCTGGACGCGCGGACGATGAAGCAGGTCGCCGAGGTCCCGGACCTCCCGGACGCGGACGCCGTCGTGGGGCACGACGACACCGTGTACGTCGTCGGCCAGTCCGGGCCGACCGTCTACGTGCTCGACGCCACGACCGGCGACCTCCGGGAGACGGTGCGGCTCGATGACGCGCCGCCCACGTCCGAGAACGTCGGTGCCGCCGTGGTCGGCGGCGACCTGGTCGTCACCCACCCCGATGTGCGGAGGGTCTACACGCTGCCGCTGCCGTGAGTCAGCGGACCGGGTGCCCCGCGTCCGCCAGCGCCTTCTTCACGTCCGCGATCCGCAGCGTGCCGAAGTGGAAGACGGTGGCGGCAAGCACCGCGTCCGCGCCGGCGTCGACCGCGGGCGGGAAGTGCTCGACCGCGCCGGCGCCACCGGAGGCGATGATCGGGATCGTGACCTCGCGACGCACGGCACGGATCAGCTCGAGGTCGAACCCGTTCTCCGTACCGTCGGCGTCCATCGCGTTCAGCAGGATCTCGCCGGCGCCGAGCTCGGTCGCGCGGACCGCCCACTCGATGGCGTCGAGCCCCGCCGGCTTCCGGCCGCCGTGGGTGGTGACCTCGAAGCCGGAGTCGGTGCCCTCGGCCCGTCGGGCGTCGACGGAGAGCACCAGCACCTGGTTGCCGAACCGGTCGGCGATCTCCGCGACCAGCTCCGGGCGGTTGATCGCGGCGGTGTTGACCGCGACCTTGTCCGCGCCGGCGCGCAGCAGCCGGTCGACGTCCTCGACCGACGACACTCCCCCGCCGACCGTCAGCGGGATGAAGACCTCCTCGGCCGTGCGCGACACGATCTCCATCGTGGTCGCGCGGCCCTCGTGCGAGGCGGAGATGTCGAGGAAGGTCAGCTCGTCGGCGCCCTCCGCGTCGTACGTCCGGGCCAGCTCCACCGGGTCGCCGGCGTCGCGCAGCTCGCGGAAGTTGATGCCCTTCACGACCCGGCCCGCGTCGACGTCCAGGCAGGGGATGACGCGTACGGCGAGGGTCACGAGGCGGCACCCTTGGTCAGCGCGAGCGCGTCCTCGAGCGTGAACCGGCCCTCGTAGAGCGCGGTGCCCGCGATCGCCCCCTCGACGCCCTCGGGCACCAGCGTCATCAGCGCGCGGATGTCGTCCAGCGTGGTGACGCCGCCCGACGCGACGACCGGCGCGGCTGTGGTCGCGCAGACGTCGCGGAGCAGCTGGAGATTCGGCCCCTGGAGCATCCCGTCCTTGTTGACGTCGGTGACGACGTACCGCGCGCAGCCCTCGGCGTCGAGGCGGGCGAGCGTCTCGTAGAGGTCGCCGCCGTCCTTGGTCCAGCCCCGGGCGGCCAGCGTCCGGCCGCGGACGTCGAGGCCGATGGCGACGCGGTCGCCGTGCTCGGCGATGACCTTGGCGCACCACTCCGGCTGCTCGAGCGCCGCGGTGCCGATGTTCACCCGGCGGCAGCCGGTGGCGAGCGCGGCCGCGAGCGACTCGTCGTCGCGGATGCCACCGCTCATCTCGACCTGGATGTCGAGGGCACCGACGATCTCGGCCTGCAGCTCACGGTTGGAGCCGCGCCCGAACGCCGCGTCGAGGTCGACCAGGTGCAGCCACTCCGCCCCCGCGTCCTGCCAGCGCATCGCGGCGGCCACGGGGTCGCCGTACACGCGCTCCGAGCCGGACACGCCCTGGGCGAGCTGGACGGCCCGCCCCTCGGTGATGTCGACGGCGGGGAGCAGCTCGAGGTAGTCAGCCATGGTGGTCCTTCAGGATCGGCGGAACAGCAGGGTGTGCAGGACGGGGGCGGCGAGCAGGCTCACCACGAGGGCGGCGAGGCGCAGGGCCCAGTCGTCGCTGAAGATCCAGACCAGGACGTTCAGCGCAACGAGTACGGCGACCAGCGCGCCGTTCTGCTTGCGACGGCGCTCGGCGAGGATGCCCGCAGGCCCCCGCCGGCGGGTGGGCAGCTTCGACGTCACGGCGCGGACGCGCGCATCGCGGCGCTGCTTGCGCTCGGCCTCGGCGGCCCGGGCGGCGGCGAGGACGGCCGCCTCGCGCTCCCGCTCCGCGCGCCGCTGGGCGCGCTCCTTGCTCACGGCCGCGACCTCACAACGACCGCACCCAGTTGTGCAGGAGCGCGGCGCCGGCGTCGCCGGACTTCTCGGGGTGGAACTGGGTCGCGCTGAGTGGACCGTTCTCGACGGCCGCCACGAACCGGTCTCCCCCGTGCGTCGTCCAGTGCACCAGGGGCGCGCGGGTCCGGTCGTTGGTCACGAGCGTCCAGTCGCGGACGCCGTACGAGTGCACGAAGTAGAAGCGCTCGTCCTCGATGCCCCGGAACAGCGTGCTCCCCGCGGTGACGTCGACCGTGTTCCAGCCCATGTGCGGCACCACCGGCGCCCGGAGGCGCTCGACCACACCCGGCCACTCGTCGCAGCCCGCGGTCTCGACGCCGTGCTCGACGCCGCGCTCGAAGAGGATCTGCATCCCCACGCAGATGCCGAGCACCGGACGCCCGCCGGCGAGCCGCCGGCCGATCACCTCGTGCCCGCGGATCGCCCGCAGGCCCTGCATGCATGCGGCGAACGCACCCACGCCCGGGACGACGAGGCCGTCGGCGTCCTGCGCCAGGGCGCGGTCGGACGTCAGCGTCACCTCGGCGCCGGCGCGCTCGACCGCGCGCACCGCGGAGCGGAGGTTCCCCGACCCGTAGTCGAGGACCACGACGTGGGGACGGGTCACAGCGGGCGAACCTGTGAGCGCACCATCAGAGGAGCCCCTTCGTGGACGGCACGCCGGTCTCGCGCGGATCGATCGCGACCGCGTCGCGGAACGCCCGGGCGAACGCCTTGAACTGCGTCTCGACGATGTGGTGCGGCTCGCGACCGGCGAGGACACGCACGTGCAGGGCGAGGTGGGCGTGGAACGCGATCGTCTCGAAGACGTGCCGGGTCAGCGACCCGAGGTAGTCCCCGCCGAGCACGACGTACTGCTGGCCCTCGGGCTCGCCGGTGTGGACGCAGTACGGCCGCCCCGACACGTCGACGACCGCCTGCACCAGCGCCTCGTCGAGCGGCACGGTGGCGTCGCCGAAGCGGCGGACGCCGGCCTTGTCACCGAGCGCCTCGCGCAGCGCCTGGCCCAGGACGATCGCGGTGTCCTCGACGGTGTGGTGCGCGTCGATGTGGGTGTCGCCATCGGTCTGCACGGTCAGGTCGACCAACGCGTGCCGGCCGAACGCGTCGAGCATGTGGTCGTAGAAACCCACGCCGGTGGAGATGTCGGTGCGTCCGGTGCCGTCGAGGTCGACCTCGACCAGCACCTTCGACTCCTTGGTCTGCCGCTCGATCCGTGCGGACCTGCTCATGCCAGCTCCTCCCTGACCTCGGTCAGTGCGTCCTTGAATGCCTGCATCTCGTCACCGGTGCCGATCGAGACCCGCAGCCAGCCGTCGGGGCCGGTCTCCCGGATCAGCACGCCCCGGTCGAGCAGCCCCTGCCACACAGCATGACGGTCCGTGAACGTCCCGAACAATGCGAAGTTCGCGTCGCTGTCGGCCACGGCCAGTCCCTGCTCGCGCAGCCAGGCGACGGTCCGGTCCCGCTCGGCGCGCAGCTCGTCGACCTTCCCGAGCAGCTCCGGAGCGTGCCGGAGAGCCGCCAGCGCGGTCGCCTGGGTGACGGTCGAGAGGTGGTACGGCAGCCGCACCACCCGGATCGCGTCGCAGATCGCGGGGTCGGCGGCGAGATAGCCCAGGCGCAGGCCGGCGGCCGCGAACGCCTTGCTCATCGTGCGCGTCACGATGAGGTTGCGATACGTCGGCAGCAGCTCGAGCGCGCTCGGCACGCCGGCGCGGCGGAACTCGCCGTACGCCTCGTCGACGACGACCAGCCCGTCCCCTGCGGCCTTGCACAGCAGCCCGACCGCCTCCGGCGGGAGGGCCGTGCCGGTCGGGTTGTTGGGGCTGGGCAGCAGCACGACGCTCGGCCGCTCGCGCTCGATCGCCTCGCGCGCGGCGTCCAGGTCGAGGCTGAAGTCCTCGGCCCGTCGGCCCTGCACCCAGGTGGTCGAGGTGTCGCGGGCGTACTCCGGGTACATCGAGTACGTCGGCGCGAAGCTCATCGCGGTGCGCCCCGGCCCGCCGAAGGCCTGGAGCAGCTGCAGCATCACCTCGTTGGACCCGTTCGCCGCCCAGACCTGCTCGGGCACGATGCCGTGGGGCGTGTCCCGGGAGAGGTACGCCGCGAGCGCGGCGCGCAGCTCGACGTGCTCGCGGTCCGGGTACCGGTTGAGCGTGAGCGCCGCGGTGCGGACGGCCGCCGCGATGTCGTCCGCGCACACCTCGGACGGGCCGTACGGGTTCTCGTTGGTGTTGAGCTGGACGGGGACGTCGAGCTGCGGTGCGCCGTACGGCTCGATCCCCCGCAGCTCCTCTCGCAGCGGCGGCCAGGTCATCGGGTGAACCGCACCGACACCGCGGCGCCGTGGCCCGGCAGGTCCTCGGCCTCGGCGAGCGTGACGACGTGGCCGGCGACGGCCTCGAGGGCCTCGCGGGAGTAGTCGACGACGTGCACCGACTTGGTGAACGCGCGCACGGACAGGCCGCTGCTGTGGCAGGCGCAGCCGCCCGTGGGCAGCACGTGGTTGGAGCCGGCGCAGTAGTCGCCGAGGCTGACCGGGGCGTAGGCACCGACGAAGATCGCTCCGGCGTTGCGGACCCGGGCGGCCCAGGCGGCGGCGTCCTCGGTCTGGATCTCGAGGTGCTCGGCGGCGTAGGCGTTCACGACGTCCAGCCCCTGCTCGAGGTCGTCGACGAGGACGATGCCGGACTGGTTGCCGGACAGGCTGGTGCGGATCCGCTCGACGTGCTTGGTGGCGGCGACCTGGTCCTCGAGCGCGGACTCGACCGCGGCAGCCAGCGTCTCGGACGGCGTCACCAGGACCGACGCCGCCAGCGGGTCGTGCTCGGCCTGACTGACCAGGTCGGCGGCGACGTGCGCGGGGTCGGCGGAGTCGTCGGCGAGGATGGCGATCTCGGTCGGGCCGGCCTCGGAGTCGATGCCGACCAGGCCCTTGAGGATCCGCTTGGCCGTGACGGTGTAGATGTTGCCGGGGCCGGTGACCAGGTCGACCTTCGCGCACGGTCCGGTGCCGTAGGCGAACATCGCGATCGCCTGGGCGCCGCCCACGGCGTACACCTCGTCGACACCGAGCAGCGCGCACGCGGCCAGGATCGTCGGGTGGACGGCGCCACCGAACTCCTTCTGCGGCGGGCTCGCGAGCGCGATCGACTCGACGCCGGCGGTCTGCGCCGGGACGACGTTCATCAGGACGCTGGAGACCAGCGGCGCGAGACCGCCCGGGACGTAGAGACCCACCCGGCCGACCGGCACCTTGCGGTGGGTGACGCGGGCGCCCGGACCGAGGTCGGTGACGGCGTCCTGCTCGAGCTCGTTCGCGCAGGTCGCGCGGAGCCGGCGGATCGACTCCTCCAACCCGGCCCGGATGTCGGGGTCGAGCTGCTCCAACGCGGCGCGCAGCGCCTCGGGCGCGACCCGGATGTCGTCGACCGCCACGCCGTCGAACTTCTCCGACAGCTCGCGGATCGCGTCCAACCCCCGGGTGCGGACGTCCTCGCAGATCGCATGCACCGCCGGCACCGCCGCCTCGACGTCGAAGTCGGCGCGGGGCACGGCTGCCCGGTAGTCGACCGTGCTCCGGTCGGCTCCCCGCAGGTCGATGCGCTGGATCATGAGTCGATTCTACGAGCGCTCGCCTGTCGCTCCCGACGCGGGACGCAGGCTGGACTAGGTTGGGTGACGTGGCCGACACGCTGCCGATGTTCCCGCTGAACGCGGTCCTCTTCCCGGGCGTGAGCGTGCCGCTGACGGTCTTCGAGGATCGCTACCGCGCGCTCGTGCACCACCTCCTGCGCGTCGAGGACCCCGCCGAGCGGCTGTTCGGCTCGGTCGGCATCCGCGAGGGATACGAGGTGGGCGACCACGGCTCGCAGTCGCTGTACCGGGTCGGCCTCCGGCTCCAGCTCACCGAGGTCGAGTCGAACCCGGACGGCACCTTCGAGGTCGTCGCCGTCGGCCAGGAGCGGATCAGGCTCGACCGGCTCGACACGTCCGGCCCGTTCCCGGTCGGGCACGTCACCGAGTACCCCGACCCCGAGGCACCGGTCGCCGAGTCGATCCTGGAGCAGGCGCGGATCGCGTTCACGGCGTACCGCGCCGCGCTGGCCGACATCCGCGCCGACCCGTACTCCGGCACGCTTCCCCGCGATGCGACCTGGCTCTCCTGGACGCTCGCGGCGGTCGCCCCGCTGCCGATGCAGGAGCGGCAGGCGCTGCTCGAGGCCGAGGACGCCGCCGTCCGCCTGGTCATGGTCACCGACCTGCTGCGCGCCGAGCTGCGCGCGATGAACGTGATCCCGTCGCTGCCGGCCACCGAGGTGGCGCGGACGCGGTGGTCCCCGAACTGAGGGCGGCGCTGATGGCCAGGAAGAAGTCCGCCGGCGGCACGCCGGCCACAGTGGCGCTGACGCGCGCCGGCATCGCGTTCACCCTCCACGAGTACGAGCACGACCCGCGCGCCGCGTCGTTCGGCCTCGAGGCCGCCGATGCGCTGGGCCTCGATCCCGCTCAGGTGTTCAAGACGCTGATGGCCACCGTCGACGGGCGGCTGACGGTCGGGATCGTCCCGGTGTCCGGCCAGCTCGACCTCAAGGCGTTGGCCCGCGCGGCCGGCGGCAGCAGGGCCGCGATGGCCGACGTCGCGGCGGCCGAGCGCGCGACCGGGTACGTCGCCGGCGGGATCTCGCCGGTCGGCCAGAAGCGCCCGCACCCGACCGTGCTCGACGAGACCGCGATGACCTTCGACACGGTGTACGTCTCGGGCGGGCGCCGCGGCCTCGACCTCGGCATCGCGCCGGCGGACCTGGTCCGCGCCACCGGCGCGACGGTGGCGCCGGTCAGTCGGTCCTGATCTCGCTGCGGTGCACCGTCGAGAGGCCGAGGAAGACCAGGGCCAGCGCGACGAGCGCGCCGGCCGGGAGCGCGATCCACGCGCTGTGCCCGGTGACCACGAGCTGCGCCGGGACGTGGGCGCCCTCCTTCGCGTCCGCGGCCGCCTGCAGCGGGTCGCCCGGGCCGAGGGCGAGGCCGACGCGGTACATGAGCATGGCTCCGAGCAACGAGCCCACGACGACGCCGAGCAGCGTGGCCAGCGGGACCCGGTCCAGGAACAGCGCGACCACGGCACCACCGACCAGGCCGGCGACCGCGGCGACGACGACGTACCAGCCGGTGCCGGAGAACTGGTCGCGGAGGTTGGCCTCGTCGAGGGCGACCCACTTGTGGTCGACGACGACGCCGACCGGCGCGGTCCACACCCACTCCCACACCACGCCGGCGAGCACGCCCACCACCGCGAGGACCAGGACGGCGAGGCCGGCCTGGACGAGCGCCGGCCTCAGCCGGTCAGGCATCCGGGCCCCAGCAGCTGCTTGAGGTCCGCGAAGAGCGCCGGGCTCGGGGTGACCCGGAGGCGGTCGTCGAGGCGCATGACCATGGTCTGCTCACGGGTCAAGAGTCGCAAACGCACCTCGGTCATGCCCCGGTGGGTGCCCAGCACCTCCTTGAGCTGCTCGATGACCGGCGGGGTGCAGCGCGTCGACGGCAGGCTGATCACCACCGGACCGGACGGGCCGTCGGAGAGATCCGGGACGCTGATCTCCTGGCCGTGGATCTCGGGCTGGTCCTTCTGCCGCGAGAGCCGGCCCTTCACGGTGATGATCGCGTCCTCGGAGACCACGGGACCGGCCAGCTGCCAGGCACTCGGGAAGAGCAGGACGTCGATGGCACCGTCGAGGTCCTCGACGGTCACCAGCGCCCAGGCGTCGCCGCGCTTGGTGATCTTCCGCTGCACCGACGTGACCAGGCCGGAGACGGTGATCGGGCTGCCGTCCGGGCGGTCCTCGTCCATCATCAGCTGGCCGATGCTGCAGTCGGTGCCCGTCGAGAGCACGTGCTCGAGCCCGAGCAGCGGGTGGTCGGAGACGTACAGGCCCAGCATCTCCCGCTCGTGGCCGAGCAGGGTCATCTTGTCCCAGTCGTCGATGTCGGGGATGGCCACGGACACACCGAAGCCCGAGCCGTCGTCGAGCCCGCCGAACAGCGAGTCCTGGCCGATCGCCTCGTTGCGCTTGATGTCGACGTACTGGTCGACCGCGGTCTCGTGGATCGCCACCAGCGCCCGCCGCTTGTGCTTCATGTCGTCGAACGCGCCGGCCTTGATCAGCGACTCGATGACCCGCTTGTTGCAGACCAGCGCCGGGACCTTCTCGAGGAAGTCGTTGAAGTCCTCGTAGCGGCCCTTCTCCTCGCGCCCGGAGACGATGCCGTCGACGACGTTCGAGCCGACGTTGCGGATCGCGGTGAGGCCGAAGCGGATGTCGTGGCCGACCGGGGTGAAGTCGTGCGACGACTCGTTGACGTCCGGCGGGAGCACCTGGATCTTCATCCGGCGGCACTCGTTGAGGTAGATCGCCATCTTGTCCTTGTCGTCCTTCACCGACGTCAGCAGGGCCGCCATGTACTCGGCCGGGTAGTTGGCCTTGAGGTAGGCGGTCCAGTAGGTGATGACGCCGTACGCCGCGGAGTGGGACTTGTTGAACGCGTAGTCGGAGAAGGGCAGCAGGATCGCCCAGAGCGTGTCGATCGCGTCCTGGGGGAACCCGCGCTCGAGCATGCCGGCCTGGAAGCCGGCGTACTGCTTGTCGAGCTCCTCCTTCTTCTTCTTGCCCATCGCGCGGCGCAGGTTGTCCGCGGCCCCCAGCGTGAAGCCCGCCAGGACCTGGGCGATCGCCATCACCTGCTCCTGGTAGACGATCAGGCCGTAGGTCTCCCCCAGGACCGGCTCCAGCGCCTCGGCCAGCGCGGGGTGGATCGGCTCGATCGGCTCGCGACCGTTCTTGCGGCGCGCGTACTTGTTGTGCGAGTCCGCGCCCATGGGTCCGGGACGGTAGAGGGCACTCACGGCGGTGATGTCGGCGAACTGGTCGGGCTGCAGGGACCGCAGCAGCGCCCGCATGCCGCCACCGTCGAGCTGGAACACGCCGAGCGTCTCGCCGCGGCCCATCAGCTCGTAGGTCGCCCGGTCGTCGAACGGCAGCTCCTCCAGGACGATCTTCTCGCCCCGGTTGGCCTCGATGTTCGCCACGGCGTTCTCGAGGATGTGGAGGTTGCTCAGCCCCAGGAAGTCCATCTTGACCAGCCCGAGCGACTCGCACATCGGGTAGTCGAACTGGGTGATGATCGCGCCGTCCTGCGGGCGGGCCATGATCGGGACGATGTCGATCAGCGGCTCGCTGGACATGATCACGCCTGCGGCGTGCACGCCCCAGTTGCGGATCTGGCCCTCGAGCCCGACCGCGGTCTCGTAGATCTTGCGGACGTCGTGGTCGGAGTCGTGCAGCGAGCGGAACTCCCCGCCCTCGCCGTACCGCTTGTGCCCCGGGTCGAAGATGTCCTTGAGCGGGACGCCCTTGCCCATCACGTCCGGCGGCAGCGCCTTGGTGATCCGGTCGGAGATCGCGAAGCCGTAGTCGAGCACCCGGGCGGCGTCCTTGATCGCGGCCTTGGCCTTGAGCCGGCCGAAGGTGGCGATCTGGGCGACCCGGTCGGCGCCGTACTTGTCGGTGACGTACTTGATGACCTCGCCGCGGCGGTGGTCGTCGAAGTCGATGTCGAAGTCGGGCATCGACGGACGCTCGGGGTTGAGGAAGCGCTCGAAGAACAGCCCGTGCTCGAGGGGGCACAGGTCGGTGATGCTCAGGGCGTACGCCGCGATCGAGCCCGCACCCGAGCCGCGGCCGGGACCGACCCGGATGCCGTTGCGCTTGGACCACTGGATGAAGTCGGCGACCACGAGGTAGTACCCGCAGTAGCCCTTCTGCGAGATGATCGCCAGCTCCATCTCGACGCGGTCCTTGACCTCCTGGGTCAGTCGCTCGCCGGGGTAGCGGGCCTCGATGCCCCGCCAGACCTCCTTGCGGAACCAGCTCTCCTCGGTCTCGCCGGCAGGGACGTCGGCGCGGGCCATGTAGCCGCCGGTGGATTCGACGAACTCGACCTCGCAGCGCTCGGCGATGGCGAGGGTGTTGTCGCAGGCCTCGCCGAGGTCGTACGACGCCCAGAGCTCGCGCATCTCCGCCGCGGACTTGATGTAGTAGCCACCGCCGTCGAACTTGAGCCGGTTCGGGTCCGAGAGCCGCTTGCCGGAGGCGACGCAGATCAGGGCGTCGTGGGCGTCGGCGTCGCCGGGGTTGTTGTAGTGGGAGTCGTTGGTCGCCAGCGGCGGGATCCCGAGCTCGCGGCCGAGCCGCAGCAGGTCGTCGCGGACCCGCTTCTCGATGGAGATGCCGTGGTCCATCAGCTCGAGGAAGACGTTGTCGCGCCCGAAGATCTCCTGCAGCTCGCCCGCCTCGCGCACCGCCTCGTCCCACTGGCCCAGGCGCAGCCGCGTCTGGATGGCGCCGCTGGGACAGCCGGTGCTGACGATGAGCCCCTTGCTGTGCTCCTGGAGGATCTCCTTGTCCATCCGGGGCTTGTAGAAGTAGCCCTCCAGACTGGACCGGGACGAGAGCCGGAACAGGTTGTGCATGCCCTCGGTGCTCTCGGCCCACATCGTCATGTGGGTGTAGGCGCCACCACCCGCGACGTCGTCGCCGCCCTCCTCGGCCGCGTCACCCTTGCCCCACCGCACCCGCCGGCGCTCGCCGCGCGAGGTGCCCGGGGTGATGTAGGCCTCGATGCCGATGATCGGCTTCACGCCGTACTTGCGGGCCTTGGAGTAGAAGTCGAACGCGCCGTGGAGGTTGCCGTGGTCGGTCATGGCGATCGCCGGCATCTCCAGGTCCGCCACCCGCGTGAAGAGTCCGTCGAGCAGCGAGGCCCCGTCGAGCATGGAGTACTCGGTGTGGACGTGCAGGTGGACGAAGGAGTCCTGGGAGGCGTTCGCCATCGTCGCGGGCCACTCCTCGAGCTGTGCGAATTCTGGGGCAGTTGCGGGCATGCAGAACAGGGCCGCGAATCGGTCGTCGGCGCCGCCTTGGGGAAGGACGCCAGACTACGCGACCGCAGGCCTCGATGTTGGCACCCGCCGCCGACAGTCCCGGATTCAGAGCTCCGTGGCCGCGTCCAGGCTCTCGGTGATGATCGCGTGGACGATCCGGGCCAGCCGCTCGTGGCCCAGCGCGGGCGCGCGGCGGGCGAGGGCGGCGGCGATCTCCTGCTCGCGCTCGGGGTCGCGGGTCGCGTCCTGCTTGTGGGCCTGGACCGCGCGGGTCAGCGCGGCGCGGCGGGCCAGCAGGTCGCCGAGCTGCTCGTCGACCTCGTCGATCAGGCCGCGGTAGAAGGCGAGCGGCTCGGAGCCGGGCCAGGCCATCCGGACGTCGGGGGCCTTCTCCTCGTTGCCCGACCCGTCGGTGCGCTCCAGCTCGACCAGCCCGTGCCGGACGTAGAAGCGGCGCGCGCCGAGGTTGCTCTCGAACACCCACAGCGAGAAGCCGTCGGGCCGCACCGACTTCACCAGGTCCAGCAGCACCGAGCCGATGCCGGCACCGAGGTGCTCGGGGTCGATGAAGAGGTGGTCGAGCCACACCGGCGACAGCAGGGCGTACCCGACGATCCGGCCGTCGCGCTCGGCGACCCAGGCCTCGTGGTCGTCCTGCGCGAGCTGGCCGGCCATCCACTGCCGGTCCTCGGCGTTCGTGTGCAGTGCGGGCGGCATCTCCGGCACCGCCGCCACCCGGGCGGCGGTGTAGAGGTCGGCGATCGCCTCGGCGTCCTCGGGGCCGGCCCGGCGCAGCGTGAGGTCGGTGGTCTCCGGCTCAGTGGGCGTCACGGATCACCTCGAGCGCCTGCGCGAGGTCGTCGGGGTACGCCGACTCGTACTCGACGTAGTCGCCCGTGTCCGGGTGCTCGAACCCGAGGCGTACGGCGTGCAGCCACTGCCGCTGCAGCCCGACCCGCTTCGCCAGCGAGGGGTCCGCGCCGTACGTCAGGTCGCCGACGCACGGGTGCTTGAGCGCAGCCATGTGCACCCGGATCTGGTGGGTGCGACCGGTCTCGAGGTGGATCTCCAGCAGGCTGGCGAACCGGTGCGCCTCGAGGGTCTCGTAGTGGGTGACGCTGTGGCGGCCGTCGGCCATCACCGCGAACTTGTAGTCCGCCTTCGGGTGCCGGCCGATCGGGGCGTCGATCGTGCCCTCCAGCGGGTCCGGGTGACCCTGGACCAGCGCGTGGTAGACCTTGTCGACGGTGCGGTGGCGGAACGCGTTCTTGAGCACCGAGTAGGCGTGCTCGGACTTGCAGATGACCATCACGCCCGACGTGCCGACGTCGAGCCGCTGGACGATGCCCTGCCGCTCGGACGCCCCGCTGGTGGAGATGCGGAACCCGGCCCCGGCCAGGTGCCCGACCACGGTCGGGCCGGACCAGCCCGGCGAGGGGTGGACCGCGACGCCCACCGGCTTGTCGATCACGACGATCGCGTCGTCGTCGTGGATGATCTTGATCCCCTCGACGACCTCGGGGACGACCTCGAGCGGGTTCGCCTCGACGGGGATGGTGACGTCGAGGATCGCGCCCGGGACGACCCGGTCGCTCTTGGTCGCCGCGCGGCCGTCGAGCTCGACGTTGCCCCGGGCGATGAGGTCGGCGGCGCGGGTGCGCGACAGCCCGAACAACCGGGCCATCGCGGCGTCCACACGCTCACCGTCGAGGACCTCGGGCACGGGCAGGCTCCGGTGGTCGGCCGCGGAGGTCACTCGGAGTCCTCCCGTGGGACCCGGGTGCCGTCCAGGCGCACACCCCGGTAGACCTGCACGAGGATCAGGGCCGCGGCGACGTCGATGCAGATGTCGGCGACGTTGAACACCGGCCAGTGGGGCAGCATGAACATGTCCACCACGTGCCCACGCAGGGGCCCGGGCTCACGTACCAGCCGGTCGGTGAGGTTGCCGGCGACACCGGCGAGCAGCAGGCCGAGCGCCACCGCCCAGCCCGCGCTGCGCAGCCGGCGCGCGAACCACAGCACCACGAGCACCGCGACGATCGACGCGATGCTGAACACCTCGGTGTACGCCGTCCCCGTGCTGAACGCCGCGCCCGGGTTGCGGACCAGGTGGAGCACGAGCAGGTCGCCGAGGACCTGCACGTCGGGACGGTCGGTGAGCTTCTCGACCGCGATCACCTTGGACACCACGTCGACGGCGTACGCCGCGAGGGCGACCGCCGCGAAGATCACGAGGTGGCGGCCCCGGGGGCCGCGGGGAGGGGTCGTTCCGCTGTCGTTCTCGTCGCCGGTCAGCGACGCTCCTCGCGCTGCTTGCATGTCATGCACAGTGTGGCACGCGGGAACGCCATGAGCCGCATCTTGCCGATGGGGTTGCCGCAGGACTCGCACACGCCGTAGGTGCCGTCGTCGATGCGGGCCAGCGCACGCTCGATCTGGGCGAGCTTGTCGCGCTCGCTGTTGAGCACGGTGAGCTCGTGGTCGCGCTCGAAGCTGGTCGCTCCGAGGTCGGCCTGGTCCTGGCCCGCGCCGTCGCCGGAGTCGCGCATCAGACCGTTGAGCTCGGCCTCCTGGGCCTCGACGATCGAGCGGCTGTGCTCGAGCTGCTCGTGGAGCTCGGCGAGGACCTCCTTGAGCTCGGCCTGGGTCCAGGCGCCCTCGCCCTCTTTGACGACGAGCGCGCTGACCGGCGCCTTGCGGGCCGCGGACTTCTTCGCCGGAGCGGCCTTCTTCGCGGGGGCGGCCTTCTTCGCCGGGGCAGCCTTCTTCGCCGGGGCAGCCTTCGTCGCCGGGGCAGCCTTCTTCGCCGGGGCAGCCTTCTTCGCCGGGGCAGCCTTCTGCGCGGGGGCGGCAGCCTTCTTCGCCGTACTTGTCTTCTTCGCCGGGGCCGCCTTCTTCGCCGGGGCCGTCTTCTTGGCGGGAGTCGTCTTCGTCGCCGGGGCCGTCTTCTTGGCGGGAGTCGCCTTCTTCGCCGGGGTCGCCTTCTTCACCGCAGCCGTCTTCGTGGCCGGAGCCGCCTTCTTCACCGGGGCCGCCTTCGTGGCCGGGGCCGCCTTCTTGACCGCAGCCGTCTTCGTGGCCGGAGCCGCCTTCTTCACCGGGGCCGCCTTCTTCGCCGGGGCGGTCTTCGCCGCCGTCTTCGCGGGCGTCTTCTTCGCGGCTGCCTTGGTCGCGGGAGCCTTGGTCGCGGGGGACTTCTTCGCGGGGGCCGGCGTCTTGGCGGTGGACTTGCGGCCGATCACCTTCCGGGCGGCGGAGGCCGCCTGCCCAGCGAGCGACTTCCTCGTGCTGCGAGCCATGGTCGGGCCTCCTCGGGCCTCACGGGCTGTGGCTTGAACCACAGGGTGTGCGGGGAGGGTAGCCGGTGACCCCGACGCCCTCAAATCAGCCACACCGTGCAGATGCCGAAGCGGCCGGCCCCGAGTGGGACCGGCCGCCAGGCGTGATGAGAGGGGTGGAACGGGTCAGGCGTCGTCCTCGCCGAGGATCGAGCGCAGCCGCTTCGGCGCCGGGGCGTCGTCGCCGCCCGCCGCCGGGCTCTCACCGGCACCCGTGCCCAGCGCCTCGAGCTGTTGGGTGAAGTAGCTCTTCAGGCGGGACCGGTACTCCCGCTCGAACGAGCGGAGCTTCTCGACCTCGCTGTTGAGGATGTCGCGCTCGCGCTCGAGGTCGCCGAACATCTGGCGGCGGCGCTCGGCGGTCTCCGAGTCGAGCATCTGGGAGCGGGTCCGGGCGTCCGACTCGAGGCGGTCGGCCTTGACCTTGGACTCCGACTCCAGGCGCTCGGCCTTGGTGCGGGCCTCACCGATGATCTTGTCGGCCTCGTTCTTCGCGTCCTCGACGAGCTCGTCGGCGTTGCGGGTCGCGATCTCGAGCAGCCGGGCAGCAGCGTTCGACGCCTCGGGGACGGTCTCGACCCGGATCGTCTCGACCGGGCCCGACACGACGGCCGGCGCCGGGGCCGGCTCGGGGGCCTTCTCCTCGACGCGCGGCTGGGGTGCGGTCTCCGTCGGAGCGCCACCACCGCTCTGGGCCGCGGCCAGCTTCGACCGGAGGTCGTCGTTCTCCTTCGTCAGGCGCGCGAGCTCCGCCTCGACCTCGTCCAGGAACTGGTCGACCTCGCCCATGTCGTAGCCCTCGCGGAGCCGGACGGGAGTAAAGCGCTTGTTGCTCACGTCCTCAGGCGTCAGCGGCATGACCTCACCCATTCTCATCGTTAGTAGCTGTCGATCGAACAATAGCGCCTGCGCAGGTGAGCGGCTCATCTGCGGCAGGCTGCCCACTCAGGCCAGGAAGATCTCCCGGTTGATCCGGAGCAGGACGTACGCGGCGATCATCACGATCAGGAAGCTCAGGTCGAGCGAGATGCTCCCGATCCGCAGCGGCGGGATCACCCGCCGCAGCGCCTTGATCGGCGGATCCGTCGTCGAGTACACACCCTCCAGGACCACCAGGAGCACGCCGTGGGGCGCCCACGAGCGCGCGAACACCTGCACCCAGTCCACCACGAACCGGATCCACAGGAGCGCGATGAACAGCCACAGCACGGCCTCGATGAGACCTCCGGCAACACTCACGTACGACGGTTCCTAGCTTCGTGGACGGGATCAGCTCTGGTTGAAGAACCCGCCCTCGACGATCCGCTGCTTGTCCTCGGCGGCCACCGTCACGTTCGGCGGCGAGAGCAGGAACACCTTGCTGGTGACGCGCTCGATCGTGCCACGCGTCGCAAACACCAGGCCCGCGGCGAAGTCGACGAGACGCTTGGCGTCCGAGTCGTCCATCTCCGAGAGGTTCATGATCACCGGCGTGCCCTCGCGGAAGTTCTCGCCGACGGTCCGCGCCTCGTTGTAGGTGCGCGGGTGCAGGGTCGTGATGCGGGACAGCTCGGCCACCACTCCGGTAGGTCCGGACGCCGGTCGCCGGCGCTCGGAGATGTCGGACACGGGCGCGGGACGCACCTCGCGCTTCGGCGCACGGACGGGAGCGGTCTCCTGCGTCTCGTACTCGCCCTCGTAGGCGTACTCGTCGTCGTACCGGCCGGTGTCCTCGAGCAGGCCGAGGTACTCGCCGATCCTGCGCATCGCGCCGCTCATGACTGTGCCCTCCGGTGATGGTGTGGTAGCTGGGACATTACTTGGTCACGGGCCTCGAACCGAGGACCGCCGAGCCAATGCGCACGTGTGTCGCGCCGGCTCGCACCGCGTGCTCGAGGTCGCCGCTCATCCCCGCCGACAGCCAGGTCGCGTCGGGGTGGTCGGCGAGGAAGTCGGTGCGGATCCCGGCCAGGCGCTCGAACGCCGCCGCGGGGTCCTCACCGAGGGGTGCGACGGCCATCAGACCGCGCAGCCGGAGCATCCCGGCCGCGTCGACGGCCGCGCCGAGCGCGGCCAGTCCGTCGGGGTCGACGCCCGCGCGGCCCTCGCGGCCGGGCGGGTCGAGGCTGACCTGGAGCAGCACGTCGACGACGTGCTCGCGCTGCTGGGCCCCGCGGTCGAGCCCGGCGACCAGCTTGGCGCGGTCGACGGACTCGACCACGTCGGCGTACGCCGCGACGGCGGCGGCCTTGTTGCTCTGCAGCCCGCCGATGAAGTGCCAGGTGAGGCCGAGGTCGGCGCACTCGGTGGCCTTGGCCTGGGCCTCCTGGTGGCGGTTCTCCCCCACGTCGGTGACGCCGAGGTCGGCGAGGATGCGCACGTCGGAGGCCGGGAAGAACTTCGTCACCACGACCAGCCGGACCTCCCCCGGGTCGCGGCCGGCGTCGGCGCAGGCGGAGGCGATGCGGCCGCGGACGGTGCCCAGGCCGGCTGCGATCTCGTCGCGGCGGCTCATGCCGCCCTCCAGACGACCCCGGCCAGGCGCCCGGCGGCGGCACCGTCGCGACGGTAGGAGTGGAACGCCTCGTCCTCGCGGGTGCAGCCGCCCACCTCGACGACGGCGACGCCCGCGTCGGCGAGCTCGGCGAGCACGCCCGCGCCGAGGTCGAGGGACGGCGTGCCCCAGCTGGTCGTGGCCGCCGTGGCGGGCACCACGGCCGCGACCTCGGCGCGCATCTCGGCCGGCACCTCGTAGCAGCGGCCGCAGATGTGCGGGCCGACCCACGCGCGCAGGCCGGTGGCCCCGAGCTCGCGCAGCCGCTCGACGGCGGCCGCGACCACGCCGCGGCGTACTCCCTCGCGGCCGGCGTGGACGGCACCGATCGCGCCGTCCTCCCCGACGAGGAGCACGGGGACGCAGTCGGCGGCTCGGGCGAGCAGCGCCACGCCCGGACGGTCGGTGACCAGCGCGTCGGCCTCCGGGACCACGCCGGACCGGTCGCCGTGCACGACGTGCACGGTGGTGCCGTGCACCTGGCGCATGAGGTACGGCGTCGCGCCGGTGGCGGCGGCGATCTCCGCGAGCCCGGCGGCGCGGACGTCATCGGGGGCGAGGTCGCCGAGGTCCAGGCGCCGCCCGGTGAACGCGACCGACACCGTGCCGGTCGCGACCGGCACGGTGTCGTGGAAGAGGAAGGTCACTTAAGGAAGTCGGGCACGTCCAGGTCGTCGTCGTCGAACTGCACCGGGCGCGGCGCGGGTCGCGGCGAGCTGGCCTGCGGGGTCGTGACCTTCTCCCTCTCCTTGTCCTTCTCGGCGTCCTTGTCGGCGTCCTTCGTCGCGGGCGCCTCCTGCCGGGCGGCCGTGACGGCCGGCGCGGCGGTCCGCGTCGCGGCCGGAGCCTCCTGCGGCCGCGAGTCGCGCCGGAGTGCGGCACCCTCGTCACGACGCTTCGGCTGGCCGCCGTCGAACCCGGCCGCGATCACGGTCACCCGGACCTCGTCGCCGAGGGCGTCGTCGATGGTCGCACCGAAGATGATGTTGGCCTCGGGGTGCACCGCCTCGGCGACGAGCGCGGCGGCCTCGTTGATCTCGAACAGGCCGAGGTCGGAGCCGCCGGCGATCGAGAGCAGCACGCCGTGCGCGCCGTCGATGCTCGCCTCGAGCAGCGGGCTGGAGACCGCCATCTCCGCGGCGGCGACCGACCGGTCCTCGCCGCGGGCCGAACCGATGCCCATCAGCGCGGAGCCGGCGTTCGACATGACGGACTTCACGTCGGCGAAGTCGAGGTTGATCAGGCCCGGGGTGGTGATCAGGTCCGTGATGCCGGAGACACCCTGGAGGAGCACCTGGTCGGCCTGCTTGAACGCGTCGAGCACCGACACGTTGCGGTCGCTGATCGACAGCAGCCGGTCGTTCGGGATCACGATGAGGGTGTCGACCTCCTCGCGCAGCTGCGCGATGCCCTCCTCGGCGGAGTTGGCGCGGCGGCGGCCCTCGAACGCGAACGGGCGGGTGACGACACCGATGGTCAGCGCACCCAGGCTCCGCGCGATCCGCGCGACGACCGGCGCGCCGCCGGTGCCGGTGCCGCCGCCCTCGCCGGCGGTCACGAACACCATGTCGGCGCCCTTGATGACCTCTTCGATCTCGTCGGCGTGGTCCTCGGCGGCCCGCGAGCCCACGTCGGGGTTGGCGCCCGCACCGAGGCCACGGGTCAGCTCGCGCCCGATGTCGAGCTTCACGTCGGCGTCGCTCATGAGGAGCGCCTGCGCGTCGGTGTTGATCGCGATGAACTCGACGCCCTTGAGCCCGACCTCGATCATCCGGTTGACGGCGTTGACACCACCACCACCGATGCCCACGACCTTGATGATGGCCAGGTAGTTCTGTGCTGCTGCCACGGCTTTCGCCCTTCGCTGCTCGTGCGGATGTCTGTCGATGTCTCTCCGGCGTGTCCCTCAACCCTGACCCTCAACCTGAGGGTTATAGTTATGTCAACCTCGCCGTGGTGACGACAGTAGGCATCTGGAGCGCCTGGATCGTGGAGACACGCCGAGCGCGGCGGGTCGTCGCAGGTTCCGACTCCGGGCCGAGCCGACGAGCCGAATTCGTCCGGCGCCGCCCTGGGAGTCCGGTGTGCGACGCGCTCGTACCGGCGTAGCCGGACGGCCCTCCTCGAACAGCCGCTACTTGGTCGTCGGATTGCCCGGCACGGAGACGTCGTACGTCTGCGCCTTGCGGGCGACGAGCAGGGCGGCGAGCACCTCGGCCTTGAGGTCGGAGTCGGCGGAGCTCCCCCACCGGACGGTCCGACCGTCGCGGAGGGCGAGGGTGATCTGGTCGACGGTCTCGACCTCGACGTGGTCCACCTTGGCGGCCAGGTCGGCGGGCAGCGAGCCGACGACCAGCGCGGCCTCGCGCAGCGCGTCGCTGCCGGTGTCGCTGCCGGTCTGCACCCGCGGGAGGTCGGACGGGGCCTGGGCGTAGTCGCGGAAGACGACGCCGTCCTCATCCATGCCCCGGAGCTTGCCGGCGATCTCGACGACCGCCACCGGCACCCGCTCGGTGACGTCGATGCGCACCCGGTCCGGCCACTCGCGGGAGACGTCGGCGGAGCTGACCGCGGCGAGCGCCTGGACCCGGGTGCGGACCCGCTCGAGGTCGACCCGCGCCAGCGCCTCCCCGTCCGGTACGGCGGCGGCCTGGCGCACCTGCTGCTCCGACAGCAGGCTGGCGCCACGGACGTCGACCCCCTGCACCGCGAGGAACGACGAGAAGTACACGAGCCACACGCCGCCCACGACGAGCACGACCGCCAGCACGACCGCCAGCACCGGCTTCCAGGTCAGCCACCGGCGGGCCCACTGGCGTCGCGCGAAGCGCCGGCGCGTGCGGAGGTCGGGGTCAGCCACCGAGCAGCTCCAGCACCCGGGGGCCGATCTCGGTGACGGTGCCGGCGCCGAGGGTCAGCACCAGGTCGCCGGGCCGCGCCCGGGCGACCAGCGCCGCCGCCACGTCGTCGAAGGACGAGACGTGTGCGACCCGCTCCGCCGGCAGGGGCACGGCGTCCGCGACCAGGGCGCCCGTGACGTCGGGATCGGCGTCCTCGCGGGCGAGGTAGACGTCGAGCACCACGACCTCGTCGGCCGCCCCGAGGGCCTCCCCCATCTGCGTGCCGAAGATCCGCGTGCGCGAGACCAGGTGCGGCTGGAACGCCACGACGACCCGGCCGGAGCCCGCCAGGGCACGCGCGGCCTGCAGGTCGCCGGCGATCTCGGTCGGGTGGTGGGCGTAGCTGTCGTAGACCCGCACTCCCCCGGCCTCGCCCTTGAGCTCCATGCGCCGCTTGGTGCCGGTGTACGACGCGATGCCGCGCACCAGGTCGTCGGACGCGTAGCCGAGCCCGACGCCGGCGGCGAGCGCGGCGAGGGCGTCGGCGAGGTAGTGCTCGCCCGGCGACCACAGGGTGACGCCTGCGAGCGGTCCGGGCGCCGACGCCGACACCCGGACGACGCGGCGCCCGCGAGCCTCGTGGCGGTCGGCCAGGGCGGCGGCACCGGCGTCGTCGGCGCAGCACACGAGGAAGCCGTCGGGGGCGAGCGTGTCGGCGAAGTCGTCGAACGCGCGCCGGTAGGCCTCCTCGGTGCCCCAGTGGTCGAGGTGGTCGGCGTCGACGTTCGTGACGATCGCGGCGTACGGCGCGTAGTGCAGGAACGCGCCGTCGCTCTCGTCGGCCTCGGCCACGAAGACCGGGCCCGTGCCCTCGGCGGCGTTCACGCCGGTGGCCGCGAGGTCGCCACCGATCGCGTACGTCGGGTTCGCCCCGGCCGCCTGCAGGGCGACCGTCAGCAGCGACGTGGTCGTGGTCTTGCCATGCGTGCCCGCGACCGCGACGACGCGACGACCGGCCATCACCGCCGCCAGCGCCGCCGACCGGGGCAGCACGCGCAGGCCGCGACGCACCGCCTCGGCGTACTCGGGGTTGTCCTCGCGGACCGCGGTGGAGACGACCACGGTGTCCGCGTCGGCGACGTGCGACGCGTCGTGACCCAGGTGCACGGTGGCCCCGAGCGCGCGCAGGGCGGCGAGGGCCGGTGAATCGGTGCCGTCGCTCCCGCTCACGGTGACGCCGCGGGCCAGCATGATCCGGGCGATGCCGGACAGGCCGGCGCCCCCGATGCCGACGAAGTGAACCCGGCCGAGCCGGTCGGCCGGGAGGATCTCGTCCGGGACGGGCAGCTTCACCGGCCGGCCACCTCGAGGACGATGCGCGCGAGCTTCTCGTCGGCGTCGCGCGGGACGAGCGCGGAGGCGGCCGCGCCCATCGCGGCCAGGCGGCCGGCGTCTGCCGCCAGCGCCGGGACGGTCCGCACGACCCAGTCGGTGGTGAGGTCGGCGTCGTCGACCAGCAGCGCACCGCCGGCGTCGACGACCGGCCGGGCGTTCTTCACCTGCTCGCCGTTGCCGATCGGCAGCGGCACGAACACCGCCGGCAGCCCGACCGCGGCGGCCTCGGTGACGCTGTTCGCGCCGGCCCGGCAGACGACGAGGTCGGCGGCGGCGTAGG
Source organism: Nocardioides sp. (assembly GCA_035765695.1). Classification (GTDB taxonomy): domain Bacteria; phylum Actinomycetota; class Actinomycetes; order Propionibacteriales; family Nocardioidaceae; genus Nocardioides. Next base: position 153,326 of record DASTXB010000016.1, on the reverse strand, counting down.
CGAGGTCCATGCGGTCGATGAACTCGACGACGACGTACGGCACCTCGGACGGCGTGGGCGACGCGCCGCCGTGCTTGCCCTCGGCGTGCAGGACCTGCACGCCGGCGGCCGCCAGGGCGGCGGAGGCGCCGGACACGGCCTGGTTGAGCCGACGCGCCCCCTGCGAGCCGCCGGTGACCAGCAGCGTCGGGCGGTCCGGGTCGAGCCCGAAGAATGCGCGCGCCTCGGCGCGCAGGGCCGCCCGGTCGAGCCCGGAGATCATCGGACGGATCGGGAGCCCGACGTACTCCGCCTTCTTCAGGGGCGTGTCCGGGAAGCTCACCGCCACCCGCTGCGCGAACCGGGCGCCGGCCTTGTTGGCCAGGCCTGGGACGGCGTTCTGCTCGTGGATGACGAGGGGGACCTGGCCCTTGCGGACCGCGAGGTAGAGCGGCATCGAGACGTAGCCGCCGTACCCGACGACGACGTCGGGCCGCACCCGGTCGAGGACCGCGCGGGTCTCCCGGACCGCGGCGCGCAACCGGGCCGGGACCATGAAGAAGTCGGCGTTCGGCCTGCGCGGCAGCGGCACCGGCGGGATCAGCTCGAGCGGGTAGCCCGCCTCGGGGACGACCCGGTTCTCCAGGCCGCGCGGGGTGCCGAGACAGGTGATCTCGACGTCGGGCTGGAGCCGCTTCAGGGCGTCGGCCGTGGCGAGCAGGGGCGAGGTGTGGCCAGCGGTGCCGCCGCCGGCGAGGAGAACGCGCATGTCGGGGACGAGCCTAGTGGGGCGCCCGGCCCGCGGAGAGACCGGCGGACCGCGCCTTCCTCCGCTGCGCGAGAGCGCGCGCGGCCTCGGGCTCGCGGCGCGCGAAGCCGACGAGCAGGCCGAGCGCGACCAGTGACGGCACGAGCGCGGACCCGCCGTACGAGACGAGGGGCAGCGGGATGCCGATGACCGGGAAGAGTGCGAGCACCATGCCGATGTTGATGATCATCTGGCCGAGCAGCCAGACCACGATGCCGAAGGTCATGTAGCGGACGAAGGCGTCCTCGGTCTGGTGCGCGACCCGGATCGCGGCGTACGCGATCGTCAGGAACAGCAGCACGACCAGCAGCGTGCCGACCAGGCCGAGCTCCTCGCCCAGGACGGCGAAGATGAAGTCGGTGTGGGCCTCCGGGAGATTGCCCCACTTCTCGCGGCTGGCGCCGAGTCCCTCGCCGAAGACGCCGCCGCTGGACAGCGCGAAGAGCCCGTGGGCCGGCTGCCACCCGGCGTTGTGGAAGTCCTTGAACGGGTCGGCGAAGTTCGTCAGCCGCTCGCGGCGCTCGGTGCTGGTGGAGGCCAGCCAGATCGCGACCGAGCCGATCACGGTGAGCGAGATCGTGAACAGCCGGGCGGGCGCGCCCACCACCCACAGCATCGCGAGCAGGATCGCGAACAGCACCAGCGCGGTACCGAGGTCGTGGCCCACGATCACCAGCGCGATGACGGCCAGCAACCCGGGGACGACCGGCATCAGCACCTGGTGGAAGGAGTCGAGGCGCTTGTCCTTGCGGGCGTAGATGTGCGCCGCCCACAGCACGATCGCCAGCTTGGCGATCTCGGCCGGCTGGATGAGGAAGGGGCCGACGCCGAGCCAGTTCTTGTTGCCGTTGACGGTGACGCCGAGGCCGGTCTGCGTCAGCGCCAGCAGCACGATCGAGACGAACAGCCCGAGCCACGCGAAGCGGCGCAGCACCCCGTGCGGCAGCCGGGAGGCGACCCAGGCGCACGGGATGCCGATGAGCACCCAGATCAGCTGGCGCTCGACGACGGCGTACGAGTTGCCGTCGTTGAGCTTGTAGGAGTAGATGCTCGAGGCGCTGAGCACCATGATCAGGCCGATGGTGAGCAGCAGCGCGGAGGCGCCGAGCAACAGGTAGTACGACGTGAGCGGCCGGTCGAGCGCCGCCCGGGCGGAGGCGTACCAGCCCAGGACGGCGGGACGCCGCCGCGCCTGGTCGAAGGGGTCCGCGGTGGTCATCGCGTCCCTCCTCGAGATTCGGTGGCTAGAGCCTGCGTCGTACGGCGTCGGCGAACGCGTCGCCGCGCTCGGCGTAGTTGGTGAACATGTCCATGGAGGCGCACCCCGGGGCCAGCAGCACCGTGTCGCCGGGTCGAGCCAACTCGGCCGCGGCTCCGACGGCACGCTCCATGGCATGCCCACCGTCTACGGGTCCAGTCTCGTCGCCGTCGACCACGATCACGCGAACATCCGGCGCGTGTCGCGAAAGCGCTCCGGCGATGACGTCGCGGTCGCGCCCGAGGAGCACGACGCCGCGCAGCCGGTCGCGGACGGCGAGCACCAGCTCGTCGAACCGCGCCCCCTTGGCCAGGCCGCCGGCGACCCACACCACGGGGTCGTAGGCCTGCAGCGACGACTGGGCCGCGTGGGGGTTGGTGGCCTTGGAGTCGTCGACCCAGGCGACGCCGTCCTTCTCCCCCACCACCGCGATCCGGTGGCCGTCGGGGCGGAACGCGCGCAGCCCGTCGCGGACCGCGGCCTGGGAGACGCCGTGGGCGCGGGCCAGGGCGGCGGCGGCGAGGGCGTTCTGCACGAAGTGGGGCGCCGGCGAGGCGAGGTCGGAGATGGTGCAGAGCTCGGCGGCGCTCGACTCCCGCTGCTCGATGAACGCCCGGTCGGCGAGGATGTCCTCGACCACGCCGAGCATGCCGACGCCCGGCATGCCGAGGGTGAACCCGATCGCCCGCGCGCCCTCGACGACGTCGGCCTCGCGCACCAGCCGCTCGGTCTCGGGGTCCGCGACGTTGTAGACGCAGGCGCGCTGCACCCGCTCGTAGATGCGGCCCTTGTCGGCCGCGTAGTCGCTCATCGAGGAGTACCAGTCGAGGTGGTCCTCGGCGATGTTGAGCACGGCGGCCGACTCCGCGCTCATCGAGTCGGTGTAGTGCAGCTGGAAGCTGGACAGCTCGACCGCGAACACGTCGTACGGCTCGGGGTCCATGACCGCCTCGACGATCGGCAGGCCGACGTTGCCGACGGCGATGCTGCGCAGGCCGGCGGCGCGCAGGATCGCGTCGAGCATCTGCACGGTCGTGGTCTTGCCGTTGGTGCCGGTGACGCACAACCACGGGGTGTGGTGGTTCGGGTCGCGCAGCCGCCAGGCGAGCTCGACCTCGCCCCAGATCGGCACACCCCGCGCGCGGGCCTGCGCGAGCAGCGGCGCGTCCGGCCGCCAGCCGGGCGAGGTGACCAGCAGGTCGACGTCGTCGGGCAGCGTCGCGGTGGTGCCGGCGCCCAGGCGTACCTCGGCGCCGAGCACCTCCAGAAGCTCCGCCTTCTCGGGGCGGTCGCCGGCCTCGGACTCGTCGAGCACGGTCACGCGCGCGCCGAGGTGGTTGAGATTGTCGGCCGCGGCGAACCCGGACACTCCGAAGCCCGCGACGACGGCGCGGACGCCCTCCCAGGAGTCGTGGCGCCCGAGGGTGTTCGGATCCATCAGATGCCTGCCACCCATTCGGCGTAGAAGACGCCGAGGCCGGCGGCGACGCAGAGGCCGGTGATGATCCAGAACCGGATGACGACCGTGACCTGCTCCCAGCCGAGCATCTCGAAGTGATGGTGGATGGGCGCGATGCGGAACACCCGTCTGCCGGTGCCGGTGAGCTTCTTGGTGACCTTGAACGTCGTGACCTGGAGCATCACCGAGACGGTCTCCAGGACGAACAGGCCGCCGAGGATGATCAGCAGCAGCTCGGTGCGGGTCAGGATCGCGAGACCGGCGAGCGCGCCGCCGAGGGCCAGCGAACCGGTGTCGCCCATGAAGATCGCGGCCGGGGACGCGTTCCACCACAGGAACCCGAAGCAGGCGCCGGTGATCGCCGCGGCCACGACCGCCAGGTCGAGGGGGTCGCGCACCTCGTAGCAGAGGTTGGGCTGGTCGAGGCCGGTCTGGCCGCACCACTGGTTGTTCTGCCAGATGTTCACGAACATGTAGGCACCGAAGACCATCACGCTGGCGCCGGTGGCGAGGCCGTCCAGCCCGTCGGTGAGGTTCACGCCGTTCGTCGTGCCGGCGATGATCAGCCAGATCAGCAGCACCGCGAGCACCGTCGGCAGCGCGATCCAACCGATGTCGCGGATGAACGACAGGTGCTTCGACGCCGGCGTCTGGCCGCGCTCGTCCTCCAGCCACGGCGCCAGCGAGAGGACGCCGAAGACCAGTGCGACGACGGTCAGGCCGATCATCTTCGCCTTGCTGCGCAGGCCGAGGCTGCGCTGCTTGGAGATCTTGATGAAGTCGTCGAGGAAGCCGACCAGCCCCGTGCCGACGAACAGGAAGAGCAGCAGGAGCGCCGACGCGGTCGGCATGTCCTGGGTGATCAGCTTCGCGCCGAAGTAGCCGACCACGGTCGCGAGGATGATGACGACGCCGCCCATGGTGGGGGTGCCGCGCTTGGTGTGGTGGCTGGTCGGGCCGTCGTCGCGGATCTCCTGGCCGTAGCCCCACTGGGTGAACAGCGTGATCGCCACCCGGGTGCCGAGCAGCGAGATGAGCAGGGCGAGGCCGCCGCCGAGCAGGATGGCTCTCATCGCGCGGTTCCGTCTCCCTCCATCGATCCCGGAGCATTCTCCCGTACGCCGGACCGTGCTTCGGCACGCCCCGCCGTGACGATCGCCTCACGGGCGACCTGCCGGTCGTCGAACGGGTGCACGACGCCGTCGACCTCCTGGCCGGTCTCGTGGCCCTTGCCGGCGATCAGCACGATGTCCCCGGGCCGCGCCCGACCCACCGCCTCGCTGATCGCGAGCCGCCGGTCGCCCACCTCGATCGCCTCGCCCTCGGTGACGCCGGCGAGCATCGCGGCCCGGATCTGCGCCGGGTCCTCGGAGCGCGGGTTGTCGTCGGTGACGACGAGGAGGTCGGCGAGCCGCGCGGCGATGCCGGCCATGATCGGCCGCTTGCCCGGGTCGCGGTCACCGCCGGCGCCCAGCACGACGATGACGCGGCCCTCGGTGAGCGGTCGCAGGGTGCGGATCGCGGCCTCGACGGCGTCCGGCTTGTGCGCGTAGTCGACGACCACGGCGTAGTCCTGGCCGGCCTCGACCCGCTCCAGGCGGCCGGGAACACCGCCGCCGGTGGTGATGCGGGCCGCGACGGCGGGAGCGTCGAGCCCGGCCTCGCCGGCCGCCGCGACCGCCGCGAGGGTGTTGGCGACGTTGAAGTCACCGGGGAGCGGGCACCCCGCCGGGAAGGACCGTCCGTCCGGGCCGACGACCGTGAACGTCGAGCCGTCCGCGCGGAGCTCGACGTCGGTCGCGCGCCAGTCCGCCTCGGCGCCGGCCGCCGAGAAGGTCCGCACCGGTACCGACGACTCGGTGAGGAGCCGACGGCCGTGCGCGTCGTCGACGTTGACCAGGCCCAGCCGGGCGCGACCGGGCGTGAACAGCGAGGCCTTCGCCCGGAAGTAGTCCTCCACGTCGGCGTGGAAGTCGAGGTGGTCGCGACCGAGGTTGAGGAACACCGCGACGTCGAAGACGACACCGTCCACGCGACCCATCACCAGCGCGTGGCTGGAGACCTCCATCGCGCACGCCTGCACGCCGCGCTCGCGCATCATCGCGAACAGCGCGTGCAGGTCGGGCGCCTCGGGGGTGGTGAGCGTCGTCCGCACCTCCTCGCCGGCGACGCGGGTGCCGACGGTGCCGATCACCGCGGCCGGCACGCCGCTGGCCGCGAGCCCGCTCTCCAGCAACCGGGTGGTGGTGGTCTTGCCCTGCGTGCCGGTCACGCCGATCATCCGCATCGCGGTCGCCGGCTCGTCGTACAGCCGCGCGGCGAGCCGGCCGAGCACGGCCCGCGGCTCGTCGACGACCAGCACGGGGACGTCGGTGCCGGCCGCGTCCGCCCCGGCGGGGTCGGTGAGGACGGCGACCGCGCCGGCGGCCAGCGCCGCCTCGAGGAAGTCGATGCCGTGCGCCCGCGCACCGGGCAGCGCGGCGTACAGGTCACCGGGCCGGATCCGCTGCGAGGACAGCGAGACACCGCTGACCTCGACGTCGGCGGCGTCGCCGCGGACCGTCGCGTCGAGCCACGCCGCGACGCTCGCGAGCGGCGTCCGGGGCGGTGTCTCAGGCCGGGTGGAGTCGCGCACCACGGAAACGTACCGTCACCAGTCGACGGGCAGCCGCGAGGGCTTGGCGCCGGTGGGCGGGACCGCGTAGCGCTTCAGCGCGTAGCTCATGATCTTCGAGAACGCCGGGCCGCCGACCGAGCCGCCGCCACCGCCGTTGCCCGGGTTCTGGACGACGACGTAGACGGTGAACCGGGGGTCGTCGGCCGGCGCGAAGCCGGCGAACGAGACCGTGAACGACCCGTCGTAGCAGCCGCACTCCTTGCCGACGCGCTGCGCCGTACCGGTCTTGCCGGCGACGACGTAGCCGGGCACCTGCGCCGCCGGCGCGACCCCGACGTCGGGGTCGACGACCCGCTCCATCATGTGGGTCATCTCGGTCGCCGCCCGGGCGCTGACCACGCGCCGCTTCGTCGTCCGGTCGGTGCCGACGACCTGGCCGTCGTCGGTGGTGGCCGAACCCTTCACCAGGCTCGGCGAGACGCGGACGCCGCCGTTGGCGATCGTGTTGATCGCGGCGGCCATCTGCACGCCGTTGACCGACAGCGACTGGCCGAACGCGATGCGGTCCTGCATCTGGTGGGTCCACCCGCTCTTGTGCGGCAGCAGGCCCTTCGTCTCGCCGCGCACGCCGATCCCGGTCGGCTGGCCGAGCCCGAACCGGCGCAGGTAGTCGTAGAGCTGTCCCTGCTTGAACCGGTCGGCGGCGAGCACGGTGGCGATGTTCGACGACTTCGCGATCGCGCCGGTCATCGTCAGGTGGATGGTGCCGTGCGTGAACCAGTCGTGGATCGGGCGGTCCTCGCGCATCAGCGCCGGGGGCACCACGATCTTGGTGCGCGGCGTGACCAGCCCCTCGTTGAGCAGGGAGCTGACCGTGAGGACCTTCTCGACCGAGCCGGGCTCGTAGACGTCCTGCATCGCCCGGGAGCCGAGGTCCTCCTTGGGCGACTCGGTCGGCGCGTTCGCGTCGAAGGTCGGGTCGTCGGCCAGGGCCAGGATCTCGCCGGTGCGGCTGTCCATCACGACCGCGAAGCCGGACTCCGCGCGGGCGTCCTCGACGGTCTGCCGCAGCACGCGCTGCGTGTACCACTGGAGGTCGAGGTCGATCGTGGTCCGCAGGTCCTGGCCGTTCACCGGCTCGGTGACGGTCTGGTCGCCGAGCGGGATCCGGTTGCCGCCGCCGACCTCGTACCGTGCGGAGCCGTCCTGGCCGGAGAGCAGGGTGTTGAAGGTCCGCTCGAAGCCGGCCAGCGGCTCGTCGGTGCCCATGAAGCCGATCAGGTTCGCGGCGACGTCGCCGGCCGGGTAGTCGCGCAGCGGGTCCCGCTGGGTGTCCAGGCCCTCGTAGCCGTGGGCCTTCGCGGCGTCGACGACCGCGTCCGCGACCGTCGACGGCACCCGGCGGGCGATGTACTCGTACCGGCTGCCGGGCTCGCGCAGCCGGTTCAGCGTCGTGACGTAGTCGACGTCCAGGCGCTTGTAGAGGAACCGCGCGAGCTGGGGCGCCTTCGCCGCGGTCAGGGCGGGGTCGGCGATCACCATCTCGCCGTCGACCGAGTCGGCGAGGGGCTCGCCGTTGCGGTCGAGGATGTCGCCCCGCTCGGCGGGCAGCTCGACCTGGACCAGACCCTCCTCGGCCGCCATCGCGGCGTACGAGTTCGGATCCAGGCCCTGGAGCTGGACCAGGCGGGCTCCGAAGACCGACAGCACCATCGCGATGACCACGAACCCGATGCGGAGCCGCAGCTGCGGCGAGCCGCGGCGGGAGCCGCGCGGCGGGCGGGTCGGAGGCACGGGCACTCGATTCGGCCGAGGGACTGGTGGGACGGGTGTGACTAGTGGTGATTCTGACCGCGGTGGCGGCCGTTTCCGTCGTTCTGCCGGCCCGTGTCGCCGGTTGTTTGCGCGGATTCGTCCGGCAGGACCGTCACGACGTGCGGAGCCGGGGCGAGGATCGCGGGCTTCTTCGGCGGCAGCGGGTTGATCCGCAGCGGGGTCGAGCCGTCGCCGGCCGACGGGATGCCGCGGACCTTGCCGGTGCCGAGCTCGAGGAACGCCGGGTTGCCCGCCTGCACCATCCCGAGCCCGATCGCGGCCTTGGCGATCCGCTGCGGGTTGCGCAACCGGTCGAGGTCCATCTGGAGGCTCTGCTGGCGGGCGGCCAGCGTGTTCGCCTGGTCCTCGAGCGCGGTCGCCGCGAACGACGCCTGCTGCATCGAGGTGTTGAACAGCAGGAGCCCGACGACGCCGCTGAGCAGCACCATCGACACCAGCGCGATGAACGGCATCCGCGCGGCGCGGGTGCGCCGGCGCGGGACCACGGTCAGCCGGGCGCGCTCGACGGCGCTCTCGGCGATCCGCGGCATCCTGGTGCGGATCTGGGCGACGGTGTTGCTCATGCGGCTACCCCTCCCTGGGTGACACGCTCGATCGCGCGCAGCCGGACCGAGGCCGCGCGCGGGTTCTCCGAGATCTCGTCCGGGCTCGCCTTCTCGGCGCCCCGGGTGACGAGGCGGAGGGCCGGCTCGTGCCCCGGGGGCACGAACGGCAGGTCCTCCGGGACGTCCAGCCGCGTGGCCGCGGTGAACGCCTGCTTGACCAGCCGGTCCTCCAGCGAGTGGTAGGACTCGACGACGACCCGGCCACCGACGCCGATCGCGTCGATCGCGGCCGGCAGGGCGCGGCGCAGCACCGCGAGCTCGTCGTTGACCTCCATCCGCAGCGCCTGGAAGGTCCGCTTCGCGGGGTGTCCCCCGGTGCGCCGGGCCGGCGCGGGGATCTCGGCGTACAGCAGCTCGACGAGCCGGCCCGAGGTCGTGAACGGCTCCTTCGCGCGCTCCCGCACGACGGCGGCCGCGATCTTGCGCGCGAACTTCTCCTCGCCGTACTCGCGCAGGACGCGGGTCAGCTCGGCGGCGTCGTAGGTGTTGAGCACGTCCGCCGCGGTCATGCCCTCGCTCCCCATCCGCATGTCAAGTGGGGCGTCCTCGGCGTACGCGAAGCCGCGCTCGCGGACGTCGAGCTGCATGGAGGAGACGCCGAGGTCGAACAGCACGCCGTCGACGGACGGCAACCCGAGGTCGACCAGCACGTCGGCGAGCTCGTCGTACACCGCGTGCACGGGCGTGAACCGGTCACCGAACGGCGCCAGCCGGCTGCGCGCCAGATCCAGCGCCTGCGGGTCGCGGTCGATGCCGACCACGCGTGCGGCGCCGAACCGGGACAGCACCGCCTCGGTGTGGCCGCCGAGGCCGAGCGTGGCGTCCACCATCACGGGGTGCTCGACGCCCTCGCGCTCGAGTGCAGGCGCCAGGAGGGCGACGACCCGGTCGAGGAGCACCGGGACGTGGGAGGGGCTGCTCATCTCAGGCCTGACGTGCCAGGAGCGCGAGCAGCAGGAACCCGCCCGCGACCCCGAGGGAGGTGGCGGCCGAGAAGACCATCAGGGTCGCGGCGTCGCGAGCCTGGTGGCGGACCCGGCGGACCGGGACCTCGTCCACCCTCGACCCGGTGACCGTCTGCGCGATGCTCATCGACCCTCGACCCTTGCTGCGGTGTACCGAAATGGGGCGATCCGCCTGACCAGGTCCCTGCCCGCTCCCTGAGGGGAAGGCCATCTGGAACCGGGGAAGGTGCCCCAGATGGCGACGGGAGCGGGCTCGAGACCTCGTCCTGCGGATCGCTGTGCTGTTGTGCTCGGTGGTGCTCGTGCTGCTAGTTCTGCTGCTGCGGGTTGGGCTGCTCGTCGAGCTCGGCGAACTTCGCCTGCGCGCCGGTGGAGTACTCCTGCCACCGGTCCGGGTTCCAGATCTCGATGCGATCCATCACGCCGATCACGACCACGTCGCGGTCGAGGCCGGCGTACTCCCGCAACGAGGCCTGGATGCCGATCCGGCCCTGCTTGTCCAGCGAGCCCTCGTCGGCGCCGGCGAAGAGGATGCGCGCGTAGTCACGCGCACCCCGCACCGTCAGCGGCGTGCTCTGGGCCCTGCGGGCCTCCTCCATGAAGACGTCCGTGGGCCACACGACCAGGCAGTTCTCCTGACCTTGTGTCACCACGAGCCCCTCCGCGAGTCGGTCCCTGAACTTCGCCGGGAGGAAGAGCCGCCCCTTCTCGTCGAGCTTCGGGGTGTACGTGCCCATGAAGAACATCGGGCGCCTCCCCTCGCTCCGCCGATTGGCGGGGCTTTCCTCCACTGCGCTCCACTTTACGCCACTTTGCCCCACCGTCAACCATTCCACGCGTGTTGCGACCCTGTTTTCGCCACGCACGACGGCCTGCACCCCTGCCCCGGGGTGCCGCGTTGACGCAGGTCAGCCGCGCCGACCGCGGCCTGCGGGCTCGAAGTGGGGAGCGGTGGAGCGCGTCGTGGAGGGGCGGTGGGGCGCAGGTGGGGAGATCGGCGGGTGCGCCACTGCAACCAAACCGTGACCCCGGGAGTCGAACGCGACAGCAGTCGGGACACGTAGGTTTCTCCGGCACGGACTACGGTGAGGTCAGGACGTGGCGTGGGTCACGTCGATGGGGGAACGGGGAAGGGACAGCAGTGGGAACAGAGGCAGACGCGACGACGGCCGGAGCGGACCTGCAGACGCTCGCGCGGGTCGTCGGCCGGGTGCGCGCCAACATCGAGCGCGTGATCGAGGGCAAGCCCGACGTGGTCAACGCGGCGCTCGTGGTGCTGCTCGCCGAGGGTCACCTGCTCATCGAGGACGTGCCCGGCGTCGGCAAGACGATGCTGAGCAAGTCGCTGGCGCGCAGCATCGACTGCTCCGTGCGGCGCATCCAGTTCACGCCGGACCTCCTGCCCTCCGACGTGACCGGCGTGTCGGTGTTCAACCAGAACACCCGCGAGTTCGAGTTCCGCCCCGGCGGTGTGTTCGCGAACATCGTGGTGGGCGACGAGATCAACCGGGCCTCACCCAAGACGCAGTCCGCGCTCCTGGAGTGCATGGAGGAGCGCCAGGTCACCGTCGACAACACGACGTACCAGCTCGAGCAGCCCTTCATGGTGATCGCGACGCAGAACCCGATCGAGATGGAGGGCACCTACGCGCTCCCCGAGGCCCAGCGCGACCGCTTCATGGCGCGGGTGTCGATCGGCTACCCGGTCGAGGCCGCGGAGATCGCGATGCTGACCTCGCACACCGGCGCGAACCCGCTCGACGACCTCGAGCCGGTCACCGACGCCGCCGAGGTGCGCAAGCTGATCGGCATCGTCGGCCAGGTCCACGTGTCCGAGGCGGTGCAGAAGTACGCCGTGTCGATCACCTCGGCGACCCGCCGCTCCGACGAGCTCACCCTGGGCGCGTCGCCCCGCGCCTCGCTGCACCTGGTGCGCGCCGCCAAGGCGGTTGCGGCGATGGACGGCCGCGACTACGTGCTGCCCGACGACGTCCTGCGCCTGGCCCGCCCGGTGCTCTCGCACCGCCTGCTGCCGAGCGTCGAGGCCGCGATGAGCGGCCGCTCGACCGCCGCCATCCTCGAGGCGGTGCTCGCCGGCGTCCCGGTCCCCCAGCCGACGTCATGAGGTCGTCGTGAAGGAAGCGCTCTCCGGCCTCACCGTCCGCGGACGGGCGTTCCTGGCCGCCGGCGTGACGGCGCTGGTCTGCGCCATCGTGCTCGACCAGCCCGCGCTCGGGCGGGTCGGGATCCTCGTGGTGGCACTGCCGCTGATCACCGCGTGGGTGGTCGGCCGCAACCGCTACCGCCTCGCCCTCGTCCGCACCGTCACCCCGCAGCTGGTCGCCGCCGGGCAGCCGGCCCGCGTCACGCTGAGCCTCACCAACGAGGGGCGTACGCCCAACGGCGTGCTGCTGCTCGAGGACCAGGTCCCCTACGTCCTCGGCACCCGCCCGCGGTTCGTCGTCGAGGGCATCGGCACGGGGTGGAAGCAGACCGTCACCTACCAGGTGCGCTCCGACGTGCGCGGGCACTTCGAGATCGGGCCGATGACCGTGCGGGTCACCGACCCGTTCGGCCTGGTCGAGCTCGGGCGCGCGTTCCGCACCACCGTCCCACTCACGGTCACCCCCCGCACCGTCGTCCTCCCCCAGATCCCGCTCGGCGGTGCGTGGACCGGCTCGGGCGACAACCGGCCGCGAGCGTTCGCGAGCGGCTCCGCCGAGGACGTCACCGTGCGCGAGTACCGCCGCGGCGACGACCTGCGCCGCGTCCACTGGCGCAGCTCGGCCAAGGTCGGCGAGCTGATGGTGCGCCGCGAGGAGCAGCCCTGGCAGTCGCGGGCGACGCTGTTCCTCGACAACCGCTCCAGCGCCCACCGCGGCCACGGCATCGCGTCCTCGCTGGAGGCCGCGGTGTCCGCGGCGGCGTCGATCGCGGTGCACCTGACCCACCGCGGTTTCGCCGTACGCCTGGTGACCGCGACCGGGGAGGACCCCAGCAGCGCCTGGCACGTCCGCAACGCGAACCTCAACACGGGCCCGTTGCTCGAGGCGCTGGCCGTCGTGCAGGCGGTCCCGCAGCAGCGGCTCGACACCGCGTGGCTCACCGAGAGCTCCCACGGCGGTCTCACCGTCGCGGTGTTCGGCCGGGTCGACGCCCCGGACCTGCCGGTGCTGCGGCGCATGCAGCACCAGGCCGGCTCGGCGATGGCGATCGCCGTCGACGCCGACGCCTGGGCGGGCGACCCGCCGGGTCCCGGCGCCACCAAGGCCCTCGCCCAGCACGGCTGGCGGTCGGTCGTGCTCGGACCGCGCGACCGGATGGACTCGGTCTGGCAGGAGCTGGGTCGCACCAGCGCGCAGAGCTCCCGCGGCGTCGCGCGTCCCCGAGAGGGGGTGCCCGGATGAGCCGGAACCGCGGCAGCGTCGCCGCCTCGCTCGCGCTCCCGGCGGTCGCCGCCGGCACCACCTGGATCGCGATGTACGCGTGGCGCGGCTTCACCGAGACACCCGGCGGCTTCCTCAACCCGCTGTTCCTGCTGGCGATCGTGGTCGCCGGCACCGGCACGGCCCTGCGCTGGTGGAGGACGCCCACCTCGCTCGTCCTCGGCGCGCAGGTGATCGCGTCGGGCGTGGTCGCGATGCTGCTGATCACCGGCTCGCCCCTGCCGGTCGGTGACGGCTGGACCGAGCTGCACCAGGCCCTCACCGGCGCGCTCGACAGCTCGCGGCAGTACGCCGCGCCGGTCCCCGACAGCGCCGCTCCCCTCGACCCGCTGCTCATCCTGTGCGGGCTCGTCTGCCTGCTGCTGGTCGACCTCCTGGCCTGCACGCTGCGCCGGGTGCCCCTGGCGGGCCTGCCGCTGCTGACGATCTACAGCATCCCGGTCAGCATGGTCGGCGACGGCATCACCTGGTGGGTCTTCGCCGCGACCGCGGGCGGGTTCCTGGTGATGCTGTTCCTCCAGGAGTCCGACCACGTCACGCGTTGGGGCCGGCCGATCGGCGTCGACCGCGAGACCGGCGACCCGATCGCCTTCGGCGCGGGCGCGCACGTCGTGCGGAGCACGGCCGGTGCGATCGGCGGCGTGGCCACGGCGCTGGCAGTGTTCCTGCCGGCACTGATCCCCACCGCCGGCATCCACCTGCTCGACTTCGGGCCGGGAAACGGCGGCGGTGACGAGATCCGCGTCGACAACCCGACCGCGGACCTGGTGCGCGACCTCAAGCGCGGCGACGACACCCCCTTGGTCCAGGTGACGACGACCGACCCGGACCCGTCGTACCTCCGCATCCTCACGCTCACCCGGTTCAGCGACGTCGAGTGGAGCCCGGGCAACCGCGACGTGCCGTCCGACCAGCGCGCGGACGGCCTGGTGCCGCCGCCCGAGGGCGTCGGCGCGTCGGTGGGCCGCAAGGAGATCCCGTACGACGTCACGGTCCTTCCGGCGTTCAACTCCAGCTGGCTGCCGACGGAGGCGCCGATCAGCCAGATCCAGGCCGAGGGCGACTGGCGCTACGACACCAAGACCATGGACTTCCTGGCCGTGCCCGACGACCTGTCGACCTCCGGCCTGAGCTACACGATGACCGCCCTCGACCTGAACCTCACCTCGCAGAGGCTCGAGAACGCCGGCACCTCGGTCGGCAAGGTCAGCGAGGCGTTCACCGACTACCCCGCCGACATCCCCCCGATCGTGCGCGAGCTGGCCGTCGAGGTGACCCAGGGCGAGACCAACCGCTTCGAGAAGGCCGTCGCGCTGCAGAACTGGTTCCGCGACCAGTTCACCTACTCCCTCCACACCGCCCCGGGCAGCGGGTACGACGCCCTGGTCAGCTTCCTCAGCGACGGCCCCGGCGGCCGCGTGGGCTACTGCGAGCAGTTCGCGTCCTCGATGGCCGTGATGGCCCGGCTGCTGGGCATCCCGTCGCGGGTCGCCATCGGCTTCCTGCACCCGCAGCCGGCCGGCCCGGACACCTGGGTCTACAGCTCCGACGACATGCACGCCTGGCCCGAGCTCTACTTCGACGGTGCCGGGTGGGTGCGGTTCGAGCCGACCCCGGCCGGACGGGACACCGAGGTCCCGTCGTACACCGTCATCGACAACAACCCGGCGGTGAACCCGAGCAACCCGTCCGGCCCGTCGGGCAGCGCGTCGCAGCTGCTACCGAGCAACCGGCCCACCGAGGAGCGGCCGGACTCGACCGGCGCCGCTCCGAACATCGACCGCGGCAACGGCCCGTGGCTGCCGCTCGGCGCGACCGCGGCGGTCGTGGTCGTCGCCGGCGTGCTCCTGCTGCTCCCCGGGCTGGTCCGGCGGCGGCGGCGCGACCGCCGCCTGGCGACGGGCGGGCCGGAGCAGGCCTGGGCCGAGATCCGCGACACCGCGGTCGACCTCGGCGTGCCCTGGCCCGCCGGCCGGTCACCCCGCGCGACCCGCAACCGGCTGGTCGACCACCTCGGCGCGCCCCTCGGCCCGCAGACCGCGGACCGACCCGCGCACGGCCCGATGGTCGCCCCCGCCGCGGTCGAGGCGCTGGACCGGCTCGTCCGCGCCCTCGAGCTGCTGCGCTACGCCCGGCCCGGGGCGGTCGCCGACCCGGTACGGGTGCGCGCGGACGCCGAGATGGTCGTCGACTCCCTGGCCGGTGGCGCGCTGCGCTCCGCCCGGCGCCGGGCCACCTGGTTGCCGCGCTCGGTGCTGGTGTTCACGCTCCGCACCAGCCGCGCCGTGCCGCCGACCGTCGAGGCGCGGTACGGCGGGGTCGTGGATCACGTGAACTGACACCGGTTGCACACAGATCGACCCGCTGGGGCGTCCCAGCGGGTCGGATGCTTTCAGCGCCGTGGGTCTCGATACGGCGGTCGCGGCTTCGTTCCTCGGCCGCGCGCCTACTCGACCTTGCGCCGGCCTCTTGTCCGGAGCGTGCTCCGGACAAGAGCGCTAGAACCCGCCGTCTTCGCGACGCCGGCGCCAGCGCTCCTCCATCCGCTCCATGAAGGAGTGGTGGGTGCGGGGGCGGCGACCACGCTTGGCCTTGCCGGCGCGGCCGCCCTGGATGACGGTGAAGCCGCCGTGGCTGGGGTGGCCGGACCGCGGGTCCGGGCCGGAGGCCTGCTGGCCGCGCAGCGCAGTGAGCGCGACCGTGGCCGAGACGAGCATGATCACGAACCCGACGATCCCGACGGGAGTGATCTGGGCGACGGCGCCGGTCATCAGGACGACGACGCCGACGACGAAGCAGACCCCCGCGACGATCGCGCGCCGACGGGCGGAGCGGCGGAAGGCGGTGCCCCGCAGGGTCGAGGCGAGCTTGGGGTCCTCCTCGACGAGGGCACGTTCCATCTGCTCGAGCAGTCGGAGCTCCTCTTCCGAGAGTGGCACCGTTCCTCCCCTGCAATGTCAGCGCCGGCCTGGACGTCCGGTTGGTGCAAGTCTAGGCAGCGCCCGGGCGAGGCGGTAGGCGGGTTCGGGAAATTCGTGACCGAACCGTTCCCCGTCCCGGGAAGGGGGAAACGAGCGGGTCGCCGCCCTCAGCGGGCCAGCACGTGCAGCTGGGTGGCCAGCGGCCGGAACTCCGGCCGCTCGCTGACCGCGCGCTCGAGATCGAGCAGCGCAGCGGTCGCGCCCGGCTCGAGGTCGAGCAGCGAGCCGGGCACCAGGTCGGCGAAGACCCGGACGCCGTGCACGGTGCCGACCTCGAAGCCGGCGTCGGCGAGCAGCGTCCGCACCTCGGCCTCGGTGAACCGGTGGCCCGCCCGGCCCGCACCCGCGGCGGGGTTGTCGAGCATCGCCAGCGCCTGGGCGAAGTGGCCGGCCATCGCCCGGGCCACCACCGCCGCGTGCCGCTGGCCGACCAGGAGGCTCAGCGTGCCGCCGGGGCGCAGCACGGTGCGGATCGTGGCCAGCGCCGCGGCCGGGTCGTCGACCACCTCGAGCACGCCGTGGCAGAGCACCACGTCGACGCTGTCCGGGCCGGTGACGTCGAGCAGGGTCGAGAGGTCGCCCTGCTGGCCCGCGACGGTCACGCCGCCCTCCCGGGCCCGGCGGTCCAGGGCGGCGAGCGCGTCCGGGCTCGGGTCGACCACGGTCACTCGGTGACCGAGCTCGGCGACCCGGACGGCGAACCCGCCGGTGCCGCCGCCGATGTCCAGCACGTCGCCGGCTCCGTCGAGCACGGGCAGGAGGGCCTCCCACACCAGCGAGGTCCGGGCGGAGCTGCGACGCTCGCTGGGCTTCGTGCTCTCGGGCATGCGCCCCAGCCTAGGGGTCGCGGCCGGGGCGGTCCGTCAGCCGGCCCGCACCACCACCGCCCGGGCCGTGATCGCGGCGTGCGGCACTAGGCCGAGGGCGCGCTCGACCACCGCCAGGAACCGATCCGCGTCGCGCACCAGGTCGTCGGCCTCACGCTCGGTGACCGCACGGGTCGAGCCGGCCTCCGCCGCGGCGCGCTTCGCCGCTCCCCCGGCGAAGAACTGCGCCCACTCGGTGAGCTCCGGCGCGACCTCGGCGAGCAGGACCCACGCGTTGGTCTGCCGGCGCCGCCGCGCGGGTGCGGGATGGGCGCGTGCCGCGAGCAGCGCGGCGGCGGCCCTCAGCGCGGCGACGTGCGCGCAGGCGTAGCGGGTCGGCACCTCCGTCGCCGCGATCGCCTCGCTCAGCGACTCGGCGGCACGGGACAGGTAGGCGTGGGTGGTGGCGGGCAGGGCGTACGGGTTCATCGTGGCCTCTCCTCGACCCCGAAGGACCGACCCCCGGCACCGACCCCCACCCGGCGGGGACGGGGGTCGAGGTCGCCCCCACCGGGCTGCGTTCGAACAGTTGTTCGAACGCAGCCTCACGCTACACCCCGCCCCGGACAGGGCGTCAAGGTCGGGACCGGGTCAGGCGACCCGGCCGCAGAACGCGCGCGTCTCCTTGTGCCACAGCGCGACGACCGCGGCGAGGTCGACGAGCAGCGACACGATCGCCACCGCGAGGAACAGCGGCGGCGGGTTGGTCCGCAGGATCGCGAACGTCGCGATGCCCACCATCACCACCAGGGCGCTGAGCAGGACGCGGGCCCAGTTGTGGCCCTCCCGGAAGAACGAGAGCAGGACGACCGCCAGGAGCGCGACGACGACGAACATCGTGATCGCCACCGGCACGAACGCCGGCGGCTCGACCGCCCCGGCGTCGGAGCGGTCCGCGGCCCAGGCGCGCACGAGCTCGTCCTTGAAGACGACGGTCATCAGCGCGGTCAGGCCGGTCATCGCCACGGCGGCGACCGCCAGCCAGGTCGCACCGGTCACCACGGCCGGACGCTGCGGGTTCATCCGCTCTCCTCTCTGTCCTCGCACACCCTAGGGTCTGTCCGTATGACGACCGAGCACCCCTCGATCACCCGGTTCCGCGACGACCACGCCGACCGCGGCGGCACGGGCGAGATCGTGGTCCTCCCCGACGCCGTCCACACCGCCGCACTGGCCGCCGAGGCGCTCGGCTGCGAGGTCGGCGCGATCGCCAACAGCCTGCTCTTCGATGCCGACGGCGCCCCGGTGCTGGTCCTCACCTCCGGCGCGCACCGGGTCGACACCGTCAAGGTCGCCGAGCGGATCGGCGTCGCAAGGCTGAGACGCGCGACGCCGGAGTTCGTGCGTGAGCACACCGGCCAGGTGATCGGCGGCGTCTCCCCCATCGCCCACCCGGCACCGGTGCCGACGTACCTCGACTCCTGGCTGCGCCGGTACGACGTCGTGTGGGCCGCCGCAGGTCACCCGTCGGCGGTCTTCTCCACGACCTTCGACGAGCTCGCCGCGATGACGGGCGCGACCGAGATCGAGGTGGAGTGATGGAGATCTGGCTCAACCCCGCCTGCTCCAAGTGCCGCACCGCGGTCGCCGAGCTCGACGCCGCCGGCGTCGGGTACACCGTGCGCCGCTACCTCGACGACCCGCCGACCGCGGCGGAGCTGGGCGAGGTCGTCGCCCGGCTCGGCCTGGAGCCCTGGGACGTCGCACGGACGAAGGAGGCCCGCGAGGAGGGCATCGACCTCCCGCAGGACGCGGCCCACCGTGACGACTGGCTGGCCGCGCTTGCCGCGCACCCCCGCGCGATCCAGCGGCCGATCATCACCGCCGCCGACGGCACCACCGTCGTGGGACGCGACGAGGACTCGCTGCGGCGCGTGCTCGATGCGGAGGGCTGAGCTCCACGACCGGCTGGCGAGCCTGTACGCCGGCCGCCCGGTCGTGCTGGGTCCGGGGCCGGTGGTCGGCTGGGCGTCCTGGCTGGCGCGGTTGGACCGGCTCGGCTGCCGGACCCTGGTGCTCGACCTGCCCGCACCGCGGACCGTCACCGCGACCGATGCGGTGCGCCTGCACGACCGGCTGCTTCGCGACCTCCCACCGGGGACCGTCGCGACGATCGAGCGGTTCGACCCCGACGGCCGGGGCGTGTTCCGCACCTCGCCGTTCGTGGCCAGCGACGAGCCGATTCTCGGCCGAGCCGTGACCGGCGGCCGGCCGCGTGCGTTCCAGGCGCTGGAGGACAAGCTGGTGGCCGGCGGCGTGTGGGCCGCGGCCGGGGTCGACGCGGCGCCGTACCGCGTCGTGCCGCTGGACGACGAGGACGCCCTGGCCGCGGCGACGCGCGAGCTCGCCGGTCCGCTCGGGACGGTCTGGTCGGGCGACGGGTTCACCGGCGGCGGCGACTACGTGCGCTGGGTCGTCGACGACCACGACCGGGTGAGTGCGCGGGCGTTCTTCGCGCCGCGGTGCAGCCGGGTGCGGGTGATGCCGTTCCTCGACGGCGTGCCCTGCTCGATCCACGGGATCGTGCTGCCGGACGGCACGGCGACCCTGCGGCCGGTCGAGATCGCGGTGCTGCGCGACCGCGCCGCCCGGACCTTCTCCCACGGGGGCCTCGGCACCGGCTGGGACCCGCCCGCCGCCGACCGGGAGCGGATGCGGGCGGTCGCCCGCCGCGTGGGCGAGCACCTGCGTGTCGCGCACGCCTACCGCGGCGCGTTCGGGATCGACGGGGTGCTCACCGCCGACGGCTTCCGGCCGACCGAGCTGAACCCGCGGATGCCGGCCGGCGCCCACCTCCTCGCCCGGGTCGACCCGGACTTCTTCGCGCTGCTCCAGGCCAACCTGCTGGTCGGCCTCGACGCCGGGGTCACGGTCGCCGACGTCGAGGAGCTCGTGCCCGAGATGGACGCCGGGCGGCGCAGCAACGTCGACGTCACGCTGCGGCCCGGCGAGCGGCTGGCGTCGGTCCTCGCCGCCCGCGACGAGGACCTCGAGGCCGCGCCCGACGTCAGGTCCTAGGGTCTCCCCCATGCGGGTCGTCGTGGTGGGGGGTGGTTTCGGCGGGCTCGCCGCGGCCGTGCGGCTCGCGAAGCTCGGCCACGACGTCACACTGGTCGAGGGGTCGCCGACGCTCGGTGGTGCGCTCTCCACGGTCACCGAGGACGGATTCACGTGGGACGCCGGCCCGACGTACACCCTGCTGCCGGCGGTCGTGCGCGACCTGTTCCGCAAGTCCGGACGACCCCTGGAGCGCGAGCTCGAGCTGGTGCCGCTCGACGTCGTGCGCGAGCACCGGTTCGCGGACGGCTCGTCCGTGCGGGTGCCGGTCGGGCGGGCCGCGCAGCTCGCGGCCTTCGACGAGCTCGGTGCGGGCGTCGGGCAGCGCTGGGTCGACTTCGTGGCGTCGTACGCCGACGACTGGGACGTGCTGCGCCGCACCTACCTGGAGAACCCGTGGGACCCCACCGCCCCGTCGGCACTGCTGGACAGCCGGGAGATGCTGCACAAGCGGTTGAAGAAGGCGTTCAAGGACGAGCGGCTGCGACAGGTCGCCGGCCACCCGTTCCTCGCCGAGGGGCACGAGCTGCGCAACGTGCCGGCGTGGATGGGCGTCACGGCGTACGTCGAGCAGCGGTTCGGGGCCTGGACCGTCGAGGGCGGGATGGCGCGGCTCGGCGCGGTCCTCGCCGACCGGCTGGGCACCCGCGGCGTCGTGGCGATGACCGGCACCGAGGCGCGTGACCTCGTCGTCCGCGACGGCCGTGTCGTCGCGGTGCGCACCACCACCGGCGACGTCGACGCTGACGCCGTCGTGTGCGCGATCGACCCACGGCGGCTGCCCACGCTGGCGCCGTACGTCGAGCGGACGATGCCCGCCATCCCACCCGTGGTCGTCCACGTCGGGCTGTCCGAGCCCACGCCGGACCTGCCGCACGAGCTGGTCCTGCACGGTGACCCCACGCTGGTCGTCCGTCGCAACGGTCCGTCGGCGCTGACGGTTCACGGCCGCGGGAAGCTCTCGGAGGACATCCTGCGCGCGCTCGCGCGGCACCGGATCGACGTGCGCGCGCAGGTGGTCGCCCGCGTGGACCGCAGCCCGCGGGACCAGGTCGAGATCTGGGGCGGGTCCCCGATGGGCGTGCTGTGGCAGGGCCGCGGCACGGTGCGCCGGCGGCTCGGCCCCCGCACGCCGGTCGCCGGGGTGTACGCCGCCGGCGCGCACGCGACCCCGGGCGCGGGGTTGCCCTTCGTCGGGCTCTCCGCCGCCCTGGTGGCGGCCGAGATCGGGCCCTCCTAGACGCTGAGGTTGAGCGCCGCGAAGATCTCGCGCGTCGCCTTGGAGCGGTTGAGCGTGTAGAAGTGCAGTCCGGGCGCGCCGCCGTCCAGCAGCTCCTCGCAGAGCTCGGCCGCGAGCTCGATGCCCGCGGCCCGCATCGCCACCGGGTCGCCGTCGTGGGCGGAGATGCGCTCGATCACCGCGGCGGGCACGTCGGTGCCGATCAGCTCGCCCTGACGGCGGATGTTGGCGAGGTTCAGGATCGGCATGATGCCCGGGAGGATCGGCAGGTCGACGCCGCGGGCGCGCACCCGGTCGACCAGCCCGAAGTAGTCCTCGGCCCGGAAGAACATCTGCGTGATCGCGAACTCCGCGCCGGCGCGCGCCTTCGCGACCAGCACGTCGGCATCGTGGTCGAGGGACTCCGACGACGGGTGCTTCTCCGGGAACGCCGCCACGCCGATGCTGAAGTCGCCGCGGCTGCGCGCGAGCTCCACCAGCTCGGTCGCGTAGCTGAGGCCTCCCTCGGTCGGCGTCCACGGCGCGCGGGGGCCCTCCTGCGGGTCACCGCGCAGGACCATCACGTTGTGGATGCCCGCCGCCGCGTACGAGTCGAGGACGCCCTCGAGCTCCTGCCGGGTGTGCCCGACACAGGTGAGGTGGGCCATCGCGGTCATCGACGTCTCGCGCGCGATCCGGCCCGTGACCCGCACGGTGGTGCTGCGCGTGGAGCCGCCGGCGCCGTACGTCACCGAGACGAACGTGGGGCGGTACGGCTCCAGCTCGCGGATCGCCTGCCAGAGCTGCTCCTCCCCCTCGGCGTCCTTCGGCGGGAAGAACTCGAAGGAGAACGAGCGCTCGGCACGCACGAGGTCCCCGATCCTGCGCGCGTTCGTCATGCGGACAGTCTAAGGACGGGCCCGCGCGTCCCCGGGCGTTGTCCACTGACTAGTCTCGACGCCGTGACGCGCGAGGAGGGCTGGGACAGCGCCGCGTTCCGCGACCGCGTCCAGTCCGCGCTCGACGCGTTCGTCGACGAGCGGGCCGCCACGCTGGCGCCGCTCGGCCCGGACGCGGACCGGCTGGTCCGCGAGGCACACACGTCGGTCTCCGGCGGCAAGCGGTTCCGCGCGGCGTTCTGCTACTGGGGCCACCGCGCCGTGGCCGAGCCCGTCGACGAGCGGGCGCTCGTCCGCGCCTGCGCCTCGCTCGAGCTGCTGCACGCGAGCGCGCTGGTGCACGACGACTTCATGGACGCCTCCGACACCCGGCGCGGGCGGCCGGCCACGCACCGGACGTTCGAGAGCGAGCACCGCGACGCCGGCTGGCGCGGCGACCCGGAGCAGTACGGCGCCGCGGCGGCCATCCTGCTCGGCGACCTGCTGCTCAGCTGGGCCGACGAGCTGCTACGCCACTGTGGGCTGCCGATCGGCGAGGTCGCGCCCGCGCTCGAGGTCTTCGACCAGTGCCGCTCCGAGGTGATCGCCGGGCAGTTCCTGGACGTGTCGGTGCAGGCCCGCGGCCGCGCCGACGTCGAGGCCGCGATGACCGTGCTGCGCTACAAGTCCGCGAAGTACTCCATCGAGCGGCCGCTGCACATCGGCGCGGCGCTCGCCGGGGCGGACGCGCGGACGATGAGCGAGCTGTCGGCGTTCGGGCTGCCGCTCGGCGAGGCGTTCCAGCTGCGCGACGACCTGCTCGGCGTGTTCGGCGACCCGGCGACGACGGGCAAGCCGGCCGGGGACGACCTGATCGAGGGCAAGCGCACCGTGCTGGTGGCGCTCGCGCTCGACGCCGCCTCCCCCGCCGACGCCGCCCGCCTGGACGCCGCGCTCGGCACGCCGCTGTCGCCGGACCGGGTCGAGGACCTGCGCGCGATCATCGACGGATCTGGCGCGCACGCCCAGGTCGAGGCGGTCATCGGGGAGCTGGCCACCCGCGCCGTCGCGGCGCTCGACCGGGCCGACATCGACGAGCAGGCCCGCGGCGTGCTGCGCGGGCTGGCGTCGTCGGCGACCCAGCGCGTGGTCTGACTACATCATCGCCTGGGCGCGGCGCTTGACCTCCGAGCCGCGGTTCTCACGCAGTGCGTCGATCGGGCGGCCCGGGTAGTCGTCGTCGGTGAAGAGCCACGCGATGCACTCGCGGTCGTCGAAGCCGGCGTCGTGCAGCACGGTCAGCAGGCCGGGCAGGCCCTTGACGACCACCCCGTCCTGGAGGAAGTCGGCAGGCACCTGCTGTCCGGCGCCCGGAGCGGGGACGGCGGCGGCGAGCTCGTGGTCGCGGATCATGGTCTTCACCTTGGCGGGCGTGACGCCCAGCTGCTCCGCTGCTCCGGCCCAGTCCAGCCACTCCGGGACGAGGGCGGCGAGGTCGGCGTCGGCGAGTCGGTTGCTGCTCATGCCTCCCAGTCTTCCATCCGCCGGTGCCCCATCCACCCCACGCGCCACGCCGGGGGCGGCTGAGCGCGGCTCCGGCGCGCCACGTCCGTACGATTGGGGCTCCGGATCCTTCCCCGTCCGGCCACAGGAGGGTCGCTGTGACGCCTGATCGGCGCTCGGACCGGCACGCCCCGAAGGGCGGTGCCGGCCAGGTCAGTGACGCCGTCGGCGACCCCATGACCGGGCGGCTGCTGGAGGGTCGCTACCGGATCGGGCCGCGCATCGCGCGCGGCGGCATGGCCGGCGTCTACGAGGCCACCGACACCCGGCTCGACCGCACCGTCGCGGTCAAGATCATGCATCCCGGCCTGGGGGACGACGACGAGTTCGCGGCGCGCTTCGTGCGCGAGGCCCGCGCCGCCGCACGGCTGTCCCACCCGAACGTCGTGGCCGTCTACGACCAGGGTGACGACGACGGCACGGTGTTCCTCGCGATGGAGCTGATCGAGGGCATCACCCTGCGCGACGTGATCCGCAAGGAGTCGCCGATGCCGCCCGCGCGGGCGCTCGCGCTGATCGAGCCCGTGCTCTCCGCGCTCGCCGCCGCGCACCGCGCCGGGCTGATCCACCGCGACGTCAAGCCCGAGAACGTGCTCATCGCCACCGGTCCCGACTCCGGGGCGGGCCGCATCAAGGTCGCCGACTTCGGCCTGGCCCGCGCGGTCAGCGCCGACACCCAGCACACCGCGACCGGCGGCGTCCTGATCGGCACCGTCTCCTACCTCGCGCCCGAGCTGGTCGTCGACGGGCGCGCCGACGCGCGCGCCGACGTGTACGCCGCGGGCGTCGTGCTCTTCGAGCTGCTCACCGGCGCCAAGCCGCACGAGGGCGAGAGCCCGATCCAGGTCGCGTACAAGCACGTGCACGAGGACGTGCCGCCGCCGTCGTCACTCGAGCCGGGCATCCCGGCGTACGTCGACGCGCTGGTCGCCCGCGCGACCGCCCGTGACCGCAGCCTGCGCCCCGCCGACGCCGGCGTGCTGCTGCACCAGGTGCACCGGGTCATCCACGCGCTCGCCGAGGGCGTCGACGACGACCCGGAGCTGACGACCGACCTGACCCCGCTGCTGGTGCAGGGCGCGGGCGAGACCTCGGGCGACACCGCGCCGGACCCGTTCGACTCCCGCGAGATGGCCGCGCTGCTCGCGCCGTCCGAGGCGCCGCACGCCGCCGAGCGGACCACCCGGCTGCGCACCGCTCCCCCGCCGCCCGCACCGCCGACGCGCGGCGACACCGGCCGGCCACGGCGTCGCCGCGGGCTGCTCGCCGTGGTCCTCGCCGTGCTGCTCGTCGCGGGCCTCGCAGTCGGGTCGTGGTGGTTCTTCGACGGCCGCTACACCACGACGCCGGGCGTGCTGGGGCTGACGAGGTCGGCGGCGGAGCAGAAGCTGTCGGACGCCGGCCTCGAGGTCGAGTACGGCGACAAGGCGTACTCCGAGACCGTCCCGGCCGGCCGAGTGGTCGCCACCGACCCGGACCCCGGGGCGCAGGTGCTCGACGGCGGCACGGTGACGGTCACGCTCTCGCTGGGCAAGGAGCGCTACGACGTACCGAAGCTCAAGGGCATGACCGAGGACGAGGCGCAGGACGCGCTGGCGGCGACGCACCTGACCGCCGGGATGACCACGGACCGCTGGTCCGACACCGTCCCCGAGGGCCAGGTCATCACCAGCACCCCCGAGGCCGGCAAGACCGTGCGGCCCGACACCGCCGTCGACCTCGTGGTCAGCAAGGGCCCGAAGCCGATCACGCTGAAGGACTGGGTCGGCAAGGACGCCGACGACGCCCTCGCGTGGCTGGGCGACAAGGGCCTGGACGGCAGGGTCGTCAGCCGCGAGTACTCGGACACCGTCGGCGACGGCGACGTCATCTCGATGGACCCGCCCGGCGGCACCACCCTGCACCGCGGGGACGCGGTGCAGCTCGTCGTCTCGAAGGGCCCTGAGCTCGTCGACGTGCCGTCCGTGCGCGGCCAAGGGGTCGACGCCGCGACCCAGACCCTCGAGGGCCTCGGCTTCGAGGTCGAGACGCGGGAGGCGTCGGGATCCCTCGGGCTGGGCTTCGTCTGGTCACAGGATCCGTCGGGCGGCGAGCGGGTGCCCAAGGGCTCCACCATCACGCTGACGCTGATCTGACCCGTCGTCCTGCGCGGGGCGTCCCGCCCGGTAGGTTGTCGCGGTGCGCAACCCGGTCGGAACCCACGTCCTGGTCGGCAAGGGACTGGTCGACGGGGCCGTCGCGAACGCCGACCTCGTGGGCTGCGAGACGTTCCAGATCTTCGTCGGCAACCCGCGCGGCTGGGCCCTGACCGAGGGCAAGCCGGCCGAGGACCGGCGGTTCCGCGAGCTGATGGCCGAGCGGGGCACGCGCACGTTCATCCACGCGCCGTACCTGGTGAACCTGGGCAGCCCCACCCCGGCGACGTACGAGCGCTCGGCCGCGGCGGTCGCGCACAACCTCAAGCGCGCCGCCGAGATCGGCGCCGAGGGCGTGGTCGTGCACACCGGATCGTTCGTCGACCCGGGCGACGGCGACTCGGTCGGCCGCCACGAGACCGCGATGCGGCACGTGCGCGAGGCGCTGCTGCCGCTGCTCGACGCGATCGCCGACGACGACGCCCCGTGGCTCCTGCTCGAGCCCACGGCCGGGCAGGGCCGCTCGCTGTGCGCCGGGGTCGAGGACCTCGCGCCGTACCTCGAGGCGCTCGACCACCACCCGAAGGCCGGCATCTGCCTCGACACCTGCCACGTGTTCGCCGCCGGGGCACCGTTGGACGAGCCGGGTGGCGCGACCGCCACCGTGGACCGGATCGTGGAGATCGGCGGCCCGGGACGGCTGCGGCTCGTGCACGCGAACGACTCGATGGACGTCCGGGGCGCGTTCAAGGACCGGCACCAGCGGATCGGCGAGGGCCACATCGGCGAGGCGGCGTTCGTCGAGCTGTTCCGGCACCCCGCGACCGAGGGCGTGCCGTTCATCCTCGAGACGCCGGACTCACGCGACGCGGACACCCGCGACATCCCGCTGCTGAAGAGGCTCCGGGATCTCGACAGGCTCGACCAGCGATGAGGCGCAACTCGGTCCTCGCGACCCTGGTGCTGCTCGGCATCACCGCCTGCTGGGGCAGCACCTTCTTCCTCATCCACGACCTGCTCGACCGCGTGCCCGCGGTCGACTTCCTGGCGGTGCGGTTCTCGATCGCGGGCGTGCTGCTGCTCGTCGTCGCCCCGAAGGCGGTGCTGCGGCTCTCCCCGGCGGCGCGCCGTCAGGCCGTCGTCCTCGGCGGCCTGTACGGCGTCGCGCAGATCCTCCAGACCCTCGGCCTCGCCCACACCCCGGCGAGCGTGTCCGGGTTCATCACCGGCATGTACGTCGTGGCGACACCGCTGTTCGCCGCCGTGCTGCTCCACAACCGGATCACGGGGATGACCTGGGCCGCCGTCCTGCTCGCGTTCGCGGGGCTGGCGGTGCTGACCCTCGACGGCTTCTCGGTCGGGTACGGCGAGGCGCTGACCTTCGTGGCCGCGATGCTCTATGCGCTGCACATCGTCGGGCTCGGCGCCTGGTCGAACGCCGGCGACGCGCTCGGCATGTCGATCCTCCAGGTGGTCGTGGTCGCGGTGATCTGCCTGGTCGCCAGCGCCCCGCACGGCATCGTCCTTCCGGACAACACCCAGGACTGGCTGTCGGTCGTCTACATGGCGGTGTTCCCCGCCGCCCTCGCGCTGCTGGGCCAGACGTGGGCGCAGGCCCACCTCTCCGCGACCCGCACGGCGATCGTGATGAGCATGGAGCCGGTGTTCGCGGCGTTCTTCGCCGTGCTGCTCGGCGGGGAGTCGCTCACGCTGCGGATGGTCAGCGGCGGCCTGATGGTGCTCGCCGCGATGCTCATCGTCGAGGTCGGGCCGCGCCGCAAGGTGGAGGCGGAAGTGCCGCACATCGCGGTCTAGTCTCACTCCGTGCACGAGCTGAGCCGGGACGACGCCCGCCGGATCGCGGTGGGCGCGCAGCTCCTCGGCGCCGAGCGGCCCACGGACCTCCTCGAGGTGGTGCGCCACCTGACGGCGGTGCAGGCCGAGCCCACGAACGCCGTCGCGCCGAGCGCCGACCTCGTGCTCTGGAGCCGGCTCCGCCCGTCGTACGACCCCGCGGACCTGCGCGACGCGATCGACGAGCAGGCGCTCGTCGAGCACCAGGGCTTCATCCGCCCGATCGAGGACATGGCGTTGTACCGGGCGGAGATGGCCGTGTGGCCGGGCACCGGCGACCTCAAGGACTGGGAGGTCTGGCGGGCCGGATGGGTCGAGGCGAACGACGCGTGCCGCCGCGAGGTGCTCGAGCTGCTGCGGACCGACGGACCGTTGCCGACCAGCGCGATCCCCGACACCTGCGAGGTGCCGTGGCGCTCCAGCGGGTGGAACGACCACCGCAACCTCCAGCGGCTGCTGAGCCTCATGGTCGAGCGCGGCGAGGTGGTCACCGTGGGCCGGGAGGGGCGCGAGCCGCGGTGGGACCTGGCCGAGCGGGTCTACCCCGACGACCCGGTGCCGGACGTCGAGGAGGCGCGGCGGATCCGCGCGGAGCGCGAGCTGCGCGCGCTCGGGATCGTCCGCCGCAGCGCGGCCGGAGAGCCGGCACGCGTCGAGGGGGTGCGGGGCACCTGGCGGGTCGACCCGGCCCTGCTCGACACACAGCCGAGCGGCCGCGCCGCGCTGCTGTCGCCGTTCGACCGGCTCGTCTTCGACCGCAAGCGGCTGACGGACCTGTTCGCCTTCGACTATCAGCTCGAGATGTACAAGCCCGCCGACCAGCGGCGCTGGGGCTACTACGCCCTCCCCGTCCTGCACGGCGACCGGCTCGTCGGCAAGCTCGACGCCACCGCGGACCGCGCCGAAGGTGAGCTCGTCGTCCACGCCCTGCACGAGGACGTCGACCTGCGGGGCCCGGCCCGCGACGTCGTCCTCGCCGAGGTCGGCGAGCTGGCCCGGTGGCTCGGCCTCGAGCTCGTGCTGCCGTGACCGACCGCTACCGCCGCTGACCCATCAGCACCGCCATCGCCCAGATCACGGCGAGGTCGAAGGCGATGATCGCCATCGCCCAGAAGGGGTAGAACGGCAGGAACGCGAAGTTGGAGAACGCCGAGACCACCGCGATGCAGATGCCCGCGATCATGGCCCAGTACTGCCCCAGCAGCAGGCAGACGCCGATCAGGACCGCGAGGGCACCGATGACCATGTGCACCCAGCCCCAGGTGGTGACGTCGAAGTCCCAGAGGTAGTTCGGCGTCTTCACGAGCACGTCGTCCTTCGCGACCGCGGACAGCCCCTCCAGGAACTGGAAGACGCCGACGGTGGCGAGGACGGTGCCGGCGAAGATCGCGATGCCCTCGGCCCAGGCCCGCTCACCGGGCGATGTGTTGTCGACCATGACCGCACTCTGCACCCGCGCGGCCGGGACCGGTTCACCCGTACCGGGCGAAACTGCCCTTTGGTCCTAGTACCCGGTATTTCATGGGTGGACAGCCATGTCCCCGACCTAGCCTTGCGTCGGCGCACAGCACTCGTCCCCACGTCCTGTGCCGGCCGTGAACTCCCGGAGGGTGCTCGTCTCCCTCGTCCGCAGCGCAGCGGCGGACGATGCCACGGGCACCCTCCCGGGCAGCCACGCTCCCCGATTACTCTGGCCCGCGGGCCGGAGGGGCCCGGGAGGGGAGTCCATGGCGAACTGCACGAGCTGCGGTCACGAGCTCGGCGGCGGCCGCTTCTGCACGAGCTGCGGCCGGCCGACGGCCCCGGTGCCGCCGCCACCTCCGTCGACTCCCCCGTCGCCGCACGCGGGGCAGGTGGCGCCGTCGCCCCGGTACCCGCTGTTCGCCGACGAGGTCGCGCCGCCGTACGTCGCCCCCGAGCCGCCACCGGATCCCGGCCGCGGACCGCGCCGGGTCTGGCCGTTCGCCGTCGCCGCGGCCGCGCTGCTGCTCGTGATCGGCGTGCTCGCGGGCGTCGCGGTCCTGTCCGGTGACGACGACGCGCCCGAGGCCGCCACGCCGGCGACCTCCCCGGACGGAGGGGGCGGCGGCAACCTCGCCACCGACGCGACGGCGACGGTGCCGGCGACCGCCCCGCCGAACCAGGACGTGAGCGGCAGACCCACGACGTACGACGGCGCCAACATGCTCGACGGCGTGCCCGAGACCTGCTGGCGGATGCCCGGCGACGGCACCGGCGAGGCGATCACGGTGGCGCTGCCCCGGCAGACGCACCTGCGCCGCGTCGGCCTGATCAACGGCTACGCGAAGATCGCGCAGGACGCGCAGGGCAAGGAGCTCGACTGGTACCACGGCAATCGCCGGGTGCTGCGCGTCGAGTGGGTCTTCGACGACGGCACCACGGTGACGCAGGACCTCCAGGACACCGTGGCGGTGCAGTACGTCGACGTGGACGCCACCACGACCACGATCGAGCTGCGGCTGGTGACGGTGTCGCCGCCGGGCAAGGGGCGCGCGTCGCGGGACTACACCGCGATCAGCGACCTGTCGCTGATCGGCGACCCGGTCGAGGGCTAGGCGATCCTCGCCAGGACCGCGGCGGCCTTCTCGGTGTCGTCACGGCTCACGTCGAGGTGCGTCACCAGGCGTACGGCGGTGGGGCCGACCGTCGAGATCACCACGCCCTCCTCACGCGCCCGCGCGACGAGCTCCGCGGCGTCGGTCCGGTGGACGACGACGATGTTGGTGTCGACGGTCGCCGGGTCGACGCCGCACGCCTCCGCGAGGAGACGCGCGTGCGCGTGGTCGTCGGCGAGCCGCTCGACGTGGTGGTCGAGCGCGTGGATGCCGGCGGCGGCGAGGATGCCGACCTGGCGCATGCCGCCGCCCATCCGCTTGCGCCAGACCCGCGCCTCGGCGATCGCGTCACGGCTGCCGACCATCAGCGAGCCGACCGGTGCGCCGAGGCCCTTGGACAGGCAGACGCTGAGCACGTCGGCGATCGCGCCGTACTCGCTCAACGGAGTGCCGGTCGCGACGTGCGCGTTCCAGATGCGGGCACCGTCCATGTGCACCCGCGCGCCGACCCCGGTGGCGTACTCACGCAGGTCGCGCAGGTCCGCGAGCGGCAGCACCGCTCCCCCGGCGAAGTTGTGGGTGTTCTCGACCGAGATCGCCGCCGTCGGCACGAAGAACGGGCCCATGTCGGGGGCGAACATGCCCTGGATCGTCGGCAGGTCGACCTGGCCCCGCGGGTGGATCCAGGTGCGCATCGTCAGGCCCGTGTACGCCCCGTGCGCACCCAGCTCGGCGCGCGCGATGTGCGCGCTCGCCTCACAGAGCACCTCCTGCCCGGCGGCGACCACGGACCGGACGGCGAGGACGTTCGCCATCGACCCGGTCGGCGTGAACATCGCCGCCTCGTGCCCGAACAGCCCCGCGACCTTCTCCTCGAGTGCGGCGACGGTCGGGTCCTCGCCGTACACGTCGTCCCCGACCTCTGCGCGCGCCATCGCCGCACGCATCTCGTCGGTCGGCTTCGTCAGGGTGTCGGAGCGCAGGTCGATCACGGCTCGATCCTCTCAGGCACCCGGTGGTCGAGCGCGTGGAGACCCCGTACGCGGACCGCCCGCATGGTGCTGCCGGCGGCCCGCGGCTCGCGGCCGCCGCGGCTCGAGTCGTTCACCCCTCGGCCAGTCCGTACTCCTCGCCGCGGCCGGCCTCGGCCGCCAGGCCCTTCCGACCCGACTGCTCGTCGAGCTGCTGGTCCACGTCGGCGATCGCCTGGCGCTCCGCCTCGTCGTCCCGGCGTGCCTTCTCGCCGGCCGACTCGTCCGTCCCAGCCTGGTCCTTCGCGTTCGTCACGATGGTCCGGTACCCACAAACCGCTCGCGATCACGAGCGACGACTGCTCAGGCCGTCGCGACCCGCCGGTGCGCACGCCCGCCGAAGTGGAGGTACGACGGGGCGCCGGACTCGTCGTGCGGGTTGAAGAACACGGCGAGCAGCTCGCTGTCGGCGATCGGCAGCTTCAGCAGGAACGACTGGTCGCGCTCCACGGGGACGAGGGGCAGGCCGTCCATGGGCGGCAGGTGCTGCATCTCGGCCGCGGCGTGCGTGGCCTTGACACTCGCGACCAGCGAGCCGTCGTCGGCCTGCGCCACCTCGAAGGCCAGGCCCTCGCGCCGGTAGGTGCCGACGTACCGGCCGGCGTCGTCGACGACGCGGGAGGGCAGCGGGGCCGGGTCCTGCCGCGGGGCGACACCGAGCCGTTCGCCGAAGAGCCACGCGGCGAATTCGCGGTACATCGACAGCGCGCTCTCGACGTTCGTCTGGAGGCAGAAGCCGAAGCGCTGCTCGGGGGCGATCCGCAGGAAGGCGTTCTGGCCCAGCGAGTTGCCGTCGTGGCCGATGACCGCGACGTCGCCGAAGTGGTCCAGGATCCAGCCCAGCCCCCACGCCTCGCCGAGGACGGTGTCGTCGACGAGGGCGATCTGCGGCTCCTGCGCCGCGGCGACCAGGTCGGCGGAGAGCAGGCGGGTGCCGTCTGCGGCCACGCCGCCGTCGAGGTGCAGCAGCGCGAACCGCAGCACGTCGCCGGCGCTCGCGACCAGGGAGGCGCCCATCGGTCCGCACGAGCGGAACAGCCCCCACGGGTTGCTGACCACGAGGGACTCGGGGTCCTCGGGATCCGGCTCGTGGCCGACGGAGAGCGGGTGCGGGATCGCGTCCTCGGGGAAGACCACCGAGTGCTCCAGGCCCAACGGGGCGAGCAGCCGGTCGCGCAGCGCGGTCTCGTACACCGCGCCCCCCACGACCTCGACCAGACGGCCGAGCACCGAGTAGCCGCTGTTGCTGTAGCTCCAGATCACGCCGGGCTCGCAGATCTGCGGCAGGTCGGCGATCTCCCGGATGTAGCGCGGCAGGGCGTCGTCACCACGCCCGGTGTCGATGAAGACGTCGCCGTCGAAGCCGCTGGTGTGGCGCAGCAGGTCGCGCACGGTCACGGTGTCGCGCGCGTGGTGGTCGCGGACCTCGAAGTCGGGCAGGTAGCTGCGCACCGGCCGGTCGAGGTCGATCAACCCCTCGTCGGCGAGCATCAGGACCAGCGTCGCCGTGTAGACCTTGCCGATGGAGCCGGGCAGGAACAGGGCGTCGGTCGTCACCGGCGACCCGGTGCGGATGCTGAGCGCCCCGGACGCGACCTCGGTGAGAGTGTCGCCGTCGAGCACCGCCAGCTGGGCGCCGGGCACGTGGTGACGGTCGATGAGCTCGGCCAGCTTCTTCTCGAGCTCGGCGTGGGTGAACGGCACTGATTCCTCCTCAGCCGGCGAGCCGGCGTCTACCTACAGTGTAGGTAAGCGTTAACCTACAGCGTAGGTTTGTCAAGGATCGAGGTGGACCATGGCGGCGCTGACGCGTGAGCGGATCCTGCAGACGGCGGTGCGGCTGGCCGACCGCGACGGCCCGGACGCGGTGACGTTGCGCCGGATCGCCGGCGAGCTCGGGGTCCACGTCACCTCGCTCTACAACCACGTCCCCACCCGGGAGGCCGTCACCGACGGCATCGTCGAGCTCCTGCTCGAGGAGGCCAAGCTGCCCACGGGACCGGTCGCGTGGGACGACTGGGTCCGCCAGTTCGCCGACGCGGTGGTGGGCGTCGCCGCCACCCATCCCGGCGCGTTCCACGCGCTGCAGCAGCGGCCGGTCCAGGGCGCCCGCGCGACCGCGTCCTTCGAGGTGGCACTGGCCGCGTTCCGGGAGGCGGGGTTCAGCGCCGCCGACGCGTTCGCGGCGGTCAAGACGGTCTCGTTCCTCGCGCTGATGATGGGCACGGAGCGCAGCATGGTCGCGCGGGGTGAGCCGGCCGAGACGCGACTCAGCGAGCTCCCGGCCGAGTCGTTCCCCCTGGTGCGCTCGGTGGCCGACGGCGCGACCGAGCCCGAGGCCGTCTGGTCGTTCGGCGTCGAGACCGTCATCGCCGGGCTGCGCGCGCGGCTCGTGGCGGACGTCACGTGACGGTTGTCGCGGCCCCGCGCTGGGCACGATGCCCGGCATGTCGTTCGACGATTCCAGGACGCGCCGCTACGCCGCCATCGCCCGCCTGCTGATCCGGCACGGGCGTTCGGACCTGGTGTCCGGCGCCAGCCTCGACGAGTTCGTCGGGGACAGCGTGGAGGACGAGGAGGCCACGGACCGCGCGGAGGCGTTCGCCGCCGACCTGGAGTCGATGGGGCCGACCTTCATCAAGCTCGGTCAGCTGCTGTCCACGCGGTTCGACCTGCTGCCGGCGTCGTACACGACCGCACTGAGCCGGCTCCAGGACGAGGTGCAGCCCTTCGACGTCGAGATCGTGCGGTCGACGATCGCGGAGGAGCTGGGGGCCGACGTACGCCACCTGTTCGCCGACTTCGACCCCGAGCCGGTGGCCGCGGCCTCGTTGGGGCAGGTCCACCGGGCCACGCTGCGCAGCGGACGCGAGGTGGCGGTCAAGGTCCAGCGTCCCGGCGTGCGCGACGAGGTCCGCGTCGACCTGGAGACCCTCGCCCGGATCGCCACCGTCGCGGACAAGGGCAGCGACCTCGGCCGGACGTACGGGTTCGCCCGCCTGCTGCGCGAGTTCGAGCGGTCGCTGCGGCTCGAGCTGGACTACCGCCGCGAGGCCCGCAACCTGCTGCGCTTCGCCGCACTCACGAGTTCGTACGACCTGCTGGTCGTGCCGGAGCCGGTCCTCGACCTCACCTCGGGCCGCGTCCTGACGATGGACTACGTCGAGGGCCGCAAGGTCACCGACGTCGGTCCGCTCGGGCTGCTCGACCTCGACACCGAGGCCATCGTGGACCAGCTCTTCTCGGCGTACCTGAAGTGCATCCTCGAGGAGGGCTTCCTGCACGCCGACCCGCACCCGGGCAACGTGCTGGTCACCCCCGACGGCCGGCTCGCGATCCTCGACCTGGGGATGGTCACCACGATCCCGGCCCGCCTCCAGGAGAAGGTGGTACGGCTGCTGGTCGCCATCGGAGACGACAAGGGCGAGCAGGCCGCGCGGGTGCTGGCCGACATGGGCCAGCCGCTGGAGCACTATGACGGCAACGCCTTCCGCGACGACGTGACCCACCTGGTCTCCGAGGCCGTCGCCACCGGACCGGACCTGCAGGCCGGACGGGTCCTCGTCGAGCTCAGCCGGGTGTCCGGCTCCCACGGCTTGCGGCCGCCGCCGGAGATGTCGATGGTCGGCAAGGCGCTGCTCAACCTCGACCAGACCACGCTCCACCTCGACCCGGACTTCGTGCCGGCCGAGGCCATCCGCGAGAACCTGCCGCACATCCTCCGCGGCGGTCTGAAGACCTCCCCCGGCGACCTGGTCACCGCCGCTCTGGACGCCAAGGAGTTCACCTCCCAGCTCCCGAGCCGGGCCAACCGGATCCTCGACAACCTCGCGGAGGGCCGGTTCCGGCTGCGGGTCGACGCCATGGACGAGGAGCGGCTGCACACGGTCCTGCAGCGCCTGGCGAACCGCCTCACGCTCGGACTGATCATCGCGGCGACCATCCTCGGCGCGTCCCTGCTGATGCAGGTGCCGACCGAGACCACGATGCTGGGCTACCCGGCGATCGCGATCGTGCTGTTCACGATCGCGATCCTGGGCGGAGCCGCCCTCGCGGCGTGGATCGTGGTCACCGACCGGAAGGTCGCGCGGACCGAGCTGCGCGCCGAGAAGGACGCCGCACCGCGCATCTAGGACGTCAGACCTGGCGAAGCATCTCGGCGACGAGGAACGCCAGCTCCAGCGACTGCACCCGGTTCAGGCGCGGGTCGCAGACCGACTCGTACCGGTGCGCCAGGTCGAGGTCGGTGAGGTCCTCGCCACCGCCGACGCACTCGGTGACGTCGTCACCGGTCAGCTCGACGTGCAGGCCGCCGGGCCAGGTGCCGAGCGAGCGGTGCACGTCGAAGAAGCCCTGGACCTCGTCGATCACGTCGCCGAACCGACGGGTCTTGTAGCCCGACGACGCCTCGAAGGTGTTGCCGTGCATCGGGTCGCACACCCACGCGACCTCGAGACCGGCGGCGGTGACCTTCTCGACCAGGTTCGGCAGCCCGTCGCGGATCTTGTCCGCGCCGAAGCGGGTGATGAACGTCAGCCGGCCCGGCTCGTTCGCGGGGTTCAGCTTCGCGGCCAACGCCAGCGCGTCGTCCGGGCTGGTCGACGGGCCCAGCTTCACACCGATCGGGTTGCGGATGTGGCTCAACAGCTCCACGTGCGCCCCGTCGAGCTGGCGGGTGCGCTCGCCGATCCACACGAAGTGGCCCGAGACGTCGTACGGCGTGTTCGTCCGCGAGTCGATGCGCGTCAGGGCGTGCTCGTACTCGAGGACCAGCGCCTCGTGGCTGGAGTGGAAGTCGACGCGGTGGAACTCGTCCGGGTCGGCGCCGATCGCCTTCATGAACGTCAGCGCCCGCTCGATCTCGTTCGCCATCGCCTCGTACTTCTGGCCGACCGCGGACTCCCGCACGAAGTCGGTGTTCCAGGTGTGCACCTGGCGCAGGTCGGCGTAGCCGCCGGTGACGAACGCGCGCACCAGGTTCAGCGTGGCGGCGCTGGAGTTGTAGACGTCGACCAGCCGCTGCGGGTCCGGCACCCGCGACTCGGCGGTGAAGTCGTAGCCGTTGACGGCGTCGCCCCGGTACGCCGGGAGGGTCACGCCGTCACGCGTCTCGAGGTCGGACGAGCGCGGCTTGGCGTACTGGCCCGCGATCCGGCCCACCTTCACGACCGGGACCGAGGCGGCGTACGTGAGCACGACCGCCATCTGCAGCAGGACCCGCAGCTTGTTGCGGACGTTGTCCGCGGTCACGCCCGCGAACGTCTCCGCGCAGTCGCCGCCCTGGAGCAGGAACGCGTCACCCCGGGCGACCGCCGCGATCTTGTCCTTGAGCTCGTCGCACTCGCCCGCAAAGACCAGGGGCGGGGCCGTGCGCAGGCGCTCGACGGCCGCGTCGACCGCCGCGGCGTCGGGGTACGACGGCTGCTGCGCCGGGTTCAGGGCGTGCAGATCGGACAGGGACGGGACGACACTCACCCCTCAAGGGTACGGCGGCGGTCGGGTGCCGCCCGATTCGGCAGCCGAGCCTGAGACGGCCGCGCCGTCCTAGTCCTCCAGGTGCTCGATGTCGCGGAACCCCGTCCGCTGCGCCCGGACGCTGCGGTTGACCAGCCACGTGAGCGCCCAGAGCGCGATGCCGAGGACGAGCATGCCGCCGGCCACCGAGTACTGGACCCAGTCGTCCCGGTCCCGCGCCCACGGGCCCGCGAGGTAGAGGCACGCCACGGCACCGACGGCGGGCGTCCAGGCCGGGGCGCGGAAGGCGCTGTCGCGGCTCGGGGCGCGGCGGAGCACCAGGCACGCGACGTTGACGACCGCGAACACGCAGAGCAGCAACAGTGCGGTGGTGCCGGAGAGGGCGGTGATGACCGAGGTGTCGGCGAGGAACGTCACGACCACGATCAGCGCGAGGGCCAGCAGCGTGGAGAAGACGATCCCGGCGTACGGCGTGCGCCTGACCGGCAGGACCTTGCCGAGGGACCGCGGGAGCACGTCCTGCTGGGCGAGGCCGTAGAGGAGCCGGCTGGCCATCAGCATGTTGATCAGCGCGGTGTTCGCGACCGCGATGACGGTCAGGAAGGGGAAGATGCGGTCGATCGGGAGGCCCGGGGCGCCCATCGAGACGACCGACAGCAGGACCTTGCCGTCCTCCCCGACCACCGTCTCGATCTCGCCCTCCGGGATCACGGCGATGACGGAGATCGCGACCAGCACGTAGAACACGACGGCGATGCCGAGGCCGGTGAGCATGATCCTGGGGAAGACCTTCTCCGGCTCCTGGGTCTCCTCGACCATGTTGACCGAGTCCTCGAAGCCGACCATCGCGAAGAACGCGATGGCGGTCGCGACGGTCACGGCGAGGAACACCCCGCGCTCGGAGTCCGAGCTGAAGACGACGAGCCGGCCCATGTCCGCGTCGCCCTTGCCGATCACCCAGAAGCCGATGGCGATCACCAGGACCAGCGCGCTCATCTCGATCGCGGTCAGGACGACGTTGAACTTCACGCTCTCGCCCACCCCCCGCAGGTTGATGAGCGCCAGCAGCACCATGAACCCCATCGCCACCAGCGTGATCGCGACATCGCCCTGCGGTACGTGCCAGCCGTTGACGTCGAAGCCGGCCAACAGGTTGGTGGCCAGGAGGTTCGCCGAGGTCGAGGCGCTGGTGATGCCGGAGCAGACGACCGCGAACGCCACGAGGAAGGTGATGAAGTGGATGCCGAACGCCTTGTGCGTGTAGAGCGCGGCGCCGGCGGCCTGCGGGTACTGGGTGACCAGCTCGAGGTACGACAGCGCCGTCAGCGTGGCGACCGCGAACGCCACGAGGAACGGGATCCAGACCAGCCCGCCGACCTCGAGCGCCATCTGACCGGTCACCGCATAGATGCCGGCCCCGAGGATGTCGCCGACGATGAACAGCAGCAGCAGCCGTGGTCCGAGGACCCGCTTGAGGTCGGGGGCGGGACCGTTGACGTCCACGGAGTCGGCGCTCTGGGTGGTCATGCCTCCAGACTGCCCCGGCGACCGACCGCTCTAACCAGCCGGACGCGGCGAACCGCTAGCCGAAGAAGACCTGCGCCTCGGCGTACTCCTCGTCGCTGACGACCTTGAGCGCGCCGGTGCCCTCGATGAGCGGGACGCGGACGATCCTGGTGCCGCGCAGCGCCATCATCGTGCCGAAGTCGCCGTCCGCGACCGCGTCGACCGCCTGGAGGCCGAAGCGGGTGGCCAGCCAACGGTCGAACGCCGTGGGCGTGCCGCCGCGCTGGATGTGACCGAGCACGACCGCGCGGGCCTCCTTGCCGGTGCGGGTCTCGATCTCCTTGGCGAGGCGGTCGCCGATGCCGCCGAGCCGCACGTGCCCGAAGTCGTCGACCTCGCCGGACTGGAGGGTCATCGAGCCGCCCTCGCGCGGCACCGCTCCCTCCGAGACCACGAGGATCGGCGCGTAGTGGGACTCGAAGCGCGACTCGACGAGCGCGCAGACCTCGTCGATGTCGAACGGCTTCTCCGGGATGAGCACGATGTTCGCGCCGCCGGCGATGCCGGAGTGCAGCGCGATCCAGCCGGCGTGGCGACCCATCACCTCGACGACGAGCACCCGGTGGTGGGACTCGGCGGTGGTGTGCAGCCGGTCGATGGCCTCGGTCGCGATGTTGACCGCGGTGTCGAAGCCGAAGGTGAAGTCGGTGCCGGAGAGGTCGTTGTCGATGGTCTTCGGCACGCCGACGACGTTCACGCCCAGGTCGGCGAGCTTGGTCGCGACGCCGAGGGTGTCCTCGCCACCGATCGCGACGAGGGCGTCCACGCCGTCGCTGGCGAGGTTGTCCTTGATCCGCTCCACGCCGTTGTCGAGCTTGAACGGGTTGGTCCGGGAGGAGCCGAGGATGGTGCCGCCGCGCGGCAGGATGCCGCGGCACTGCTCGATGCCGAGCTCCATCGTCACGCCCTCGAGCGGGCCTCGCCAGCCGTCGCGGTAGCCGACGAACTCGAAGCCGTGCTCCTTGACCCCCTTGCGGACGACCGCCCGGATGACGGCGTTCAGGCCGGGGCAGTCCCCGCCTCCGGTGAGCACTCCGACGCGCATGACGACTCCTGGTTCGGGGTTGGATCGTTCACAAGGTCGCCATCGAGCCTAGTGGATCTGTTGGTGACCTGCTGGGCGGCCTGCGGCAGCACCCGGCCGAGCCGGACGGCGAGCAGAGCGCCGGCCACGCTGACCACGGCGAGCGCCAGCCAGATGGGCGCCGACCCCCGGTCGAGCAGCCAGGCGAACGCCACCGGGGCGGCCGCGCTCGAGGTCGTCCACGCCAGCTGCATCAGCGAGAGGTACCGGCCGCGCAGGTGCTCCGGCGCCGCCTCCGCGCCGAGGGCGCCGAGCACCGGCCCACCGAGCAGCTCGCCGCCGGTGTAGACGATCGACCCGAGCAGGAGGGTGACGGTGCCGAGCACGAGCGAGAGCTCGCCGGCCCCGAGCATCACCACGAACGACACGGCGAACACGACGTTGGTCAGCACCAGCACCCGCCAGCGCCGGTGGCCGGTCATACCGCGCACCACCAGCCCCTGGCCGAAGCCGACCATCACGGTGTTGAGGGTGAACACCGCCCCGGTCACCCAGCCGGGCAGGCCGAGCACGGTGACGGCGTAGATCGGGACCGCGAAGTTCAGCGCCATCATCGCGGTGGAGTAGGTGAACTGGACGACCCAGAGCAGCCGGTAGGGGCGGTCGCGCAGCACGGTCGCCCAGGCGCCCTCGGGCGTCCGGTGCCCGCCGGCATGGGTCGGCGGCACGGCCAGCAGCAGCAGGAACGCGACGGCGTACGACACGGCGTTGATGAGCACGACGGCGAGGTACGCCGCCTGCGTGCCCACCGAGATCGCGACGCCCGACAGGAGGCCGCCGACGGCGAAGCCGACGTTGCGCAGCGCCCCGAGGAAGCCGAACCACTTCTCCCGCTCCCCCGGCTCGGAGATCGCGGCGACGATGTTGCCGTACGAGCCCCAGAACGCCGTGCGGCCGGTGGCGACGACGACCGTCCAGAGCGTCAGGCCGAGGAAGGAGTCCGTGAACAGGTAGGCCAGGAACCCCACGAACTGGGCGAGGTTGCCGGCGAGCAGCACCGCCTTCGCGCCGTACCGGTCGACGACCCCGCCGAGCAGGGGTCCCGCCGGGATCGAGACCGCCGACGCGATCGAGATCGCGGCGCCGACCTGCACCAGCGAGAGGTCCGTCGTGACCAGGAAGTAGAGCATGGACACCGGCATGAACACGCCGCTGCCGATGGCGTCGATCGCGATCGCCGTCACGAACCGCCGGTGGTGGCCGAGGGAGGGGAAACCGAGCTGGTCGGTCAGGCGATCGAGCACCCGAACATCCTCGGACTTCAACCCGGCTTGAAGGCAAATCGTTATCGGTAGGGTCGCGGCATGACGTTCTCGATCGTGGCCCGCTCCGTCGACGGCCAGTCCTGGGGCGTGGCCGTCGCCTCCAAGTTCCTCGCCGTGGGATCCGCCGTGCCGGCCGCCGTGGCCGGCGTCGGGGCGATCGCCACCCAGGCCGACGCCAACGTGGCGTACAAGGGCCAGGCGCTCGCCCACCTCGACGACGGCGCGACCGCGTCGGTCGCGCTCCAGCGGCTGCTCGAGGACGACGAGGGCCGCGACCACCGGCAGGTCGGCATCGTGGACGTCGACGGCAACGCCGCCAGCCACACCGGGGCCGCGTGCCTGGACTGGGCGGGCAGCGTGACCGGGGACGGCTACGCGATCCAGGGCAACATCCTCACCGGCTCCGAGGTCGTCGAGGCGATGGAGCGGGCCTGGCTCGCCTCCCCCGAGGACGCCCCGCTCGCCCGGCGGCTGCTGGAGGCACTGGCCGCGGGCGACGAGGCCGGCGGCGACTCCCGCGGCCGGCAGTCCGCGGCGGTGCTGGTGGTCCGCGAGGGCGCCGGTTACGGCGGCCTCGACGACATCGCGGTCGACCTCCGCGTCGACGACGCGGCGGCGCCCATCCCCGAGCTGGTGCGCCTGCTCGACCTCAACGACCTCTACCTGACGGCCTCGACCGACCAGGAGAAGGTGCCGGTGACGCCGGAGCTCGAGGCCGAGCTCGAGGAGCTCGCGCAGGCCGCCGGAGCCCGCGACTTCCAGGCGTGGGTCGGCACCGAGAACTACGAGATGCGCGTCGCCCCCGACACCTCGTGGATCGACGAGAAGATCCTCGAGATCATCCGGGGCACCCGGGGCGACCGGGCATGAGCGTCCTCGCGATCGACGCCGGCACGACCGGCGTGACCGCCGTCGTCGTGGAGCGGGACGGGTCGATCGCCGCCAAGGGCTACCAGGAGTTCGCCCAGCACTTCCCGCGGCCCGGCTGGGTCGAGCACGCGCCCGAGGAGATCTGGCAGGCGACGCTCGAGGCGACCCGCGAGGTGCTCGCGAGGTACGACGCCACGCAGCTCGAGGCGGTCGGCATCACCAACCAGCGCGAGACCGTGCTGCTGTGGGACCGCGACACGCTCGGCTCCCCGCGCCGGGCGATCGTGTGGCAGGACCGCCGTACCGCCGAGCTCTGCACGCGGCTGCGCGACGAGGGCCACGAGGACCGGGTCAGCGAGCTGACCGGGCTGCGGCTCGACCCGTACTTCTCGGGTACCAAGCTGATGTGGCTGCGCGAGAACGAGCCGCACACCTGGGCGCTGGTGGAGTCGGGCCGGTACGCGATCGGCACCGTCGACTCGTATCTGATCGCCCGGATGACCCGCGGCAACCACCACGTCACCGACGTCTCGAACGCCTCCCGCACCCTGCTGATGGACCTCTCGACGGGCGACTGGTCAGACGAGCTGTGCGCACTGTTCGGCGTGCCGCGCGACGCGCTGCCCGAATTGGTGCCGAACTGGGGCGAGATCGCGACGACCGACCCGCGGACCTTCCTCGACCTCGAGCTGCCGATCGCGGGGGTGGCCGGCGACCAGCAGTCCGCGCTGTTCGGCCAGACCTGCTTCGACGAGGGCGACGCGAAGTGCACCTACGGCACGGGTTCGTTCGTGCTCACCAACTGCGGCTCGAGCATCCAGCGCTCGGAGGCCGGGCTGCTGGCCACGGCCGCGTGGCGGTCGCCGGACGGCGAGCTGACGTACGCCACCGAGGGCGCGATCTTCGTGACCGGCGCGGCCGTCCAGTGGCTGCGCGACGGGCTGCAGATCGTGGGGTCGGCGGCGGAGACCGAGGCGATCGCCGGGACCGTCCCCGACTCCGAGGGCGTGGTGTTCGTCCCGGCCCTGACGGGACTGGGGGCGCCCCACTGGGACCCGCACGCGCGCGGCCTGATCATCGGCATCACCCGCGGCACGACCCGGGCGCACGTCGTCCGCGCCACGCTCGAGGCGATCGCGTTCGAGGTGCGCGACGTGCTGGAGACGATGCCGGCCCGGTCCTCGCTGCGCGTCGACGGCGGCGCGGCCGCGAACGACCTGCTCTGCCAGATCCAGGCCGACCAGCTCGGCGTACCCGTGGAGCGGCCGCAGGTCGTGGAGACCACCGCGCTGGGCGCGGCGTTCCTGGCCGGGCTCGGCGCCGGCGTCTGGTCCTCGACCGACGACCTGCGCGACACGTGGCACCTGGACCGGCGCTTCGAGCCGCGGGGAGACCGCGCGACCGCCGACGCCGCCCACGCCCGCTGGCGTGACGCGGTGGAGCGGTCGAAGGGCTGGGCCGACTGACGCTCAGTCGGCTCGGTCGAGCCTTTCCAGGACGGCGACCGGGATCTCCTCCGTTTTCGATACAAGAGCGTTCTGGTGATTTTGCCGAGGTCAGCCCCGTAGCTTCACCACCGCCGCCTCGGCGGCGTCCCGCGACTCCTGCGCCTCGCGCACGACCTCCTCGGCCTCGTTGCGCGCGTCGTCGGCCTCCGAGAGCTCGTCGTCGACCTCCTCCGCGGTCGACTCGAGCTCGGCGATCCGCCCGCGCAGCTCGTCGATCTCGGCCTGGACCTGCAGGCTGCGCGCGGCGAGCTCGTCGTACGCCGCCTTCGTCTGGTCGTAGTCCGCGGTGGCGTCGTCCAGCGCCGACTGGGCGGCGGCGAGCGCCTGCTCGGCCGCCTCGACCGCCTTGCGGTCGGCCTCGGGGTCGGGGACGACGCGCAGGTCGGGCCGGGGCACCGGCGCGGCCTCGCGGGCACTCGCCGTGAAACCGAGCGCCTCGGGCACGGCGACCGCAGCGGCGACGTCCGCCGGCTCCAGCCCGGTGCTGGCCAGGGCGGCGACCAGCATCCCGCTGCGCACGGCCCTCGCGCAGTCGGCGTCGATCATCGCCGCGGTCAGGGTCGCCTCGACCTGGTCCGCGACCGCGTCGGTGACCTTGGTGCCCTCCTCGCGGGCGGTGCGCCGGGCCTGGGTGGTGACGGCCGCGGTCAGCTGCCGCCGCTGCCGGGTCAGCTCGCGCAGCGCCTCGCCGGACATCGCGGCCTGG
Source organism: Nocardioides sp. (assembly GCA_035765695.1). Classification (GTDB taxonomy): domain Bacteria; phylum Actinomycetota; class Actinomycetes; order Propionibacteriales; family Nocardioidaceae; genus Nocardioides. The sequence continues at coordinate 109,719 of DASTXB010000016.1, read as the reverse complement.
GCCTCGCGGAGCGCCTCGCCGACCGAGAGCACCTGCTCGACCTGCTCCGTCTCCCGCCGGACGAGGAGGTTCACGACCCAGGCGGCGACCGAGGGCTTCTTCAGCGCCTTGACCGGCTTGGCCAGGTCGGTGCCCTTGAGCTCCTTCGCCCGGGCGTCGCGGGCGGGGGTGAAGTCGGGCAGCGGCAGGCCGTAGAGCTCGTCCGCGATGCTCAGCAGGTCCGTGGGCAGCTCGGCCATGCCCGGAATCCTAGGATCGCCACGCGAGGTGCGCGGCCCACATCATCGGCTCGCCCCCATCAGCTGGGCCGGACGTAGCGGCCGCGCCGGTGGACCAGCGGCTCCTCGTCCTCGCCGACCGTCACGACCTCGACGGTGAGCGTGAGCAGCGTCGACCAACCGACGGGGACGGTGGCCTCGAGCGCGGTGCCGGCCCACGTGGTGGCGTCGACCAGGCGCGGTCCCCACTCGGTGTCCTCGAAGGTGCCCGTCCGGAACGGGCCGCCCGGCGCCGGCGCGGTGCCCGCGAACGCCTCCGCGAGGTCGCGGTGCGACCACGACAACAGCTGCACGACCGCGTGCCCGGTACGCCCGACCTCCTCGGCCAGGTCGCTGTCCGGGTCGACCAGTGCGAGCACCCGCGCCGGGTCGCCGTTCGCGACCATCAGGGAGCTGACGGTCAGCCCGGCCGTCCCCGACGTCATCAGCGCGACCGTGCCCGTGAGCCGCCCGCGGAACCGGCGTACCGGGTCGGGCTCGGGGTCCGCGAACGGGTGGCTCGAGTGGATGGTCAAGCGGCCTCGGACGATCCGGCGTCCTTGTCCTTCTTCGCCTCTTCCTTGGCCCGGGACGCGTACTTGTCGACGTACTCCTGGCCGGAGAGCCGCATGATCTCGTACATGATCTCGTCGGTGATCGAGCGCAGGATGTAGCGGTCGTTCTCCATGCCGTCGTAGCGGCTGAAGTCCAGCGGCTTGCCGAAGCGGACGACGGGGCGGGTGAAGCGGCCGAACTTCTTGCCCGGAGGCGCGACCACGTCGGTGCCGACGACGGCGACCGGGATGACCGGGACCTTCGACTCCAGAGCGAGCCGGGCGACGCCGACCTTGCCGCGGTAGAGCTTGCCGTCGTGCGAGCGGGTGCCCTCGGGGTAGATGCCGAACAGCTCGCCTTCGTCGAGCAGGCGCTTGGCGGAGATGATCGCGCCCTCGGAGGCGCTGCCGCCGGCGCGGTCGATCGGCACCTGGCCGGAGCCCTTGAAGAAGGTGCGCTGCAGCCAGCCCTTGATGCCGGTGCCGGTGAAGTACTCGGCCTTGGCAACGAACGTGACCCGGCGCGGCAGGGTGAGCGGCATGAACAGCCAGTCGGCGTACGACAGGTGGTTGCTCGCCAGGATCGCCGGGCCCTCGAGCGGGACGTTCTCGGCGCCGTAGACGCGGGGGCGGAAGACCAGCTTCAGCCACGGGCCGAGGGCGATCCACTTCAGGAACCAGTAGAACACCGCCACCTCCGCTGCGTACCCGAGACGATCCGACGCGGGAAGCCTAGACCGTCTGGTGGGATCTCCCCATACCCCAGTCGGTGAGTGGCCCGGGTGGTGCAGAATCCGCGCCATGACCGTTCACCCGCTCGCGTCGCCGTTCTCCGCGCCTGCCCAGCCGGACCTCACCGGCGGCCGCCGGATCGGGGTCCTCCTCAGCCACGGCTTCACCGGCCAGCCCGCGTCCGTCCGGCCGTGGGGCGAGGCCATGGCGGCGCGGGGGTACGCCGTCGAGGTGCCCCGGCTGCCCGGCCACGGCACCACCTGGCAGGAGCTGAACACGCTGACCTGGGCGGACTGGTACGCCGAGCTGACGCGCGCCTTCGACCGGCTCGTCGCGGACAACGACGCGGTGGTCGTCGGCGGCCTGTCGATGGGTGGGGCGCTCGTGCTGCGCCTGGCCGCGGACCGGCCGGCGGACGTCGCCGGTGCGGTGGTGGTCAACCCCGCGGTCGCGACGAAGCGGCTGGACGTGAAGCTGCTGCCGGTGCTCAAGCACGTGGTGCCGTCGTTCCCCGGCATCGCCAACGACATCAAGAAGTCCGGCGTCGAGGAGCACGGCTACACGCGCACCCCGCTCAAGGCCGTGCACTCGATGATGCAGGCGTGGCCCCTCCTGGTCGCCGACCTGCCGAAGGTCACCGCGCCGCTGCTCTACTTCCGGTCGACCGAGGACCACGTCGTCGACGAGGCGTCCGAGCCGCTGATCACCGGGAAGGTCGGGTCGACCGACGTGAGCGTCGTCCGCCTCGAGGACAGCTACCACGTGGCGACCCTCGACAACGACGCCGAGCGGATCTTCGACCAGAGTGCGGCGTTCGTCGCGCGGGTGACTTCGCGAGCCTGACCGTCCGGGGCATACCCTCGTGGTGTGCAGCCGGACCACCACCACGACGACGGCGCCGACGAGGCCGCGGAGCAGGCCTGGCGCGCGATCGTGGAGAACTACGGCGACCGTCCCGAGCTCGAGGAGCCGCCGGTGGCGCCCGAGGCGCCGGAGGCGCCGCCTGCGTCGACCGCGCCCTTCGGCGGGCGCTTCGGTGACCTGAGGGCCTTCCGGCCGGAGAGCGAGGACGACCCGTTCGTCGCCGACGAGGAGGAGGGCTTCACCCCGCCCGAGCCGCCGCCGCTCCCCCGGGTGGAGCCCGACCGGCTGATCGCGTGGATCGGCGTCCTGGGCTCTCCGGTGGTGCTGCTGTGCGCGCTGCTCTTCTCGTTCGGGATGCCGTCGTGGCTGGGGTACCTGCTGGTGGCGGGCTTCGTCGGCGGGTTCCTCTACCTCGTGCTGAAGATGCCGCGCGAGCCGCGCGACCCGTGGGACGACGGCGCTCAGGTGTAGTTAGGGTGCTCCCCGTGAGCGCCAACGAGACGGTCGAGATCACCGGCCACCTGATGGACCACGGCATCCTGTCGCGGGTCCTCGACGACATCCGCGAGTACGGCGGTGACTACTCGATCGACCGCTTCGACGTCGGCCGGGAGACCGACGACCCGTCGCACGCGGTGATCACGGTGATCGCCGACGACGGCGAGTCGCTCCAGCGGCTGCTGATGCGCCTGCAGACCCGCGGCGTGAACCAGGTGGACCCGGGCGAGGCGACCGTCGAGGTGGCCGACCGCGACGGCGTGTTCCCCGACAGCTTCTACTCGACCACCAACCTCGACACCCGCGTCCGGGTGGACGGCGCCTGGCTGGACGTCGAGAACCCCGAGATGGACTGCGGCCTCATCCTCGAGCGCGACGACGACGGCCGTCCGGCGCGGGTCTACACGCTGCCGATGTCCGACGTCCGCGAGGGCATGCTCGTCATCACCGGCGCCTCCGGCGTCAAGGTCACCATCCCCGCGCCGGACCGCAGCGCGGAGGCGTTCGGCTTCATGGAGTCCGAGGTCTCCTCGGAGAAGCCGCAGGCGGTGCTGGTCCGCCAGGTCGCCGACGGCATGCGCGAGGCGAAGGCCGCCGGCAAGAAGGTGCTCTGGGTGGGCGGCCCCGGCGTCGTCCACACGGGCGCCGCGCCGGCCCTGGTCGCGATGGTGCACGCCGGGTTCGTCGACGTGCTGTTCGCCGGCAACGCGCTCGCCACGCACGACATCGAGTCGTCGCTGTACGGCACCAGCCTCGGCATCGACCTCGCGATGGGCCGCGGCGTCGAGCACGGCCACGAGCACCACATCCGGGCGCTGAACACCATCCGCAAGGAGGGCTCGATCAAGGCCGCCGTCGAGAGCGGCGTCCTGACCGGCGGCATCATGCACGCGCTGGTCACGCACGGGAAGGAGTTCGTCCTCGTCGGCTCGGTCCGCGACGACGGCCCGCTCCCCGACGTCTACACCGACGTGATCGAGGGCCAGCGCGCGATGCGCGCCCAGCTCCAGGACGTCGGGTTCTGCCTGATGGTGGCGACCATGCTGCACTCGGTCGCCACCGGCAACATCCTGCCGGCCTCGATCCCGCTGGTCTGCGTGGACATCAACCCGGCGACGGTCACCAAGCTCGCCGACCGCGGCTCCTCGCAGGCCCGCGGCATCGTCACCGACGTAGGCCTGTTCCTCGAGCAGCTCGCCGTCGAGCTCGTGCCCGAGTACCGACGGTCCTGAACCGCTGCCGGGCCAGGTCGGCGGCGCCGATCGCGCCGGCCACCGGCCCGAGGCCGGCTCGTACGACGGGCGGCACGGTCCGGTGCGCCGCGCCGACCAGCGACGCCCGGAGCGCCGCGCGCGCCGGCTCCAGCAGCAGGTCGCCGGCCGCGGACAGGCCGCCGCCGACCACGACGATCTCGGGGTCGAACGCCGCGACCAGGTTGGCCGCGCCCACGCCGAGCCACTCCCCGACCGACGCGAACGCCGCGAGCGCCATCGGGTCCCCCGCCTCGGCGGCCTCGGTCACCATCGGCCCGGTCAGGTGGTCCGCGCCCTGGTCGTGCACGAACCGCACCAGCGCGTTGCCGCTGCAGTACTGCTCCCAGCAGCCGGTGCCGCCGCACTCGCACTCCCGCCCGTCCGGCACGACCTGCATGTGCCCGAACTCGCCGGCCATGCCGTTGTAGCCCCGGTGCACCGCGCCGTCGAGCACGACCGCGCCGCCGATCCCGGTGCCGAGCGTGATCACCAGCGCGTCCTGGGCGCCGCCGACCGCGCCGTGCGCGAGCTCGGCCCGCGCCGCGCAGTTGGCGTCGTTGTCGAGCACCACCGGCGCGCTCCACCGCTCGGCCAGCCGGGCCCGGACACCCTCGTCGCGCCAGGGCAGGTGCGGGGCGAACCGCACCCGCTCCCCCTGCGCGTCGACGAACCCGGCGGCCGCGATCCCGATCGCCGCCGGGCGCCGCAGCCCGGAGACCTCCTGGACCGCCTCGGTCAGCGCGTCCTCCACCAGGCTCGACTCCACCCGGCGGCCGGGCGTCGTACGCCGGGCGGTCCGCAGCACACGTCCGGTGGACGACACCGCCGCCGCCAGGACCTTGGTGCCGCCGATGTCGACGCCGATGAAGAGAGCCACGGGAGCTATTCGACCAGACGCGCTCGGCCCCGGGGGTTCAAGGTGAGCAGCGACCCGCCGGGCCTTCACGAGTTCGTCGACGCTCGACCTGATGCGCTCGTGCGGACGGCACGGATGTGGACCGGGAGCGCCGCGACCGCCGACGACCTCTGACAAGCGGCTGCTGCACTCCTTCGACGACCTGTCCGTCGGCACGAGTCGTGTGCCTGAGAACGCGCTGTAGCGGGTTGTGCGGCACACGACCCGACAGCAGACCTCACGGGTGCCGTGTCGCCGCCGTCACCGCCGCGACAGGTCGGCCGCGCCGATCAGGCCGGCCCGGTTGCCCAGCTGCGCCTTGCGGATCTCGGGGATCGGGCGGAAACCCCGGCCGACCAGCTGCCCGGCGAAGGCCTTGCGTGCGGGCTCGAGGAGCAGCTCGCCGGCCTCGCTGACGCCGCCCCCGACCACGATCACCTCGGGGTCGAGGATCTCGGTCAGCGAGGCCATGCCCTCGCCCAGCCAGCGGCCGAGCTCGGCGAGCTGCTGGATCGCGCCGGCATCGCCGCCCTGGGCCGCCTCGGTGATCAGCGGGCCGGTGATGTTCGTCAGGTCGCCGCCGGCCCGCCGCAGCATGCCCTGGGCGATCTGGGCCCCACTGAGCGCCAGCGCCCGGGCCTCGCGCACCAGCGCCGAGCCCGAGGCGTACTGCTCGAAGCAGCCGTGCTTACCGCAGCCGCACAGGATTCCGTTCGGTACGACGCGCATGTGGCCGATCTCGGCGCCCACGCCGTTCGCGCCGCGGTAGACCTCGCCGTCGAGCACGAGCCCGCCGCCGACGCCGGTGCCGACCGTGACGAGCAGCAGGTCCTCGGCGTCGTGGGCGGCGCCGTACCGGAACTCGCCCCACGCCGCGGCGTTCGCGTCGTTCTCGATCACGACCGGCAGCTCCACGCGCTTCTCGAGCTCGGACTTGAGGTCCTCGTTGCGCCAGGCGACGTTCGGCGCGAACAGCACCACGGCGCGCGCCTTGTCGACGTACCCCGCCGCACCCACGCCCACCGTCTCGATCTCGTGCCGCGAGCGCAGCTCGACCACCAGGCCGGCGATGGCCTCCTCGATCGCCTCCGCGTCGGTCGCCGGCGACTCGACGCGCAGCTCCTCGAGGATCGTGCCGTCCTCGTCGACGACGCCACCGGCGATCTTGGTGCCGCCGACGTCGATCCCGCAGGCCAGGCTCATCGGTCGTCCTCCTCGGGATCAGTCTCCACCGGCCAGTCGGTGTCGTCACCCTGGCCGTCCAGGTCGATGTGCTCGACGCCGCCCGGACGGGCGTGCTGGTCGCGCGCCGCGGACGCCATCAGCCCGGCCGCGGCCTGGAGGAAGGTCGTCGCGGCCGTCGCCAGCTGCGCCTTCACCTCCGGGTTCATCCCGCGCACGGCGTGCACGGTGCGACAGATCGGGCAGTACGTGCACTCGGCGGCGCCGGTCGCGACGTGGGCGTCGACGTCGTGCGCCGCGTCCCTGGCCCAGTCCGACAGCGCGCCGAGCAGCTTCGCCGCCTCGTCGGCCACCGACCCGACCTCCGGTTCCTCTCGGTCCCCGCTCATGTCACCTTCCGGCCTCGTCCACGGGGTCCTCGACGAACCGCACCTGAAGTTCCCCCTGCTCCACCCGGGCACCGGCGATGCGGTAGCGCGCCAGCCCGGACGGGAGCGTGAGCAGCCGACGATACGATCCCACGGTCACGACGAGATCATCGCCATTGCGCGCCAGGTCGACGTCGGCGCGCGTGACCAGCGGCAGCGCGAGCCGCAGGACGGCCCCCGCCTCGGTACGCCGGATCCGGAACGGCCCGTGACCCTTGCCGGTCGCGAGCGGGTCGGTGCCGGCGTACACCTCGCGGGCGAGGGCGGTCACCGCCTCGACGCCGACGGGCTCGCGGGGGCGGTACTCCGAGCGCCAGACGGGCAGGCCCGCGAACGACTCCCCCACCCGCGCGAGCACCTCGTCCTGGGCGACCACCCAACCGGCGCGCCAGTCGTCGGCACCCTCGGCGGGAAAGACCCGGTTCGCGACCACGCCGTCCACGCGGTAGCCGAACAGCGACAGCGTCGTGTACGACCGGCGCGCCTCGGCGAGCACGACGTTCTCCGGGGTGAGCACCAGCCGGACGCTGGAGTCGGGGCCGCTGAGCAGCTCGCGGACCTGGTCGAGCTCGGCGTGCAGCCGCTCGAACGCGTCGAAGACCGTGTCGCCCGGCATCGGCACGCCGGCCGCGCGGCTCAGCACCGGCCGCAGGGCCTTGACCACGCGCCGCTCGACGGGCAGGACCCGCTGCATGTACCAGCCCAGGGCCTCGGGCAGCGCCAGCAGGCGGAGCGTCTCGGCGGTCGGGGCGCAGTCGACGACGATCACGTCCCAGTCGCCGGAGATCGCGTGGTGGCGCAGCTCGAGGAGGGCCAGCACCTCCTCGGCGCCGGGGATCACCGTGAGCTCCTCGGCCGTCACGGGGTCCACCCCGGCGGCGTCGAGCACGGAGAGCAGGTAGCGCTGGATGTCCGCCCAGGACTGCTCGAACCGCAGCTGCGCGTCGACCTGCTGGACGAAGAGGAGATCGGCGACCTCGGTCGGCTCGGCACCGATCGCGCCGGGAGGGCAGCCGTAGGCGTCGGCGAGCGAGTGCGCCGCGTCGGTGGACAGCACCAGCGTGCGCCGTCCTTCGGCCGCGGCGAGTCCGGCGGTACCGGCCGCGACGGTGGACTTGCCGACCCCGCCCTTGCCGGTGAAGAGCAGGATCCTCAGAGCGACTCCACGCGCTTCTTCAGGCCCTTGAGCGCGGCGTCGATCAGGATCTTCTCGCCCTTGCGCTTGAGCATGCCGATCAGCGGGATCGAGACGTCGAGCGAGAGGCGGTAGGTGACCTCGGTGACCCCACTGGCGAGCTCACGCAGCAGGTACGCGCCGTCGAGCGCGCGGAGCATCTTGCCCTCGACCAGGGTCCACGTGACCCCGTCGTACCCGTCCCACTCGTAGGCGAGCGTGTACTCGTCCTTGATCGGGCTCACGTCGAGCTCGAAGAAGACCTGCTCGGCCCAGCCGTCGGTGCCGCCCCTGACCACCTCGGCGGTCGTGACGCCCTTGGCCCAGTCGGGGTACGCCGGGAAGTCGCCGATCACGCCCATGATGTCCGCTGGGTCGGCGTCGATGACGATCGACGAGGTGGTCTGCTCGGCCATCGGGTCCCCTTGCTGACGGACTGGTCTCGACTCGGGCAGCGAGCGTACCGGATGGTCAGAGGCCCCTGACCCCACGGTAACGTCGGGATGTGCGTGAGTTCTCGACCCCGTTGACGACCGAGATCCCGGCGAAGGGCAACCTCACCGACGACGTCGTGACCAACGCCCGCGAGGCGGGCGACACCGTGCAGTTCAGCCGCCCCGCGCCCGACGGTTGGGAGGACGTCACCGCCGCCGAGTTCCTCGCCGAGGTCAGTGCCGTGGCCAAGGGCCTGATCGCGGCCGGCATCGGGATCGGCGACCGCGTCGCGCTCGTCTCGAAGACCCGGTACGAGTGGACGCTGCTCGACTACGCGATCTGGTTCGCCGGCGCCGTCACGGTTCCCGTCTACGAGACCTCGTCGGCCGAGCAGATCGCCTGGATCCTCGAGGACTCCGGCGCCCGCGCCGTCGTGGCCGAGGGCCCCGAGCACCTGGCGCGCATCAACGAGGTGCGCGGCCGCCTGGACATCCTCAACCACGTCTGGTCGATCTCGGACAACGCGATCGGCACCCTCACCAGCCTGGGCGACGACATCTCCGACGAGGAGCTCGAGTCGCGGCGTACGGCGGCGACGCCGCTCGACCTCGCGACGCTGATCTACACCTCGGGGACGACCGGTCGCCCCAAGGGCTGCATGCTCACCCACGGCAACTTCATGTTCGAGCTCGGCGTGGCCGTCGACGCGCTGCCCGAGCTGTTCGAGATCGAGGGCACCTCGACGCTGCTCTTCCTGCCGCTCGCGCACGTCTTCGCGCGGATCATCCAGGTCGGCTGCGTGAAGTCCCGCACCCGCCTCGGCCACAGCGCGGACATCAAGAACCTGCTGCCCGACCTCCAGTCGTTCCGGCCGACGTTCATCCTCGCCGTGCCGCGCGTCTTCGAGAAGGTGTTCAACACCGCATCGCAGCGCGCCACCGCCGACGGCCGCGGCCGGATCTTCGACCTGGCCGCCCAGACGGCGATCGACTACTCACGCGGCCTCGACCGCGGCAAGCCGTCACTGGCGGTGCGCGCCAAGCACGTGGTGTTCAAGCGGCTGGTCTACGGCAAGCTCCTCGACGCGCTCGGCGGCAGCTGCGTGTACGCCGTCTCCGGTGGCGCGCCGCTGGGTGACCGGCTCGGCCACTTCTACCGCGGCATCGGGCTCACGGTGCTCGAGGGCTACGGCCTGACCGAGACCACGGCCGCGCTGTGCGCGAACCTGCCGACCGCCATCAAGGTCGGCACCGTCGGGCGGCCGCTGCCCGGCACCGCCGTCCGCGTCGCCGATGACGGCGAGCTGCTCTTCCAGGGCGGCCAGGTCTTCGCGGGCTACTGGCAGAACGAGGACGCCACGGCCGAGGCGCTCGAGCGCGACGGCTGGTTCCACACCGGCGACCTCGGCGAGGTCGACGACGAGGGCTTCGTGCGGATCACCGGCCGCAAGAAGGAGATCATCGTGACCGCGGGCGGCAAGAACGTCGCGCCCGCCGTGCTCGAGGACCGCGTCCGCCTCCACCTGCTCGTCGACCAGTGCATGGTGGTCGGCGACGGCCAGCCGTTCATCGGCGCACTGGTGACCATCGACCGCGAGGCGCTCCCCCTGTGGGCCGAGCAGCACGGCAAGTCCGGGTCCGTCGAGGACCTGATCGGCGACCCCGACCTGCGCGCGGCGATCCAGGAGGCGATCGACGACGCGAACCAGGCGGTCTCGAAGGCCGAGTCGATCCGGAAGTTCACGATCCTCGCCGAGGAGTGGACCGAGGAGGGCGGCCAGCTCACGCCGAGCCTGAAGCTCAAGCGGAACGTCGTGATGCGCGAGTTCAAGGACGACGTCGCGGCGCTGTACCAGGCCTGAGCAGTCCCGATCAGCGGAGCGAACGAGCCCCCTTACCCACCGGTACGGGGTGCCCAAACATCCGGACGATGCTGGTCTGTTCCAGCGTTCGACGGTCCCCGTTCCCGGTCATAACCTCCCGTGGGAGCTCACGGGGGTGAGGGAGGGGCATCGGGATGGATCGACGACGCCTGCTCATCGTCGGCGCGGCCGTGGTGGCCGTGCTGGGGGTGGCGCTGGTGCTGACGTACGCACGCGGCGCCGACCAACGGGCGGAGGACCGCTTCGGCGGGGTCGACGTCCTGGTCGCGACGGCGCCGATCGCGCCGGGTGAGTCGCTCGAGGCAGCGCAGGCCGCCGGCAAGATCGGTACGGCGACCGTCGCCCGCGACGACGTGCTCGACGGGGCGGGTGCCACTGCCGATGCGCTCGACGGGGTCGCGCTCGTGCCGATCTATCCCGGCGAGCAGCTGATCGCCGCGAAGTTCGGCTCGGCCGTCGACGCCGCCGCGACACTGCCGATCCCGACCGGGAAGATGGCCGTCTCGGTCAACCTCACCGACGCCGCGCGCGTCTCGGGCTTCCTGGCTCCCGGCTCGGAGGTGTCGGTGTTCCTCAACGGGACGAACCCGCAGACCGGGGAGACGTTCACGCGGCTCCTGCTCCCCCGCGTGACGGTGCTCGGCGTCGGCTCGACCGCCCCGGTGACGACCACGACCACGAACGACGAGGGAACGCCGACCACCGAGGAGCTGCCGCGCACGCTGCTCACGATCGCGGTCGGCCAGAAGGACGCGCAGAAGGTGCTCTACGCGTCGGCCAACGGGGAGCTGGCGTTCGCGCTCCTCAACGGCGACAGCAAGGTCAAGTCCGGCAGCGCCGGCGTGACCGCGACGAATCTCTTCAAGTGAGGGTGAGCTGACATGCCCGTCGTCGTCGATCCCGACCCCGCCGCCGTCGGCGAGCTGCTGACCGCGATGCCGGAGACCGCCCACGGCGTGGACTCCACCGAGCGGCTGTCCGCCTGGCTGGCCGAGCACACCGAGGAGTACCTCGTGCTGCTCGGTCCGCACGTCGACCTCGACGCCGCGCTGGCCGCGTGCGAGGACCTGCGCACCGGGCGGCCGACGGTCAGCGTGGTGCTCGTCCGCGACACCATCGACGCGGGGCTGCTGGGCCGCGCGATGAAGGCCGGCGCGCGCGACGTCGTACCCGAGCACGACCTGGACGCCGTCGCCGCGGCGGCCAACCGCGCCCATCAGCTGTACGTCGCCCTGCGCGGGCCGACCGGCGCCACCCACCGCGGCACGGTCGTCACGACCTTCTCCCCCAAGGGCGGGGTCGGCAAGACCACGATGGCCGTGAACCTCGCGCTCGCCCTGGCCGACCGCGGCGCGCGCCGGGTCTGCCTGGTCGACCTCGACCTCGCGTTCGGCGACGTCGCGATCACGCTGCAGCTGTTCCCCTCGCACACGATCGAGCACGCCATCGGCTCGGAGGACGCCCTCGACGCGTCCCTGGTCGGCACCCTGCTGACCCGCCACCAGGACGGCCTGATGGTGCTGGCCGCCCCAGCGCAGCCGGACGTCCGCGAGCGGATCACGCCGGGCCTCGTCACCCGCGTGCTGGCGACGCTGCGGGAGTCCTTCGACTACGTCGTCATCGACACGGCGCCCGCCTTCGACGAGCCCACGCTCGCCGCGCTGGACGAGACCGACGAGTGCGTGGTGGTCGCGACACTCGACGTACCGACCCTGAAGAACGTGCGCGTCGCGCTCGAGACGCTGGAGATGCTCGGCATCGCGCGCGGCCACCGGCACCTGCTGCTCAACCGCGCTGACGACGCCGTCGGCATCGGGCCGGAGAAGGTCGAGTCGATCCTCGGGCTGTCCGTCGCGGCGCAGGTCGCGACCTCCATGGAGATCGCCGCGGCCACCAACGCCGGCACGCCGATCGTCGTCGGCAAGCCCGACCACCCGTCCAGCGCCGCGATCCGCGGGCTGGCCGGGCAGCTGGCCGGCCAGCCCGTGCAGCAGCCCGCCGAGCAGGCCGCGCCCCCGGCGAACCGTCGCTTCAGGATCCGGAGGTGACCCTATGAGCCTCGCCGAACGCCTGGCCGCCGCCCGGGAGGAGGCCGACCTCGCGCCGGTCGAGCCGACGCCACTGACCGAGCGGATGTCCCAGCTCGGCAGGCAGGACCGGCTCGAGGAGATCAAGGGCAGCGTCCACGCCGAGCTGCTCCAGCAGCTCGGGCCGCAGCTCTACGACGCCGAGATGGACCAGGACGAGCTCGCCCAGCGCGTGCACGCCGTACTGGCCGAGGTGCTGGGGGCCCAGGAGAAGCCGCTCAGCCACAGCGACCGGGCGCGGGTGACCCAGGAGATCACCGACGACATCCTCGGCTACGGCCCGATCGAGCCGTTCCTGCGCGACCCCACGGTGTCGGAGGTGATGGTCAACGGCGCCCACCGGATCTGGCTGGAGCGGAACGGCCGGCTGGAGCCGACGGCCGCGCGGTTCGTCGACGAGGCGCACCTGCGGCGGACCATCGACAAGATCGTGTCCCGCGTGGGCCGCCGCGTCGACGAGTCCAGCCCGATGGTCGACGCGCGGCTGCCCGACGGGAGCCGGGTGAACGCCGTGGTCCCGCCGCTGGCCATCGACGGCTCGGCGCTGACGATCCGGAAGTTCGCCGCCGACCCCCTCACGGCCGAGGACCTGGTCGCGAACGGCACGCTCTCTCCCGGCGCCCACGACTTCCTCGCCGCGTGCGTACGGGCCCGGCTCAACGTCATCGTGTCCGGCAGCACCGGCGCCGGGAAGACGACGACGCTCAACGTGCTCTCGTCGTTCATCCCCGCGGACGAGCGGATCGTCACGATCGAGGACGCCGCCGAGCTCCAGCTCAAGCAGGAGCACGTGGTCCGGCTGGAGTCCCGGCCGGCGAACATCGAGGGCCGCGGCGAGGTGGACACCCGCGACCTGGTGCGCAACGCCTTGCGCATGCGGCCCGACCGCATCGTCGTCGGCGAGGTCCGCGACGCGTCCGCGCTCGACATGCTCCAGGCGATGAACACCGGCCACGACGGGTCGATCTGCACCGTGCACTCCAACGGTCCCCGCGACACGCTCGCCCGCATCGAGACGATGGTGCTGATGGCCGGCATGGACCTGCCGATGCGCGCGATCCGGGAGCAGATGGCCTCGGCGATCGACCTGATCGTGCATCAGACCCGGTTCAAGGACGGGTCGCGCCGGATCACCCACGTGACCGAGGTGGAGCGGATGGAGGGCGACGTCGTCACCCTCCAGGACGTGTTCGTGCTCGACCGTCCCGGCGGCGAGCTCGTGTCCTCCGGCCTGCGCCCGAAGGTCCTGGAGAAGCTCGCGTACGCCGACGTCGAGGTCGATCCCGCGCTGTTCGTGCCCGGGCGGCGGGCATGAGCCCGCTGCTCGTGGCGGGTGCCGCGGCCGTGGGCCTCGGCGTCCTGGCGCTGCTCGTGCTGCTGGTGCCGGCGTCCGGGCCCCGCGTCATGTCGGCCGAGGAGCGGGTGGCGACGTATGTCGGCCCCGGGGCGGACATCGCGGCTGCCGCGGCGGCTCACCGTCCGGGCGCGGTGGCGCAGGCGACCGGCGCGGCGGAGCAGGTGCTCGGCAGCAACCGCGGGCTGGAGCAGCGCATCCGCCGCCGACTCGAGGCCGCCGGCAGCCGCTTCACCGCCGCGGAGTGGCTCCTGACGCACACGGCGATCTTCGTCGTCGCCGGGCTCGTCGGCCTGCTCCTCGGCGAGGGGAACGTGCCACTGTTCCTCGTGCTCGCCGCCCTCGGGGCGCTCGCGCCGTGGCTGTACCTCGGGATCCGCGCCGGTCGGCGGCGCAAGGCGTTCGCGGCCGCGGTCCCGGACACGCTGCAGCTGATGTCGGGCTCGCTCGCCGCCGGGCTGTCGCTCGCCCAGTCGGTCGAGACCGTGACCCGGGAGGGCTCGGACCCGGTCGCCGGCGAGTTCCGCCGGGCGATGGTGGAGACCCGCCTCGGCGTACCGCTGGAGGACGCGCTGGAGGGCGTCGCCGAGCGGTTCGACAGCGACGACCTGCACTGGGCCGTCATGGCGATCCGGATCCAGCGGGAGGTCGGTGGCAACCTGGCCGAGCTCCTCGACACGGTGGCGGCGACGATGCGCGAGCGGGAGTACGTGCGCCGCCAGGTCGCCGCGCTCTCGGCCGAGGGCCGGCTGTCCGCGTGGGTGCTCGGGTGCCTGCCGGTGCTGTTCCTGCTCTACCTGTTGCTGGTCAACCGCGACTACGTCATGCCGCTGTTCACCGACCCGCGCGGCCTGGTGCTGATCGGATTCGGCGCGCTGTGGTTGGGCGTCGGCGTATTCTGGATGAGCCGCCTCGTGCGGGTGGAGGTCTGACGTGGTCCTCCTGCTCGGCGCCCTCCTCGTGGCCGTGGCGATCGGCCTCCTCTCGGTCGCGCTGCGCGAGCAGCCGGACCAGCGCGGCGTCGCCCGGTCGCTCGCCCTCATCGAGGCGAGCTCGACGGCGCCGCAGGCGTTTCTGGATGAGCAGGCGCAGCCACCATTCGGCGAGCGCGTCCTCGAGCCGACCCTGGCGTGGTTCCGCGGGCTCGGCCGCCGGCTGGCCGGCCGCGACGCCCCGGAGCGGATCCGGCACAAGCTCGACCTGGCGGGCAATCCGCCCGGCTGGACCGTCGACCGGGTGCTGACGTGGACCGTGCTCGGCGCGCTCGCGGGCGTGGGCGGGGCCGGCCTGGTGGGGCTGCCGCTCGGCGCCTCGCTGCCGATGCTGGTCGTGCTCGCCGGCGCGGGGGCCGTGCTCGGCTTCTACGCCCCGGGGCTGATGCTCTACCAGCGCGCCTACGACCGGTCGGAGGCGGTGCGCCGGGCGCTGCCCGACGCCATCGACCTGCTCACGATCAGTGTCGAGGCCGGCCTCGGCTTCGACGCCGCCGTCCAGCAGGTCGCCCAGAACACCGAGGGCCCGCTCGCCGACGAGCTGTCCCGGATGATCCGCGAGATGCAGCTCGGCCAGGGCCGGGCGGAGGCCCTCCGCGGCCTGGCCGCCCGGTCGAACATCCCCGAGCTGCGCGCCTTCGTCGGCGCCATGGTGCAGGCCGACCAGCTCGGCATCCCGATCGCCCAGGTGCTGCGCGTGCAGTCGTCGGAGATCCGCGTCAAGCGGCGTCAGCGGGCCGAGGAGAAGGCGCAGAAAGTCCCCGTCAAGATCACGGTGCCCCTCATCATCTGCATCCTGCCGTGCCTGTTCGTCGTGGTCCTCGGGCCGGCGGCGCTGACCATCATGGACACCTTCTGACGCACTGGTACGGACCAGTGATTGTTCCTAGCACCGACTGGGAATTGTCTGCCCGAGGGGTGACGTGGCCCACACGGGCTATGGCACGTAACACAAGTGGGAGGGAAGCCACACCATGCTCCAGTTCATCCGCAACCTGCTCAACCGGGACCGTTCCGCCGACGAGACCGGCGCCTCTGCCGTCGAGTACGGCCTGCTCGTCGCCGGCATCGCCGCTGTGATCGTGGCGACGGTCTTCGCCTTCAGCGGCACCATTTCCGGGCTGTTCACCGACACCGAGAACTGCATCGCGCAGGGCGCTGCAAGCACCTGCTGAGTTCTTGATCCCCCGACGTCGAGGGCTGCGGACCGCCGGGTCCGCAGCCCTCGACGCGTGTCAGGGCTTCTCGGCCAGCTGCTGCGCGATCGCGATGCGGACCAGCCCGATCGGGTGTGAGCCGAACCAGAACTGCGACCACGCCGGCGGTGTGGGGTCGGCCAGCGACCGCGTCATCAGCTGCCGCTGCACGGCCTGGAAGGCGTCGGCGTCGCCGGTGACCTCGAGCGCGTCGACGTCGGCGCGGGTCTCGATGTGCCGGCTGATGCCGTTCTCGATCGGCGACGAGAGCAGCGTGCCGATCGCCACCAGCGCGAGCACCAGCGGCACCACCTCGGGGTCGCGCATCCGCAGTCCGCGCCGGTCCCCCACCGCGCCGACGAGCAGCGCGAGCAGCCCGACGCCGAACACCGCCCCGGCCGCACCGAGCAGGGAGCCCGTCAGGACGTCGTCGTGCTTGGCGTGCGCGAGCTCGTGGGCGACGACCGAGAGCGTCTCGTCCTCGGGCACGTCCTGCACGAGGTTGTCGTAGAGCACGACCCGGCGGGTGTCGCCGTACCCCGACACGTACGCGTTGAGGGTGGTCGTCCGGCGGGACGCGTCGGCCACCAGCACGTCGTCGATCGGGACGCCCTCGCGGTCGGCGAGCGCGAAGATCTTGGTGCGCAGGTCACCGTCGGGCAGCGAGCTGAAGCTGTTGAACAGGGGCTCGACCACGACGGGGTAGGCGAACGACGCGACCATCACGAACACGCCGAGGACGCCGCCCGCGACCGCCGGCCACGCCCGCGGCCAGCGCCGCGCGCACCCGACCAGCGCGACCAGCAGCAGTGATGTCACCACCGCCGAGACGCCGAAGGAGATCGACACGTCGCGCGCGAAGCCCGACCAGGCCTGCTTGCTGAGCCCGTAGTCCAGGACGTGGCGCCGCGCGAGCACCGCGAACGGCAGCGTCGCCAGGCGCCCGATCAGGCCGACTGCCAGCACGGCGAGCACGACCCGCACCCACCACCAGCCGGGCAACCGTGCCACGAGGCGGCTCCCCCAGCTCGAGAAGCCGAGCACGCACGCCACCAGCAGCGACACCGCCAGCGACGTCCAGCCCCAGACCCGGGCCAGCGCGGCGAAGTCCTCGGCGCGGTGCACCTGCGCGTCGGTCAGCACCGTCGCGGCCGGCACCGGCGACGGGGTGCCGCCGGGCACCGGGTGCCACGGCACCAGCACGGCCGCGATCACGACGAACGCGATCCCGCCGACCGCCGTCACGGCCAGGGCGACCCGGCGATCAGCAGTCCTCACTCCGCCAAGTCTTGCAGGAGGGTCCGCCACTGCTGCGTGAAGGCTGGTACGCCGAGGCCGAACTCGCGCTGCATCGCCCGTCCGACCGGCGCGCCGCCGTCCACGGCCCGGTAGAACCGCACCAGCGCAGCCTCCCCGCCCTCCCGGGCGAGCAGCCGGTTGGCCAGCCAGGCGCTCTCGTACGTCGCGCCGAGGTCGGGCGTGCGCGTGCCGAACTCGTCCGTGGACGGCAGCGCCCGTGGTGGGCCGTCCTTGCGCACCTCGGCGATGATCTGCGACGCGGACCTCGCGACCGGCAGGTCCACGTCGCGCAGCGCGACGTAGTCGGCGAAGCCCTCGAGGATCCACAGCGGCATCGGGCTCGTGAACGCCCCGGTCGCCACGTGCGTGGCCTCGTGGGTCATCACGACCTGTGCCCCGGTCGGCTGCAGCCCGCCGAAGACGTCCGGGTTCACGAACACGTGCACCGGCGCGTCCGGGGTCAGCTGCCCGTCGTCGGAGGTCGTGACCGCCGCGATCTGGTCGTTGGTGCCCGGGTCGGCGTCGACCACGCGATCGAGGTCGGCCTCCGACGCGGGCACCTCGACGACCAGGCCGCGCCGCCAGTCCGGCAGCACGCGGCGTACGACGGGGACGGCGGTCGCCGCCCGCAGCGCGTACTCCCGCGCCTCGGCCGGCGTGCCGTCGACGAGCACCAGCGTCTGCGGGGTGCGGCGAACCTGGAGCGGCCCGGACAGCCAGAGCGGGGAGACCCGGTCGCCGCCACCGAACCCGGCGATCGCGACGCGGTCGCCGTCGTCCCGCAGGCGGACCAGCACCTCGGCGTGGGCCGACGCGCGGTCGAACCCCGCGAACCGCCACGTCGCGTCCACCGCGGCGTGCCAGGCGCCGTCGTCGTACGCCCCCTCGGCGTCGACGAACCGCAGGGTGAAGTCACGGACCTGCGCGGCGCGGGCGTTGGCGACGACGCCGGCGAGCCGGTCGGCCGCCGCGCCGTCCCCCGCGGGTGCCAGCGCGCGGGCGGCGTCCTCGTCGCCGTCGCGCACCGCGCGTTGGAACGACCGGAGCGCCTCGCTGGCCAACGCCGGTGACGGGCTGCCGGTGGTGGCGGCGTGGGGCGTCGGCGCGACGTACGGGTCGTCGTCGACGACCGCCCACGTGACCAGGCCGACCGCGACGAGCAGGCACAACGAAAGACCGGCCACCCACCAGAGGGGGCGACCGGTCTTCACGCGAGGCAGTATCTCAGCCGGGGCGGACCGCTCCGACGTACGGCATGGCGTGCAGGCTGGTGACCCGGACGCCCGAGCTCGGGTTCTCGGCGTTCACGATCATGCCGTTGCCGATGTACATGCCGACGTGGCTGATCGGGCTGTAGTAGAAGACCAGGTCACCGGGCTGGAGCTCGCTCTCGGCGATGTGCGGGCCGGAGCTGTACTGCGCGCTCGAGGAGTGCGGCAGGGAGACGCCGGCCTGGGCCCAGGCCATCATCGTGAGGCCGGAGCAGTCGAACGCGCTGGGGCCGGCCGCGCCGTAGACGTACGCCTTGCCGACCTGGGCCATCGCGTAGGCGACGGCTGCGGAGGCACGGCCGGAGGCCGCGACCGGCGGCGTGCGGGTGGTGCTGCCGCGCGAGAGCACCTCCTGGCGCTGCTTCGCCTCGAGCTGGCCGAGCAGGGTCTTCGCCTCGGCGAGCTTCTTGTCGATCGTGGCCTTCTCCTCGGCCAGCGTCTCTTCGAGGTCACCGACCTGGTCGGCCCGCTTGGCGGTCGCATCGCTGCGGATGTCGAGCGACTTCAGCTCGGTGGCGTAGTCGTCGAAGAGCTGGTCCTGCATGTCGTTGTACGCCGACATCGTGGACAGCTGGGAGAGGAACTTCTGGGGGTCGTCGGAGAGGACGACCTGGCCCATGGCGGAGAGGTTCTGGCCCTCGTACTGCCGGATGATCGAGTCCTGGACCTGCTGCCGCGCCTTCTCGAGGCGGTTGTCCTGGCGGCCCTGGTCGGCCTTGAGGAGGCCGAGGTCGCGCTTGAGCGAGGTGAGCTCGAGCTTGGCGTCGTTGTAGCGCTCAGAGGCCTGCTCGGCCTGCTGGTAGAGGCTGTCGACGCGTGCCTGCACGTCCTTGATGTCGGGCTCCGCGTTCGCCGGCGTCGAGGGCATGAATCCCACGGCGGCGATGAGGGCACTACCGGACACCAGGGTGACGAGTCGCTTCCGGCCGTTCAGCACGTGAGGGCGCTCTCCTTGTTACGTCGTACGCCTACCGGGTGAGCTGACGGATTCGGGCACAACGTTTGCCCTACCTCCGCCTGGGCGGAGGATTCACCCCAGGTGGTGGTCGTGCGGGCACGGCCACCGAGTGGTTCCCCGGCTCCCGGGCCGGCGAACCGGCTCGAGACTCAGCGCGGTGGCCGCGAGGATCCGAGTGATCCACGGTCCGGCCACCTGAGTGCCACACGTTAATCGGGTCGTCGTGCGACGGCCAAACTTTCGACGTCAAAAACTCGGCGTGTTGCGGCACACTCTCCCCGGACGTGTCACACACGTCACATCCGTCACATGCGCACCGTCACGCCGACTCCACGTGCGGCCCGTCGACCGGCTGGACCAGCCGCAGCGGTGGCACCAGGCCTCCGGCGGCGAGGACGTCCAGCGCGCGGGCGCCGTCGTCGTCGAGGCTGAGCTCGGGAGGCGGACCGAGCAGCACCGTCACCACGCAGTCGTGGCAGTGGAGACCCCGCACCGTGCAGGAGTCGCAGTCGATTCTCGTCGTCATGGAAGAGACGGTGACAGGACCCACCGACACCGGCCCGACGGCAACCCCGACGGCAACCCCGGCAGCAACCCGGCAGCAACCCGGCAGCAACCCGCCGGTCACCGGGAGAGCAGGTCCAGCAGCCCCTCGGGCGGTACGACGCGGGCGCCGTCCCGGGTCACGTCGCGGACCACGGCCTGGTCGGCCGTGACGACCACGACCACCCGCCCCTCGGGCTCGGCGGCGACCAGCTCGCGGATCACGTCGTCGGCGATCACGCCGCGCGGGCTGTAGAGCACCCGCACGCCCCGGGGCGCGTTCACGGGCGGCCGGTGGTCGTTCTCGGCGGCGTCGAACACGACCGTCGTCTCGGCGCCGGTGCGGGCCACCAGCGGCGCCAGCGACTGCAGGAGCCGGATGCGCTGCGCCTCCAGCGACGAGCTCGGCCAGGCCGCCTTGCTGACGTTGTAGCCGTCGACGACCAGGCGGGCGCGCGGCATCGCGAGGTACTGCTCCAGCGCCGCCTGGCTCGGCACCCGCTGGCCGGCCTCGGCGACGTCGGCCTCGACCCGGTCCGCCGGCGCACCGCTCACCTGGGGCAGGGCGAGCTCGCGGCGCAGCCCGGCCGCCGCGTCGATCACGGTCTCCAGCAGGATCCGCGCCCGGAGCGTGGCCTCGTCGCGCTCGGACCGCGCGTCGCGGCGGCCCTCGCGGGCCTCCTCCTCCAGCCGCTCGACCTGTCCGCGCAGGCGCCGGTTCTCGCGCTCGAGCGCGGACGCCCGGTCGGCGGCGGCCCGCTCGGCCGCGGCGGCCTCCTCGACCGCCGCCCGCGCCTGCTTCTCCGCGGCGCGGGTGTCGCCGAGCTTGCGGCGCAGGGCGCTGTTGTCGGCCTTGACCTCGTCGAGCTGCGCCTTGTGCGCCGCCCGCAGCTCGCGCACGGACTGCTCGGCGTCGGTCAGCCGGGCGCGCAGCCGCTCGACCTCGCGCGCGGCGCGGTCGTCGGCCGGCTCGGGACGCTCGGCGACCCGGCGCACCGCCTCGGCGAGCGCCTCCTGCCAGCCCTCGGGCCGGGTCAGCCACCGGTGCGCGGCGTCGGTGACGGGGTCAGCCGGGTCGGGGGCCGGGCGCGCGGCGACCTGGGTGCCGACCCGCTCGCGCAGCTCGTCGTCGGCGAGCGCCTCGGTGATGGCGCTCGCGCCCAGCCGGGCCCGCCGGGCGGGGGCGAAGCCGGCCACCCGGCGTACCGCCGGAGGAAGCTTGGGTACGTCGGGCAGCACCTCGGCCGTCAGCGACACGACCCGCGCGCGGACCGGCTCGGGGAGGTCGGCGAAGCTCGGCTCGCTCTGCACGGCGGTCATGGCGCCGGCTGGTGACGTGGGACGAGCTCGATCGCGTCGGAGCGGCCGCACCAGCGGCAGGTCACCTGCTCGACCGACTCGTCGCGGACGTGGGTCTCCTCGACCCGGTGCTCGCCGCCGAGGTCGAAGTGCCAGAACTCGGTGGTCCGGCGGCTCCGGGTGACGTCGAAGCGCGTGAGGTTGCCGCAGCCGGCGCAGCGCCAGCGCTGGTCGTCGGGAAGACCAGTGCTCATGACGCTCCTCTCTCGCGGTGGCCCCGAGCGTAGTCAATGCCGGGTCGACGGACGGTCCGCGCGTCGTCCCGGGGAATGTCGGTGGGCCGATCTAGCGTCGAGGACATGATCAGCGGTGCCCAGCGTGCGACCTCCCGGTGGGAGTCGCAACGCAGTTTCGACGAGCTGGGCCGCCCGCTGCGCGACATCACGTTCTGCGTCGTCGACCTCGAGACCACCGGCGGCTCCGCCGACGGCGGCGCGATGATCACCGAGATCGGGGCCGTCAAGGTGCGCGGCGGCGAGGTGCTCGGCGAGTTCCAGACCCTGGTCGACCCGCGCACCGAGATCCCGCCGTTCATCGCGGTGCTGACCGGCATCACCAACGGGATGGTCGCCGACGCGCCGCCGATCGAGTCGGCGCTCCCGGCGTTCCTGGAGTTCGCCGCCGGCTGCGTCCTGGTCGCCCACAACGCGCCGTTCGACGTCGGCTTCCTCAAGTACTTCGCCGAGCAGCAGGGCCGGCCGTGGCCGCGGTTCGAGGTGCTCGACACGGCGAAGCTGGCCCGCCGCGTGATCACCCGCGACGACGCGCCGAACTGCAAGCTCTCCTCGCTGGCCAAGGCCTTCGGCTCGCCGGTGACGCCCAACCACCGGGCGCTCGAGGACGCCCGCGCCACCGTGCACGTCCTCCACGGGATGATGGAGCGGCTCGGCGGACTGGGTGTCCACACGCTCGAGGAGCTCCAGACGTTCTCCTCGCGGGTCACCGCCGCGCAGCGCCGCAAGCGTCACCTGGCCGAGGCGCTGCCGCACGCGCCGGGGGTCTACCTGTTCCGCGACGAGCGCGCCCGGGTCCTCTACGTCGGCACCTCCCGCGACCTGCGCAGCCGGGTCCGCTCCTACTTCACGGCCTCCGAGACCCGCTCGCGGATGGGCGAGATGGTGAACATCGCCAGCCGGGTCGACGGCATCGAGTGCGCGACCGCGCTGGAGGCCGAGGTGCGTGAGCTGCGGCTGATCGCCGAGCACAAGCCGCGCTACAACCGGCGCTCCCGGTTCCCGGAGAAGGTCCACTTCATCAAGCTCACCCGCGAGCCCTGGCCGCGGCTGTCGCTGGTGCGCCAGGTGCTCGACGACGACGCCGACTACCTCGGCCCGTTCTCGTCGAAGAAGGTCGCGGAGAAGTGCCTGGCCGCGCTCCACGACACGTTCCCGGTCCGGCAGTGCTCCGACCGGCTCCCCCGCGACCCGACGGCCGGCAAGGGCAAGTCGCCGTGCGTGCTGGCCGAGATGGACCGCTGCCTGTCCCCCTGCGACGGCAGCGTGGACGACACGACGTACGCCGCGGTGGTCCGCCAGCTGCGCGACTCGCTGCTCCGCCGCCCCGACGAGGTGGTCGAGGCGATCAACGCCCGGATGGCCGTGCTCGCCGCGGACGAGCGGTTCGAGGAGGCCGGCATCCATCGCGACCGGCTGGCGGCGTTCGTGCGGGCCGCCGCGCGCACCCAGCGGCTGTCCGCGCTGACCCGCTGCCCCGAGGTGGTCGCCGCCCGGCGCGAGGACGACGGACGCTGGGCGGTCCACGTGGTGCGGCACGGGCGGCTCGCGGCGGCCGGGGTCATCCCCGCGGGCGCCGACGCCCACTCCTACGTCGCCACGCTCCGGCTCTCCGCCGAGACCGTCTCCCCCGCACCCGGGCCGACGCCGGCGGCCACGGCCGAGGAGACCGAGAAGATCCTGCGCTGGCTGGAGTCGCCGGGCATCCGCCTCGTCGACGTCGACGGCGAGTGGACCTGCCCGGTCGCCGGCGCGACCCGCCACCTCGCGGTCCACGACGCGGTGAACCAGTCGCGCCTCTCGCTGGTGCCGTTCGCCGACCGCCGCGGCCTTTCCACCGTGCACCAGCCGGCCCGATAAGGTCCGTGCTGTGATCACCGCCATCGTCTTCGTCAAGGCCGACGTCGCCCGGATCCCCGAGGTCGCCGAGCAGATCGCCGCCCTCGACGGGGTGAGCGAGGTCTACTCCGTGACGGGGCAGATCGACCTGATCGCGCTGGTCCGGGTCCGCGCCCACGAGGACGTCGCGAGCGTCGTCGCCGACAAGCTGAACAAGGTCCCCGGCGTGACCAGCACCGAGACCCACATCGCGTTCCGCGCCTACTCGCGCCACGATCTCGAGTCGGCGTTCTCGCTCGGCCTCGACTAGCCGGAGCGGACGATGAGCTGGCTCGACCTCGTCGGGTGGGCCGGCAGCGCGCTGCTGGTCTTCTCGCTCCTCCAGGCGCGCGTGCTGCGCTTCCGGGTGCTCAACACGATCGCCTGCGTGGTGCTGATCTTCTTCAACGCGATGATCGGCGTGTGGCCGATGGTGGCGATGAACACCGTCCTCGCCGCGATCAACCTCTGGTTCATCGCCCAGCTGCTGCGCCAGCGCCACGACGAGGCGGTCTTCTCGGTGCTGCAGGTCGGGCTCGACGACGACTACCTCCAGCACGTGCTGGCCGGCCACGGTGAGGACATCGCGCGCTTCCAGCCCGACTTCGCCTGGCACCCCGACCGCGCCGACCTGGCGTTCATCGTGGTCCGCGGCGACGAGACCGTCGGCGTGGTGGTCGTGCACCGCGACGGCGACGTGGCTCGCGTGGTGCTCGACTACGTGACGCCGAAGTACCGCGACTTCACCCCCGGCGAGTTCGTCTGGCGCCGCAGCGGCATGTTCGAGAGCCTCGGCTTCCGCCGAGTCGTCACGTCACCCACGATGGTCGGCGCCTACTACGACAAGGTCGGCTTCCGCACCGAGGGCCCGTCGTACATCCTCGACCTCTGACGTCGAGTCGAGACTTCCGTCGGTTCAGTCGAGGCTTCCGTCGGTTCAGTCGAGAGTTCTGGTCAGCCGCCCGACGGAACTCGCGATTCGACTGGCTAAAAGTCTCGATTCGATCGTCGGAACTCTCGATTCAACGAGCCGAGCTGGCCGCCACCCAGCGGTCGAGGGTCGCCCGGGCAGCACCGGAGTCGATGGCGTCCCGCGCCCGCTCCAGGCCGGCCGCCAGGGCCTCGTCCGGGTCGTCGCCCGGCGCGGCGTGCACGGCCAGGGCCGCCGCCGCATTGAGCAGCACGGCGTCGCGCACCGGGCCCGGGTCGCCGTCCAGCACCCGGCGTACGACGCCGGCGTTGTGCGCAGCGTCGCCGCCCCGCAGGTCCTCGGCCGTGCCGCGCGCGATGCCCAGGGACGCCGGGTCGACCGTCGTCTCGACGACCTGCCCCTCGTGCACCCGCCACAGCCGCGACGTGGTCGTGGTGGTCAGCTCGTCCAGGCCGTCGTCACCGCGGAAGACCCAGGCGTCGACGCCGCGCTTGGCGAACACGCCGGCCATCACCGGTGCGACCCGGGCGTCGGCGCAGCCGATCGCCTGGGCGGCGGCGTGCGCGGGGTTGGTCAGCGGGCCGAGGAGGTTGAACGACGTGCCGATGCCCAGCTCGCGCCGGGGCACGGCGGCGTGCCGCATCGCAGGGTGGAAGGCCGCGGCGAAGCAGAAGGTGATGCCCGCCTCGTCGGCCACGGCCGCGACCCGGTGGGGCGGCAGGTCGAGGCGGATGCCGAGCTCCTCCAGCACGTCGGCGGACCCCGACTTGGACGACGCCGACCGGTTGCCGTGCTTGACCACGCGGGCGCCCGCGCCGGCGGCGACGATCGCCGCCATCGTCGAGATGTTGACCGACATGGACCGATCGCCGCCGGTGCCGACCACGTCGAGCAGCCGCCCGGGGATCGACAGCGGCGTGGCCACGGCGTACATCGACTCCACGAGGCCGGTGACCTCGTCGATCGTCTCACCCTTGGCGCGCAGCGCGACCGCGAAGCCGGCGATCTGCGAGGGGGTCGCCTCGCCGGCGAGGATCTCGCCCATCGCCCACGCGGTCTGCTCCGCGCTGAGGTCCGTGCCGCCGACGAGCGTCGTCAGGACCTCGGGCCAGCTGGTCACGTGCTGGCGGGGACGCGCGACCTGAGCAGCGAGACCACGGTCTCCGCGAGCTGGATCGGGTCCAGCGGGTGCGGTACGGCGGCCTCGGCGCGGGACCAGGTCGCGAGCCAGGCGTCCTGCGGGCGCCCGGTGAGCACCAGCACCGGCGGGCACTGGTAGATCTCGTCCTTGAGCTGCTTGGCGATGCCCATGCCACCGGCGGGGACGGCCTCGCCGTCGAGGATCGCGAGGTCGATCGTGCCCGCGTCCATGTTCTGGATGACGACCGGCTCGGTCGCGACCTCGACGTACTCGAGCTCGGGCAGGTCGGGGTGCGGCCGGCGGCCCAGGGCCAGGATGACCTGCTGCCGGGTGTTGACGTCGTCGCTGTAGACGAGCACCCGCAGGGGCTCGCGCGTGGTCGAGTCGCTCACGCCGGCGATGCTACCGGTCCGTCTCGGTCCTGCGCCGGGCCGCCGCGCGTTCCCGCGCCTCGAGCAGGTCCAGCCGACGGTCCTCGCGCTTGGCCTCCTGCAGCGACGACCGCACCCACTGGGTGAACAGCACCCCGAACAGCGCCAGCGCGACCAGGTCACCCGAGCCCCAGAGGATGCCGCCGGCCAGGTGCTGGTCGTCGAGCGGATCGGGCAGCCAGGCCCCCATCGGGCCGTCGTGGAGGTTCGGGTACCAGTCGCCGCCGATCAGCTGCTCCTCCCCCATGATCGTGACGCCGAGGAAGGCGTGGAACGGCAGCGTCAGCACCACGAGCAGCATCCGGAAGGGGTAGGCGACCTTCCCGGGCACCGGGTCGATGCCGATGATCGGCCAGAAGAACAGGCAGCCCACGAGGACCAGGTGCAGGTGGAGCACCTCGTGGAGGTACGCCGAGTGCAGGGTCGCGGGGTACCAGCCGGTGAAGTAGAGCGCCCACGGCGAGGTCACGTAGAGCAACAGCGTCAGCGGCGGGAACGACAGCACCTTCGCGACCCGCGAGTGCAGCACCGCCAGCAGCCACCGGCGCGGCCGCTGAGGCAGCGTGCGCAGCGCCAGCGTGACCGGCGCCCCCAGCGCGAGCGCCATCGGCACCAGCATCGACAGGATCATGTGCTGGACCATGTGCACGCTCAGCAGCGTGAGGTCGTAGGTGCCCAGCCCGGAGGCGGTGGCGAAGTAGAAGGCGCCCATCCCGACGGGCACGAACGCGATGGTGCGGCCCACCGGCCAGCGGTCGCCGCGGCGCCGCAGCACCCACACGCCGTACAGGTAGAGGCCGGCGATCCAGACGGTCAGGATGAACGCCACCGGCTCGAGCGACCAGCCGGTGAGGACGGTGCCGAGGGTGAAGCGGGGAAGGTCTCCGGAGGCGGTCAGGACCGTCCCGGACAGGGGTTGGAGCACGCTGTGAACTTTAAGACCCGCGAAACACGGGGGCCCGGGGTGCCCTCCGGAAGCGGTCACGACATAATGACCGCGTGGCGACAGCAACCGCGATTCCGGCCTCCCGACTCCACGGGCACCACGACCGACCGAGCATGGTCAGCGTCGGGACGATCATCTGGCTCTCCAGCGAGCTGATGTTCTTCGCGGCACTGTTCGCGTCGTACTTCACGATCCGTGCGGTCAGCCCCGATCTGTGGGCGAAGAACACCGACCTGCTGAACGTGCCGTTCGCCTCGGTGAACACCACGATCCTGGTGCTCTCCTCGCTCACCTGCCAGCTCGGCGTGTTCGCCGCCGAGCGCGGCCAGGTCGGCCGCACCGGCTCGGTCTTCCAGGTCAAGGGCTGGGGCCTGCGCGAGTGGTTCGTGCTCACCTACATCATGGGCGCGGTCTTCATCGGCGGTCAGGCCACCGAGTACGCCGCCCTGGTGCGCGAGGGCGTCACCATCCAGGACTCGGCCTACGGCACGATGTTCTACCTGACCACCGGCTTCCACGGCCTGCACGTGACCGGCGGTCTCATCGCCTTCCTGTTCGTCCTCGGCCGCACGTTCATGGCGCGCAAGTTCACCCATGAGCAGGCGGTCAGCGCGATCGTCGTCTCCTACTACTGGCACTTCGTCGACGTGGTGTGGATCGGCCTGTTCGCGACCATCTACCTCGTCCAGTAGCCCCGGACCGGACCCATCCGTTCCGCATCTGACACCGAAGGACTGAATGTGCGACTCCTGAACCGCTCGGCGGGTCGGATCTCCAGGCACCGCAGGGGGCCCCTCGCGGGCGTCGTCGTGCTCCTGCTCGGGCTGCTGATGACCGGTGGCCTCTACGCCGTGTTCTCCCCCGCCTCCGCGGACGAGACCGCCTCCAGCGCGGACCAGATCGCGAAGGGTCGCGAGCTGTTCCTCGTCAGCTGCTCGTTCTGCCACGGCCAGAACGGCGAGGGCGTCAAGACCGAGAACGGCAACCAGATCGGCCCGTCGCTGGTCGGCGTCGGCGCCGCCGCGGTCGACTTCCAGGTCGGCACCGGCCGGATGCCGCTGCAGCAGCCGGGCGCCCAGGCCGAGCGCAAGCCCCCGGTCTTCGACGACGACGAGATCGCCGCGCTCGCGGCGTACGTCGCCTCGCTCGGCCCCGGCCCGGCCGTGCCCGACCAGAGCGACTACAGCCTCGAGGGCATGTCCGACGAGGAGCGGCAGGCCGCGATCACCCGCGGCGGCCAGATCTTCCTGACCAACTGCACCGCGTGCCACAACTTCGAGGGCTCCGGCGGCGCGATGCCGCGCGGCGGCCACGCCCCGAAGATCCGCGGCGTCGACCCCAAGTACATCTACGAGGCGCTCCTCACCGGGCCGCAGCAGATGCCCAACTTCTCCAACGGCAACCTCTCCCCCGACGAGAAGCGCGATGTGATCGCGTACCTCGGCTCGCTCGAGGAGATGCCCTCCTACGGCGGCTTCGGCCTCGGTGGCCTCGGCCCCGTCCCGGAGGGCCTGGCGGCCTGGCTGGTCGGTATCGGCCTCTGCGTGGGCGCAGCGGTCTGGATCGCCGCCCACACGACCCGTTCGAGCAAGACGAAGAAGGTGGACGCGTGAGCACCCCGCCGACCCACACGAGCCACGAGCCCGTGGACGAGAACCTCCCCGAGCGCGACGACCTGTTCGCGAACCCGGGGCTCCCTGAGCACCACTGGCGGCCGACCGACGTCGACCCCGGGATGGAGAAGCGCGCAGAGCGCCAGGTCGCGACGCTGTTCGGCCTGTCCTCGATCTGCACCGTGCTGCTCGTCGTGGCGTACTTCGCGGTCGACAAGGGCGACACGATCGCCGGGCTCGGCGCGCAGAACCTCACCCTGGGCCTCTCCCTGGCCGGCGCCCTGCTGTTCCTCGGTCTCGGGATCATCCAGTGGGCCCGCAAGCTGATGGCCGACGTCGAGATCATGGAGTACCGCCACCCGGCGGCCTCCTCCGAGGAGGACCGCGAGGTCACCCTCGCCGCCCTGGACCAGGGCATCGAGGAGTCGGGCATCGGCCGGCGCCCGCTGGTCCGCAACTCGCTCCTCGGCGCGGTCGGCCTGCTCGGCGTACCGGCCGTGGTGATGCTGCGCGACCTCGGTCCCACGCCGAACCAGGTGGCCGAGGAGCAGCCGTACCCCGGCGCCGGCATCGGGAACACCATCTGGGAGCCGGGCATGCGCGTCGTCCGCGACGTCGTCGGCACTCCGATCCGCCCGAGCGACCTCCAGATCGGCGACCTCGTGAACGCCGAGCCGGCGGGCCTCTTCAACGGTGGCCCCGATGGCGAGCCGCTCGAGGGGCTGGCGCTCCAGGTGGGCAAGTCGAAGGGCGCGGTCGTCGTGGTCCGCATGGAGCCCGAGGAGATCATCTCGCCGCCGAGCCGGGAGAACTGGACCGTCGACGGCATCATCTGCTACTCCAAGATCTGCACCCACGTGGGCTGCCCGATCTCGCTCTACGAGCGCACCACCCACCACCTGCTGTGTCCCTGCCACCAGTCGACCTTCGACCTCGCCGACTCCGCGCGGGTCGTCTTCGGCCCGGCGGCGCGCCCGCTGCCGCAGCTGCCGCTGATGGTGGACGACGAGGGATACCTCGTCGCACAGCGTGACTTCACCGAACCCGTCGGACCGAGCTTCTGGGAGCGTGGCTGATCATGGACACCACCAAGGTCGCCAAGACCAACGGAACCGAGCCGGCGTCGGTGGCCAAGCCGAACCGGGTCGGGGCGGTCGCGGCCTGGGCCGACGAGCGCCTGGGCCTCGCGTCCATGGCGAAGAAGAACCTGCGCAAGGTCTTCCCGGACCACTGGTCGTTCATGCTCGGCGAGATCGCGCTGTGGAGCTTCGTCGTCCTGCTGCTGACCGGTGTCTTCCTCACGCTCTGGTTCACCCCGAGCATGGGCGAGGTCACCTACCAGGGCAGCTACGAGCAGCTGCGTGGCATCCAGATGTCCGAGGCCTACGCGTCGTCGCTGCACATCTCCTTCGACGTGCGCGGCGGCCTGCTGATGCGCCAGATGCACCACTGGGCGGCGATGCTGTTCGTCGCCTCGATGATGGTGCACCTGCTGCGCGTGTGGTTCACCGGCGCCTTCCGCAAGCCACGCGAGCTCAACTGGGTCATCGGCTGCCTCCTGCTGCTGCTCGGCACCCTCGAGGGCTTCACCGGCTACTCGCTGCCCGACGACCTGCTGTCGGGCACCGGTATCCGCGCCGCGGACGGCTTCATCAAGGCCACTCCGGTCGTGGGCACCTACATGTCGTTCTTCCTGTTCGGTGGCGAGTTCCCGGGTGAGTCGATCATCCCCCGCCTCTACACCGTGCACGTGCTGCTGATCCCGGGCCTCCTGCTCGCGCTGATCGCGGCGCACATGCTGCTGCTCGTGTACCACAAGCACACCCAGTGGCCTGGTCCCGGCCGCACCGAGAAGAACGTCGTGGGCTTCCCGATGCTCCCGGTGTACGCCGCCAAGGCCGGTGGCTTCTTCTTCATCGTGTTCGGCGTCACCGCCTTCATGGGTGCGCTGCTGTCGATCAACCCGGTGTGGAAGTACGGACCGTACGACCCGTCCAAGGTGACCGCGGGCTCCCAGCCCGACTGGTACATGGGCTGGCCGGACGGCGCGCTGCGGATCATGCCCGGCATCGAGAGCCACTTCTGGGGCGTCACGATCTCCTGGAACGTGATGCTGCCGATCCTGGTCCTGCCGATGCTGGCGTTCACGGTGCTCCTGCTGCTGCCGTTCATCGACGCCTGGGTCACCGGCGACAAGCGCGAGCACCACCTGCTCTACCGCCCGCGCAACGCACCGACCCGCACCGCGCTGATGGTCGCGCTGATGACGATGTACGGCCTCTTCTGGGCGGCCGGCGGCAACGACATCATCGCGATCACGCTGAACGCCTCGATCAACCAGATCACGTACTTCCTGCGGGCAGCCGTGATCGTGGGCCCGATCCTCGCGTTCATCATCACGCGACGCTGGTGCATCTCGCTGCAGCGCAAGGACAACGAGACGCTGTTGCACGGCTACGAGACCGGCGTCATCATGCGCTCCCCCGAGGGTGGCTACTCGGAGAAGCACCTGCCGCTCCCGCCCTCTCGCGCCTACACCCTCGCGGCCCGCGACCGCGACCCGGTCGACGGCCAGGAGGTGCGCCCCGAGGTGGACGCCAACGGTGTGCCCGCCCCGCACACGGGCCGCCTGGCCGGTGTCCGCAACCGCCTCCGCGCGCTGATGTGGTCGGACAACGTGCAGAAGCCGACCAAGGAGGAGCTCGACGCGGGCCACCACCACGCCGAGCACGAGCACGAGCTCCAGTCGGCGATGGACGGCCACTCGGCCGACGGTCACCAGTTCGACGGCCACCACCTGGTCGAGGACGAGGGCCTGCGCAACCACTGAGCGACACCACGAAGGCCGCCCACTCCCCCACGGGAGTCGGGCGGCCTTCGTGTTGGCGCCGGGGCCCGGCGCCCCTGAGCGGGGGTCCGGCTCATCTCGGCAGCCCGGAACGGCGCCGAAGCCACCGCCGACCCGTGGCGAGGCGCTCGGGTACGGCGCTCGGGTACGGCGCTCGGGTACGAGGGTCCCGACAAGCCCGACCGACGGCCGACCGTCACCGCAACCTGAGCGGTGGAGGACCCGCCCTCACAGGTCAGGACAGCGCGGAACCCTGCTGGTACTGCTGGAACGACTCGTTCCAGTCGCCGTACCCGTTGGTGAGCGTCATCGGCTTGTCGGAGCCGGTGTACTCGACGACGTCGCCACGGCGCGTCATGGCGAACAGCCAGCCGGCGTTCGCCGTGCTCATGCCGGTGCAGCCGTGGGAGACGTTGGCGACGCCCTGCGAGCCGACCGACCACGGGGCGGCGTGGATGAACTCACCGGAGTAGGTCAGCCGCATCGCCCACTGGACGCCCTCGATGTTGTAGGCGTCCGCGCCGGTGATCCCGACGGTCTCGGAGTTCATGTCCTTGGACTCGAACTTCTCGATGATGACCTTGGTGCCCGAGCGGGTGGTGTACTGCGGCTGCTGGCCGGTGGTGATCGGGATGGTGCGCAGCAGCTTGCCGTTGCTGAAGACCTTCATCTCGTGCGTCTGCATGTTGACGCGGTAGATGTGCGCGTCGCCGACGTGGAAGTCGACGGCCCGGCTCTCCTGGCCGTAGATCCCGTTGCCGGCAGGGACGCTGTTCACGTCGACGTCCACGTGGACGTCGGTGCCGGCCTTCCAGTACGACTTGGGGCGCCAGTGCGCCTCCGTGCTGCTGATCCAGTGCCACGAACCGGGCTGGGCGGGCTCCGAGCTCACCGTCATGTGCTTCTCGAACGATGCCCTGTCGGTCACCGGGACGTCGAAGGTGACGATCACCGGCATGCCGACCCCGACGGTCTCGCCCCCGAGGGGCGCGACCGAGGGGTAGGTCTGCTGGTCGAGCGTGAGCGCCTGGGTGCTGAAGCGGGTGCGGCGCGTGACCTGCGATCCGTCGGACTGCTCAGCGGTCGTCGTGATCGTGTACGACGCGCCGGGCTCGAGCCGGTCGGTGGCGGTCCAGCGGGTCTGGTCGGACGAGAGCTCGCCCTCCAGCGCGCCAGCGGCCGAGGCGACCTTCACGCTGTCGATCGTCCCGCCCTCGGCGGAGACGGTGACGGCGCGGTCCACCGGGACGTCCTGGGCGCCCTTCTTGATGCTCGTGGAGAGCTTCAGCGGCGCGACCGTGGCCGACGGCGACCCCGACGGCTCGTCGGAGCCGCGGGCGCCCGGAGCGGCCGTGTCGTCGGCGTTGCAACCGGCCAGGGCCAGGCTACCGGCCAAGGCGAAGGCGGCCGTGCTCAGCAGCAGACGGCTCTGGGACATGCAGGAAACCCCCGTGACAAGCGTGCGTGGTCGATACGACCAGCGTAACCGGGCCGACCCACCGCGCCGATTCGGCGCGGCGTGAGAGTCGCCTCAGGGTCGACCCGGTGTCGCGGAACGCCGGTCAGTGGGCGTGCTCGCCCCGGTAGTACTCGAAGATCCAGCCGGACAGCGCGAGCGCGCCGAGGGCGATGCCGATGATGACCAGCCACCAGGCGCCCATCGCCGTGCCGTACACGATCACGCCCAGCGAGCCGGCGCACCACAGCGGCCACCAGGAGTACGGCGGGAAGAAGCCCAGCTCGCCCGCACCGTCGGCGATCTCGCCGTCCTTGCGGTCCTCCGGGCGCGGGTCCATCTTCTTCGCGTGGAAGCCGAGGTACAGCGTCACCATGCCCGCGAGGAGCGTGGTCATCGTCAGGGCCGAGGTGCCGGTCCAGTCGGAGGTGATGAACCAGTACGCCGGGCTGACCAGCACGAAGAAGATCGTGCAGATCGCGAAGATCCAGGTCTCGGACTTCATCAGGCGTTGCCCTCCGGGTTGTCAGTGCGCTGCTCGCGGACGTGCTGGTCGCGGCCCTCCATGTCCGGAGCGTCCGCGAAGGCACCCTGGTGCGCAGCCACGTTGTCCTCGATGTCGATCGCGGCGACCTCCGGGTGGTGGAGGTCGAACGCCGGCGACTCCGAGCGGATCCGCGGGATCGACACGAAGTTGTGGCGCGGCGGCGGGCAGCTGGTCGCCCACTCCAGCGAACGGCCCCAGCCCCACGGGTCGTCGGTGTTGACCAGCGGCGCCCGGCGGGACACGTACACGTTGTAGAGGAACGGCAGCGTCGAGGCGCCCAGGAGGAACGCACCGATCGTGGAGACCTGGTTCAGCGTCGTGAAGCCGTCGCCCGGCAGGTAGTCGGCGTACCGGCGCGGCATGCCCTCGACACCCAGCCAGTGCTGGACCAGGAACGTGGTGTGGAAGCCGACGAACAGCAGCCAGAAGTGCAGCTTGCCGAGGCGCTCGTCGAGCATCCGGCCGGTCATCTTCGGCCACCAGAAGTAGAAGCCCGCGAACATCGCGAACACCACGGTGCCGAACACCACGTAGTGGAAGTGCGCGACCACGAAGTACGAGTCGGACACGTGGAAGTCCAGCGGCGGGCTCGCGAGGATGACGCCGGTCAGGCCACCGAAGAGGAAGGTCGTGAGGAAGCCGATCGACCAGAGCATGGGCGTGTCGAACGAGATGGACCCGCCCCACATCGTCCCGATCCAGTTGAAGAACTTCACGCCTGTCGGTACGGCGATCAGGAACGTCATGCCGGAGAAGAACGGCAGGTCCACGGCGCCGGTGACGAACATGTGGTGTGCCCACACCGCGACCGACAGGATCGCGATGCCGAGGGTCGCGCCGACCAGGCCGATGTAGCCGAAGATCGGCTTGCGGCTGAAGACCGGCAGGATCTCGGTCACGATGCCGAAGAACGGCAGCGCGATGATGTACACCTCGGGGTGGCCGAAGAACCAGAACAGGTGCTGCCACAGGATCGCGCCGCCGTGGGCGGTGTCGAACACGTGGGCGCCGAGCTGGCGGTCCGCCTCGAGCGAGAGCAGCGCGCCGGCGAGCACCGGGAACGCGATGAGTACGAGCAGGCTGGTGACCAGCGTGTTCCAGACGAAGATCGGCATCCGGAACATCGTCATGCCGGGCGCGCGCATGCAGATGATCGTGGTGATGAAGTTGACCGCACCGAGGATGGTGCCGAGACCGGCCATCCACAGGCCCATGATCCAGAGGTCACCACCGACGCCCGGCGAGCGGACGGCGTCCGACAGCGGCGTGTAGGCGAACCAGCCGAAGTCGGCGGCGCCCTGCGGGGTGAGGAAGCCGGAGGCTGCGATCAGGCCGCCGAACAGGAACAGCCAGTAGCTGAACATGTTCAGGCGCGGGAACGCGACGTCCGGCGAGCCGATCTGCAGCGGCATGATCACGTTGCCGAAGCCGAAGAACAGCGGGGTCGCGAAGAGCAGCAGCATGATCGTGCCGTGCATGGTGAAGAGCTGGTTGTACAGCTCCTCGTTGACGACCTGCATGCCCGGGTACGCCAGCTCCGAGCGGATCAGCATGGCCATGAGGCCACCGATGAGGAACCACGCGAACGACGTACCGAGGTAGAGCTTGCCGATCAGCTTGTGATCGGTCGTCGTCATGATCCGCGCGAGCTCCTGCCCGAGCGGCCGGCGCCGCGGAGCGGCACTGGTGGGCGTTGCGGCGGTGGCGGTCACTTGCCTTCTCCCTCGGGTGTGACGTCCAGCCCCTCCTGCGTCCCGGCGAACGCGCCGCCGAGCACCGGCTTCTCCGCGGTCGCGCCGGCGCCCTGGAGGCCCTGCAGGTAGGCGTCGTAGTCCTCGCGGGACACGACGTGGACATTGAAGAGCATGCGCTGGTGGTAGACGCCGCAGAGCTCGTAGCACTTGCCGGCGTAGTCACCGATCGTGGTCGGCGTGATCTCGTAGTGGTTCACGCGACCCGGGACGACGTCCATCTTCATGAGGAACGCCGGGACGCCCAGGTCGTGGATGACGTCGGGCGAGTGCAGGTTGAACCGCGTCGTCTCGCCGACCGGGAGGTACAGGTCCGGGATGTGCGAGGCGGTGCCCGAGTCGTAGACGTACGACGAGTAGGGGTACGTGTCGTCGAACAGGTCGTCGTCGGCGGAGCGGTCCTGCTCGCCGACGCCGTAGTTGAACGTCCACGACCACTGCTGGCCGACGACCTCGATGGTGTTGTCGACCGGCCGCTCGTCGTCGAGGACGAAGTTCTGGGTCTTCACGGTGTGCGCGAAGAAGACGATCACCATGATGATCGGCGCGATCGTGTAGAAGATCTCCAGGGGCAGGTTGTACCGCGTCTGGATCGGGATCTCGTCCTCGCTACGCCGGCGGAAGCGCCAGATCGCGTAGAAGATCAGGCCCCAGACGACCACGCCGACGATGAGGGCGGCGATCCACGCGCCCTGCCACAGGTTGAGGATGTGCTCGCCCTGGACGGACGCGGGGTCCGGCATGGCGAAGCGCTCCCACTCGCCCTGGGTGTCGGACGAGCAGCCGCCCAATGCGAGGACACCGATGCCCACGGCGGCCAGCGAGGCCGCACGCTTGGGGAGTTGCAGACTCAACGCTTGAGCCTCTCTCTCAGCACGATCACGGATACGCCGAACACTAGCGGAACCGGGCCCCGGATCGACCGGTGGGGGGCCGGTACGTTGCGGGTGTGAGAAACGCCTCCGGGTACCTCGACGCCGCGTCGTCCGAGCCGCTGCACCCCGCCGCGCGCGAGACCCTGCTCGCGGCGCTGGACCGGGGGTACGCCGACCCCCGGCGGCTCCACGGACCCGGCCGCGACGCCCGGTTGCTGCTCGACAACGCCCGGGCGGTGGTCGCGGAGTGCCTGGGCGTGCGCGCCGACGAGGTCACGTTCACCTCCTCCGGCACCGAGGCGGTCCACCGCGGGCTGCTGGGACTGCGCCGGGACGCTGCCGCCCCGGTGACCCACTCCGCCGTGGAGCACTCCTCGGTCCTGCACGCCGCCCGGTGGACCGGCGTGGAGCCCGTCGCCGTGCCGGTCGACCGGCTCGGCCGGGTCACCCCGGACGGACGCCCCGCGGTCGGCGTCCTGGCCGTCCAGCACGCCAACCACGAGGTCGGCACCGTGCAGCCGCTGGCCGACCTGCCCGCCGGCGTACCCCTCTTCGTCGACGCGTGCGCCTCGATGGGTCGGCTCCCCCTCCCCGACCGCTGGGACGCCGTCGCCGGCTCCGCGCACAAGTGGGGCGGCCCCGCCGGGGTCGGCGTGCTGGTGGTCCGCAAGGGCACCCGCTGGCTGAACCCGTTCCCCGGTGACGACCGCATCGACGAGCGGACCGCCGGGTTCGAGAACATCCCGGCCGCGCTCGCCGCCGCGGCGGCGCTGCGGGCCGTCGTCGCCGAGCGCGACGAGACCAACGCCCGCCAGCACGAGCTCGTGGACCGGATCCGCGCCGCGGCCGGGGCCGTCCCGGACGTCGAGGTGGTCGGCGACCCGGTCGACCGGCTCCCCCACCTGGTCACGTTCTCCTGCCTGTACGTCGACGGCGAGGCGGTCGTGACCGAGCTCGACCGGCGCGGGTACGGCGTGGCGAGCGGCTCGGCCTGCACGGCGTCGACGCTCGCGCCGAGCCACGTGCTCGAGGCGATGGGCGTGCTCACGCACGGGAACGTCCGCGTCTCGCTGACCCGCGACACCACCGAGGCGGACGTCGACGGGTTCCTGGCCGTCCTCCCCGACGTGGTCCGCGAGATCCGCGCGCAGGTGGGCCTGTGAGCACGCCGGTCGACCTCGAGCTCGACTGCCGCGGCCTGCTCTGCCCGCTGCCGGTGATCGAGCTCGGCAAGCGGTACGCCGACGTGCCCGTCGGCGGCCTCGTCGCAGTGCTGGCCGACGACGTCGCGGCCCGCACCGACGTGCCGGCGTGGTGCCGGATGCGCGGCCAGGAGTACGTCGGCGAGGAGGTCGGCCGGGACGGCACCGCGCGCTACGTCGTCCGCCGGCTCAGCTGAGCCAGGTCCACGGCGGGGTCGGCGAGCTCCCGGGGGTCGACCACCTGCCCGACCAGCGCCCGCAGGTGGTCGGTGGCGTCCCAGTCGTTGAGGTGCATCGCGCCCAGCACCCGCCCCTCGTCGTGCCAGAGGACGACCGCCTGCCGGGTGGCCAGGTCCCCGCGCACCACGACGCGGTCGAGGTGCTCGCGCGGCACGTGCCCGACGTACTCGGCTCCGAGGTCGTACTGGTCGGTGAAGAAGTACGGCGTCCGCGCGTAGGGCTCGGTCCCCCCGAGCATCACCCGCGCCGCGGCCTTCCCCTGCTCGATCGCGTTGTCCCAGTGCTCGACGCGCAGCCGGCCGAGCACCGGGTGGTCGTGCGCGGCGATGTCGCCGGCGGCGAGGACGAGCGGGTCCGACGTGCGCAACGTCGCGTCCACGAGGACCCCGTTGCCGACGTCGAGACCCGCGTCCAGCGCCAGCGCGACCCGCGGCACGGCGCCCACGGCGACGAGCACGAGGTCGGCCGGGCGCTGCCCGACCGGCGGCGGCGTCCCGTCGAACGTGGTGCCGAGCCGGAGGTCGACCCCGTGCTCCCGGTGGAGCTCGGCGAACGCGGCCCCGACCCGCTCGCCCACCACGCCGAGCAGCGGCTGCGCCTGCGGCTCGACCACCGTCACCTCGCAACCGGCGGCGCGCGCGGCGGCCGCCACCTCGAGGCCGATCCACCCGGCGCCGACGATCAGCACCCGCGGCTGCGTCAGCAGGGCGGCCCGCAGCGCGCGGGCGTCGTCCCGGGTCCGCAGGTACACCGCTCCGTCGACCGGCAGCCGGCGCGGCTCGGAGCCCGTGGCCAGCAGCAGCTGCTCGTACGGCACCTCGCCGGCGTCGGTCTCGACGACCTGGCGCACCCGGTCGATCCGTCGCACGGCGGTGCCGGTGCGCACGTCGACCTGCCGGTCGGCGTACCACCCCGCGTCGTGGACGTCGGTGCCGTCCGCGTCCTCGTTGCCGAGGAGGACCTCCTTCGACAGCGGCGGCCGGTGGTACGGCAGGTGGCCCTCCGCACCGATCAGCACGACGTCGCCGTCGTACCCCTGCTCGCGCAGCTCCTCGACCGCGGACGCCCCCGCGAGTCCTGCTCCGACGATCACCATGGCCATGGGGTCACCTCCCGGGACGGGTCAGGGCGAGGAACTCCGCGCGTGAGGCGGCGTCGTCGCGGAGCCGGCCGAACAGCGCCGATGTCACCGTACGACTTCCCGGCACCCGCGCGCCGCGCAGCGACATGCAGGTGTGCTCGGCCTCGACGACCACGCCGACCCCCTTCGCCCCGAGCGCCGTGCGCAGGTGCTCGGCGATGCGCTGGGTCAGCCGCTCCTGGGTCTGGGCGCCGCGCGCGTGGTACTCCACCGTGCGCGCCAGCTTCGACAGCCCGAGGATCCGCTCCCCCGGGAGGTAGCCGACGTGGGCGACACCCACGAACGGCAGCACGTGGTGCTCGCACAGCGACTGGACCGGGATGTCCTGGACGAGCACGAGCTCGTCGTACTGGTCGTCGTTGGGGAACGTCGTCATCTCGAAGTCGGTCGGGCTGAGCATCTCGGCCAGCGCCCTGGCCATCCGGCCGGGGGTGGCGGTCACCGACTCGTCGGTGAGGTCCAGGCCGAGGGCGGCGAGGAGGTCGGCGGCGGCGTCCTCGGCGGCCCGGAGGTCGATGCCCGGGCGGCGGAACTCTAAAGTCGTCATTGCTCTACTTTAGAAACTGTGGGACGCTTCCGTCAATGGACCTCGGCACCCAGGCAGCCCGCGTCGGCGCCCTCGCGGACCCCACGCGACGGACGCTCTACGAGTACGTCGCGGCGCGGCGGGACCCGGTCGGTCGCGAGGAGGCGGCAGCAGCGCTGGAGCTGCCCCTGCACCGCGTGAAGTTCCACCTCGACAAGCTCGTCGAGGCGGGACTGCTGGCCACCGAGTTCCGCCGGCTCGGCGACCGGCGCGGGCCCGGCGCGGGTCGCCCCAGCAAGCTCTACCGGCGCGCGGACGCCCAGGTCGCGGTCTCGCTGCCCAGCCGGCAGTACGACCTGGTCGGGCACATCCTCGCGAGCGGGGTCGAACGCGCCGCGGGCGGCGTACCCCTGCCGGAGGCGCTCGACGCCGCCGCCGCCGAGGCCGGTCGCGAGGCGGCCGCGCCGGGCGACCTGGCGACGTTCACCGACGTGCTCGCCGACCTCGGGTTCGAGCCGCGGGTCGAGGACGACACGGTGCTGCTCGCGAACTGCCCGTTCGACGCGCTCGCCAAGACCCACACCGCGCTGGTGTGCGGGCTCAACCGGGCGTTCGTGCAAGGTGTCGCCGACGGGGTCGGCTGCGGCGTGACCGCGTGCCTCGAGCCCGAGCCGGGGCTGTGCTGCGTGAAGGCCCGGGCCTAGGTGTACCCGGCTGACAGGTTCATGACAGTCGGCTGATCGGGGGTTGGCCTCCGAGGGCTGAATGGCGTCGTTGAGTGTTGTAGTGGTCGAGCCAGGGGTCAAGCGCGCTGGCTCGGGCGTCGTTGCTGGCGAAGACCTCGCGGTAGGCCCACTCGACCTGGATGGTTCGGTTGAATCGCTCGGCCTTGCCGTTCTGCCAGGGGCAGTGCGGGCGAATGGTGAGGTGGCGTGCACCGATGGCGGCGACGGCTTCCTTGAAGTCGAGGGAGAGCGTGTAGTTGCGAGCGTTGTCGGTGATGACCTCACGGAACGAGACACCGTGGCTGAGGAAGAACAGGGCGGCTCGCAGCAAGAAGCCCGCGCAGGTGGGTCCGGTCTCGTCCGGGAGGATCTCGGCGTAGGCCAGGCGGGAGTGGTCGTCGACGGCGACGTGGACGTAGTCGAAGCCGATCTTGGCGTGTTTGTGTCGCTGCGCGGCGGTCGCAGCTCGGCCGTGTGCTCGCCATCCGCCGCCGTGGGGGATGCGGCCGATCTTCTTGACATCGACGTGGATCAGGTCGCCGGGGCGGTCTCGTTCGTAGCGCAGCGCGGTGGTCTTCGAGGCTCGGATGAGTTCGCCTGTCAGGGGGTCGCACTCGCGCAGGTACGGCACGTGATGTCGACGCAGGATGGCCGAGACCGTGCGCGGCGCGAGGCCGAGCTCGGGCCCGATCCAGTCCTGACCACGTCTGTGGTTGCAGCGCAGCTGGAGGACCTGCTGCTCGACCTCGGCCGAGGTTCGTCGCGGGCAGGTTCGTGGACGCGAGGACCGGTCCTCCAGGCCGGCCACACCCTCGGCGCGGAACCGAGCGATCCAGCGATGCGCGCACTGACGCGAAACGCCGAGTTCCTTGGCGACGTGAGCGACAGGACGACCATGCTCGATCACCCGCTCCACGAGCAGACGGCGACCATGCAGATTCAGACGAGCGTTAGCGTGGGCCACGAGGACCTCCTGGTTGGTGAAGACGTCAGATATCTCCACTAAGCCGGGAGGTCCTCCCATTCACAAGACCCCGATCGTCACGAACGTCCCTGCCGGGTACACCTAGGCGAGGGCCGTCAGGTGCTGCGCGACGTCGTCGGCCGCCGCGGAGCCGTAGGAGTCCTCGAGCCGCGCGAGGAACTCGGTCGGGGTGAACGAGTACTCCTGCGTGCCGACCGTCTCCACGACGTACGCCGCGAGCACGCAGCCGACCTGTGCGGCCCGCTCGAGCCCGACGTGCCATGCCATCGCGGCGAGGAAGCCGGCGCGGAACGCGTCTCCGACCCCGGTCGGCTCGACGGCCGTGACGTCCTTCGCCGCCGGCAGCACGATCGGCTCCTCGCCGGCGCGCAGGATCTTGGCGCCCTCCTTGCCGAGCGTGGTCACCTGGATGCCGACCCGGGACAGGATCTCGTCGGGCGACCAGCCGGTCTTCTGCTCGATCATCGCGGACTCGTACTCGTTCGAGAACAGGATCGCCGCGCCGTCGATCAGCTTGCGGATCAGCTCGCCGCCGCTGAACGCGAGCTGCTGGCTCGGGTCGGCGATGAACGGGTAGCCGCGCTGCCGGCACTCCTCGGTGTGCCGCAGCATCCCGTCGGGGTCGTCCGCGCCGATGAGCACGTACTCGGGCTCGCCGACCCGGGCGGCGATCGGCTCCAGCTCGATCAGCCGGGCCTCGCTCATCGCGCCGGGGTAGAACGACGCGATCTGCGCACCGGTCGGGTCGGTCGTGCACACGAAGCGGGCGGTGTGCCGGCTGTCGGAGATCCGCACGTGGCTGCAGTCGACGCCGTGCCGCTCCAGCCAGGAGCGGTAGTCGGCGAAGTCCTCGCCGGCCGCGCCGACCAGCACCGGGCGCAGGCCGAGCTGGCCCATGCCGAAGCACATGTTCGCGGCGACACCGCCCCGGCGGATCTCGAGGTCGTCCACGAGGAACGACACCGAGACCTTGTCGAGCTGCTCGACGACGAGCGAGTCGGCGAACTTGCCCCCGAAGCTCATCAGGTGGTCGGTGGCGATGGAGCCCGCGATCAGCAAAGACACGTGACGGAACACTACCGACCGGTACCGCTCGGGATACCAATCGGTAGCCCTTAGCGTCGGTGACATGACCGCTTCCCAGAGCTCCGGACGACTCGCGTACGACGACGCCGCCACCCCCGCCGAGATGTCCGCGGACTGCCGCGCGACCCAGGCCGCGCTCGCGTGGCCGGTCCGTGCCGCGGCCGCGCACCTCGCGCAGGAGCACGGCAAGCAGACCATCGAGATCCCGGAGGCCGCCGCCCGGCTGGCACGGGCGATCAACCTCCAGCTCGACGGGGAGTAGACCCCGGACAACGCGAAAGGGCCCCGCCGTCGGCGGGGCCCTTTCGCGTTGCGTCAGATCAGTGGAACGAGTCGCCGCAGGCGCAGGAGCCGGTGGCGTTCGGGTTGTCGATCGTGAAGCCCTGCTTCTCGATGCTGTCGACGAAGTCGATCATCGCGCCGTTGAGGTAGGGCACGCTCATCCGGTCGACGACGACGGACACGCCGTCGAAGTCGGTCACGACGTCGCCGTCGAGGCTGCGCTCGTCGAAGAAGAGCTGGTAGCGGAGGCCGGAGCAACCGCCCGGCTGCACCGAGATGCGCAGCGAGAGGTCGTCACGACCCTCCTGCTCGAGGAGGCTCTTCACCTTGGCGGCGGCGACCGGGCTCAGGTTGATGGAGTCGGTACGGCGCTCAGTGGTCTCGACCTGCTCGGTCATGTGCAGTTCTCCCAAGGTCGGTGCGGGTGGTACTCCGTCAATGGTCGCACACGACCGGTTATTCCCTCGACCACGTGCGCGCAACCCGCTCCGCGAGGTCGCTGAGCGCCCCCGCGGGGTCGGAGAACGCACGCTCCTCCCCCACCAGCTCCACCACGGAGTACGCCGACTCCACGCCCAGCGCGCGCATCTCCCGCGCGGCCACGTGGACCTGCCCCGCCAGCACCACGCACGGCCGGAGCGCGGCGCCGGCCACCTCGGCGACGCCGTACGGCACCTTGCCGCTGCGGCTGGAGAAGTCGAAGGCGCCCTCGCCGGTCAGCACCAGGTCGGCCGTGCGCGCCCGCTGCGGCAGCCGCAGCGCGTGCGCGACCATCTCGATGCCCGGCTCCCGGGTGGCGCCGAGCAGCAGCAGCGCGAAGCCCAGGCCGCCGGCCGCCCCGGCACCCTTCTCCAGCGCGATCCGGCGGTCGGCGACCGCCACCAGGTCCTGGAGCCAGCCGTCGACGACCGGGAGCCGGTCCTCGGCGATCCCCTTCTGCGGCCCGAACACCTTGGTCGCGCCGAACAGCCCGGTGAGCGGGTTGTCGACGTCGGTCGCGGCCACCAGGTCGATGTC
Organism: Nocardioides sp.; assembly: GCA_035765695.1. Classification (GTDB taxonomy): domain Bacteria; phylum Actinomycetota; class Actinomycetes; order Propionibacteriales; family Nocardioidaceae; genus Nocardioides. The sequence goes on along the minus strand of DASTXB010000016.1, from coordinate 66,652 downwards.
GAACGCCGGCAGCTCCAGGTGCGTGATCCCGGCGAGTCCCGCGGCGCCCGCGTCGAGCGGCCGGTCGGCCCTCGCGCCGAGCGCCGCCAGGAGGCCGGCGCCGCCGTCGTTGGTGCCGCTGCCGCCGAGGCCGACCACGATCCTCGTCGCCCCGGCGTCGACGGCCGCGAGCAGCAGCTCGCCGACGCCGTACGTCGTGGCCGACTCGGCGTCCCGGGGCTCCTCGGGGCCGCCGATCAGGTGCAGGCCGCACGCCTGGGCGCTCTCGACGTACGCCGTCCGCCCGTGGAGCAGCAGCGTGGCCGGGGTCGGCTCGCCGTGCGGGCCGCGCACGGTCACCGCGAGCAGCTCGCCACCCAGCGTGGCGTGCAGCACGTCGACGAACCCCGGTCCGCCGTCGGCCATCGGCGCCAGGTCGATCTCGTCGTCCGGCGCCCGGCGGCGCCAGCCGGCGGCGATCGCGTCCGCGGCCTCCACGGCGGTCAACGTGCCCGCGAACTTGTCGGGGGCCACCAGGATCCTCACGGCCCCTAGTCTGTCGGACGTGCAGATCCGGCCGATGACCCTGGACGACGTAACCGAGGCCGAGCGGATCAGCGACGAGGGGTTCTTCGAGCTCGACACCCGGATGCGCCGGCTGTCCGCGCCCGAGCCGTCCCGTCGCTCCGAGGCCCACCGCGCGGTCTGGATCCGGCGCACCAGCCACTTCCTGCGGACCGACCCCGGCGGCTGCTGGGTGGCCGAGGACGAGTCGGGGATCGTCGGCATCGCGACGTCGTACCGCCGCGAGGTGCTGTGGTGCCTGGCGACGTACGCCGTGCTGCCGGGCCGGCAGGGCCAGGGCATCGGCAAGCCTCTGCTGGCCGCCGCGATGGAGCACGGCCGGGCGTGCACCCGCCGGATGCTGTCGGCGTCCTCGGACACCCGGGCGGTGCGCGTCTACCACCAGGCCGGCTTCGCGCTGCACCCGCAGATGTACCTGACGGGCACCGTCGACCGCGCCGCCATCCCCGTCGTGGAGAAGGTGCGCGAGGGCACCGCCGCGGACGTCGAGCTGATGGACTCCCTCGACCGCGCGGCCCGCGGTGCCGGACACGGGCCCGACCACGAGCTGATGCTGTCGACCTGGAGGCTGCTGGTGTCGGACACGACGACCGGGTCGGGCTACGCGTACCTCGACGAGCGCGGCCGGGTCGCGCTGCTGGCCGCCTCGAACCGGCGTACGGCGACCCGCCTGCTCTGGGCCGCCCTCGCCGAGGGCCCGGAGGAGGCGACGATCGGGCACGTGACGGCCGCGAACCAGTGGGTGCTGGACGTCGGGTTCGCGGCCCGGCTGGAGCTGCACACCGAGGGATATCTCGCGCTGCACGGGATGAAGCCGCCCTCGCCGTACGTTCACAACGGTGCGCTGCTCTGAACGCGCCACCACGAGAACAGGGCTCTACAACTAGGCTGGACACATGACCACCGTGGACCTCCCGCTGCTGCCCCTGGGCCGTGGCGTCGACCTCAACAGCGAGCGGGGCGTGGAGTGCCCGGGCGACCTGCCCGCGGCGTCCGACCCCGACCTGGTGGCGCGCGCCCGGGCCGCCAAGGAGGCGCTCGGCGACAAGGTCTTCGTGCTGGGCCACCACTACCAGCGCGACGAGGTCATCCAGTTCGCGGACGTCACCGGTGACTCGTTCAAGCTCGCCCGCGACGCGGCGGCCCGCCCGGAGGCCGAGTACATCGTCTTCTGCGGCGTGCACTTCATGGCCGAGTCCGCGGACATCCTCACCGGCGCGGACCAGCAGGTGATCCTCCCGGACCTCGCCGCCGGCTGCTCGATGGCCGACATGGCGCGGCTGACCCAGGTGGAGATGGCCTGGCAGGCGATGGCCGACGCCGGCGTCGCCGACAGCGTCGTCCCGGTCACCTACATGAACTCCTCGGCCGACATCAAGGCGTTCTGCGGGCGCAACGGCGGGGTCGTGTGCACGTCCAGCAACGCCGAGGTCGCCCTGGAGTGGGCGTTCGCGCAGAAGCCCGACGCCGCCGGTGGGGCGAAGGTCCTGTTCCTTCCCGACCAGCACCTCGGCCGCAACACCGCCGTGCTGCAGATGGGCCTCTCGCTCGACGACTGCGTCGTCTGGGACCCGCACCGCCCCCACGGTGGCCTGACCGTCGAGCAGCTGCGTGACGCGAAGATGATCCTCTGGAAGGGCCACTGCTCCGTGCACGGCCGCTTCTCCCCCGAGGTCGTCGACAGCCTGCGTGCGGAGATCCCCGGCATCAACATCCTCGTGCACCCCGAGTGCCGCCACGAGGTCGTGCTCAAGGCCGACCTGGTCGGCTCCACCGAGTTCATCATCAAGACCATCGAGGCGGCTCCGGCCGGCTCCGCGTGGGCGATCGGCACCGAGCTCAACCTGGTCAAGCGGCTCGCGAACGCCCATCCGGACAAGCGGATCGTGTTCCTCGACAAGACCGTCTGCTTCTGCTCGACCATGAACCGCATCGACCTCCCGCACTTCGTGTGGGCGATGGAGGCCCTGGTCGACGGCACCGTCGTCAACCGGATCGAGGTCGACCCCGAGACCGAGAAGTGGGCGCTGGTCGCCCTCGAGCGGATGCTCGCCCTCCCCGGCAAGACCGCCCGCGACTGACCCCACGTTGAGTCGAGACTTCCGTCGCTTGAGTCGAGACTTCTGACGATCGAATCGGGACTTCTCGCTGGTCACCCTGCCGGAACTCTCGATCGAACCGACGGAAGTCCCGATTGAACCGACGGAAGTCTCGACTCAACCGTCAGTCGGGGAGCTCGAACCAGGCGCAGGTGCCGCCGTACGCCGCGTTGGACAGCCCGATGCGGCCGCCGTGCGCCTCGATGATCCGGCGGCAGGTCGACAGGCCGATGCCGGAGCCCTCGACGTCGTGGTCGATCCGGGCCAGCGGCTGGAAGACCCGGTCCTTCTCGTCCTCGGGGATGCCGGGGCCGCGGTCGCAGATCTCCACCCGCCAGCCGCCGTCGATGCGCGTGCCGTCGACCTCGAGGTACGGCGGCTCGCCCGGCCGGGTGAACTTCGCGGCGTTGGCCACCAGGTTCTGCACCACCGCCCGCAGCTGGACGGGGTCGCCGGTGACGGTCGGGAGGTCGCCCACGCGCACGGTCGCGGCGGCCAGCGGCGCCGCGAGGTCCTCACGCACGTCGGTGAGCACCGCCGCCAGGTCCACCGGGACGCGCTGGAGCTCGGCACCCACCCGGGCGTACGCGAGCAGGTCGTCGATCAGCGACTGCATCCGCTCCGCGCCGCCGACCGCGCGCCGCACGAGGAACCGCACCTCGGGGTCGCCGTCCGCCTCCTCGTCGATCATCTTCAGGGCCATGGTGACCGCGGTGAGCGGGTTGCGCAGGTCATGGCTGACCTGCCCCGCGAACGCCGCGAGCTGCTCGTTCGAGCGCTTCAGCTCCCGGGTCCGCAGCTCGAGCTCGAGCAGGTCGACGACCCGGTCCGCGAGGCCCCGCAGCGCGTGCTCCTGGCCCTCGGTCAGCTCGCGCGGCACGGTGTCGAAGACGCACAGCGTGCCGATGACGACGCCGTCGGGGGTTCGCAGCTGGTGGGTCGCGTAGAAGCGGACGGAACCCAGGATCCCCGTGACGAACGGGTTGTCCCGGAACCGGTCGTCCCGGCTCGCGTCCGGGACGACGACCGGCGCGCCGTCGTGGAGCACGACGTTGCACATCGAGTCCTCGCGGAGGCACACCGACGGGTCGAAGCCGTGCGTCGCCACCTGCACCTGCTCGGTGTCGGTGATCAGGTTGATCGTCGCCATCGGGACCCGGGCGACCTGGGCGGCGACGTCGACCAGCGCCAGCAGGTCGGGGCGCGGCGGGTCGGTGAGTACGCGGTACTTGCCGATCTCGGCGACCCGCGACGCATCGGGACCGCGAAGGGACGTGGAGGTCACGGCCTCGGAGGATAGCCGCCCGGCCGTGGCTCAGAGCCCCGGCGCGCCCCAGACCGCGAGCCAGCGGCTCAGGTCCTGCTCGACCGGCAGCTCGCCGGCGAGCGTGTCCCGCACCTGGATCTCGAGCAGGTTGTCGCGCTGCCGCTGTTCGCCGGGCTTCGGCGCGAACGGGTAGAACGTGCCCTGCTTGTAGAGGTAGACGAGCCCGACCCGGCGGCCGGCGGCGTCGGCGAACGGCACCAGCGAGCAGAGCAGCCCGGGGCCGAACCCCTGTGCCTCGAGCGAGGTGTTCACCGCGTGCAGGTCGGTGACCAGGCCCGCGACGTCGGCGGGGTCGTGGCGGTTCAGCAACCACGTGAAGCCGTACTCGTCGCGGGTCACCTCGACCGGCGGCGCACCCGGGTCGGCGTCCAGGAGCGCGACCACCTCGTCCTGGGTCTGGCGGAACGCCGGACCCGCGGCCGCGCGGTAGCAGACCGCACCGCTGCCGGTCGGCTCGAGCCCGAGCGAGACCTGCAGCGTGATCGCGGCGCTGGGGACGCCGAACAGCGCGTCCAGGTTGGCCTGCTTCGGGCGCGAGCGACCCGTGATGACGTCCCAGAACCCCATGTCGTCAGGCCGGCCGGTCCAGCTCGGCCTGGATCCGCGCCAGCTGCTCGAGGCGCTGCTCCAGCGACGGGTGCGTCGAGGTCAGCGTGCGCAACGAGACGCCGCGGACCGCCGGCGCGATGAAGAACGCGTTCATCGCCTGGCTGGCACGCAGGTCGCGGTCGGGGATCTGGTTGATCTCGCCGGTGATCTTCTGCAGCGCGGACGCCAGCGCGTGCGGCTTCATCGTGAGGTACGCACCCGCCCGGTCGGCGGACAGCTCGCGGTAGCGCGACAGGAGGCGCAGCAGCAGGAAGCTGACGACGTACGTCACCAGGCTGATCACCAGCACGACGAGCCAGACCGGCGCCCCGCCGTTGTTGTCCCGGCGGCCGCCTCCGAAGATCGCGCCGTACTGGGCACCGCGGCTGAGCATCGACGCGATGATGCCGGCGGAGGACGCCACGGTCATCACCAGGACGTCGCGGTGCGCCACGTGGGACAGCTCGTGGGCGAGCACGCCCTCGAGCTCCTCCGCGTCGAGCCGGCGGAGGATGCCGGTGGTCACGACCACCACCGAGCGGTGGGGCGACCGGCCGGTCGCGAAGGCGTTCGGCAGGTCGGTGTCGGCGATGCCGACTCGCGGCTTGGGCATGTCCGCGAGCGCGCAGAGGCGACCGATCATCTCGTGCAGCTCGGGCGCTTCCTGGGGGGACACCTCGCGGGCACGCATCGCCTTCATGGCAACCGTGTCGGAGTTGTACCACTGGAACCACACCAGCCCGAGGCCGATGACGGCGATGAACGGCGCCCACTGCAGCGGCAGGATCGCGATGAGGATCGCGATCAGCGCCACGAACAGCGCGCCGAGCAGGAACATCACCGTGGTCATCCGGGCGGTGAGTCCCTTGTCGCCGACGAAACGCGTGCGTGCCATGCCACCGATTCTCCCCGGTGGTACCAAGCCGGTCAGGCCCGGGTCAGGCCTGGTTGCCCTCCGACTTCTCCTGCTCGGTCGCGAGGATGTCGCCGCCGTCCTCGGACGCCTCGATCGCCTGCGGGGGCGGCGGGGTCTTGCCGGACTTCAGCGCGGCGAGCTCCGCCTCGACGTCGGCCTGCGAGCTCATCGCCTCCAGCTCGCGGGCGATGTCGTCGCCAGCATGGCCGGTGACGTCCTCGAGCGCACCGGAGGCGATCAGCTCGTCGATCGCGCCGGCCCGCGCCTGCATCTGCGCGGTCTTGTCCTCGGCACGCTGTATCGCCTGGCCCACGTCGCCGAGCTCGTCGCCGATCCCGGAGAACGCCTCGTTGATGCGGGTCTGCGCCTCGGCGGCGGTGTACGTCGCCTTGATCGTCTCCTTGCGCGTGCGGAAGGACTCGACCTTCGCCTGCAGCCGCTGCTGGGCGAGCGTGAGCTTCTCCTCCTCGGCCTGGAGCTGGGCGTGCTGGGCCTTGAGGTCGTTGATCTGGCTGGTGAGGCCGGACTTGCGGGTCAGCGCCTCACGGGCGAGGTCCTCGCGCTCGACCTGGATGGCCTTCTGGGCCTGGTCCTGCAGCTTGGTGGACTGCTGCTCGAGCTGGTTGATCTGCAGCTCGACCCGTTTGCGGCTGGTGGCGACGTCCGCCACTCCCCGGCGTACCTTCGAGAGCAGGTCCAGCTGACGCTGGTAGCTGTAGTCGAGGGTCTCGCGCGGGTCCTCGGCGCGGTCGAGCGCCTTGTTCGCCTTCGAGCGGAAGATGAGCGTGAAGCGCTGCCAGAGTCCCATGGGGCCAGCCTAGACGAGGCGTCACGCCGGTAGGCTGGACCCGATCCTCTCCGACTCCTGTAAGGCCCCGCGTTGTTCCGTCGCAGCAAGACCGAGACCCCCGCCGCCACCACCACCGCCCCCGAGAAGGCCGGTGGCAAGGGCCGGCCGACCCCGACCCGCAAGGAGGCGGAGGCCGCCGCGAAGGCGCGGGCGAAGGCGCCGCGCACCCGCAAGGAGCTGGCCGCGTCGCAGCGCACCGCGCGGACCGAGTCCAGCCGCAAGGTGCGCGAGGCGATGAAGAGCGGCGACGAGCGCTACTACCCCGCCCGTGACCGGGGTCCGATGCGCCGCTTCGTGCGCGACTACGTCGACGCGCGCTTCTCGCTCATCGAGCTCGTCATCCCGCTGCTGCTGGTGACCCTCGTGCTCGGCTACTCGGGCAACCCGACGCTGGCCCGCTGGGGCAACACGCTGCTGATGATCATGGTGCTGTTCGTGCTGCTCGACATGGTCACGCTGCGCTTCCGGCTGCGGCGCGAGCTGGCCCGGCGGTTCCCGGACGAGTCGCACAAGGGCCTGACCTACTACGCGATCACCCGCGCGCTGCAGATGAAGTTCATGCGGCTGCCGAAGGCGCAGGTCAAGGTCGGGCAGAAGCTGCCCGACCACTACCGCTGAGTCGCTGACCGGCTGAGTCGCTAGCGCGACATCAGGTCCGCGCGACGCACCTGCTGGGTCTTCTCGGGGTCGCGGACCACGACGGGGTCGATGACCTCGTCGATCGCCTTCATCGTGTCCGCGTCCAGCCGTACGCCGGCGGCGCGGGCGTTGTCGCTGACCTGGTCCGGCCGACTCGCGCCGACGATCGCGGTCGAGACGTTGTCGTTCTGGAGCACCCAGGCGACCGCGAGCTGGGCCATCGTCAGCCCTGCCTCGTCGGCGATCGGCCGGAGCTGCTGCACCCGCTCGAGCACGTCGTCCTTCATCCAGCGGCTGATCATGTCGGCGCCGCCCTTGTCGTCGGTGGCGCGCGATCCCTCCGGATGGGGCTGGCCCGGGACGTACTTGCCGGTGAGGACGCCCTGCGCGATCGGGGAGAACACGACCTGGCCGAGCCCCAGCTCGCGGCAGGTCGGCTCCACCTCGGTCTCGATCACGCGCCAGATCATGTTGTACTGCGGCTGGTTCGAGACCAACGAGATGCGCAGCTCGCGGGCGAGCTCGTGCGCGGCGCGGATCTGCTCCGCCCGCCACTCCGAGACGCCGATGTAGAGCGCCTTGCCCTGGCGCACCACGTCGGCGAACGCCTCCATGGTCTCCTCGAGCGGCGTCTCGTCGTCGTACCGGTGCGCCTGGTAGACGTCGACGTAGTCGGTGCCGAGCCGGTGCAGCGAGCCGTGGATCGACTCCATGATGTGCTTGCGCGAGAGCCCGTGGTCGTTGTGCCGGCCGGGACCGGTCGGCCAGTACACCTTGGTGAAGATCTCGAGGCCCTCGCGGCGCTCGCCCTGCAGCGCCCGGCCGAGCACCGACTCCGCGCGGGTGTTCGCGTACACGTCCGCGGTGTCGTACGTCGTGATGCCCTCGTCGAGCGCGCGCCGCACGCACGCCAGCGCGGCCTCCTCCTCGACCTGTGACCCGTGCGTCAGCCAGTTGCCGTACGCGATCGCGGAGACCTTGAGCCCACTCGCGCCGAGGTTGCGAATCTCCATGGTCCCGACCCTAGACGGGGCGCTCAACCGTCGAAGTCGAGCACGACCTTCTCGGACGTCGGGTGCGCCTGGCACGTGAGCACGTACCCGCGCTCGATCTCGTCGGGCTCCAGGGCGTAGTTGGCGTCCATCGCGACCGTGCCCTCGACCAGCCGCGCCCGGCAGGTGCCGCAGACCCCGCCCTTGCAGGCGAACGGCAGGTCGGCGCGGACCGCCATCGCGGCGTCGAGCACGGGCTCGGCGTCGGGGCGCAGGTCGAGCTCGGACGACCGGCCGTCGAGCCGGATCGTCACGCGCGCGGCGCCGTCGGGGAGGTCGAGGGCCTCGACCGGCGCGCGCGGCACCGGGTCGGCGTGGAACAGCTCGGTGTGCACGTGCGTCGACGCGACGCCGAGCGACTCCAGCGTGGCGCGGAGCCCGACGACCATCTGCTGCGGGCCGCACAGGAAGAACTGGTCGACCTCGTCGACGGGCATCAGGGCGTCGAGGATCCCGCGCAGCCGGTCGCCGTCCAGCCGGCCCGAGAACAGCTCGACCTCCTGGGTCTCCCGCGACAGCACGTGCACGACCTGGAAGCGGGCCGGGAAGCGGTCCTTGAGGTCGTGCACCTCGTCGAGGAACATCACCGACCGGTGCGTACGGTTCGCGTAGACGAGGAGCACGCGCGAGCCGGGCTCGCCCTCGAGGATCGCGGCGAGGATCGACAGCACCGGCGTGATCCCGGATCCGGCCGCGACCGCGACGTACGTACGGCGGGCCGTCGGGTCGAGCTCCGAGGTGAACCGGCCCGCGGGCGTCATCACCTCGAGCGTGTCGCCGACGACGAGCCGGGAGACGACGCCCTCGCTGAACGCGCCGCCGGGCAGCCGCTTGACACCGATCCGCAGCACGCCGGAGGACGGCGCCGTGCAGATGGAGTACGACCGGCGCACGTCGTCGCCGCCCCGGATCGACAGGTGCTGGCCGTGGGTGAAGCGGAACTCCTCGGCGAGGCGGTCGGGGACGTCGAAGGTCAGCGCGACCGCGTCCTCGGTGAGCTCGTCGATCGCCGCGACCCGCAGCGAGTGGAAGGTGGTCGACACGTCAGGCCTGCCCCATCAGATCGCCTTGAAGTGGTCGAACGGCTCGTGGCAGCTGCGGCACACCCACAGCGCCTTGCACGCCGTCGAGCCGAACCGGCTGGACTCGCGGGTGTCGAGCGACCCGCAGCGCGGGCAGCGCACGCTCAGCGGCAGGCTCACCGGGCCGCCCTCGCGGACCGCCCCCGGGGGCGCGACGCCGTACGCACGCAACTTCTCCTTGGCCTCGTCGCTCATCCAGTCGGTCGTCCACGCGGGCGCGAGGACGAACTCGACGTCGACGTGCTGGTAGCCGGCCGCGGTGAGCGCGTCCACGAGGTCCGCGCTGATCGTCTCCATGGCCGGACAGCCGGAGTACGTCGGGGTGATCTGGACGTGCACGCGGCCCTGGTCGTCCTCGGTGACGTCGCGCAGGATCCCGAGGTCGGCGATCGTCACCACTGGCAGCTCGGGGTCGGGCAGGTCGGCGGCGATCTTCCACGCGTGCCCGTGGATCGAGCCTGTCGAGGTCACCACGTCGCCCCTGGGTGGGAGCGGTGGAGGTGCTGCATCTCCGCGAGCAGGTAGCCCATCTCCTCGGTGTGCAGGCCCTGCCGCCCGCCACCGCGCGCGGGCATCACGTCGGGTACGGCGAGGGTCGCCTCGGCCACGACCGGCTCGATCCGCGCCAGCACGGGCGCGCGCAGCGTGGCCGGGTCGACCAGCGCGCCGGCGACCGGGCGGAACAGCTCGTCGAGGTAGGTCCACTCCTCGTCCAGCGCGGCCTGCATCCGCTCGTGCGAGACGTCGGTGCCGTCGCCGAGCCGCACGACCCAGCGCGCGGCGTGGTCGAGGTGGTAGGCGACCTCCTTGACCGCCTTGCCGGCGACGCCCGCCAGCGTCGGGTCCGACGAGCCCGCGAGGGCGGCGTACAGCTCGGACTGCCACGCGGCGAACAGCAGCAGCCGCGCCATCGTCACCCCGAAGTCGGTCTGCGCGCGCTCGACCAGCCACACGTTGCGGAACTCACGCTCGTCGCGCAGGTACGCCAGGTCGTCCTCGGTGCGCCCGTCGCCCTCGAGCTCCCCGGCGTACGACAGCAGCGTCCGCGCCTGGCCGAGCTGGTCGAGGCCGATGTTCGCGAGCGCGACGTCCTCCTCGAGCTGCGGGGCGCGGCTGATCCACCAGCCCATCCGCTGCGCGGAGACCAGCGCGTCGTCGGCGAGCCCGAGCACGTACTCCACCGAGGTCACAGGTGCTCGACCCCCTCCGGCACGTCGTAGAACGTCGGGTGCCGATAGACCTTGTCGTCCGCAGGCTCGAAGAACGCCTCGCTCTCCCCCGGGTCGGACGCGACGATCTCCGCCGACCGCACCACCCACAGCGAGACGCCCTCCTGGCGCCGGGTGTAGAGGTCGCGGGCGTTGCGCAGCGCCATCTCGGCGTCCGGCGCGTGCAGCGAGCCGACGTGCACGTGCGAGAGCCCCCGGCGGGACCGCACGAACACCTCCCAGAGCGGCCAGTCCCTCACGCGGCCCCCTCCGAACGCGCGGCGTGCTTCGCGGCGTACGCCGAGGCGGCCTCGCGCACCCAGGCGCCGTCCTCGTGCGCCTTCACCTTGTGCGCCATCCGCTGCTGGTTGCAGGGGCCGTTGCCCTTGATCACCTCGAACAGCTCGGTGAAGTCGATCGGGCCGAAGTCGTAGTGGCCGCGCTCCTCGTTCCAGGCAAGGCCCGGGTCGGGCAGCGTCAGGTCGAGCGCCTGCGCCTGCGGCACGGTCATGTCGACGAACCGCTGCCGCAGCTCGTCGTTCGAGAACCGCTTGATGCCCCAGGCCATCGACTGCTCGGAGTTCGGCGAGTCGGCGTCGGGAGGGCCGAACATCATCAGCGCCGGCCACCAGTAGCGGTCGACGGCGTCCTGCGCCATCGCCTTCTGCGCCGGGGTGCCGTGCGAGAGCGTGTGCAGGATCTCGAAGCCCTGCCGCTGGTGGAACGACTCCTCCTTGCAGATCCGCACCATGGCCCGCGCGTACGGCCCGTACGAGCACCGGCACAGCGGCACCTGGTTCACGATCGCGGCGCCGTCGACCAGCCAGCCGATCGCACCCACGTCGGCCCAGGTCAGCGTCGGGTAGTTGAAGATCGAGGAGTACTTCTGCCGACCGGTGTGCAGCTGGTCCAGCAGGTCGGCCCGGTCCACGCCGAGCGTCTCGGCCGCGGCGTACAGGTAGAGCCCGTGGCCGGCCTCGTCCTGCACCTTCGCCATCAGGATCGCCTTGCGGCGCAGGCTCGGGGCGCGGCTGATCCAGTTGCCCTCCGGCTGCATGCCGATGATCTCGGAGTGGGCGTGCTGGGCGATCTGGCGGACGAGGGTGCGTCGGTAGCCGTCGGGCATCTCGTCCCGGGGCTCGACCCGACCGTCGTCGGCGAGGAGGTCGTCGAAGGCCACGCATCGACGGTACCCGACCTTGTTACAGATGTCTGCATCTGCGACGCGCGTTTGTAACAGCGCGCCCGGCTGACAGGATGGCCGGCATGAGTGACGTGTCGGTGCGGGTGGCCTGGGCCGACGACGCCCGCGCGATCGCCGAGCTCCAGCTGCGCACCTGGCGCACGACGTACGCCGACCTGCTGCCGGCCGAGGCGCTCCCCGAGGACGTCGACGCGGCGGCCGCCGCGTGGCACGCCGCGCTGTCGAGGCCACGGGACGCGCGCAACCGGGTGCTGGTGGCGCTGGAGCGCAACCGCGTGGTGGGCTTCGCGATCACCTCCCCCGCCGCCGACCCGGACTGCGACCCGGTCGCCGACGCCGAGCTCGCCGAGCTGACGGTCGATCCCGACGAGCGCGGCCGCGGCCACGGCTCGCGGCTGCTCCAGGCGGCCGTCGACACGCTCGTCGCCGACCGGTTCAGCCGCGCGGTGCTGTGGGCGATCGCGACCGACGACGCGCTGCGGGCGTTCCTCACCGAGGCCGGCTGGGCGCCCGACCAGGCGCACCGCGAGCTGGACCTGGACGGCACCGGCACCACCCGCGTCAAGCAGATCCGGCTGCACACGGCACTCTCCTAGCCCCGTCCTCTTGATTTCCGGGCCGGGTCGGCGATGCTGGTGGTGTGTTCGGTCCACTGCCTCGCCTCCACCGCACCCTCGTGGTGGTCACCGCGCTGATCGTGGGCATGCTCGCCGGCATCTGGATGGTCCACGCGACCGCCGTCCCCGCCCTCGCCGCCGCCGGCGCCGGGTGGGGCCTCCTCGCCGGGCTGCTGCTCAACTACGTGCTCCTGCACGACTTCCACCACCGCCCCCAGCCCGCCCGGGTGCGCCGGCGCTAACGTCTCCCGCGTGACCGACACGCCGCTCGAGCCTCGCGCCCGGGCGGCGATCATCCGCGACAGCCTGGGCGTCGGCGTCGCCACCGGCGCGTACGGCGTCTCGTTCGGCGCCGTCTCCGTCGCGGCCGGGCTCACGGTGCTCCAGACCTGCGCCCTGTCGCTGCTGGTCTTCACCGGCGCCAGCCAGTTCGCGCTCGTCGGGGTCGTCGCCGCCGGCGGCGCGCCGGTCTCCGGCGCGCTCACGGCGTTGCTGCTCGGCACCCGCAACACGCTCTACGGGCTGCGGCTCGCCCCGCTGCTCGCCTTCCGCGGCATCCGGCGGTGGCTCGCGGCGCACGTCCTCATCGACGAGTCGACCGCGATGTCGGTGACGAGGGAGAGCCGTGAGGCCGCCCGGCTCGGCTTCCTGGTCACCGGCGTGTCGATCTTCGTGCTCTGGAACCTCGCCACCCTCGCCGGTGCGGTCGCGGGCAACGCGCTCGGCGACCCGCGCCGGTACGGCCTCGACGCCGCCGTGGGTGCCGCGTTCCTCGCCCTGCTCTGGCCGCGGCTGCACCGGCGCCGCAACCAGCTGGTCGCCGTCGCCGCCGCGGCGGTCGCGCTCGGCATCGTGCCCCTCGCGCCGGCCGGCGTACCGGTGCTCGCCGCGGCGGGCGTCGCCCTGGTCGCCGGCGTGCTGGCGAAGGACCGGGCCCGGTGATGGTCCGGTGATGTGGACAGCGGTCATCGTCGCGGCGGTCGGCTGCTACCTGCTCAAGCTGGGCGGGCTGTCGGTGCCGCCGCGGATCCTCGAGCGGCCGGTGGTCGAGCGCGTGGCGGACCTGATCCCGGTCGCGCTGCTCTCCGCGCTCGTCGCGGTGCAGGTGTTCACCCGAGGGCACGAGCTCGTGATCGACGCTCGCGCCCTCGGGCTGGGTGTCGCGGTGGTGCTGCTGCTCCTGCGGGCGCCGTTCCTGGTGGTGGTGTTCGGCGCCGCGCTGGTCGCAGCGGCGGCCCGGCTCCTCTGAGCCGCTCGGGGCGGAGCGCCTCAGGGCGTGGTGACGTCCTTGCCGGGGCCACCGAGCAGCCGGTCGTGACCCGCCCCTCCGACGAGCCGGTCCGCCCCGGTCCCACCCTCGAGCCGGTCGTCGCCGGCGCCACCGCGCAGCACGTCGTCGCCGGCGCCACCGCGCAGGACGTCGTCGCCCCCCAGGCCCTGGAGGACGTCGTCGCCGCCGCGACCGCAGACGACGTCCCGGCCCGGGGTGCCGGTGAGCACGTCGTCGCCCGGCGTACCCGTGACGGTGCACCGGTCCGTGGGGATCACGACCAGGTGGAGCGTCGCGCGGGCGGTCAGGCCGCCCGGGTCGGTGACCGTGATCTCGACGGTGACCTCGCCGACTCCACCGGGCGCCGGCGTGACCACGAGCGTGCGGTCGGCACCGGATCCGGTCACCCGGAGCCCGTCGGCCGGGAGGACGCCCGACGTGCCGGAGGACGCGGTCACGACGAGCCGCGCGACGTCGTCGTCCGCGTCACCGAGGACGAGGGGCACCCGCAGGACGCGGCCCTGCTCGACCTCCTGGTCCGCGACCGGCGCGATCGTCGGCGCGTCCGGCTCGGCGGCGACGTCGAGCGTCACCTCGGCCGGCGTGGACGTGAGCAGGCCGTCGGAGACGGCGTAGGCGAAGGAGTCGCCGCCGGTGTAGTCGGCGTCGGGCGTGTAGGTGAAGGAGCCGTCGAGCGCCAGGTCCAGGCGCCCGTGCTCGGGCTCCCGCACCACCGCGACGCTCAGGCCCGGCCCGTCCACGTCCCTGTCGTCGGCCAGCACGCCCGGACTCGGCACGGTCAGGGCTCGGTCCTCCGTCGCCACGTAGGAGTCCGGTGCCGCGACCGGCGCGTCGTCCACCGGCACGACGGTCACGGTGACGACCCCGCGGGCGGTCCCGCCGTTGCCGTCGGAGACGGTGTAGGAGAACGAGTCCGTCCCCGCGTGGTCCGCCGCCGGGACGTACCGGACGCCGTCGCTGGTCAGGGTCACGGTGCCGTGCTCGGCGCCGCCCACGGCGACGACCGTGAGGGCATCACCGTCGGGGTCGGTGTCGTCGTCCAGGAGGGCGGACACGCTCACGACCAGCGGCACGTCCTCGTCGGTCGTCGCGGTGTCGTCGACCACGACGGGGGCGTCGTCGACCGCCGTCACGGTGACCTCGACGGTCGCGGCGTCCGTCCCCCCGTGCCCGTCGGAGACCGTGTAGGTGAACGCGTCGGTCCCGTGGAAGTCCGCCTCGGGGGCGTACCGCACCGCACCGTCGACCACGGTGACGGTCCCGTGGCCGGCTCCGGCCACCGCGGACACGGTGAGGTCGTCACCGTCGGGATCGGTGTCGTCGGCGGTCACCGCGGCATCGCCGTCGAGCAGCAGGGGCGTGTCCTCGGCCGTCGTGACGACGTCGTCCACGGCGACCGGCGCGTCGTTCGAGCCGAGCAGGTGGACGGTCGCGACCACGGCGAGGGCGGCGGTGTCCTGACCTCCGTGCGCGGTCCCCCCGTCGTCGCGCAGGGAGGTCAGCGTCACGGCGCGGTCGCCCGGGTCCGGGTGCTGCGAGGCGTTGGCGTAGGCGAGGCCGTCGACCACCGCGGCGAGGTCCGCCGGACCGAGGCCGCCGGCCCGCCGTACGTCGACGGTGCGTGAGGCACCGGTCCCGCTGACCGTGACGTCGAGCCCGTGGGCGGCGGTCGACAGGCTGGCGCCGGGCACGAGCGGCAGGCTCTCGCCGTCGACACGGAGCGTCTCCTCGCCGCCGTCGGCCACGCCGGTCACCGTCAGGCCCAGGCCGACGAGGGCCTGGCCGGCCTCGACGGTCGAGGCGCTCGCGCCGGAGAAGAGGGCGACGGGGGCACCGTCCTCGGTGAAGGTCGACGCCGCGGGCGTCGCGGTCAGCGACGGTGGGTCGTTGACCGGCACCACGGTGACCGTCGAGGTGGGGCCGCTCCCTTCGACCGGACCGATGCTGCCGTCGTCCGCGAGGCGCGACAGCGCGAGGGTGCGGTCACCGGCCGTCGGGTCCTGGGCGACGTCCAGGTAACCCGCTCCCCCGACCAGCGACGTCGCGGTCGCGTCGTCGAGCACCAGGCCCGCGAACGCCACCGTCACGGCGTCGCCCGAGACCGTGGTCGTGAACTCGCCCAGGTCCGGTACGGCGCCCGCTCCCGCGACCAGCGGCACCTGGTTGGCGTGCGGTCCGACGACCAGCCGCTCCGACCCCCCGTCGCGGACCCCGGAGACGGTGAACTCGAGGTCGGTGACGTGCTGACCGGCGTCGTTCGCCGACACCGCGGCGCCGGAGAAGGCCGCGACGGCCGCACCGTCCTCGACGTACGACGGGTCGGTCGCCGCGGCGACCGCCGTGGGCCGGTGGTCCAGCGGCCCGTCGTACTCGTACGCCCCGGCGTCGCACGCCTCGTGCTGAGGGCGTGGAGTGCCGCGCTGGTCGGTGGGCGCGCCGTCGCTGCAGGGCAGGTGGTCGATGGCCAGGGCACCCGGCACCGTCGCGAAGGTCGAGGTCGGACCGCCGTGGTCGCCGAGCACCGGCGCCTGGCCGAACGCCTCCGCGACCGTGACCCCGGTCCGGTCGCCGGGAGCACCGAGGGTCACCGCGCCGGAGGTCCGGCCGACCAGGTTGCCACCGCCCGACGTGACGCGGCCCCCTACCACGTCCACCGCGGAGCCGTTGCCGGTCACGATGTTGCCCTCCAGCGTGGTGGTGGAGTTGGTCTGTGCCTCGGTGATCACGGCAGCCTGGACGCCGAAGGTGTTGGCCGTGACCGTGTTGCGCAGGAGCGTCGTCCGGCCGAAGCGCGTGTACACGAGGGAGCCGTCGCCGTACGACACGTTCAACGTGATCGTCGAGTCGCGCATGGTCACGGTGCCGACGCTGTCGAGCACCGAGGCGTAGCGCGCGCTGTTGGCGGTGAAGAGGGACCGCGCGATCAGCATCGTGCCGGAGCCGTAGTTGGCGAGGGCGCCCCCGCCTCCGGCGAGGTTGTCGTGCAGGACCGAGTCGGTGATCGTGGTCGTGCCGAGGTTGTAGATGGCGCCACCGGAGTTGTTGAGCCCCTGCAGCACGTTGTTGGCCAGGACCGACGACTCGACGTCCAGGGAGGCGCCGTCCTCGACGAGGACGGCACCGCCGCCCGCGGAGCACGACGTGGAGTCGGAGGCGCAGGGTCCCATCGCGTCGGCCACGCGGACGTCGCGGAGGACGAGATGACCGGGCGCGCCGACGTGGAAGATCAGGCTGGTCTCGCCGCCGCTCACGGTGACCTGGTCGTCACCGTCGACGACGATCGGGGCCGACGAGACGATCAGGGGCAGCTGCTCGGTGAGGGTGACCGTCTGGACCGACCCGTGGTCGAAGCTGATCGTTCCCCCGATGCCTCCGGCCTGGGCGTCGAGGATCGCCTGACGGAGGGTGCCGGGACCGCTGTTCGCGGACGAGGTGACGACGAACGACGCGTCCGGAGCCCCCGCTGCCGCGCCCACCCCGGATCCGCCCGCCGCGATCGTGACCGCCAGCACCGACGCAGCCAGCAGCCGTCCCGAGAACCCCATGACGTTCCTCCCCCGATGAGCATCGGCCGATGCCCGTCCGCATGAGGACTATCACGATGTGCCGGCTGCCGTCCCCGAAATGCCCGCAGGGGCCCGCGCCGGATCCGTGGGGCGCGGGCCCCTGAGGGGTCGGTGCGGAGCGTCAGCCGACGCTGACCGCGCTCCAGGCCGCGGCGACCGCGTTGTACTGCGTGCTGCCCGCGCCGTACAGGTCCTTGGCGGCGTTCAGCGTGGCCGTGCGGGCGCCGGCGTAGTTCGTGCTCGAGGTCATGTAGACGGTGAGCGCGCGGTACCAGATCGCGGCCGCGGCGTCGCGGCCGATGCCGGTGACGGTCGAGCCGTTGCAGGTCGGGCTGTTGTACGAGACGCCGTTCAGCGTCTTGGCGCCCGATCCCTCGGACAGCAGGTAGAAGAAGTGGTTGCCGATGCCCGAGGAGTAGTGCACGTCGGCGTTGCCCGCGGTGGCGGACCAGCAGTTCAGCGAGCTGCCGTCGGACGCCGGGTTGTCCATGCGGCGGAAACCGAGGTGGTTCTTGAGGTCGAACTCCTCACCGATCAGGTAGTCGCCCGGGTCGTTGGCGTTGTTGGCGAAGAACTCCACCATGGTCCCGAAGATGTCCGAGGTCGCCTCGTTGAGACCGCCCGACTCACCGGAGTAGGTGAGGCCGGCGGTGTTCTCGGTGACGCCGTGCGACATCTCGTGGCCGGCGACGTCGAGGGACACCAGCGGGCCGTAGTTGGTGCCGTCGCCGTCGCCGTACGTCATCTTGGCGCCGTCCCAGAAGGCGTTCACGTACTTGCTGCCGTAGTGCACGCGGTTGTAGGAGCCGGCGCCGTTGCCGAAGATGCCGTTGCGGTTGAACGTCGTCTTGTAGTAGTCCCAGGTCTCGTTGCTGCCGTACTGGGCGTCCGCCCCCGCGCTGGCCCGGTTGCTGTTGGTGCCGTTGCCGAACACCGTGCTGGTGGAGGTGATCAGCGTGCCCGTCGCGCAGTTGATGCCGAACAGCTGGCAGGCGTAGGAGTCGGACTTGTTGTTCATGTCGGTCGTGTACGTGTTGCCGCGGACGCCGTCGTTCTTGAGCTGGTACGTCGTCCCGGACTTGGTGACGCTCAACGGCACCGTGCCGCTGTAGAGCGTCTGGCCCGAGCCGTCGACGGTCTGGATCTGCTGCTCGCGGCGGATCACTGCGCCGGTCCTCGCGTCGACGTACGTCGCGAGCCGGCTCGGCGTGCCGTCGTGCTGCTTGCCCCCGGTGAGGACCTCCCACGCGAGCCGGGCGGTGCCGGACGTCGCGTCGACGACCAGGCGCGTCCGCTCGGCGGGGCGCGCGACCTTGTCGCCCGCCGCGGACCGGGTGACGGTCGGGGTGACCGAGACGCGCACGGCCCGGTCGAGGGTCTTGCTCACGCCCCGGAAGGCGCCCTCGCTGCCCTGGTGGACGACCAGGTCACCACCGAGCACCGGGAGACCGCGGTAGAAGCGGTCCATCCGCACGTGCGTCGCGCCGTCGGCGTCGGTGACCCGGTCGGTGACCCGGTACGTCGTGCCGTCGCTGGTCAGCGCGGCGGCGGGGTGCTGGCGGAGGGCGTCGGCCGCGGAGGGCCGGCTCGGCTGGGCCGCTGCGGCACCGTCGACGGCCTGGAAGGTGGCGGCCGTGACGGCGAGGGCAGCAAGGGATGCGAAGCCCGAGATCTTGCGCATAGGGGGTCCTTCTTCGTTCGTCGGAGGAACTGCTTGGGGCGGAAGCCTCGTTGTCCCCAACGGCGAGCGGAAGGTGCGGTTACCTGCGGATCCCTGCAATGCAGGAACGTGCAGAACTCGGTCCAGCTCGAGACCCAGTCAGCTGGAGCCTGAGTCCAGGTCGAGGAAGTGCTCGAGCCCGACCGTGAGGCCGGGGTGGTCCGCGATCGCGCGGAGCCCGACGAGGACGCCGGGGGTGAACGACACCCGGTCGAGGGAGTCGTGGCGGATCGTCAGCGTCTCCCCCACGCCGCCGAACAGCACCTCCTGGTGGGCGACCATGCCGCGCAGGCGCAGGCCGTGGACGTGGATGCCCTCGACCTCCGCGCCCCGGGCGCCCTCGAGCGCGGTGCTGGTGGCGTCGGGCACCGGGCCGAGGCCGGCCTCGCGCCGGGCGGCTGCGATGAGCTCCGCCGTACGCCGTGCGGTGCCGGACGGGGCGTCCGCCTTCGTCGGGTGGTGCATCTCGACCACCTCGACGGACTCGTAGAACGGTGCGGCCACGGTGGCGAACCGCATCATCAGGATCGCGCCGATCGAGAAGTTCGGCGCGACCAGCACG
Organism: Nocardioides sp.; assembly: GCA_035765695.1. Classification (GTDB taxonomy): domain Bacteria; phylum Actinomycetota; class Actinomycetes; order Propionibacteriales; family Nocardioidaceae; genus Nocardioides. The sequence continues at coordinate 47,367 of DASTXB010000016.1, read as the reverse complement.
CCGGTGCCCGGCCGGTTCGCGAGCCAGCCGCGGACCGTGTCGAGGCGTTCCTCGTCGAACCCCGTCGTCCCCACGACGGCATGGATCCCGTGGTCGATGCAGAACTCGAGGTTGTCCATGACGACGTCGGGATGGGTGAAGTCGACGACCGCCTCGGCGCCGGAGGAGACCAGCGCGTCGAGCGCGTCGTCGGCGTCGACCTGGGCGACGAGCTCCAGGTCGTCGGCCGCGTCGACGGCGCGGCACACCTCGGTCCCGACCTTGCCGCGTGCGCCCAGCACGCCCACCTTCATCACGCAGGTCAACCTATCTGGCAGTCTTGCCCCATGGCGCTGCAGACCATCCCGCCCCGGATCCGCTGGGCGGTGGACGTGATGGACATCCAGCCGAGCGACTCCGTCCTGGAGATCGGGTGCGGTCCGGGCGCCGCAGCGGAGCTCATCTGCGAGAAGCTCGAGACCGGCAAGCTGTTCGCCATCGACCGCTCGGAGTCCGGCGTCGACCGCACCAAGCGCCGCTGCGCCCGGTTCGTCGAGTCCGGCCGGCTCACGGTCCGCCAGATCGACCTGGCCACGCTGCGGGTGCCGGTCAAGCGGCTGAACAAGGTGTTCGCCTTCAACGTGAACCTGTTCTGGGTGCGCTCGTGCACCGACGAGATCGCGCTGCTGCACGAGCGGGTGGTCCCGGGCGGCGCGGTCTACCTGTTCTACGAGGCGACCCAGCCCGAGCTGGTGCCGACCATCATCAAGAAGGCGTCGGCCGCGCTCGTCGAGGGCGGCTTCCGGGTCTCCGTCGTGGACCAGAAGGCGCCGCCGGTCGTCGGCATCATCGGCCGTCGCTGAAGGTGATTTCCTGAATCGTTCTTGCATAAGGCTATTTCCTGAACTAGCCTGACGTGCATGTCCGTCCTGGTGCTCACCGTGGACCAGCGGGGCAGCCGCCGCTCCCCCGACCTGGTCGCGGAGACCGTGGCGGCCCTCGCCGGGGTGCCGGCCCTGCGGCCGTTCGAGCAGACCGTGGGCGACGAGTTCCAGGGCGTCCTCGAGGCGCCCGACGCCCTCCCGGCCGTCGTCGAGCGGTTGCTGCGCGAGGGCGCCTGGCACATCGGCATCGGCGTGGGCACCGTCGAGGAGCCCCTTCCGGAGCACGCCCGGGCCGGCCGCGGCCCGGCGTACCTCCACGCCCGGCAGGCGGTCACCGCCGCGAAGACCAGCCCCTGGCACCTGCGCGTCGCCGGCGACGACCCCGGCACCCGCGCGCTCGAGACCGTCCTGTGGCTCTGGGCGGCCGTCCTGGCGCGCCGCACCGCCCGCGGCTGGGAGGTCGCCGACCTCGTGACCGAGGGCCTGTCGTACGACGAGGCCGCGCGGCGCCTGGGCATCTCGCCCTCGGCGGTGAGTCAGCGCGCCGCCGCGGCTGGCATCGTGGAGTCACGGCGCGCCCGCGAGCTCGCCACCGACCTCACCGCCCACCTGCTCGGGAAGGAGTCCACGTGAGCCCGTCCGACCGCACGTTCCTCGTGATGGCACTGATGGCCTTCGGGGTCGTGGCCGCCGCCGTGGCCTGGACCTCCCCCTTCGCCCGCCGGATCTGGGCGCCCGCCTCCCTCGCCCTCCTGCTCACCGCGGGCGCGGTCGCCGCGACCGTCGGCGAGGACGTCGCCATCGGCGACGGCCAGGACATCCTGATCTTCGCGCTCGGCGGCCTGCTCGCCATCGCCGGCGGTGGCCCGCTCACCTCGCTGGTCTTCGACCTGGTCGACCGTCGCGAGACCGTCGCCGAGTCGATGGACCGCGCCGGGCACGTGCTGCGCGGCGGCGCCTGGATCGGCGCCCTCGAGCGCGTCGCCATCTACGCCGCGCTCGTTGCCGGCTGGCCCGAGGGCCTCGCGGTGGTCCTCGCCGTCAAGGGCCTCGGCCGCTACCCCGAGCTCCGCGCCGCCGAGGACGGCGTCCGCACCGGTGCCGCGGAGCGCTTCATCATCGGCACGTTCGCCAGCGTGCTGTGGGCGTGCGGCTGCGCCGGGCTGGTTGTACTCGTGCGGTAACGCAGCCACGTCACGTCGCCGCGTTGCGCTCGGCTGGCCACGAGCGACGCATGGCGTCGCGTGTCGTCGCTACCGCCGACGGATAACGTGCAGCGGTGAACGATGATGCGGAGCGGGCCCGTTGGCGCGGGCTGATCAGTGCGGCGAATGCCTTGACGGCCGAGCATGGCAGCGTCGATGCGGCGGCTGCGTACCTACGCACGATCACACCTTCGAACGGCGCGGTGGACGGTCTGATTCCGTTGCTGCACGGGAAGGGATACTCCCAAGTGGAGATTGCGGGCCACCTCGACATCGCCCAATCACGTGTCAGCCGGCGACTGAGGCGGTTGGTCGAGCTGGGACTGGCAGAGCCGCCCGACCCAGCCCGGGGCGGTGGAGGTCGTCCAGCGGTCAGCCAGCAGGTGAAGGCGGCAAGAGTCTTCCGAACCGCGGCGCGCGACCTCCTGCTGTCAGGCCTAGCCGGCACCGCTCAGCGCGACCGCGAGCAGGTCCTCGAGATCATTGACGGTCTCGACCTGGAGATCGCGCAGATCTTGGCGCCCTGGCGCGAGCAAGAGGAGAGCGAGCCCGAGCGGGCGTGACGACGCAGGCGGGAGGTCCGCTCGCCCGCACGGTTTGAGCTTCGTGCGCCCGGACCGGGACCTGTGGCGGAGCCAGGAGACCCAAGACGAGGCGCGTCTGTCCGCCGCGCTCTGTTGTGGCGCCGCCGGTGTCCAGCACGCAGGCCTTCTCGAGCTTGCCCAGCAGCACGTCGAGGTCGATCAGCACCACCATCGTCGCGGAGACCCCACCGGTGTTCGGGAGCCTCTCGGCGGGGCAGCGCTCGATGAGCTCGCAGAACGCCTGCCCGAGAGCTTCGGGGGTATCTGGTCGAGGTGCTCCGGCGCCCTGGACCGCGGCCTGGTGCTTGGGGGCGGCGATCGCAGCCAGCATCTTCTTCAACGCCGCCCACTCGACGTGGAGATCCCCGGCGGCCAGCGCGTCCCGGACCGTGGGTCGGGCCTCCAGGTCGTGGCCCAAGCACACCGCCCCGTGCGACGCCGGCCTTCAACCCGGCGACCTGGGCCTCGAGCCGGGTCGGCTCCACCAGGGTCGAGACGGTCTCCTCGCGGTCCATGGACCACACCGACGCATCGCTGTCATGGGTCTACTCAAGCACCGGACACCGACAGCGACAGGGCTCCGAACCCCTGTATCCACAGGGGTTCTGGGCATCTCTCCGAAATCTCGAAGGCAAAGTCTCGTCAGTCGCAGCGTGGCGGCGTCGAGGCCCGTCGCCGGCGCTCCTCGCACCTCAACCACCGGGCCCGCTCGAGCCTGCGACCCGGGCGCCGGCCGCAACCACGTCGTCGCCGTCCCCGTTCGCTGCCTTCCGGTCGCAACGCCCCGCCGACCGTGACCGACGGTCAGTCAGACGCCGCGTTCGTCGTACGGGTCGCGACGAGCTCGACCACCGGTGGCGAACCCCGTCGTTGCCTGTCGAGCGCGACCCCGGCCGGGCCGCGAGGTCCTCTCAGCGACCACAGGCCCAATACCCCCCGGGGTAAGGACGTTCGTCCCTGCCTCCCGCCCGAACGCCTTCCTAGCGTGAAGGCATGAGGACCCTTCTCGTACTCGGCGGGGGCACCGCCGGCACCATGGTTGCGAACCGACTGCGTCACCGGCTGGACGCGCACGACTGGAAGATCGTCGTGGTCGACCAGGACGACGAGCACCACTACCAGCCCGGCTACCTGTTCCTGCCGTTCGGCGGCTACACCCGCGACCAGCTGGTGAAGTCGCGGCACCGCCTGCTCCACGACGGCATCGAGATGGTGACCGCCGAGATCGACCGCGTCGACCCCGACGCCCAGACAGTCGCGCTGGTCGGCGGTCGCGAGCTGGCCTACGACTACCTGGTGATCGCCACCGGCACCACGCCGCGTCCCGACCAGACCCCCGGCATGCTCGGCAGCCAGTGGCGGCGCACGATCTTCGACTTCTACACCCTCGAGGGTGCCGAGGCCCTCGCCCAGGCACTCACGACCTTCGACCGCGGGCGGCTCGTCGTCCACATCACCGAGATGCCGATCAAGTGCCCGGTGGCTCCCCTGGAGTTCACGTTCCTGGCCGAGGCCTGGCTCCGCAAGCGCGGCATCCGCGACCGGGTCGAGCTCGTGTTCGTGACGCCGCTCGACGGCGCCTTCACCCAGCCGGTCGCGTCGGAGCGCCTGGGCGCGATGCTCACCGAGCGCAAGATCCACGTGGAGCCGGACTTCATGGTCGAGCGCGTCGACGACGAGCACCGCACCCTGGTCTCGTACGACGAGCGCGAGGTGCCGTTCGACCTGCTGGTGACGATCCCGCTGAACATGGGTGCCGACTTCGTCGCGCGCTCCGGGCTCGGCGACGAGCTCAACTACGTGCCGGTCGACAAGCACACGTTGCTCTCCACGTCGTACGACACGATCTTCGCGATCGGCGACGCGAGCGACATCCCGGCCTCGAAGGCAGGGTCGGTCGCCCACTTCGCGGTGGACGTCTTCGTGGACAACTTCCTCGAGCACGTCGCGGGACGGCCGATGACGGGCTCGTTCGACGGCCACGCGAACTGCTTCGTCGAGTCCGGCGACGACAAGGCGCTGCTGATCGACTTCAACTACGACACCCAGCCCCTCCCCGGGAAGTACCCGCTGCCGTACGTCGGTCCGCTGAGCCTCCTCAAGGAGACCCGGGCCAACCACCTGGGCAAGCTCGCGTTCCGCCACATCTACTGGAACGTCCTCCTGCCCGGGCGCCCCGTCCCGCTCCCCGCCCACATGTCGATGGCCGGGAAGCACCAGCCCGAGAAGCCCGAGAAGCTCGAGAAGGAGGCCTGACGCCATGCCGACCACGACGATCGACGGTCACGAGATCCACGTCAACGACGAGGGGTTCATGACCGACCCCGCCGAGTGGTCCGAGCCGCTCGCGAAGTCGCTGGCCGCCCAGATCGGGATCGACCTGACCGAGGAGCACTGGAAGGTGATCCGGTTCCTCCGTGACGACTACGCGAAGGAGGGCGAGACCGCCACGCTGCGCCGTATCAGCGTCGTCGGCGGCATCCCGACCAAGACGCTGTTCCAGCTGTTCCCCCAGAAGCCGGCCAAGAAGCTCGCGTACGTCGCCGGGCTGCCCAAGCCGCACGGCTGCGTGTGAAGCACGAGCGAAGGAGACGACCATGACCACCGAGACCGCGCCGATCGTCCCGTCGTTCGGTGACACCGAGTCCGGGCGCAAGATCGCCATCATCTGCTCCAAGGGCAACCTGGACATGGCCTACCCCGCCCTCGTGCTGGCGAACGCCGCGCTCGGCGAGGGCGTCGAGACCCACCTGTTCTTCACCTTCTGGGGCTTCGACATGATCAACAAGAAGACCATGGGCGACCTGAAGTTCACGATGCTCGGCAACACCGCCACCCACATGCCCCAGGGCCTCGGCGGCCTGCCCGGCATGACCTCGATGGCGACCCACCAGCTGAAGAAGTCGATCGCCGAGATCGGCGTCCCCGAGGTCCCGGAGTTCCTCCAGCAGATCGTCGACTCCGGCGGTCACCTCTGGGCGTGCCGGATGTCGGCCGACATGAACCACCTGACCGAGGCGGACCTGTACGACGAGGTCGAGGGCATCATCAGCGCCTCCGACTTCATCGAGAAGACCGAGGGCGCGCAGCTGCTGTTCATCTGATCGGCGTGATCCAGGACTGGTGGGTCGTGCTGCTCTTGGTGATGGCGAGCAGCTCGTCCATGTGCGGCTCCAGGCCGGTCACCTTGTCCAGCGGGACACCGACGATGAGCTGGAAGCCCAGCCCCCGCCAGGCCTGGACGGCGCGGCCGGCGAACTCGGAGTCGGCCTTGACGAACCCCTCGTCGAGGAAGACCGGCGCGAAGCGCGGCCGCGAACGCATCTCGTCGCCGAGCCGGAACCGCAACGCGGAGCCGACGATGAACGCGACGAGCTCCTGGCTCTCACCGCCGCTCTTCTCGCCCAGCGTCCGGTAGGTCGCCCGCAGCTCACCCGTCTGGTGGTCGTACCGCTCGGCGCTGATCTCGACGTGCCGGCGTACGTCGAGCAGCCGGTCCCGGTCGGTCAGCGCGGCCACCGCGTCTCCGGCCTGGCTGGGCCTGCGCAGCTGCCGCATGAACCTGTCGAGCTCCGCGAACCGCTTCTCGAGGGCCTCCTCGTCGAGCTCCACGGTGGAGCCCGACGAGAGCGCGCGCAGGTCCTTCATGAACGTCTGGACGTGCGCCGGCGCCAGCCGCCGCAGCCGGATGCGGAGCCGGTCGCGCGACGCACCGAACTCCAGTCGCCGCAGGATCGCGTTGATCGGCTCGAGCCGGTCCTCGATCTCCTCGATCGACGCCGCCATGGCGCCGACGAGCGGGACGAGGTCCTGCCCGCTCCACTCCGTCAGCCGGCGCCGCCACTCGGCCCGCCGCTCAGCCAGCCCCTTGCCGCGGATGTCCTCGAGGATCCGCGCGTAGTCGGGGTAGGAGTCCGCGGTCGCCCCGAGGTTGGGCGAGTCCCACTGGAACTTGTAGACGCGGAAGATCTGCGCGAGCTCCTCCTCGACCCGCTTGATCTCGGCCTCCGCATCGGCGACGGCGGAGCGCAGCCGGTCGGCGAGCCGGTGCGAGGTCTCGGGGAACCGGTCGAGGTCGTCCGGGTCCGCCGGCTCGGCGGCCGCGGCGAAGTCGGCCGCGAGCGCGGTCTCCTGCTCGGCGGTGAGCACGACCCTCCCGGCCGCCTCCATCGCCGCCAGGCGGTCCGTGATCTGGTCCTCGGAGTCGACGAGCTCCGCGTGCGCGTCGTTCAGCTCGCGCCGCCGCTGCTCGAGCCCGAACCGGGCGCGGCGGGTCTCCTCGAGCCGCTCGGCGAGGTCGTCGATCTGGGCCTCGAGGGCCTGCAGCTGGTCGTCGGCGTCCAGGATCTCGGCGCGACGACGCTCGAGGTCGGCGATCCGACGCTCGCTGCCGTCGACGTCGAGGTCGTCGAAGCGTGCGGCCGCGACGGCGTCGTACGCCGTCTTCTGCTGGTCGAGCACCCGCGCGCGCCGGTCGAGCTCGTCCACAGCCGCGGTGATGGCGTCGAGCTCCTCCTCCACCCCGGCGAGCTCGGCGTCGATCTCGGCGATCGCGTCGGCGTTGGAGAAGCCGATGATGCTGCGCGTGTCGCTGCGGCCGTGGGATCCGCGGCGGCCGCTGCGGGTCTGGCCGGCCAGCGTCACACGCAGGCCGGGGCCCGCGAGCCCGTCGGCGGTCTCCACGCACAGGGCGTTGCGCGCCGGCTCGGCGACGTGGGCCTGGACCCAGCCGCTGAACGGCGAGTCCTTGAACAGCAGCTTCCCCGCGATCCGCTCGGGATCGGCCGGGCCGAGGTCGGGGAGGTGGAGCTCGACCCCCTCGAAGGTGAGGCGGCCGCGCAGCCGCAGGCCGTCGATCTCGGCGGAGAACCGCTCCAGGTGGTGGAGCGGCACGAGCATCATCCGTGCGGTCGGACCGAGGACGGTCTCGATCGCCGTCCGCCACGGGCCCTCCTCGGGAGCGACGTCGACCAGCTCGGCGACGAACGGCAGCTCGTCGACGTCGAGGCCGCTCGCCGCGGCCACCTCGGCCCGCAGCTCGTGCATGCGCGCCGGGACCCGCCCGGCCCTGCTCTCCAGCGACGCGCGCTCGGTGCGCAGCTCCGACCGGCGCTGGCTGAGGGGGTACTGGCGGCGCAGTGTGGCGTCGCGCTCGTCCCTGATCCGCTCCTGGTCGCGCTGCCAGCCCGCGAGCCACTGCCGGGCGTGGAGCTGGAGGACGGCGAACGACTCGGCCGACAGCAGGGCGGCCTCGACGTCGGGCGCCTGGACGTCCGTCACGTCGATGAGGGGCAGCATCCGCTCCTGGAGGACCGCCCGGCGGCCGAGCCGGTCGTCGCGGACGACCTGCTCCTGCTCCAGCGACAGGGCGAGGGCCTGGAGGCTCGAGCCGCCCGCGGCGCGGTGGGCCTCCTTGGCGGCCTCGAGGTCCGTCAGCAGCGCCCGCTCGGTCGACGCCGTCGCCGCGAGCTCCTCGGCGGTCGCCGTCCGCGCGCCGCGGTTGGTGGAGACCGCGGCCTCGATCAGCCGCAGGTGGGTGCGCAGCAGCCACAGCCGCAGGGGCGTGTCGCCGGGCAGGGTGACGCCGTACGAGTCGAGCTCGGCCAGCCGCCGGGACGCCCCCACCCGGCGCTCGTGGAGCCCGGTGATCGGCTCGAGCAGCTCCAGCTTCTGTTCCTCGGTCCGCATCGCGGAGTGGGCCGCGTCGAGGTCGTCGAAGTGCTCGATCGCGCGGTCCGCAGCGGCGTACGTCGCCGGCCGCTCGAGCACCATGTCCTTGTAGAGCTCGTCCACGCTGCGCACCTGGTTGCCCGCCTGGATCCGGGCCAGCAGCCGCAGGGCCTTCGCCCCGTCGCCGTTGGCGCCGATGCCGAGCCGGGCGTGCAGGACCGCGGAGAACTCGGCGTACGTGCGGTGGACCCGGATGCCGGGGAACAGCTTCTTCAGCGTGTTGGCGTGGAACCGCTCGGGGACCGCGACCTCCAGCGCGTCGAGGCCCAGGGCGCCCTCGTGCGTGGCGAGCTGCATCTGCACCTCGGCCGAACGGACCGCCCGACGCGGCACGTAGTAGGTGCGCAGGACGGTGAAGCGGCCGCCCTGGTCGTTGACGAACGTCATCGCGATCGCGCCCCAGGTGTCGGCTCCCCTGCCGCGGAGGAGCTGCTCGACCGGGCGGCCCGTGCGGGGGTCGTCGACCACGTCGACGGCTCCGCGGAGGTAGGAGAGCAGGTTGCGCTGGCCCGCGCCACGGGCGCGGCCGGCGACCGCGTCGTTCGAGGCGCCGTTGAACTTGGTGTCCGACGGCATCATCAGCGCGGTGTACGCGTCGAGGATGGTGCTCTTCCCGACGCCCGAGGCACCGGAGATCATCGTCGCGTCGCCGCGCAGGGGCACGGCGGTGAGCCCTCCGAATCCGCCCCAGTTGACCAGCTGGAGCAGGGCCGCGCGCCACTGCACCGTGTCGTCCGCGGGCGTGTCCACGTCCTGGCGGTCGAAGAGGCCGTCGGACGGCACCTGCTCGATCTCGTCGATGGACATGTTCACTCGTCTCCTGCTGCGTCGTCACGGTCCGCGCCGCCGAACAGGCCGGCGGGGTCGTCGGGCTCGGGTGGTGCGTCGCTGCTGTTCGCCCGCTGGAGCGCCTCGAGCAGCTCCTGGAGCAGCTCGAGCGGGAGCAGCGGCTCCACCGCCTCGCTGATCTCGAACCGGTCGTCGGCGCCCGAGCCGATCAGCAGCCCGGCCTTGACGATGCTCGCCACCGCGTTGCGCGCCCGCTTCTCGTCACCGGCGACATCGGTCGCGTGGGTGGGCCGGAAGCTGGCGACGTAGTCGACGATGTCCTCGCGGTCGACGAACACGCGGGCGTCGCCGCTCGCGAGCCCGGCGCGGAGCCGGTCGCGGAGGTGGACGAGCACCAGCGTCTCCTCGCGCGACCACGCGGCGTCGTACAGGAGCGTCGGGAACCGGGCACCCGTCTCCGAGGTCGCCTGGCGCTTCCAGGCGACCTCCCGGGCGGGGTCGATCTGGAGGTCGAGGAAGAGGTCGTTGAGCCGCGACCGGATGAGGCGCTCGTGCTCCACCAGCACGCTCCAGTCGCGCGGGTGCGTGCGGGCGCTGATGAACCGCTGCTTCAGCAGCGTCACGAGCGCGTGGCGCTGGGCGTACTCCAGACCACCCTCGTCGCCCTCGAACAGCGAGACCGAGTCGTCGGCCTCGAGGTCCTCGTGGTCGTGGAGCTCGTCCTCGACGCCGCGCTCGATGTCGGCCTCAACACTCATGCGCGGGTCTCTCTCTTGTCCAGGTCGGGGTCGGGCAGCGGGGTCCGCGGCACGGTGAACGCACGTCGCGTCCCGTCGGGACGAATCGCGGCATAGGTCTCCACCTCGTCGTCGGCCGTCCACGCGCGGTCCGCCGCGAGGTGCAGCAGGCCGAAGATCTCGACCGGCCGCCGCAGGGACGGCTCGAGCTCGTCGAACAGCTCCCCCAGCGACCGCACCGGGACGAGCGAGGCGAGCGCTTCGTCGAGACGGGCCCGGAGCGAGGTGATCTTCGGGCCACCGTGCGCGACGAGCTCGGCGAGCGAGACGGGCGGCGCGTCGACCGGGTCGGGCGTGCTGATGCGGTCGGGCAGGACGTCGTCGGCCGGGTCGTAGAACCGCTCCCGGAGGTGCTCGACGCCGGCGCGCGCCGGCAGCAGCGGGACGTCGTGGGCGGCGCGCGGCCCGGTGGTCGCCATCCAGGCCATCAGCTCGGACTCGACCTGGCGCAGCGTCTGCTCCAGCTCACGGTCGCGGGCCGCGTCGTGGGAGACGATGTACTCCTTCAGCGTCGCGGTCACGCGCGACCGCTGCGCGAGCACCCGGTCGAGGCCGTCGCGCACCAGCCGCACCGTCCCCCGCAGCTCGGCACGCTCGGCGTCGCTGAGGATCCGGTCCGACAGCGGGTGGTCGAGCAGCGCCGTGAGGTCCTCGCGCAGCTGGGTGACCAGGGCGTCGTCGCGGAGCAGCGCGAACGCGCCCTCGAACGCGCGTCCCTCGTGGGTCGCGGTCATCAACGCGTCCGCCCGGGCCAGGTAGTCGTCGATGACCTCACCGGCCGGACGGTCCTCGGCGCGGAACGCCGTCAGGATCTCGGTGCGGATCCGGGCGAACCGCTCCTCGACGCGGGCGAAGTCGCTCGGCAGCGCCGAGATCAGCGACAGCAGCTCGGTGAACCCCTCGAGCATGTAGTCCTCGGTCGCGCTCACCATGTCGGCGCCGTCGACCAACCGATCACGCTCCACCTGCAGACGGGCGATCTCCTCGTTGAGGAGCGTGACCCGGGCGGAGCGATCGGGGTTGGCCTCGGCGTTGAACCGGCGGACCGTGCCGAGGATCGTCGCGATGCGGTGCTCGCTGAGGGTGGCTCGGTCGCGAGCGAGGTTCTTGACCAGCTCGAGCGCCTGCTGGGCGTGGGACGTGAGCGCGTAGACCTCGTTCCCCGCCTCGTCCAGCGACCGGACCAGCCACTGTCCGCGCATCCAGCGCTGGCAGATGTCGCGACCGCTGCCGGCCGGCACGTCCTGCTCGCCCGCGAGCCGGATCTCGGCGAGGTGCTCCTCCACCTGGGCGTGCAGCCGCGCCGTGGGGATCGGCTTGTTGTTGCGACCGAAGGCCGCCCGGAAGATCGTGATCACCACCGGCGCCTGCCGCTGGTGGAGCAGGGTCAGGGTGGGCTGCCCGAACGCACCCTTGACGCGCGCGAGCTCCCCCGCGATCTCACTCACTCGTCGTCTCTCCTGGCCCTGTCTCGTGCGTTCCGGCACGCAAGCATCGCAAAGGGCGCCGACGGCCCGACGGGCGGATGCCGGTCAGCGGCAGGGAGCACCTTCGCAGCAGGGGTGGATGTAGCCGCACCCGTCGCAGCGCTCGTGGGAGGTCTCCCACCGCATGAGGGTGCCGCAGTTCGGGCAGGGCTCCGTCAGATCAGCCACCGGACCAAGGTACGCCGGGGTCGATCCGTGGCCGGGACGACACGGCGGGGCCGGGCCCGGTCACGCGATGAGGTCGGAAACGTCGAGACCGGGAGGCGGTCAGCCACCTCCGCGAATCTTGAGCCCCGAAGCCTCTCGAACATACTCGGGTCGCACCGATCTCCTCGACGCGGCGACGTGCGCAGGCTCATGTGTCAGGACATCGATGACAGTTCTGACTAGGTGTCCCCGTTCGCCGTCCGGGGCGGCGAGCCGGTGACCGGATCTGCCGACGTGCGGACATTCAACGTGCGCTTGGCGAGTCCCTCCGCCAACATCCGGCGGAGGGACTCGCGCGCGCGATGGTGACGACTGCGGAGCGTCCCCTCGGGCATCCCGAGTACCTGCGCCGCCTGCTTCTGGGTCAACCCGTCCCAGTAGGTGAGGCGGATGATCTCTTGGTCGGTATGGCTGAGTCGGCTAAACAGCTCATGCCGATGAGCGGACTTGCCGTGATCGCCGGACAGACGAGATCGCGGTTGCATCTCGCTGCCCCTTGGGCGCATTCTGAGTCGATGGCAATGGAGCCACTGCGGTGCCGCTTGGGGTGGCACAAGTGGGTGCCCAAGTCGAACGAGGACGGCAGTCGGTACCGCGGCTGCGCCCACTGCCCGAAGGTGGACCAGGACGCCGAACCCATCGGCCCGATCCCTGGCTGAGCAGGCCTGAACGACGCCAAGGAACCAGGGCGCCTCGCGTGTCTGACTAGCGCACCGCTTGGCTAGTCTCCACTGGAATCGCCGTCCGCCAGGCCTCGTAGTCGTCGAACTCAGGGGCGGGCTGGGTCACCGCCCCATGTTCTGCCGGAAGTCGCGACGGTTCAAGTGGCCCAAATCCCTCATTCGTGGGTCGACGGCGAGGCGGTGCTGAGGCAACGTGGGGGTGCCCGACAGTTGGGCATTGACGGCCTCTCACGATAGAGACCGAACGTCCGCTGTCGTGCCCGCCCGCGCCTGGAGCGATCGACCCGCCGGGACCGCGCGCGGAAGAGCCGCTGAGTTGTGCTGATTCTCGGGATCGAAAGGAGGCGAGGCATGGGCACTATTTGCTTCAAGAACTACGTCACGTTCTTCATCCCCGCGAGTGGAACCGCCTACTTCGCACAGGGACCGGACGATCGTTTTCACGGCGCCGTGACCGTCACCGTCCACCCCACTGAGGGTGTAGGCGGACTGGCGACTCGGTATCTCGAAGTTCGACAAATGGCGACCAGGAGGCAAATCAGGCCGGCTGGAGCCTACGACACCTTCCTCGACATCGTCGTCCGCAACAACGCGCCAGTCGGCGGCACGGGCGTCTCGTCATGGGTCGTATACACCTCGGTTGTCACGCCGTGACGCCGAGACGCCACCGCGTCACGCCGTGACGCCGAGATGCCACCGCGCATGCAGAAGGAGAGGTGAACAACCGTGCGACTAGTGACCGTTTGCGACTCGCAAGGAACGATTCTTGCGCTCATGTCGTATGAGGAGGGCGCGCCCCGGCTCTCTCTTGGAACACTTCCGCCTGGACATCAGGAAATTGATATCGAAGTTGGTGACATCATCGACACTGGGGACGACTCTGAAATTCAACGCCGGATGGAGGAACTGATCCAAAGTCATCGCGTAGATATGCGTAGCCAAAGCTTCGTGGCTCGGAATGCGTGAAAGTCTGCAGCTGCATGCACAACCGACAGCGCACCCGCCCGACGGGCGTTGTCGTTGCTCAAGCGGTCTTTAGCCCCAGCCAGGCCCGGTGAGCGCTTGGATGTGCCCGCGGAGCGCATTCTGTGACGGATCGCCGATTCCAGCCGCCCAAAGAACTAAGCATCCGCTGGTCGTCGGCGACGACCTGCTGAACTGCGACGTGGACGACCTGTCTCCGAGCCAGCGACGCGTTATGGAGCAGATGCTGGCTCGGCGGCACCGGGTGGAACTCGGTTCGGTCTCGGAGGCGGACTGAAGCATCCGGCGTCCGCGCACGTGCGCAAGCGCAATCCGGCCGATCAGAGGCTCTCCATGGCGCACCGGACGCAGCACCGCCCGCTGGACGGTCTTGATCGACGGTGACATAGAACCGCCCATCGAGATGAACCACGTGGGCCGCCCGGAGGCGAGCTCCTGGGCGGCGCTCGCCATGACGCGTTGGCTCGCAAGCCGCAATCCCATCGCAGCCGGAGCGTAGAGAAGGCGTTCGAGCAGCGTCCGGACCTGCCGATGAGCGTGCAGCCGCTGAAGACGGGTGGCTCTACTGCCTCTACTGCACTGTGCCGCTGATGAGCGCCATCTCCCGGGCGCCGAGCGACCGCATACAGAGGTCAACTGGTTCTTGGGCCGCGAGGCTGTAGTTGGAGGCCACGGACGCGGGGACCAGTCCGCCCCCGAATTCCACACGATCGCCGACGGCCAGTCGGGTGCCGTCGGCCAGGACGACAGCCAGCCCCTCTTCGTCCCACTCGCTGCCTGCTGGCCAGAGAGTTGGCAGACCGTCCAGAGCCAGGCATCCGTCTCGCAACATGAGTCGGCCCGTGAGGATCGCTGCCGGATAGGCGACGTTGTCCGCAGAGTCTGCCGACAGAACGACACCGTCCTGCTGCTTTGAGTCTCCATCCCCTGGCGTGCTGCTCGTGCTGGCAGCATCACCGCACCCCGCCAGCACAGCGCATAGCAGCGCGGCGGCGCTGGCTTTGAGCCCTACTCGTCTCACCTTCATTCCTCGGTAGACGCTACCGAGGCTGAGCGGGTTCCGTCCGGACATGTCGCGTTCCGGTATGCCGGGTGGCAGCGGTGCCGTCCAAGGGCTTAGCGGCGACCGGTCGGCGGACGGTGATCCCACGTGGGGTCTTCCTGGCGCCTCTTGAGCAGCCACACGAGGCCGCAAGCCCAGACCACCACTACAGCGCCGACCGCTCCGTAAAGCCCGACGAACCTCGCGAGGAGCAGGACTGCGGGCACGGTGCCGAGTGCCCCCGCAACCAAGTAGGCGGCGGTGCGCGAGCCGCTGGCGGCCGACCGTTCGGGCGATGTCACGACGTGGACTCTAACCGCCTCGCAGTCAGCCCCTCGAAGCGTCCGCTCATGCCGCTGAGCGCGCTGCCGCGGCAGTGGATGACGCGCCGCGCTCACGCGATCGCGATGCCCTGCAGGAAACGCCTACGCGCAGGCTCACCCGCGGCCCCGATGGCCCTGTGTTGGCTCTCGCCGGAGCCGTCACTCATCTGTGCTAGGAGACCCGAGCGTCCCCCCTTAACATTGGTCATGGCTGCTGACCGGATCACGTCGCTCTCCCGTGGGGGGCTGACCTTTGAGGTCCGCGACGAGGGACCGCTCGACGGTGATGTCGTGGTGCTTCTGCACGGTTTCCCCCAGTTGAACAAGTCGTGGGACCAGGTGGTCCCCCTGTTGCACGCCCAAGGGCTGCGGACATTGGCACCCAACCAGCGCGGCTACTCCACCGGTGCCCGCCCCCGTGGCCGTTGGGCCTATCGAGGCTCAGAACTGTCCGCGGACGTGCTCGCGCTTGCTGAACTCGCCGGCGGGCCTGTGCACCTGGTCGGTCATGACTGGGGCGCTGCGGTGGCCTGGGCGACGGCAGTGCTCGCACCCGAGAAGGTGCGCACGTTGACCGCGGTTTCACTCCCGCACCCGGGCGCCTTCATGGCGTCGATGCCGCGCGGCCAGGCCCTGGACTCGTGGTACATCGCGCTCTTCAACCTTCCGTGGCTTCCCGAACGGATGCTGTCGAGCCCTCGCTTCAGCGGCTGGTTTTTTCTGCGCCACGGCGGCATGACGCCGGCCATGGTGGCCGACTACCACCGCGACATCGTTGAGGGGGGTACGCTGCGCGGCGGCCTGGCCTGGTACGGCGCAATGGCCCTGGCCAACCCGAAGGTGTTCCGCACGCGTGTGCAGGTGCCCACCACGTACGTCTGGAGTGACGGGGACGTCTTCCTCGGCCGTGCCGGTGCACAACTATGCGAGCGGTACGTCGACGGGGCCTACACTCTCAAGGTCATCGAAGGTGCCTCGCACTGGCTCCCCGACGAGCAGCCCCAGGAGCTGGCCTCAGCGATTCTGGACAGGATCGGCGCGATCTCCTGAGGTGTTCGACTTCCCTCAGGTGCGTGGCCAGCCAACGAGCACCCGAAGGAAAGTCGCTCGGCGCCGGTGACGAAGGCCTGCTCGACAAGGTGAGTCGCTTCCGTCCCTTCGGCCACACCTCACGCGCGGCAGCATGGGGTCGATCCCACCCTTGTCGTCACCCACGAGCTCACCATCTCCGACCTGCCGAGCTTCCCTCGGCACTGGGGACTACCACAGAGACGCATGATCCGCTCTGACACGACGCAATGTGCCCGCTGACCGGTCGGTAGCCGCTGTCGGCGCGGGACGCCCGGTCATGCCGCGACGAGTGCGCGCTCATGCCGAGATCCGGGTGGTTCGGCGACGCGAGGAGGGGTTAGGAGGCTCGCAACTCGTCGCGCGCGTACCAAGCGATCCAGGCGAGGGGAAAGAACAGGCCAGCGAGCACGGCCACGGAGAGTCGGCCGCCTCTCCGTCGCTCGCCGACTGCGGTCAGAGCGGCGAGCGACACCACGACGGCGCCCGCGCTCAGCAGTACGACGAACAGGGTCATGTGCTGAGGGTCGCACGGCCCCGTGGCCTCCGACTAGGCGATGCACGGATCTGCCGCGATGCGCGTTGATCTACGGGCGCTCGGACGCGTCCGACTCGCTCGGGAGCGGAGCTGATGGCTATGGCGCACGTGGGACGCCTTTCGCGACGTACACACCGTGCCGAGGCCCGTCTTGGACCCCGACGGCCACCCGCCTATCGACTCCCTGAGCGATGACACCTGGACCTCGTCAACGTCTGCGTGGTCGCAGTCGAGGAAGGTCCCGAACCCGAGGTCGTCGCCGAACGATGGAGCCGATGTCGCACGTCCATCGTTCATGAAGGACTTGGTCCTGGAAGCGGACACTCGGGCCACAGCCTTGCTCCGCCGACGTCGTCCCATTGCCGCGGTAGTCAGAATGACAAGACCGACGACCACCAGGCCCGCTGAGGTACGCGTGCTTCAGCCTGCCTCAGAAGACGGCCCGGCCTGGGGCCGGGCGGTCGAACTGTTCTGAGATCGAGGCATCCGCACATGCCCGATGACGACGGCGCCTTGCGAACCCCGCGGGCCGAACTGTCAGACGAGGACCCCGAAGACGGCTGTCCGCGGTGTCCATCCGTTGACCATGCCGTTGTCGGCAACGATGTGCGCCGCGCCATCGCGCTCGTTCGACACGCGATGCAGCCAGAACCGTCCGCCGACTTCTGCGAGGGAGATCTGCCCGACCAGCGACTCGCCAGGACGGACGGGCCTCAGCGAGACCCGCTGGACGACCTTGAGGGACGGTGCCATGGAGCTGCCGAGTGAGATGAACCCTGTCGACCGGCCGGACGTAAGCTCTCGGGCGGCACGTGCCATCACCCGTTGGCTGGCGAGCCGGAATCCCATCACGGCGCGAGGATAGACGGCCCGCCGCGTGGCGACGGCGACCGACCTCTTGCGCTCCTGACCGCGCCGTCGCCTACTGGTGACAGCACCGGACCCGAGCCGAAGGAGCAGCGATGGGCGACGAGGTCACCTGCGTCCACCCGGCCGACCGCGAGGTCGCGGACCCGACACCCGGCAAGACGCGCGAGCAGGCGATCGAGGTGCCGGGCCTGTGGTCCGGCTTCGTGCGCTCGGAGCCGGGTGCGGCGTCCGGGTGGCACCACCACGGTGAGCACGACACGGCCGTGTACGTGATCGAGGGCAACGTCCGCATCGAGTTCGGACCCGGCGGCGAGCGGTCCGTCGAGGCCGGGCCCGGGGACTTCGTCCACATCCCCCGGCACGTCGTGCACCGGGAGGTCAACCCGGGACCGGTGGCGTCGCAGGAGGTCATCACGCGGTCCGGCACCGGTCCGCTGACGATCAACGTCGACGGCCCGGCGAGCAGCTAGGAGAGCCCGAGGATCGTGCCGTCGTCGGCCAGGTCGATCCGCGACGCGGACGGGTCCGCCGGGAGGCCGGGCATCGTCATCATGTCGCCGCACACCACGACGACGAAGCCCGCCCCCGCCGACAGCCGGACCTCTCGCACGTGCAGCTCGTGGCCCGTCGGGGCGCCGACCAGGGTCGGGTCGGTCGAGAACGAGTACTGCGTCTTCGCGATGCACACCGGCAGGCCGGCGTACCCGTCCCGCTCGATGCGCGCCAGCCGGCGGCGCGCCCGGGCCTCCCAGGTGACCTGGCCCGCGCCGTACAGCCGCGTGGCGACGGCCTCGACCTTCTCGGCGAGGGACAGGTCGTCGGGGTACGTGAACGAGAACGGGTACGGCGAGGGCTCGTCCAGCACCTGCAGCATGCCCTTGGCCAGGTCCTGCGCGCCCGTGCCCCCGTCGACGAAGTGCGTGGCGGGGTAGGCGCTGACGCCGCATTCCTCCACCAGCTCGACGACCTTCGCGACCTCGAGGTCGGTGTCGGTCGGGAACCGGTTGACGGCCACGACGCACGGGATGCCGTAGACGTCGCGGATGTTGTCCAGGTGGCGGCGCAGGTTGACCATGCCGGCCCCGACGGCGCCGAGGTCCTCGGCGCCGAGGTCGGCGAGCGCCACTCCCCCGTGGTACTTCAGGGCGCGCACCGTCGCGACCACGACGGCGACGTCGGGCCGCAGGCCGGCCTTGCGGCACGTGATGTCCACGAACTTCTCCGCGCCGAGGTCCGCACCGAAGCCGGCCTCGGTGACGACGTAGTCCGCCAGGCGCAGGCCGGCGCGCGTCGCCGCCACCGAGCTGCAGCCGTGCGCGATGTTCGCGAACGGGCCGCCGTGCACGAACGCCGGCGCGCCCTCGAGGGTCTGGACCAGGTTCGGCGCGAGCGCGTCGCGCAGCAGCGCGGCCATCGCGCCCGCCGCGCCGAGGTCGCGCGCGGTGACCGGCGGGCCCGCCCGCGAGTAGCCGATCACGATGTCGCCGATCCGGCGCTTCAGGTCCGCCCACGACTCGGTGAGGCAGAAGATCGCCATCAGCTCCGAGGCGACCACGATGTCGAACCCGTCCTCCCGGGGGTAGCCGTTGCCGGTGCCGCCCAGGGCGACGACCACGTGCCGGAGCGCGCGGTCGTTGGTGTCGAGGACGCGCTTCCAGGTCACGCTGCGCACGTCGATGTCGAGCGCGTTGCCGTGGTGCACGTGGTTGTCGATCAGCGCCGCGAGGAGGTTGTTCGCGGCGGCGATCGCGGCGAAGTCGCCGGTGAAGTGCAGGTTGATGTCGGTCATCGGCACCACCTGGCTGTAACCGCCGCCGGCCGCGCCGCCCTTCATGCCGAACACCGGTCCCATGGACGGCTCGCGCAGGCAGGCGACCACCCGGTGCCCCAGCCCGTGCAGCGCGTCGGTGAGGCCGACCGTCGTCGTGGTCTTGCCCTCCCCCGGTGGCGTCGGCGAGAGGGCCGTGACCAGCACCAGCCGCCCGAGGGGCCGGTCGGCGAGCGAGGCCAGGTACCCGAGGTCGACCTTGGCCTTGAAGTGGCCGTACGGCACCAGGTGCTGCTCGTCGATCCCGAGGGTCTGCGCCGCCACGTCCGTGATCGGGCGCAGCCTGGCGGCGTTCGCGATCTCGATGTCCGACAGCACCGTCGTCCGCTCCCTCCCGCCTCACCTCGCACGGTAGTCCCGGAGATCCCCCGACGGGAGGCGGAGGTCACGCCTGGTGGTAGCTGTGCTCCTCCTGCGTGCGGTAGTCGTAGCACGTCTCGCCGGCGATGTCGCTCGGCACCCGGTAGCGGCGGAGCACCTGGCACTTCCAGGAGTCCTGGGTGCCCTGGATCTCCTTCCACGCGCCGTCGACGACCGCCCACAGCGCGGCGTATCCGCCGCAGTCGTTGACACCGCCGACGGCGTACCCGTCCGTGCGGACGAACTCCACGGTGACGCCGACCGCTGCGGCGTCGCAGCTCGACTCGTCGCTGATCCGCTGGGCGGTACGGCCGATGAAGTCCTGGAACGCCTTCGGTGACCCCCGCAGCTTCCTGGCGTCGGCCATCCCGTGGACCTGGACGCCGGCCGACTCGCCCCCGGCGTACGGGATGAGCTCCGGCTCCTGCGGGGGCGACGAGGGTGCGGCCGACGCGGGCGCGGAGGTAGGCGTGGACGTCGACGCCTGCGACTCGGTGGGGGTCGGCGCCGGCGTGGACGCCTCCGACTCGATCGGCGACGGCGTGGAGGACGGCGGGGAGGTCGGCGTGGGCGTCGGCGTGAGGGTCGGGGAGGCCACCTCGGAGGACGGGGCGTCGACGGAGCGGACCGTGTCGGCGTCGTCGCAGCCCGCGAGGGCCACGATCGTGCTCGTGCCGGCGGCGCCGGCGATCACGAGGCGGAGGGTCAGGTTCCGAGTGTGCTGACGTGTGCGCATGTGGAGGAGATGTCCAGTCCAGCGCCCATCGTTGCAACCTTCTGCACCGGACCGGCGTAGATGAGTCGACACCACCACTCATCACGAAGGAACGAGAACCACCCATGCGCACCACCACCGCCGCCCTCGCCCTGTCGGCCGCCGTCCTCACCGTCGGCCTCGCCGGCGCGGCCCACGCCGAGCAGTACGGCGTCGACGACCCCGAGGACACCTGGCACGGCTCGGACATCCGCGCCCTCCAGGTGCACAACGGCACGAAGGACGTGGCGATCACGACCACCCACGACAACCTGGTGCGTCGCGCCGCGTCGGGCTCGGCCGAGGCGATCTACCTCGACACCGACCGCGAGCGCCGCGGCCCGGAGTTCGTCTTCGCGACCGGGCTGTACGAAGGCACCGACTACGTGCTCCGCGAGACCGACGGCTTCGGCCCGAAGAAGTGGGGCGACGCCGTGGAGAACGGCGACTACATCCTGCGGATCGACTACAGGAAGGACCGCGCGCGCTTCCGGATCTCGCAGGCGGCGCTGGGCGACCCCGACGCGGTCCGCGTCGCGGTCCGGGCGTCGGGCACGCGGACCGACGGGACGAGCCACGGGCTGGTCGACTGGGTCGGCAAGGCGCGCAGCTTCACCCCGTGGGTCGATCGGGGCTAGCCCCTGCGCAGGATTCCTCGGAGCAGCTCCATCTCGTGGCGGAGCTGCTGGGGAAGCGTGGTGCCGGCTGCCCTGAGGGCCTCGTCGAAGTGCTCGAGCGCGGTCAGCAGCTCGGCCTGCGCGATCTCGAGGTCCCGGGCCCGGCTGCCGGGGCGCCGGGCCAGCTCGATCCCGACCCGGGAGCGCTGGACGGCGGCGTGCAGATCGACGAGTCGGGGCGACCAGTCGTCCCTCGTCAGCGGCGGCGCGTCGGTCATCGCCGCACCGGCAGCGGAAGCACGAGAGCCCCTGCCCGCAGCAGCGGGCAGGGGCTCGTCGTGTCGGGCATCAGACAGCCCGGACGTTCTCCGCCTGGGGGCCCTTGGGGCCCTGGGTCACGTCGAACTCGACGCGCTGGCTGTCCTGGAGCGACTTGAAGCCCTGGCCGGTGATCGCGGAGTAGTGGACGAACACGTCCGGACCTCCACCGTCCTGCTCGATGAAGCCGAAGCCCTTGTCGTCCTTGAACCACTTGACGGTTCCCTGAGTCATGATCTGTCCTCGGTGGTGATGGGCGCGGGCACCCTGCCCGACACCGGAGCTGAAGACATCCGTGCGGTGCCTGATGTCCAGCGGGACCGAAAACCAAGTACAACGTGATGCGCGCCGCCGTCGGCGACGTGGGAAGCGGGAAACGCTCTCCCTCCAACACCTCGACGCTAGCACGGTTCTACCCCGGACCCACCACCGCGAGGATCTCCGGCCGCCCCAACACGTCGGCGGCGACCGACCGCACGTCCTCGAGCGTGACCGCGTCGACCCGGGCCATCACCTCGTCGATGCTGAGCAGCTCGTCGTGGACCAGCTCCGCCTTGCCGATGCGCGACATCCGGGACGCCGAGTCCTCCAGGCCGAGCACCAGGCCGCCGCGGAGCTGACCCTTGCCGCGGGAGAGCTCCTCGTCGGTGATACCGGAGGTGGCGACCTTCGCCAGCTCCTCCCGGACCACGGTCAGGACGTCGCCGAGCTTGTTCGGCAGGCAGCCGACCGAGACGCCGACCAGGCCGGAGTCCGCGTGGTGGGAGGCGAAGGAGAAGACGGAGTACGCCAGGCCGCGGTGCTCGCGGACCTCCTGGAACAGCCGCGACGAGGTGCCGCCGCCCAGCGCGGTGTTCAGGACGCCCAGCGCGAACCGCCGCTGGTCGTCGCGGACCAGGCCCTCCATGCCGAGCACGAGGTTCACCTGCTCGAACGGGCGGGTCGCGTGGATCTCGCCGGGTTGCACGCGCTTGCGGGCGCCGTGCCGCGACGCGCGCGGCGCCGCCGTACCGGCCAGCCAGTCGTTGCGGGCGAAGGCCTTCTTCACCTGGCGGACGAACGCCGCGTGGTCGACGTTGCCGGCCGCCGCGACGACCATGTTCGCCGGGACGTAGTGGCGCCGGTAGAAGCGCAGGACCTGCGCGCGCGTGAGGGCGTTGATCGACTCGACCGTGCCGGCGATCGGACGACCCAGTGGCGTGTCGCCCCACGCCTGCGCGGCGAACAGGTTGTGCACGACGTCGTCCGGGTCGTCGTCGTGCATCGCGATCTCGTCGAGGATCACGTCGCGCTCGGCCTCGACGTCGTCGGGGTGCAGCGTCGAGGCCGTGATCATGTCGCCGAGCACGTCGACCGCCAGGGGCAGGTCCTCGTCGAGGACCCGCGCGTGGAAGCAGGTGTACTCCTTGGCGGTGAACGCGTTGAACTCACCACCGACCGCGTCGAGCGCGATCGAGATGTCCAGCGCGGACCGCTCGGCCGTGCCCTTGAAGAGCAGGTGCTCGAGGAAGTGGGAGCAGCCGTGCAGGGTCGGCGACTCGTCGCGCGAGCCCACCCCGACCCACACGCCGACGGCGGCGGACCGGACGCCGGCCTGCTGCTCGCTGATGATCCGCAGCCCGGACGGCAGCACCGTGCGCCGGATGCGCGACGTCACCTGGCCGTCCGCGTCCCGCTCGGTGAACAGCGTGCGCGTGCCCGGAGAAGACGGTGACCCGCCAGAAGCAGCCTTCTGGCGGGTCACCGGTGCAGCCTTGGTCACTCGGAGTCGTCCGCGCCCTCGGCGTCGGAGGCCTCGGCGGCCTCGGAGTCGGCCTCGTCCACGACCGGGACCAGCGACAGCTTGCCGCGGTCGTCGATCTCGGCGATCTGGACCTGGACCTTCTGGCCCACGGCCAGGACGTCCTCGACGGCCTCGACCCGCTTGCCGCCGGCCAGGGCACGCAGCTTGCTGATGTGCAGCAGGCCGTCCTTGCCCGGGAGCAGCGACACGAACGCGCCGAAGTTCGTCGTCTTCACGACGGTGCCGAGGTAGCGCTCGCCGACCTCCGGCATCGTCGGGTTGGCGATCTGGTTGATCGCCGTCCGGGCGGCGTCGGCGGCCTCGCCGTTGGTGGCACCGATGTAGATGGTGCCGTCGTCCTCGATCGAGATCGACGCGCCGGTGTCGTCCTGGATCTGGTTGATGACCTTGCCCTTGGGGCCGATGACCTCGCCGATCTTGTCGACCGGGATGTTGATCGTGATGATCCGCGGGGCGTGGATCGACATCTCCTCCGGCTCGTCGATGGCCTCGGCCATCACGTCGAGGATCGTCATGCGGGCGTCACGCGCCTGCTGCAGCGCCTGCGCGAGCACCTCGGCGGGGATGCCGTCGAGCTTGGTGTCGAGCTGGAGCGCGGTCACGAACTGGCGGGTGCCGGCGACCTTGAAGTCCATGTCGCCGAACGCGTCCTCCGCACCGAGGATGTCGGTGAGGGCGACGTACTGCGTCTGGCCGTCGATCTCGCCGGAGACCAGGCCCATGGCGATACCGGCGACCGGCGCCTTGAGCGGCACACCGGCCTGCAGCAGGGCCAGCGTCGAGGCGCAGACCGAGCCCATCGAGGTCGAGCCGTTGGAGCCCATGGCCTCGGAGAGCTGGCGGATGGCGTACGGGAACTCCTCGCGCGACGGCAGCACCGGCAGCAGCGCGCGGCGGGCCAGCGCACCGTGGCCGACCTCGCGGCGCTTCGGCGAGCCGACGCGGCCGGTCTCGCCGGTGGAGAACGGCGGGAAGACGTACTTGTGCATGTAGCGGCGGTGCTTCTCCGGGGAGAGCGTGTCGAGCTGCTGCTCCATCTTGAGCATGTCCAGCGTGGTGACGCCCAGGATCTGGGTCTCGCCACGCTCGAAGAGCGCGGAGCCGTGCACCCGCGGGATCACCCCGACCTCGGCGTGCAGCGGGCGGATGTCCGCCAGGCCGCGGCCGTCGATGCGGACCTTGTCCTTGAGGATGCTCTCGCGGACGACCTGCTTGTTGACCGAGCGGAACGCCGCGCCGATCTCCTTCTCGCGGCCCTCGAACTGTCCGGCGAGCTTCTCCAGGACGCCGTCCTTGAGCTCGTCGGTGCGGTTGTTGCGCTCCTCCTTGTCCGCGATCTTCATCGCGGCGACGAGGTCGTCCTTGACGGCGGCCTCGACGGCGGCGAACACGTCGTCCTCGTAGTCGAGGAAGATCGGGAACTCCTGGACCGGCTTCGCGGCGACGTTCGCCAGCTCGGCCTGGGCGTCGCAGAGCTGCTTGATGAAGGGCTTCGCGGCGTCGAGGCCACCGGCCACGACCTCCTCGGTCGGCGCCTGCGCGCCGGTGCCGACGAGGGCGATGGTCTGCTCGGTCGCCTCGGCCTCGACCATCATGATCGCGACGTCGCCGGACTCGGTGACACGGCCCGCGACAACCATGTCGAAGACCGCGTCCTCGAGCTGGGTGTGCGTCGGGAACGCGACCCACTGGCCGTCGATCAGGGCGACGCGGACGCCGCCGACCGGGCCGGAGAACGGCAGGCCGGAGAGCTGCGTCGACATCGACGCGGCGTTGATCGCGAGGACGTCGTACGGCGCGTCGGGGTTGAGCGCCATCACCGTGATGACGACCTGGACCTCGTTGCGCAGGCCCTTCTTGAAGGTCGGGCGCAGCGGCCGGTCGATCAGGCGGCAGGTGAGGATCGCGTCCTCGCCCGGGCGGCCCTCGGAGCGGAAGAACGAGCCGGGGATCTTGCCCGCGGCGTACATGCGCTCCTCGACGTCGATCGTCAGGGGGAAGAAGTCGAAGTGGTCCTTGGGGTGCTTGCTCGCCGTGGTGGCGGACAGCAGCATCGTGTCGTCGTCGAGGTAGGCGGTGACGGCACCGGCGGCCTGGCGGGCGAGGAGCCCGCTCTCGAACTTGATGGTCCGGGTGCCGAACTTGCCGTTGTCGAGCGTGGTCTCGACAACGTGGATGACGGGTTCAGTCAAGGGTGTGTCCCTGTTCTGCTCGCGGAGCGATCCGCGGCGTCCCGCGTCATGCGTAGAGGCCTGGTCTTCGATCGAGGCCCGCAGGATCGTGTCGAACGTGTCGAGATCCTGAGAGCCACTACCGAGGACCGAGCCCAGAACGTGCGGGTCGCTCCTGGTGTTCAGATGTACTTGATGTGAATCTAGCGCCGGATGGCGCTTCCGAGAAAGCGTGAAGGGCCCACCGGAGCGGGCCCTTCACGGAGATCAGCGGCGGAGGCCGAGACGCTCGACGATCGAGCGGTAACGGTTGATGTCCGTCTTCTGGAGGTAGTTCAGCAGGCGACGGCGCTGGCCGACGAGCAGCAGCAGGCCGCGACGGCTGTGGTGGTCGTGCTTGTGCTGCTTGAGGTGCTCGGTCAGGTGGCTGATCCGGTGGCTCAGCAGCGCGACCTGGACCTCCGGCGAACCGGTGTCACCCTCGGTCGTGGCGTACTCGGCGATGATCTTCTTCTTGGTCTCCGCGTCGGTACCGATCGACATGCGGGCTCCTTCCGGCCCTCGTGGGCCCTGCTTGCTGCGCGGCGCGCCGGGGCCTGTTCACCCGGGCACTCTGGTTCCGCGGCCGTTCTGACGGCGTGTCGCCCCTCGAGGCAACCTGAGAACTCTAGCGCGGGGCGGGTCCGCAGGCCCAATCCGTGCCGGTCGCCGCACGGGCGTGCACCGGATCGCGGCGACCTTCTCGACGACCACGACCCGGGCGCGACGCCGTGGCGGCGGCGAAAGCAGCCGGCCGGCCGCCGGTCAGCGGTCAGACGGCCGGGGGCGCGTCGTTGTGCTCGCTCACGGTCCGCGTGCCGTCGGCGTGCGTCGTGACGCTCGTCGAGCGGCGGCGGCTCGCCGTCGTCGCGGCCACGAGGATGATGCACAGGACGCCCGCAGCGGCCAGGATCCAGCCCACCATCGTGAGGTCGACACCGTTGATGCTGTCGGTCACGGCCAGCGCCAGGATCAGGCCGACGGCCAGCAGGAAGACACCGAGTCCGTATCCCATGGGAGTTCCTCTCCTCTTCGGATGACCCCGGAAGGGTCGTTCCCGAGGAGGGTCTCCGGTTCGCCCGACGGTCAAACCCGCGGCCGTTTGTGGGCCGGCGGTGACGGGCGTACGGTGGGGAGACCACGGCGCTTCAACAGCGGGCGTCGCTGCTACTCGGGAAGCCGGGGGGTCTGCCATGCGGACCGACTTCCAGATCACGTGCGACCCGCCGTTCGCGCGCCTGCGCCTCAGCGGCGAGCTCGACCTCATGACCGTCGACCGGCTCCAGGACCTCCTGGACCAGACGGACCTCGCCGGGTGCACGGTGGTCGAGGTCGACCTCGAGGGCGTCACGTTCATCGACGCCCGCTCACTGGGCCTGCTCGACCGCCACCAGCGTCGGCTGGCAGCGTCCGGCGGCGGCCTCGTCGTGGTGGCCGCCTCCCCCTGTCACGTGCGGGTGAGCGAGCTCGCCGGCTACGAGAACCTCCATCCCGGCCCCGGCACCCGGCGGCGCCTCACGCTGGTTCGCGACCGTCCGTTATCCTCGGAGGGTGTTTAGCGAGAGCCGAGCACTGGCCGCGAGGATGGCTCAAGCCGCCCGTGAGCTGCAGGACGAGATCGACCCGCATTCCACGATGCAGGCTGCCGTCCGCCTCGCCACGTCCAACGTGCGGGGCTGCGATGCGGCGGGGATCGCGATCCTGCGGCGCAGCGGCAGCCTCGAGACGCCGGCGTACACCGACGAGGTGGTGCTGGCGGTCGACGAGCTGCAGGAGTGCCTCCGCGAGGGCCCGTGCGTCCAGTCCGCCTGGGAGGACCGCGTGGTGCACTCAGGCGATCTCGCCGGCGACCCGCGCTGGCCGTCCTGGGGACCCCGGGTGGCCGACGAGCTCGGCGTGCACAGCACGCTGTGCTTCCAGCTCTTCACCCGGGCCGACGTGCTGGGCACCCTGAGCCTGTACTCGACCACACGCCGGGCGTTCGACGAGCAGGATCGGGACGAGGGCCTGGCCCTCGCCGCGCACGTCGCCATCGCCGTCGCCGCCTCGCAGCGCGAGCAGCAGCTCACCGCCGCCCTCGACACGCGCACCACCATCGGCCAGGCGTGCGGCATCGTGATGGAGCGGTACCACCTCGACGCGCAGCGGGCCTTCGAGCTGCTCGCCCGCATCAGCTCCGAGACCAACATCAAGCTGCGCGAGCTCGCGGACACGCTCATCGACACCGGGCACATCCCGACGGTCGACTGACGGTCACCCCAACAGGGTGCGCACGGCCTCGCGGCCTGCCAGGGGATCGGCGGCCGAGAGCGCGGCCTCCGCGGCCTCCTCGCACAGGTCGAACGGAACGGTCGACAGCCGCGCACCCACGGGGCGTACGGCGGCCGCCGCCATCGACAGCGACGTGACGCCCATGCCGACCAGCACGCAGGCGAGCAGCGGGTCGGCGGCGGCCTCGCCGCAGACGCCGACCGGCTTGCGGGCCTGGCGGCCGGCCTCGGCGGTGATCGCGATCAGCTGCAGCACGGCGGGCTGCCACGGGTCGGTCAGGTGCGCGAGGTCGGTGGCCATCCGGTCGGCGGCCATCGTGTACTGCGTGAGGTCGTTGGTGCCGATCGAGAGGAAGTCGACGGACTGCAGCATCCGGTGCGCCAGCAGCGCGGCGCTCGGCACCTCGACCATCACGCCGGCCTTCAGGCCACGGGCATGCACCTTCGCCGCGAACTCGTCGGCCTCCGCGACGGTCGCCACCATCGGTGCCATCACCCAGGCCTCGGCGCCGGTCTTGGCCGCGGCCGTCGCGACCGCGTCGAGCTGCCGGTCGAGCAGCCCGGGGTTGTCGAACGACAGCCGGAGGCCGCGGACGCCGAGGGCGGGGTTCTCCTCGCCGTCGTGGGTCGCGAACGCCACCGGCTTGTCCGAGCCCGCGTCCAGGGTCCGCACCACGACGTACCGGTCGCCGAAGGCGTCCAGGACCGCACCGTAGATCGCCGCCTGCTCCTCGACCGACGGCTCCTCCTTCCGGTTGAGGAAGCAGAGCTCGGTGCGGAACAGCCCGACACCCTGCACCGGCACCTGGGCGGCCCTGAGGGCGGACTCGCCGTCGGCGACGTTCGCCAGGATCTTGACCGGGACGCCGTCCGCCGTGCGGCCCGGACCCTCCCACGCCTCGAGCGCCGCGCGCTGCGCGGCGTCCGCGGCGACCCGCGCCTCCGCATCGGGCGCATCGGTCTCGACGGTGCCGGCGGCGCCGTCGACGAGCAGCGGCCTGCCGTCGGCGAGCCCGGTGGCGCCGGCGACGCCGACCACGCAGGGGATCGCCAGCTGCCGCGCGATGATCGCGGTGTGGCTGGTCGGGCCACCGCGCTCGGTCACCAGCGCCAGCACGAGCGACGGGTCGAGACCCGCGGTGTCCGACGGCGCGAGGTCCTCGGCCACCAGGACGCAGGGCGCGGCGGGCGCCCCGACGCCGGGCTCGGGCTCGCCGACCAGCTGCGCGACCACCCGGCGCTCGATGTCGCGCAGGTCGGTCACCCGCTCGGCCATGAGGCCACCCATCCCGGTGAACACCGTGACGAACTGCTCGATCCCCGCGCGCACCGACGCCAGGAGGTCGTCACCGGCGCGCACGTGCTTGGCGACCGCGCCACGCAGGCCCTTGTCCTTCGCGAGCCCGGCGCTCGCGGTGAGCACCTTGGCGGCGTCGCCGGAGACCTGGGCCGCCTTGCGGAGGAAGCCGTCCGCGACGGCGGCCGCGGCGGCGTCGTACGCCGCGAGCGCGGCCTCGGTGTCGGCGTACTGCGTGGCGTCGAAGCGCGCGATCGCCTCGGGCGAGATCTCGCTGCGCACGATGAGGGCGGGCGCGTGGGCGACCCCGGGGACGACCGGGGTGCCGCGCAGGACGGTGTCAGTGGCCATGGTCACAAGTAAACGCCCGAGAGCCTTGACAGTCAACACATTCGGGCGTAAAACAACATATACACAGATCGAAGGGACTCCCCCGGAATGTATGCCGAGGAACGCCAGCAGGCCATCGCCCAGCTCGTCACCGAGCTCGGCCGGCTCTCGGTCACGGCGATCGCCGAGCGCTTCGACGTCACCACCGAGACCGCCCGCCGCGACCTGTCCGTGCTCGAGCGGATGGGCCTGGTGCGCCGCGTCCACGGGGGCGCGGTGCCCGCCAGCTCGCTCGCGGTCATCGAGTCCGGCCTGGGCGAGCGCGACCAGGCGAACACCGCGCAGAAGGACCTGGTCGCCAAGGCCGCGCTCGAGCAGCTCCCGGCGCCGGGTGGCACGGTGCTCCTGGACGCCGGCTCCACGACCGGCCGGTTCGCGAGCGTGCTGCCCCGCGACCACCGGCTCACCGTGATCACGCACGCGGTCCCGATCGCCGCGCGCCTCGCCGTGCACCCCCAGATCGAGCTGCACCTGCTCCCCGGACGCGTCCGGGCGACGACCCAGGCCGCGGTCGGCGCCGACACGGTGTCCGCGCTGCACCACCTGCGCGTGGACGTGGCGTTCCTCGGCACCAACGGCCTCACCGTCGAGCACGGTCTCTCCACCCCCGACCACGACGAGGCCGCCGCCAAGCGCGCCATGGTCGCCGCGGCGCGGCGCGTGGTGTGCCTGACCGACGCGAGCAAGGTCGGCACCGAGGCCGCGGTCCGGTTCGCCGGGCTGGACGAGCTCGACGTGCTGGTCACCGACAGCAGCCTCACCGCCAGCGACCGCGCCGCGCTCGAGGCCGCCGGGCCCGAGGTCGTGGTCGCGTGATCCTCACCCTCACCGCCAACCCGAGCCACGACCGCACCGTGGTGCTCGGCGGGCCGCTCGAGCGCGGCGCCGTCATCCGCGCCGACGAGGTGATCTCGCAGGCCGGCGGCAAGGGCGTCAACATCTCGCGGGCCTGCGTGTCCGCGGGCGTGCCGACCATCGCGGTGCTGCCCGCGGCCAAGGACGACCCGTTCGTGCTCGAGCTGCTCACCGCCGGCATCGACTGCCGCCCGGTCCCCCACGACGGCACCCTGCGCGTGAACATCACGATCACCGAGCCGGACGGCACCACCACCAAGCTGAACTCCCCCGGCCCGGCACTCGACGACACCGTGCGCCGCGAGCTCGGCGAGGCCCTGCGCCGGCGCGCCGCCAGCGCGGACTGGGTGGTGCTGGCGGGCTCGCTCCCGCCCGGCACACCCCCCGCCTGGTACGCCGAGCTCGTCGTGCTGCTGCGCGCGAGCGGCGCCCGGGTCGCGGTCGACACCAGCGACGAGCCGCTGCGCGCCCTGGTGGACCGGCTCCCGGCCGCGGCCCCGCACCTGATGAAGCCCAACGGCGAGGAGCTCGCCTCCTTCACCGGGGACGACCCCGAGCTGCTCGAGGCCGACCCGGTCGCGGCGGCGAAGGCCGCCCACGCTCTTGTCGAGTCCGGCGTGGAGACCGTCCTCGCCACCCTCGGTCCGCGCGGCGCGGTCCTGGTGACCGCCGTCGGCGCCTGGCACGCGCAGCCGGCTCCCGTCGAGGTGGTCTCCACCGTCGGTGCCGGCGACTCGAGCCTCTTCGGATACCTCCTGGGCGAGCTGCGCGGACGTCGTCCGCAGGAGCGCCTCGCCCTCGCCGTGGCCTACGGCACCGCCGCCGCAGGCCTCCCCGGGACCACGATCCCCCAACCCTCGCAGGTCCGTCCCGAGCACGTCTCGGTGCGCGACCTCGACCTCACCCAAGGAGGGTGAATCCCATGCAGGAGCTCATCAACGCAGGACTGGTGCGCCTCGACGCCCAGCTGGGCGCCGACAAGCACGCCGTCATCCGCGCCCTGGCGCAGATCGTCGGCGACGCCGGCCGGGCCACCGACGTCGACCAGCTCGTCGAGGACGCGTACGCCCGGGAGGCGACGTCCGCGACCGGCCTGCCCGGCGGCATCGCGATCCCGCACTGCCGCACCGCCGGCGTCGCGGAGCCCGTGCTCGGGTTCGCCCGGCTCCAGCCCCCCGTGGACTTCGGGGCCAAGGACGGCCCGGCCGACCTCGTGTTCCTGATCGCGGCCCCCGCGGGCGGCGACAACACCCACCTCCAGCTGCTCACCAAGCTCGCCCGCGCGCTGGTCAAGCCGGCGTTCACCGACGCCCTGCGCGCCGCGACGACGCCCGCGGAGGTCGCCGAGCTCGTGACCGACGTGGTCGGCGCGGCGCCCGCGCCGGAGGCGGCGCCGGCACCTGCGGCGTCCGCCCCGGCGAGGAAGCGGAGCCTGGTCGCCGTCACGGCGTGCCCGACCGGCATCGCGCACACGTACATGGCCGCCGAGGCGCTCGAGGCCGCTGCCACGCGAGCCGGGGTCGACCTCCAGGTCGAGACGCAGGGCTCGGCCGGGGCCAAGCCGCTCGCTCCCGCGACCATCGCCGCCGCCGACGCCGTGATCTTCGCCGTCGACGTCGGCGTCCGCGACCGGCACCGGTTCGCCGGCAAGCCGCTGGTCTCCTCCGGCGTCAAGCGCCCGTTCGACGAGGCCGACCAGATGATCTCCGAGGCCCTGGCGTACGCCGACGACCCGAACGCCCCGCGCGTCGAGGGCGGCTCGGGCGCCGGCGAGGCGGCCGCGGCCACGTCCGGGGGCGGCGAGGGCTGGAGCCACCACGCCCGCCGGGTCCTGATGACCGGCGTGTCCTACATGATCCCGTTCGTCGCGGCGGGCGGCCTGCTGATCGCGCTCAGCTTCCTGTTCGGCGGGTACGAGATCACCGGCCCCGCCGGCAAGATCGTCACCGACAACTCGCTGTGGAACCCGCCCGGCACCGGCGACCTGCCGCACGCGCTGTTCGACAACGGCGTCATGGCCTACATCGGCGCCGTGCTCTTCGTGCTCGGCTCGACGGCGTTCAAGTTCCTGGTGCCAGCCCTGGCCGGCTACATCGCGTACGCCATCGCGGACCGGCCCGGCATCGCCCCCGGCTTCGTGATGGGCGCCCTGGCCGTCGACCTCGGCGGCTTCGGCATCGCCCAGAGCGGCTTCCTCGGCGGCATCGTCGGCGGTGTGCTCGCCGGCGTCCTCGCCCTCTGGGTGTCGCGCTGGAAGGTGCCCACCTGGGCGCGCGGCCTGATGCCGGTGATGCTCATCCCGCTGGTCAGCACCCTGATCGCCGGCGCGCTGATGGTCGCCGTCCTCGCCAAGCCGCTCGGCTGGCTGATGACGCAGCTCAGCGACGGGCTGAACAGCCTCAGCGGCGGCTCCGCCGTGATCCTCGGCGTGATCCTCGGCCTGATGATGGCGTTCGACATGGGCGGCCCCCTGAACAAGGTGGCCTACGCGTTCGCGACGACCGGCCTGGCCGCGGCCGGCACCGCCTCGGACTCCCCCGAGCTCAAGGTGATGGCCGCGGTCATGCTGGCTGGCATGGTCCCGCCCATCGCGCTGGCGCTCGCGACCGTCCTGCGCCCGGGCCTGTTCAACGAGCCCGAGCGCGAGAACGGCAAGGCCGGCTGGTTGCTCGGGGCGTCGTTCATCACCGAGGGCGCCATCCCGTTCGCCGCGGCCGACCCGCTGCGCGTCATCCCCGCGATCATGCTCGGCTCGGCCGTCACCGGCGGCCTCTCGATGGCCCTCGACGTGGCCGTGCGCGCGCCGCACGGCGGCATCTTCGTGCTGTTCGCCGTGCACAACATCGCCGGCTACTTCATCGCCCTGATCGCCGGGGTGGCCGTCGGGGCGGCGGCCGTCGTCGTCCTCAAGTCCATCGGCCCCAAGGACATCGAGTCCTCGGAGACCGAGCTCGTGCACGCCTGAGACCCAGCGTCAACCCGGAGAAGGAGAACCCATGCCCAGCAAGACCGTCGCCGTCGGCTCGTCCGTCGGCCTGCACGCCCGGCCCGCCCAGCTGATCGCCGAGGC
This sequence comes from Nocardioides sp., assembly GCA_035765695.1. Lineage (GTDB taxonomy): Bacteria > Actinomycetota > Actinomycetes > Propionibacteriales > Nocardioidaceae > Nocardioides. Next base: position 14,424 of record DASTXB010000016.1, on the reverse strand, counting down.
CGCCGAGGAGCTCGGCGTCGAGGTGCTCATCGGCCTCCCCGGCGACGAGCCCGTGGACGCCAGCTCGTCGCTGCTGATCATGACCCTCGGCGCCGCCTGCGGCGACCAGGTCGAGGTCACCAGCGAGGACCAGAACGCCCTCGACACGATCGCGTCGCTCGTCGAGAAGGACCTCGACGCCTGAGCGGGACGCGGCGGGCTACCTGTTCCGCAGGGCCAGGTAGACCGCCCGCATCCCGACGGCCCGCTCGAGCTCCCGGGTGACGCCCCCGAAGAACTGGGCGCGGTAGTCCTCGTCGGTCACGGTCGAGACCATCAGGTACAGGCCGGAGAACGACGCGAGGAACACCGACACCTGCACCAGCGCCCGCGAGGTCGCGAACGCCGGGTCCGTCTGCCAGGTCGTGATGACGGGGTCGGTCATGATGATCGACCCGAACAGCAGGAGGAACGCGAAGACCGTCAGCGAGAGCAGCAGCACCTGCACCGTCTGCACGATCAGCAGGACGAGGATCAGGTTCCACCGCTCGTAGCCGGTGACCTCGGCGTACGCCGTGGGCTCGGCGGCGGGGTCCGCCACGAGTTCGCGGCACGGCTCCTCGAGCGGGGTCCCGCGGCAGGCCCGCACCAGGAACGCGTCATCGACCTCGTCGTCGGCGCGGTCGACCTCCTCGGGCAGCCGCACCAGCAGGAAGCCGACCGCGAGCGCCGAGAACAGCGCGACCACCAGCCACAGGGACGCGATCGACAGGTTCGACGCGACCTGCCACACCTCGGTGTTGATGAAGAGGAACGTGATCGCCAGCAGCAGCAGCGGCAGGGCGCGGGTGGTCATCGGGAGCACCCGGCGGAGGCTGCCGAAGGTGCGGCCGAGGCTCCACGTGACGATCTGCCGCGCGTGCAGCGCGGTGAGGGCGTACCACATCACGGCCAGCGCACCGAGCGCGACCAGGGTGGCGGGCGCCGCGCTGAACTCCCCCGACACCCAGGCCAGGGCGACGCCGGCGCCGGCCGACAGCAGCGCGACGAGGACCAGCAGCGGCACGGTCCGCCGCAGCCGCAGCGCGCTGCGGACGTCGGCGCGGCGCTCGGGGACGAAGTACGACAGCCCGTGGTGGAGGAACCAGTCGTCGGCGGCCGCGAGGGTCTCCTCGCGGGTCACGTCAGCAGCTCGCGGGCGCGGTCGACGTCGTCCTTCATCTGCTCGACGAGCGCCTCGACCGACGAGAACGCCACCATGCCGCGCAACCGCTCGACGAAGCTCACCTCGACCTCGACGCCGTACAGCTCCAGGTCGGTGCGGTCGAGCACGTAGCTCTCGACCCGACGCGCCCGCACCCCGTCGAAGGTCGGGTTGGTGCCGACGCTGATCGCGGCCGGGAACCGCTCCCCGGTGTCGAGGCGCCGCAGCCACCCGGCGTACACCCCGTCCGGGGGCGCCGCGGTCAGCGTGGAGGTCGGCACGTTCGCCGTCGGGTAGCCCAGCTCCCGGCCGCGCTGGTCGCCGCGGACGACCTCGCCGCGCACGGAGTAGGGCCGGCCCAGGGCCTCGGCGGCGCCGGCGACGTCGCCGGCCGCGAGACTCATCCGGACGTACGTCGAGGACCACACCTGGGGGCCGCCGTCCAGCGCGATGCCCTCGGCGTCGAAGCCGAACCGCTCCCCCGCCGCGCGCAGCGTGGCCACGTCGCCCGCGGCCCTGTTGCCGAACCGGAAGTTCGCACCCACCACCACGGACGCGGCGTGCAGCGTGTCGACCAGCACCCGCTCCACGAACTCCTCGGGGGTCCACGCCGCGACGGCACGGTCGAAGGGCATCGCCAGCACGGCGTCCGCCCCGCAGTCGCCGAGCAGCGCAGCGCGCTCCTCGACGGAGGTCAGCGTGGTGGGCGCGTGCTCGGGACGCAGCACCGCCATCGGGTGCGGGTCGAAGGTGACCGCGACGACGGTCAGGCCGCGCTGGTCGGCGACCTCGCGGGCGCGGGACACGACGTGCCGGTGGCCGAGGTGCACCCCGTCGAAGTTGCCGATGACGACGGCGGTCGGTCCGAGCTCGGCCGGGACCTCGTCGAGGCTTCGCCAGATCTGCACGCCCGGAAGACTACCGAGAGCCCTCAGACGAAGACCGCGGTGGCCTTCGCCACGCCGCCGCGGGGCTCGTAGAGCGCGAGGAACTGACCGTCCGGCGCGAACACCGCGGTCAGTCCGGCGAGCTCGAGGTCGAGCGCCCGGCCGTAGCGGACGTCGGTCGCGTGCGCCTCGTCGAGGTCGAGAGCGGGGAACGCCGCGCGGGCGGCCTCCGCGATCGGCAGCAGCGTGCTGAGCTCACCGGGAGGGGCCTCGGCGAGCTCGTCGAGGGTGTGCGCGACCGCGAGGTCGTACGGCCCGACCGCGGTACGCCGCAGCGCGCTCAGGTGTCCCCCGACCTGGAGGCGGGCGCCGAGGTCGCGGGCGATCGCACGGATGTAGGTGCCGCTGGAGCACCGCACCGAGATGTCGACGTCGGTGGTCGAGCCTGTCGAGACCCGGTGCACGACCAGCTCGTGCACGGTCACCGGCCGGGCCGCCAGCTCGACGTCCTCGCCGTCACGCACGCGCTGGTGGGCCCGCTTGCCGTCGACCTTGATCGCGGACACGGCGGTCGGGACCTGCATCAGCTCGCCGACGAACTCGGCGGCCGCGGCCCGGATGGTCGCCTCGTCGAGCCCCTCGGTGGAGACGGTCGCGAGGACCTCACCCTCCGCGTCGTCGGTGGTGGTGGCGACCCCGAGGCGGATGGTGGCGTCGTACCGCTTCTCGGTCAGCATCAGGTGGCCGAGCAGCCGGGTCGCCCGGTTGACGCCCAGGACGAGCACCCCGGTCGCCATCGGGTCCAGCGTGCCGGCGTGGCCGACCTTGCGGGTGCCGGCCAGCCGGCGTACCCGGGACACGACGTCGTGCGACGTCAGGCCCCCGGGCTTGTCGACGACGACCAGCCCGTCGGTCACTCGTCCTCGAGGTCGGTGTCGAGGTCGTCGCCGGCCTCGCGCGGCTTCTTGTACGGGTCGGGCTCGCCGGCGTAGCTCGCGCCGCGCTCGGCCGCCAGCGCCTCGTCCAGCTCCTTCGCGCGGGCGAGCACCTCCTCGAGGTGCCGCGCGTTCTCGGGCAGGGCGTCGTGGATGAACGTCAGCGTCGGGGCGTGCCGCATGCCGAGCTGCTTGGCCACCTCGGACCGGATCAGTCCACGGGCGGACTCCAGCGCGGCGGCGGAGGCCACGCGGGCCTCCTCCTCCTCACCGAGGACGGTGTAGAAGACGGTGGCCTGCTGGGTGTCGCCGGAGACGCGGACGTCAGTGACGGTGACGAAGCCCAGCCGCGGGTCCTTGATCCGCCGCTCCAGCATCTCGGCGACGATCACCTGGATCCGGTCCGCGATCTTGCGGACGCGAGGGTTGCTCATGGTTCCTACTCTCTCAAACGCCGAGTCGGCGCTGTGTCACCCCGAAACGGCACCGAGCCGGCGCTGTGTCGCCCGCAGTGGGGTGACACAGCGCCGACTCGGCTGGGATCAGCTGCGCGGGATCTCCCGCATCTCGAACGCCTCGACGACGTCGCCTTCCTTGATGTCCTGGAAGTTGCGCAGGACGAGACCGCACTCGAAGCCCTCGCGGACCTCGGACGCGTCGTCCTTCTCGCGCTTGAGCGACGCGAGGTCGAGGTTGTCGGCCACCACGGCGCCGTCACGGATGACGCGCACCTTGGCGTTGCGCCGGATGACACCGCTGGTGACCATGCAGCCGGCGATGTTGCCGATCTTCGACGAGCGGAAGATCGCGCGGATCTCCGCCTGGCCGAGGGTCGACTCCTCGTACTCCGGCTTGAGCATGCCCTTGAGCGCGGCCTCGATCTCCTCGATGGCCTGGTAGATGACGGTGTAGTACCGGATCTCCACGCCCTCGCGGTCGGCCAGCTCCGTCGCCTTGCCCTGCGGGCGGACGTTGAAGCCGATGATGATCGCGTCGGAGGCGGCCGCCAGGTCGACGTTGGTCTCGGTGATCGCACCGACACCGCGGTCGATGACCCGCAGGCTGACCTCGTCGCCGACGTCGATCTTGGCCAGCGCGTCCTCGAGCGCCTCGACCGAACCGGACACGTCACCCTTGAGGATGAGGTTGAGCTCCTGGCTCTCGCCCTTCTCCATGGAGGCCATGAAGTCCTCGAGGGTACGACGGACGCGGCGCTTGGCCTGCATGGCCGCACGCTCGCGCGCCTCGCGCTTCTCCGCGATCTGACGCGCCATCCGGTCGTCCTCGACCACGATGAAGTTCTGCCCCGCGCCCGGCACGGCGGAGAGACCGAGGACCATGGCCGGACGCGACGGACCGGCCACCTCGAGCTCGTTGCCGTACTCGTCGAGCATCGCGCGGACACGGCCGTGGGCCGGACCGGCGACGATCGAGTCACCGACGTGCAGCGTGCCGCGCTGGACCAGCACCGTGGCGACCGGACCGCGACCGCGGTCGAGGTGCGCCTCGATGACCAGGCCCTGCGCCTCGCGCTCCGCGTTCGCGCGGAGGTCGAGCGACGCGTCGGCGGTCAGGACGACCGCCTCGAGCAGCTTGTCGAGGTTGAGCTCGGACTTGGCCGAGACGTCGACGAACATCGTGTCGCCGCCGTACTCCTCGGGCACCAGGCCGTACTCGGTCAGCTGGCCGCGGACCTTGGTCGGGTCGGCCTCCGGCTTGTCGATCTTGTTGACCGCGACCACGATCGGGACGCCGGCCGCCTTGGCGTGGTTGAGCGCCTCGACGGTCTGCGGCATCACACCGTCGTCGGCGGCGACCACGAGGATCGCGATGTCCGACGACTGCGAACCACGGGCACGCATGGCGGTGAACGCCTCGTGACCCGGGGTGTCGATGAAGGTGATGCGGCGGTCCTCGCCGTCCACGTCGGTGTGCACCTGGTACGCACCGATGTGCTGGGTGATGCCACCGGCCTCGCCCGCGACGACGTTCGCGCTGCGAAGCGCGTCGAGGAGCTTGGTCTTTCCGTGGTCGACGTGACCCATGACCGTGACCACGGGGGGCCGGGCCTCGAGGTCCTCGTCGGCGGTGTCCTCGTCGTCACCGAACTCGATGTCGAACGACTCCAGCAGCTCGCGGTCCTCGTCCTCCGGGGACACGACCTGCACGACGTAGTTGAGCTCCTCGCCGAGCAGCTCGAGCGTCTCGTCGTTCACCGACTCGGTCGCGGTGACCATCTCGCCGAGGCTGAACAGCATCTGCACCAGCGAGGCGGCGTCGACGCCGATCTTCTCGGCGAAGTCGGTCAGGGACGCGCCGCGGGGCAGCCGGACGGTCTCGCCGTTGCCCTTGCGGACGCGCACGCCGCCGATCGTCGGGGCCTCCATGGCCTCGAACTCCTGGCGACGCGCCCGCTTCGACTTGCGACCACGACGCGACGGACCACCCGGGCGACCGAAGGCACCCTGGGTCTGACCACGCTGGCCGGGACGACCGCCACCGGGGCGACCGCCGCCGCTGGGGCCGAAGCCGCCGGGACGGCCGGGAGCGCCACCCGGGGCGCCACCGCGACCCGGAGCGCCACCGCGACCCGGAGCGCCACCGCGACCCGGTGCGCCGGCGCGACCGCCCGGGCCCTGGCCGAACGCGGCCGGGGACTTGGGCATCATCGCCGGGTTGGGGCGCGGCATGCCGGGGCGACCGCCGGCGGCCGGCGGACGCGGCGGACGGTTGTCGCCGCCACCGGTCTGCGGGGCCGGACGGGGGTCGGGCCGACGGCCCATGCCCTGGCTGGACGCGAACGGGTTGTTGCCCGGGCGCGGGGCACCCGGACGGCCGACCGGACGCGGCGCCGGCGTGGGCGCCTTCGGGGTCGGTGCGGCCGGGGCCTCGGCGGCCGGGGCCTCCGGCTCCGCCGGCGGCTCCTCGGCCTTCGGCTCCTCGACCTTCGGCTCCTCGGCCTTCGGACCCGGCTTCGGGCCCGGCCTGGGGGCAGCCTTCGTGGCGGCCGGAGCCGCCTCCTCCGCAGCCGGTGCGGCCGGCGCCTCGGCGGCCGGGGCCTCCTCGGGCTCCGCGGCGGCGGCCTTCTTGGCCGGAGCCTTCTTCGCAGGTGCCGGCTTCTCGGCAGGCGCCGCGGCCGGAGCGGACTGCTCGGCCTTCAGCTTCTCGCCGTACTCCTTGCGGAACCGCATCTCCGCGGGGAGCTCGACGGTCGAGCTCGCCGACTTGACGAACTCCCCCATCTCCTTGAACTTCTCGAGAACGAACTTGCTCTCGACTCCGAACTCCTTGGCGAGTTCGTGAACTCGGGTCTTAGCCACGCTTCTCCTTCTGGCCACAAGACCCGGTTCCAGTTCGGTGCTGGGGGTTGCTTGCGACCGTTAGTGGTTGTGCACGCTCATCGCGAAGTACTCATCGAGTGCTCATGAGCTGCTGCTCCAGTTTCTGTCGGTCAACGGTTGGTCAGTCGAGCTGCGTCGAGGTAGTCGCCCACCGGTGCGCTGGAGAGCCCGGTCGTGACCCGGAGGGCCCGGCCGAACGCCTTCCGGCGTACCGCGAGGTCATAGCACTCGGTCGTGGGGTGCAGGTGCGCCCCGCGGCCGGGTGTGGTGCCCTTCGGGTCCGGCACGACGGCCGGGTGGCCGTGCGCGTCCGAGCCGACGGTCACCCGCAACAACTCAGCCTTGGCGGCTCGTGCCCGGCATCCGACGCAGGTCCGGACAGGTCCGAGGCATGCAGAAGAGATGTGTTCACGCGCCACTGGCGACAACCCTACCGCGCTCGGACCGTCAATTCGAACCGGGCACCTCCATCGCCCACGGAACCACGGCACCGGCGGCCGGACTCCCGTACCGTGCGCACGTGCTCGCCGCCCTGCTCGCCCCCGTCACGCGCCGTCTCGTCTATCCCTCCCGCGCCACCCGCGTGCCGGCGGAGGGAACGACGTTCTCGATGAGCGTTCCCGGGGCCGAGCTGCGGGGGTGGCAGGTCAACCCGGGCCGGCCCGACGCACTGGTCTACTTCGGTGGCAACGGCGAGGACATCGGGCCGCGCCGACACGAGCTCGCGCACCGCTTCGCGGACCACACCTGCTACCTGGTCGCCTACCGCGGGTACGGCGCCAGCAGCGGCCGCCCCGGCGAGCGTGCGCTGACGCGCGACGCCGTCGCCCTGCACGACCTGGTCGCGGCACGGCACCTCGGCGGCGCTGTCGACGTGGTCGGACGCAGCCTGGGCTCGGGGGTCGCCATGCAGCTCGCGGCGCGACGCCCCGTGCGGCGCCTGGTGCTGGTCACGCCGTTCGACAGCATGGTCGCGAACGCCGCGGACCTGTTCCCACGACTCCCGGCGCGTCACCTGGTGCACGACCGCTGGGACTCAGCCGGCGTCGCCGAGTCCGTGCGTGCCCGCGTCCTCGTCCTGCGTGCCGGACGCGACACGCTCGTCCTCCCGGCGCGCACGGACGCCCTGGTCAGCGCCCTTCCCCCCGAGACCCGGGTGACGGACTTCCCGCACGCCGACCACGCGACGATCGTCGAGGAGCCGACGTACTGGACCGAGATCGAGGCGTTCCTCCGCCGCTGACCGGCTACGCCCCGGCGGTCTCCTCCGCCTCGTCGGAGCGGATGTCGATCCGCCAGCCGGTGAGCCGGGCGGCGAGGCGGGCGTTCTGCCCCTCCTTGCCGATCGCCAGCGAGAGCTGGAAGTCGGGGACGACCACGCGCGCGGACCGCGCCTCGGCGTCGACCACCTCGACCGAGGTGACCCGGGCCGGCGACAGGGCGTGCGCGACCAGCTCGGCAGGGTCGTCGGACCAGTCGACGATGTCGATCTTCTCGCCGTGCAGCTCGGACATCACGTTGCGCACCCGCTGGCCCATCGGGCCGATGCAGGCGCCCTTCGCGTTGACCCCGGGCGCGGCCGACTTCACCGCGATCTTGGTGCGGTGGCCGGCCTCGCGGGCGATCGCCGCGATCTCGACGGTGCCGTCGGCGATCTCGGGCACCTCGAGGGCGAACAGCTTCTTGACCAGGTTGGGGTGGGACCGCGACAGCGTGACCTGCGGCCCGCGCATGCCCTTGCGGACCGACACGACCAGGCACTTGATGCGGGTGCCGTGCTCGTACCGCTCCCCGGGGACCCGCTCGCCCGCCGGCAGCAACGCCTCCAGCTTGCCGAGGTCGACCATCACGTCGTCGGGGTTGCGACCCTGCTGGATGATCCCCGAGATGATGTCGCCCTCCTTGCCGGAGAACTCGCCGAACCGGATGTCGTCCTCGGCGTCGCGCAGCCGCTGGAGCATGATCTGCTTCGCGGTCGTCGCCGCGATCCGTCCGAACCCCTCGGGGGTGTCGTCGTACTCACCGACGATGTTGCCCTCGTCGTCGACCTCCGCGGCCAGCACGGTGACGTGACCGGTCTTCCGGTCGAGCTCCACGCGCGCCTTCTCCTGCGCCCCGGCGGTCTTGTGGTACGCCGTCAGCAGGGCCTGCTCGATGGCCTCCACGAGGACGTCGAAGGAGATCTCCTTCTCCCGCTCCAGCATCCGCAGGATGGTCATGTCGATGTCCATCAGGCCTCCTCTTCGTCTCCGGCCTCAGCGGCACGGCGGTTGAACTCCACCTGCACCAGCGCCTTCTTCACGTCGGTGTACGCAACCTGCGTCGCGGCACCGTCGACGTCCAGCGTGACCTGCTCGTCGGTCGACGCGCCGATCCGCCCGGTGACGGACGTCCCGTCCGCGAAGGTGACCTTGACCAGCCGGCCGGCGTTGCGACGCCAGTGCCGCGGCAGGGTCAGCGGCCGGTCGACTCCCCGTGACGTGACCTCGAGCGTGTAGGGCATCTCGCCCATCACGTCCGAGCCGTCGAGGACCCGGTTCACCTCACGGGTCGCCTCGGCGACCTCGTCCAGCGTGACCCCGCCGTCCTTGTCGACGGCGACCCGCAGGATCCGGCGCTTGCCGGCCGGGGTGATCTCGACGGCCTCGATGTCGAGGCCCAGGGCACGCAGGGGGTCGTCGAGCTCGGCCTCGATCCGTTCCCTGGTGGCGTCCTGGTTGGCGCTGCTCACGGGTGGGCGACCTCCTTGTGCTGTTGTTGATCGACCACCTTAGCGGCTGGAGGACCAGTCGATAGGGTCGGCGCCGTGTCCGTCGGTCCCCGTCTTCCCCGCCGCGCCGCGATCGGCCTTGCCGCCGCCGGCCTGGCCGCCGGAGCGTCCGCCGTGGCGGGCTGCGACGACGGCTCCGCGCCGGCGTCCGGCCCGACCCCCGCGGCCGATCCGGACGTCGCCCTGGTGGACGAAGTGATGCGGCACCTGCGGGTCGCCGAGCGCGTCGCGAGATCGGCCGGCGAGGACGACCTCGCCGCGCTGCACCGCGCCCACCTCGAGGCGCTCGACGGCACCGCGTCGACGGGTGGGGCGCAGCGCACGAGTGCTCCGGGTGTCGTCCGGACCCAGGAGCAGAAGCTCCGGACGCAGCTGGCGAGCGCCGCTCTCGCGGCCGAGAGCGGCGCCCTCGCTCGGCTGCTCGCATCGATGTCCGCCGCCGTCGCCCAGCAGCTCGCGAAGGGGACGGCATGACCGAGACCGAGGCCCTCCAGACCACGCTCGCCGCCGAGCACGCCGCGGTCTACGTGCTCGGCGTCCTGGGCGGGCGCACCTCGCGCAGCGCGACCCCGGCGCTGTTCGACACCGTGTCGGCGGCGTACGCCGCGCACCGGGCGCGGCGGGACCACCTGGTCCGGGAGATCGCCGGACTCGGGTCCGAGCCGGTCGCGGCGGAGGCGGCGTACGACGTGCCGCAGCCCCTGGACACCGCGGCCCGGGTCGAGCGGACCGGTCTGGACCTGGAGCGGTCCTGCGCGGCGACGTACGCATTCCTGGTCGCCAGCACGACCGGCGCGCGGCGCCGCTGGGCGATCGAGGCCCTGAACGAGACAGCGGTCCGCGAACTCGCCTTCCGGGGAACTCCCGAGACGTTCCCCGGGGCAGACGAGTACGCGGACCGCTGAGGCCTGGACAGAGGCCGGTGAGCGGATCCCGCCGGGATGTGGGGGGACTGGCGGGGACCGCTCTTGCAAAAGCATGCAACAGAGCCCGCGCGGGCGCGACCACTTCGATTCCTCACGTTTCTGCATTGCAGAAACGTGCAGAACGCCGTTTGTCTAGGGGTCTGCTGAACACGACGGGCGAACGCGAGCGACGTCCGTGCGTGCGGTGGCAACGCGCGGATGGTCCGGCAGAGCTCCTAGGCCCAGTCTCGAACCACGTCGATGATCTCCGCCAGCCCGTGCACCACGGCGTCCGGGTCGCCCTCCGTGTGGCCGACCTGCTCGGCCGGGATCCGGCTGTGCGGCACGTGGATCGCCCGCAGGCCGGCCTGCTGCGCGCCGTACACGTCGTCGAAGAGCCGGTCCCCCACGTAGACGCAGGAGGCCGGGTCGTCGACGCCGACGGCGTCCAGCGCCGCGTGGAACGCGTGCGGCGAGGGCTTCGTCCACGGGATCTCGCTGGTGTAGACGTCGCCGTCGATCAGGTGGTGGACGCCGTCGCGCCGGAAGAACCCCTCGTGCCAGTCACGCGGCCAGATCGTGTTGGAGAGCACGCCGACCTTGATGCCGTCGGCGCGCAGCGCCTCCCAGAGGGGGCGGACGTCGGGGTCGGTCTGGGTGTGCGGCTCCCAGAACTCGTAGTACGCCGTGAGCAGGTCCGGGTCGTGGTCGAGGCCCGCCTCGGCGAACAGGTCGGCGACGGTCGCGCTCTGCTGGTGGTCGCGGGAGCGACCCCAGATCGTCTGGTTGGCCGCGTGCAGGCGCGCCTGGGAGACGTGCACCTCGTGGTCGGCGTCGACGACCGCCTGCGCGAGCGCGAGCGACTCCGCGTGAAAGTCGACGTCGTGCCAGCGGGTCAGCGTGCCGCCCCAGTCGAAGACGACGGCCCGGACCGTCATGCCCGGCCCGTCATGCGCGGACGAGCCGGAGCACGTGGTCGACGACGTGGTCGGCGTTCACGTCCTCCCGCTCGCCGGTCCGTCGGTCCTTGACCTCGATCGTGCCCTCGGCGAGGCCCTTGCCGACCACGACGATGGTCGGGACGCCGATCAGCTCGGCGTCCTTGAACTTCACGCCGGGGCTGACCTTCGCGCGGTCGTCGTAGATGACCTCGACGCCCTGCTTGTCGAGCTCGTGGGCGATCCGCTCGGCGGCGGCGTACACGTGCTCGTCCTTGCCGGTCGCCACCAGGTGGATGTCGGCGGGCGCGACCTCGCGCGGCCAGGACAGGCCGAGCTCGTCGTGGGTGTTCTCCGCGATCGCGGCGACGGCGCGCGACGGGCCGATGCCGTAGGAGCCCATCGTGACCGTTACGAGCTTGCCGTTCTCGTCGAGGACCTTGAGGTCGAGCGCGTCGGCGTACTTGCGGCCGAGCTGGAAGATGTGGCCCATCTCGATGCCGCGGGCGGTCTCGAGGACACCGCCGTCGCCCCGCGGGCAGGGGTCGCCGTCGCGGACCTCCGCGACCTCGATGACCCCGTCGCCGGAGAAGTCGCGGCCGGCCACCAGGTCGAGCACGTGGCTGCCGGTGACGTCGGCGCCGGTGACCCAGCGGGTGCCGTCGACGATGCGCGGGTCGAGGAGGTAGCGGACGCCGGCGGGCTTCTTCTCGCCCAGCGCGCCGGGGCCGATGTAGCCCTTGGTGAGGGTCGGGCGCGCCTTGAAGTCGTCCTCGCCGAAGGGCTCGAACACGACGCCCTCGCCGAGCTGGGCCTCGAGCCGCTTGGCGTCGACCTCGCGGTCGCCGGGCAGGCCGACGGCGATCGCCTCGGCGGAGCCGTCGGGGTACTTGACCGAGAACACGACGTTCTTGAGCGTGTCCCCGGCGTGCCAGGGACGGTCATCGCGCGGGAACTTCTCGTTGAGGTGGTCGACGAGCGTGTCGATCGTGGGCGTGTCCGGCGTCTGCTCCGCGTGAGCGGCGGGCGCGTCGTCGTACGGCACGGGCGCGGGCGGCTCGACGTGCACGGCCTCGACGTTGGCGGCGTAGTCGCACAGCGAGCAGCGGACGTAGGTGTCCTCGCCGACCGACGCCTTGGCGAGGAACTCCTCGGACTTCGAGCCGCCCATCGCGCCGGACATCGCCTGGACGATGACGTACTCGAAGCCGAGCCGGTCGAAGATGCGGATGTAGGCGTCGCGGTGGGCCTGGTAGCTGGCCTCGAGGCCGGCGTCGTCGACGTCGAAGGAGTAGGAGTCCTTCATGACGAACTCGCGGCCGCGGAGCAGACCGGCGCGCGGCCGCGCCTCGTCGCGATACTTGGTCTGGATCTGGTAGATCGACAGCGGCAGGTCCTTGTACGAGCTGTACAGGTCCTTCACCACGAGCGTGAACATCTCCTCGTGGGTGGGGCCGAGCAGGTAGTCGACGCCCTTGCGGTCCTTGAGCCGGAAGATGCCGTCGCCGTACTCGGTCCAGCGGCCGGTCGCCTCGTACGGCTCGCGCGGCAGCAGCGCGGGGAAGCTGAGCTCCTGCGCGCCGATGGCGTCCATCTCCTCGCGGATGATGCTCTCGATCTTCCGCAGCACCTTGAGACCGAGCGGAAGCCACGTGTAGATGCCCGGCGCGGCGCGGCGAATGTAGCCGGCGCGGACCAGGAGCCGGTGCGACGGCACCTCGGCGTCCGCGGGGTCCTCCCGCAGGGTGCGCACGAACAGGCTCGACATCCGCATGATCATGCGGAGAAGGCTACTTGCCGACAGGCGCAACCTTCCTCCGGGTTATGGCGTCTGCAGGGCATGAAGACCGCGCTCCTGTCGTTGTTGCTCGCCGCCGTCGCGCCGACGGTGACCATCCACCCCGCCCAGCTCGACCGCGGGCCCGACGTACCCGGTCCGCACGTCGAGGGACGGGTCCTCGTCGACGGGTCGATGCGGATGAGCTTCCGCGCCCCGTCGGTGACCTACCTCGGCAAGTCCGGCGACCGCTACTACGTGCACCTGATGCAGCGCGACGGCGCCAACCGACGGGTCCTGTGGATCACCCCGGACGAGAAGCAGAAGGTGCTCGTCCGTGGCATCGACGCCTCGCTCGTCCGGCTCAGTGACGACGGGCAGGAACTCGTCACGACGCCGGCCCAGTCGGCCCGGCGGACGACCCTGCGAGTGCTGGACGCCCGGACCGGCGACGTGGTCCGCGCGCGGACCTTCCCTGGCGTGGTCGACGTGCTCGACGCCGACGAGAGCCGTGCGGTGCTGGGGTCGTGGTCGCCGAACCGGACGTTCTGGTGGAACTACCGCACCAACGGGACGAAGCTCGTCAACCACCGGCCGGGCTACTTCGCCGACATCCGCGCCGACCGCGTGGCGTCGTACACCCGCGATCCGTACCTGGACGGCTGCTCCGTCCTCACCGACCTCCGCAGCCACCCGCACCGGCTGTCGAAGTCCTGCTCCGAGCGGGTCGTGGCGGTCAACCCGTCCGGCCGCCGGGTCGCGACCGTGGGCATCCTCTCCGACGGGCCCGGCTCGTCCGCCGCCACCGTGCGGCGCGCCTCCGGTGGAGCGCCGATCGTGCGGTACGAGGCGCCGTACGTCTTCGGCCGGATCTGGTGGCAGGACAACAGGACCCTGCTCCTCGAGACCCTGACGACGCGGAAGATCACCACGGTCCGGTGCGTCCTGGAGACCTGCGAGCGCGCCTCGAGGACCCGGCCGAGCCCGATCGTCTGATCGGGCGGGGAGCCGATCGCTGTCGGCACTGTCGGTTTCCCCGATTGATCCTGACGTCTCCGTGGGCGGGCCAGGGGCGGTGGGGCGGTGTCCTGGCGCTCGAGTGTCTGGTCGGGATGCCGCGGGGGTGCGGTCGCTGGACTTGGCGGCCGAAGCCCGCACGACACGCCGAGCGCCCTCGGCGTGTCGTACGGGTTTCGGCCGACAGGTTCGAGCTCGAGGGACTGCTGCGACTGCCGAGGCCGCTGAGACCTCTGAGACCGCTGAGGGTCCGGGCGGCCGCGGCCCGGACCCGAATGACCCACGAATTCGTCAGCAGACCCGGTGCGCCGGCCGAACCGGAACTCCTTGGCCGAGACTTCGGCCGGGAGGCTCAGGCACGGCCCAGGAAGTCCGGGGTCAGCCGCCGACCAGGACGGGCCGGGCGGTCACGACGCGCAGTCGCTGGGGCGCGCCGGGGATGGTGACCGTGCCGTCGACGTCGCGCCACGGCCCGCCGTCGACGCGGAACTGCGCCGCGTACGTCGTGTCCACGCTCGGGCTCACCCGGCCCTTCCGCAGGTACCGGTGCGTGACCTCGAGGTTCGGGTAGGCGTCGCCGGGCGTGGTCGTCCACCGCTGCTCGCCGTCCCCGAACCGCCACCCGTAGCGCGCCGGCCAGATCCGCAGCTGCACCCGCCGGCCGAGCAGGG
>DASTXB010000015.1:0-6466 GCA_035765695.1 Nocardioides sp. | reverse complement strand
CATCCAGAACGCGGTCTTCCCGACGATGGTCGCCGGCGACGACGACCGTGCGTCGTTCGCCTACATCGGCACGCCGACCGACGGCAACTACCAGGACAGCGCCAACTTCAAGGGCGTCTGGCACCTCTACGTGGACACGACGTACGACGGAGGCAAGACCTGGGTCACCACGGACGCGACGCCGAACGACCCGGTGCAGCGCGGCTCGATCTGCACTGCAGGCACCACCTGCGGCAGCGACCGCAACCTGCTCGACTTCATCGACATGACCATCGACAACCACGGCCGCGTCGAGGTGGGCTACGCCGACGGGTGCACCGGCGCCTGCGTCACCGACCCGACGCAGAACAACCACGACGCGTACGCCACCATCGCGCGGCAGAGCAGCGGCAAGACGCTGTTCGCGAAGTACGACCCGGCGACGACGAACCTGACGATGTCGTCGCTGGACGTCACGCGCAGCGGCAAGCAGTACGTCGCACGCACCGTCGTCTCGAACACCGGGACCGCACCGGTGCGGGACGTCGAGACCCAGGTGCTCGACAACCGGGACCAGGTCGGGCTGACCGCCATCTCCGACCTGGCACCCGGTGCGTCGACCACGCTGCGGTTCACCTGGCCGGCGCACGGGAGGAGCACCTCCCAGGTGACCGCGGTGGTGGATCCGGCCAACGTCGTCGACGAGACCGACGAGGCCGACAACAAGCTGGTGCAGGACACCAAGTGAGGCACGGTCTCCTGGGGCGCCGCGAACGCCTGCAGCCGGGTGGCTCACGCAGCGGGCGCCTCGGAGCGCCTACGGCCCGGGCTGCTCTCGTCGGCGCGACCGTGCTGGCCGCCGTCTCGCTGTGCGGCTGCGAGAGCGCCGCGCAGCGGGCGGCGGACCACGACCTGCAGCAGGCGGCGGACACCAGCGTGTGTCAGTCCGCGGCGAAGCCGGTGGACGTGTCCTCCTCCGCGTTCCCCTCGGCCTTCCCGATGCCCCCGCGCACGACGGTGTACCACGTGGAGGACCGCGGCGCCGACGGCACGATCGTCACCGCGATCTCCTCGCTGCCGTTCGACCGGATCCTGGACTTCATGAACCACGACGTGGTCTCGGCCGGCTTCCGGCACGTCAGCGGGGAGACCGAGGAGCACGACGCGGAGGCGAACTGGGTCGGCAACGGCTACCAGGGGCGGTGGGCGATCCGGGTCTCCGGCAGCTGCTCGGGGCAGACGGTCATCCAGGTGCTCTCCGCCCGCTCCTGATCGTCGAGCCGGCGCCCCCGCAGGGTTGAACCGGCGCTCCCGCCCGCCTCGTGCTCGCCCGTTACCAGGGTCCCCTGGTAAGAGGCTTCCCTTTTCCATGGGGAGCACGGCGGCTTCGCTGTCCGAAGCGAGCGACCCACTCGACAGAGGGCGGCGCAGTACCGTGGGGAGGATGTCCGGATCCACCCCGCCACGCGCGAGACCCACCGCTCCGCGCTCGCCCGCCAGCGCGTCAGGCGAGGCCGCGACCCCGCCGCGCTCCCTCGCCGACCAGCTGCGGAGCTGGTCGGACGCCGAGCTCGCGCGGCTGCTCACCGACCGTCCGGACCTGGCCGCCCCCGCCCCACAGGACTCCGGCCAGCTCGCGTCCCGGGCAGGGACCCGCGCCTCCGTCGTCCGGGCGGTCGACCAGCTGACCGTGCTCGAGCTGGCCGTGCTCGACGCGACGGCGGCCCTCGGCGCGGTCACCACCACCGAGACCCTGCGCGGCCGCGTCAACGCGGACCCGGACGGGGTGACCGAGGCGGTCGAGACGCTGCGCGCCCGAGCCCTGTTGTGGGGCACGTCCGAGCAGCTGCGGGCGGTGAGCGCGGTCGCGGACGTGGTGCGTACGACGGTCAGCGGACTGGGTCCCTCGGCGGCGACCCTCCTCGCGTCGTACGGCCCCCACCGCGTCTCCACCCTCGCGCGGGACCTCGGCGTGACGGTCTCCGGCGACCGGCACAAGGACATCGCCGCGATCGCCGGGCACCTCACTGACACCGGGACCGTCACCGCCCTGGTCGCCGAGGTCGATGACAGCGCCCGCGCCATCCTGGAGCATCTCGAGCGCGGGCCGATGGAAGGCACGGTCGAGAGCACCGACCGGGAGGTCTCTCGGACCGACGCGACCGCACCGGTCGACCAGCTGCTCGCCCGCGGGCTGGTGATCGCCCGCGACCACCGGCACGTCGCGGTGCCCATGGAGGTGGCCGTGGCGCTGCGCGGAGGAAGTACGACGCGGGCGCGGGTCGACGAGGTCCCCGAGCTGCTGACGTCCGAGCGCAGCCAGAAGCTGGTGGACCGGGCCGCCGCCGGGGCGGCCTTCGAGCTGGTCCGACGCATCGAGCTGCTGCTCGAGCACTGGGGCATCGCGCCCCCGGCCGTGCTGCGCGGCGGCGGTCTCGGCGTACGCGATCTCAAGACCACCGCCGAGCTGCTGCACGTCGACGAGCCGACCGCCGCGCTGCACGTCGAGCTGGCCGCCGCGGCCGGGCTGCTCGCCGTCGGCAACACCGACGACCTGGACGCCGCCTGGCTGCCCACCGACGCGTTCGACGTCTGGACCGCCGGATCGGTCGCGGACCGCTGGGCCCGCATCGCGGCGGCCTGGCTGGACACCCCCCGGCTCGTCGGCCTGGTCGGCGCCCGCGAGCCGAGCGGAAAGGGCCGGCTCAACGCGCTCGGCGCAGACCTGGAGCGCGGCTGGCTTCCCGACACGCGGCGCGCCGCGCTGACCCAGCTCGCCGCGCTGCCCGAGGGCCGGGTGCTCGCCGCCGGCACCGGCGTCGCATCCCTGGTGTCGCGGATGAAGTGGCTGCGCCCGCGCCGGCCACCGGAGCGCTCCGACGCGGTGGCGTGGGCGATGGCGGAGGCGGCACTGGTCGGGGTCACCGGGATGGACGGGCTGTCCGCGCACGGCCGGGCGCTGCTGGAGGCCGACGACCCGGCACACGCCGCGCCGGCCGCGCTCGAGCCGCTGCTCCCCGAGCCGGTCGACCACGTGCTGCTGCAGGCCGACCTGACCGCGGTCGCCCCCGGCCCGCTCGAGCAGGACCTGGCTCGCCGGCTGGCGGCGATGGCCGACGTGGAGTCCCGGGGCGGGGCCACCGTCTACCGGTTCACCACGGCGTCGGTACGACGGGCGTTCGACGCCGGCTGGTCGGCAGCGGAGATCCACGAGTTCGTGACCGCGGCGTCGAGGACCCCCGTGCCGCAGCCGTTGGTGTACCTCGTCGACGACGTCGCCCGAAGGTTCGGCACCATCCGCGCCGGAGCGGCTGAGTCGTTCCTGCGCAGCGACGACGAGACCGCGCTTGCCGAGCTGGTGCACCACCCCAAGGCATCCTCGCTCCGGCTGCGCCGCATCGCACCGACCGTCGTGGTCAGCGACGTGCCCCTCGACGTACTTTTCCCCCGGCTGCGTGAGCTCGGCGCCGCACCCGTCGTGGAAGCACCCGACGGCACGGTGCGGCTGGCGCGCCGAGAGGGGCACCGGGCCCGCTCGCCGCGCACCCGCACCGGCGGCGCGGCCAGGACCGCGGCCCGCGCGACCGCCCACGTGTCCGCGACGGTGACCGCCATCCGGGCGGGGGACGAGGCCGCCGCCCACCGGCCGAGCGAGGTCACCGCAACCGGTAGCCCGAGCGCCACGCTGGCGGTGCTGCGCGAGGCGGTGGAGGCCGGCTCCCGGGTGTGGATCGGGTACGTCGACAACCACGGCGCGACCGTCGAGCGGGTGGTGGACCCGGTGAAGGTCGAGGGTGGCTGGCTGTCCGCGTTCGACCGCCGTGTCGAGGGGGTCCGCAGCTTCGCGGTGCACCGCATCACCGCGGTCAGGGTCTTACAGGATGGAGCGGGTTGAGCGTCCCGGTAACCTGCACGCATGGACTTTGTTCGTTACGCCGAGCGCGCGGCTGAACTCGTGAACGGGGACCTCGACGACGCCGACGGGCTGCTCGCGGTGCTGCACGACCGGGCCTGGCTGCACGCCGACGTCTCCGAACGGGACGCCACCGCGCTACGCCGGTTCTGCAAGGAGCTGCGGTCGGTCTTCGAGGCCTCCGACGCCGGTGACGAGGGCGCCGTGGTGGAGCAGCTCAACGCGCTGCTGGCCAAGCACCCCGTCACGCCGTACATCGCCGGCAGCACGGGCGGCGAGAAGTGGCACATGCACGTGGCTGACCGGTCCTCGTCGGTGGCCGAGCTGTTGATCGCGGAGTCGCTGATGGGGCTGGCCACCCTGGTCTGCGACCTCGGCGCCAGCCGGCTGGGGGTCTGCCACGCCAGCCCGTGCGACAGCGTGTTCGTGGACACCTCGCCGAACCAGTCGCGGCGCTACTGTTCAGACCGGTGCTCCTCGCGCGCCAACGTCGCGGCCTACCGGGCCCGGCAGAAGCAGCTGGCCGCAGCCGGAGGCGCGCAGTGAACGACGGACCGCTGATCGTCCAGTCCGACAAGACCCTGCTGCTCGAAGTCGACCACGAGCGCGCCCAGGACGCCCGCAAGGCCATCGCGCCGTTCGCGGAGCTGGAGCGCTCCCCCGAGCACATCCACACCTACCGGCTGACCCCGCTCGGACTCTGGAACGCCCGCGCCGCCGGGCACGACGCCGAGCAGGTCGTCGACACGCTGCTGGAGTACTCCCGCTACTCCGTGCCGCACGCCCTGCTCGTCGACGTCGCCGAGACGATGGCCCGCTACGGCCGGCTGCGCCTGGACAAGCACCCCACCCACGGGCTGGTGCTCACCACCACCGACCGGCCGGTGCTCGAGGAGGTGCTGCGCGGCAAGTTGGTGAAGCCGATGCTCGGCGAGCGCATCGACGAGTCGACCGTCGTCGTGCACCCGTCCGAGCGCGGCAACCTCAAGCAGGCGCTGCTCAAGCTGGGCTGGCCGGCCGAGGACTATGCGGGGTACGTCGACGGCGAGGCTCACCAGATCGACCTCCAGGAGGACGGCTGGTCCCTTCGCGGATACCAGCACGACGCCGCGGAGTCCTTCTGGCACGGCGGCTCCGGTGTTGTGGTGCTCCCGTGCGGCGCCGGCAAGACGATCGTCGGAGCGGCGGCGATGGCCCGCGCCAAGGCGACCACGCTGATCCTCGTCACCAACACGGTCGCGGCCCGGCAGTGGAAGGACGAGCTGGTCCGTCGTACCTCTTTGACCGAGGACGAGATCGGCGAGTACTCCGGGAGCCGCAAGGAGATCCGGCCGGTCACCATCGCGACGTACCAGGTGATGACCACCCGCCGCAAAGGCGTCTACTCCCACCTCGAGCTGCTCGACGCGCGGGACTGGGGGCTGATCGTGTACGACGAGGTGCACCTGCTGCCCGCGCCCATCTTCCGGATGACCGCCGACCTGCAGGCGCGGCGGCGGATCGGGCTGACCGCGACGCTGATCCGCGAGGACGGGCGGGAAGGCGACGTGTTCAGCCTGATCGGGCCGAAGCGGTACGACGCGCCGTGGAAGGACATCGAGGCGCAGGGCTACATCGCGCCGGCCGACTGCGTCGAGGTGCGGGTCACGCTCCCGAACTCCGAGCGGCTGGCCTACGCCACCGCCGAGGCGGAGGACCGCTACCGCCTGGCCTCGTGCACCCCGGCCAAGAACCCGGTCATCGAGCGCATCGTCAAGCGGCACCAGGGCGAGCCGACGCTGGTCATCGGCCAGTACCTCGACCAGCTCGACGAGCTCGCCGGCCGCCTCGGGGCCGAGGTCATCACCGGGCAGACGAGCGTGACCGAGCGGCAGAAGCTGTTCCAGGCGTTCCGCACCGGCGAGATCGACCTGCTCGTGGTCTCGAAGGTCGCCAACTTCTCGATCGACCTGCCCGAGGCGTCGGTGGCCATCCAGGTCTCCGGGACCTTCGGGTCACGCCAGGAGGAGGCCCAGCGCCTCGGCCGGGTGCTGCGGCCCAAGGGCGACGGGCGCACGGCGCACTTCTACACGGTGGTCTCCCGCGACACCGTCGACGCGGAGTTCGCCGCCCACCGGCAGCGGTTCCTGGCCGAGCAGGGCTACGCCTACCGGATCATCGACGCCGACGACCTGGCCTGAGCCGTCGCGAATCTGGCCACGCGGCACACCCGTCGGGTGGCTGCAGGCTCAGGCAAGGGAGAGGAAGAGCTTCTCCAGCTTCTCCTTGTCGAGCGCCGCCTCGTCGCCGGCCACGATGCACTGCTGCAGGTTGGTGGCGATGATGGCGAACCCGGCCTTGTCGAGCGCCCGCGAGACCGCGGCGAGCTGGGTGACCACGTCGGCGCAGTCCCGGCCGTCCTCCAGCATCGCGATCACGCCGCGGATCTGACCCTCGGCCCGCCGCAGCCGTTTGATGACGTCGCCGACGGCGTCCTTGTCGATCTCCATGTGCGCTTCTCCTCGTGCTGATTGCGGCAACATCGACTGTACCCCGGGGGGTACGGACGAGCGGTCGCGCGAACGGACGTCGAGG
>DASTXB010000014.1:0-25187 GCA_035765695.1 Nocardioides sp. | reverse complement strand
CTTCCACCAGCAGGTCGTCGCGGCGGACGTGATCGTGATGCCGCGCTCCTGCTCCTGCTCCATCCAGTCCATCGTGGCCGCGCCCTCGTGGACCTCACCGATCTTGTAGGTGATGCCGGTGTAGAAGAGGATGCGCTCGGTGGTGGTGGTCTTGCCGGCGTCGATGTGCGCCATGATGCCGATGTTGCGGACCTTGTTGAGGTCCGTGGTGATGTCGACAGCCACTGTTGTCAGCGTTCCTTAGAAAGTTCGGATATCCGGGTGGAGCGGGACGGCGACCGGCTCGTGGCAGGTGCCGCCCCGCCCGTGGTCACCAGCGGTAGTGCGCGAAGGCCTTGTTGGACTCGGCCATCTTGTGGGTGTCCTCGCGCTTCTTCACCGCGGCACCGAGGCCGTTGGAGGCGTCGAGGATCTCGTTCATGAGGCGCTCGGACATCGTCTTCTCGCGACGGTCCTGGGCGTACCCGACCAGCCAGCGCAGCGCCAGCGTCGTGCCGCGGCCACCCTTGACCTCGATCGGGACCTGGTACGTCGCGCCACCGACGCGGCGGGACTTGACCTCGATCGCGGGCTTGACGTTGTCGAGCGCGCGCTTCAGCGTGACGACCGGGTCGGTGCCGGTCTTCTCGCGGCAGCCCTCGAGGGCGCTGTAGACGATGCGCTGCGCGACCTGCTTCTTGCCGTCCTGCAGCACCTTGGAGACGAGCTGGGTGACCAGCTGCGACCCGTAGACCGGGTCGACGTCGATCGGCCGCTTCGGAGCGGGACCCTTGCGCGGCATGTCAGCTCTTCTCCTTCTTGGCGCCGTAGCGGCTGCGAGCCTGCTTGCGGTTCTTCACGCCCTGGGTGTCGAGCGTGCCGCGGATGATCTTGTAGCGGACACCGGGAAGGTCCTTCACCCGGCCGCCGCGGACGAGCACGATCGAGTGCTCCTGGAGGTTGTGGCCCACACCCGGGATGTACGCGGTGACCTCGACGCCGCTGGACAGGCGCACACGGGCGACCTTGCGCAGGGCGGAGTTCGGCTTCTTCGGGGTGGTGGTGTAGACGCGGGTGCAGACGCCTCGGCGCTGCGGCGATCCCTTCAGGGCGGGCGTCTTGTTCTTCGACACCTTGTCCTGGCGGCCCTTGCGGACCAGCTGCTGAATGGTGGGCACCTGGTGGTTCCCCTTCGTTTCTGCTCTCAGTACGAACGCTCTGCCCGCACGGTGTCCTGCTGTGTGTCCGGGTGGTGCATCCCAACCCGCGTTGCTCACCCCCGAGGTCGGGCGTGTCGCCCACCCCCGGCTCTCAGCGCGACCCGATTCTCACGGCCTCGTCGAGGGGGATGTCCGCGCCGGAGCCGGGGACCTGTTCCCCCGACTGCTTCCGGGCACGCGCAACGGCCTGGTTGTCCCAGACACGAGGAAAAAGACTACCTGCGGGTGCAGACGCATGCAAAACGCTGCGGGCACCGCCGCGGAGCCGTGCGAAGACGGCGAGCGCCAAGAGTACCCCGGCGATCGTCAGGACGCCGCCGATGACCAGGCTCCACCGAGCGCCGAGGTGCTGACCGATCCAGCCGATGACCGGGGACCCGAGGGGCGTCCCGCCCATCACGATCGTCATGTAGAGCGCCATCACCCGGCCCCGGATCGCGGGGTCGGACTCCAGCTGCATGGTCGCATTGGCGGAGTTGAGCAGCGTCAGCGTGCAGAAGCCGATGACCGGGGCGAACAGCGCGAAGGCGAGGTACGTCGGGAGCAGGCCCGCGACGATCTCGGCCGCCCCGAAGCCCAGCGCCGCGAAGATCAGCAGCCGCAGCCGGATCCGGACCCGGCGGGCCGCCATGAGCGCGCCGGTGAGCGATCCGACCGCCATGGCCGAGCCGAGGATGCCGAACTCGCCGGCGCCCTTGCCGAACACCTCGGTGGCCATCAGCGCCGAGGTGATCTGGAAGTTCATGCCGAAGGTGCCCGCGAAGAACACCATGATGAGGATCAGGATCATCTTCGGCTGGCTGCGGATGTAGCGGACGCCCTCGAGCAGCATCCCGGGCGTGCGGGCGCGCAGCGCGGGGGTGTCGAGCAGCGCGGTGTTCATCCGCTGGAGCTGGGCGATCACCGCGACGTACGACACCGCGTTGATGAGGATGACCCATCCGGTCGCCTCCGCGCCGCCGCCGAGCGCGCCGATCATCAGGCCGGCGAGCCCCGGACCGAGGATCCGCGCCGCGTTGAAGCTGGCCGAGTTGAGGCCGACCGCGTTGGTGAGGTCGTCCTGGCCGACCATCTCGGACACGAACGACTGGCGGGCCGGGGCGTCGAACGCCGAGCCGACGCCGAACAGGAGCGCGATCAGGTAGACGTGCCAGGTCTGCGCGACGCCGAGCACGGCGATCAGGCCGAGCACCAGCGAGGTGAGCGCCATCGTCGCCTGGGTCACCTGCAGGAGCCGGCGCTTGGGGAAGCGGTCGGCCACGACCCCGGCGTACGGGCTCAGCAGCAGCACCGGGAGGAACTGGAGCCCGGTGGCGATGCCCAGCTCGGTGCCGCTGTTGCCCGGGAGCTGGAGGACGAGCCAGTCCTGGGCCACCCGTTGCATCCACGTGCCGGTGTTCGACACGGCACTACCGGCCAGGTACAGCCGGTAGTTGGGGTTGCGGAGGGCGCGGAACGTCGGGCTCGTGGTGATCAGTCCTTCTGTCAGTCCTGGTGGGCGAGGTTCTCGAGGATGGGGGCCGCCTTGCGGAGGATGGCGCGCTCGTCGGGGGTGAGCTCGCGCAGCCGCTGGGACAGCCAGGCGTCGCGCCGGTCGCGGTCGGCGAGCAGGCGGGCCCGGCCGGTGTCGGAGAGCTCGACGACGACCTGGCGGCCGTCGGTCTCGTGCGGGCGGCGGACGACGTCGCCGCTCTCCTCCAGGCAGTTGACCGTGCGGGTCATCGACGGCGGTTGCACCCGCTCGGCGGCCGCGAGCTCGCCGATGGTCAGTCCACCGCCGTGGCGGTAGAGGCAGCCGAGCACCGCCATCTGGTTGAGGCTCAGCTCGTTGTCCGGGTGGCGCTCGCCGGCCAGGCGGCGGCGCAGGCGCATGACGCTGAGCCGGAGCTCGGAGGCGAGCCCGGCATCCGTCCTGACGACCTTCTGCACGGTGGGCATTTCGTTAGCATAACTCATTACCCATGCTAACCATTCCGGCTCGAAGGGCCCGGAAATGCCGAGCCGGCGCCAGTTCGCGGGAACTGGCGCCGACTCGGCGGTGGGCGCGCGACGACGGGCGCCGACGCGGCGGCTAGGTCAGCCAGCTGGTGATCGGGTTGATGAAGAAGTACACGAGGAACAGGACCGCGACGATCCACATCAGCGGGTGGATGGCGGCGACCTTGCCGCGCACCAGCTTGATGAACACGTAGGCGATGAAGCCGGCGCCGATGCCGACGGTGATCGAGTACGTGAACGGCATCAGCACGATCGTGAGGAACGCGGGGATCGCGATCTCCAGGTCGTCCCAGTCGATGCCCTTGACCTGCTGCATCATCAGGAAGCCCACGAGGACCAGCGCGGGGACCGCGGCCTCGGACGGGATGATCGCGACCAGCGGCGCGAGGAAGATCGAGAACAGGAACAGCACGCCGGTGACGACCGAGGCGAGACCGGTGCGCGCACCTTCGCCGACACCCGAGGCCGACTCGATGTACGACGTGTTGGACGAGACGCCCGCGGCACCACCGGCCGCGGCGGCGAGCGAGTCGACGATCAGGATGCGCTGGGTGTTCGGCGGGGTGCCGTCCTCCTGGAGGAGGCCGGCCTCGGCGCCGATGGCGGTCATCGTGCCCATCGTGTCGAAGAAGTCGGCGAGCAGCAGCGTGAACACGAACAGCAGCGCGGTGACGACGCCGGCGTTCTCGAACGAGCCGAGGAGGCTGAACTCGCCGAGGGTGCCGAAGTCGGGGGTGTCGAAGACCTTGTCCGGCCAGGCCGGGACGGTGAGGCTCCACGCCTTCGGGTCGCCGATCGCCTCGACGATGATCGCCAGGAGCGTGGTCGCGACGATCGAGATGAGGATCGCGCCCTTCACGTGCCGCACCCAGAGCGCGATGACGAGCAGCAGGCCGACCGCGAAGACGAGGACCGGCCAGCCGGAGAGCTGCCCGGTGGCGCCGAGCTGGACCGGGACCGTGGTGTTCGCTGCGTCGGGGATGCGGTGCACGAACCCGGCGTCGACGAAGCCGATCAGCGCGATGAACAGGCCGATGCCGACCGAGATCGCGACCTTGAGCTGCGCCGGGACGGCGTGGAAGACCGCCTCCCGGAATCCGGTCAGCACGAGCACCAGGATCACCAGGCCCTCGATGACGACCAGCCCCATCGCGTCCGCCCAGGTCATCTGGCTGGCGATCGAGAACGCCACGAACGCGTTGAGACCGAGGCCGGTCGCGAGCGCGAGCGGGTAGTTCGCGACGACGCCCATGAGGATCGTCATCACGCCGGCGACGAGCGCGGTGCCGGCGGCGATCATCGCCAGGTTCGGCTCGGTGCCGCCTCCGAGGACCTCGCCCTTCTCGTCGAGCGCGAAGCCGAGGATCAGCGGGTTGAGCACGATGATGTAGGCCATCGTGAAGAACGTGACGAGACCGCCCCGCACCTCCCGGCCGACGGTCGAACCCCGTTCGCTGATCTTGAAGTACCGGTCGATGCCGCCGCGGGCGGCCGTGGTCTGGGTGCTCACGGGCGCACAGCATCCCAGACTCGGCGGTCGTGGACCAGTGGGCACCACCGGCAGCCACTATCGTGGCGCGCGTGGAACCCGACGACGAGCAGCCGCTGACCCGCGCGATCGGCAACCGGACGTTCTTCGTGGCCGACGTCGAGCCCCTCGACGTGGACGGCGTACGCACCGTCGAGGTCGGGACGGCGCTGTGGCTCATCGGGTTCGTCGCGCTGCTGCCGTTCTACGGCAGGCTCGAGGAGTCCGGCAACGAGTGGTGGCTGTGGACCTGCCTGGCCGGCTTCGGGCTCGGCCTGTTCGGGCTGGAGTTCTGCCGCCGGCGGCGCAAGGCGCGCCTGGGCTAGTCCAGCCCAGGCTCGGACGGGTCCTCGGACCGGGGCTCAGACCGGATCGAGGTCGTCCGGGGTGAGGGTGTCGAACACCGGCTCCGGGAGCGGCAGCGGCTCGTGCTTCTTGGCCAGCCGCACCTCGCTGTGCGCGCCGCAGCCGTGGTCGAACGACACGATCCGGCCGTCGTCGTTCGCGTCGCCGTTGGCGCAGACGCCGAACGTCTCCGACAGCGGGCCGGCGATCCGCAGCAGGAAGCCGCAGGTCGTGCAGGAGTCCGGCGCCGAGCGGGCCAGCTGCGAGTCGGGGCCGCCGTCACCGTCGTACCACCGCTGCGCGGCGAGGTCACGGCCCTCCGGGGAGAGCGTGCGCACCCGGCCGAGGCCCAGGTCCTGCGCGACCGCGCGCACCTGGGCCTTGTCGTCGGCGTCGAGCGGGTCGTCGCCGAAGGAGTACGTCGGCACCAGGCGCGGGTCGTCGTCGTCGACCGGGAGCAGGTCACCCGGGGACAGGTCGCCCGGCTTGATCCGCTCGCGGTAGGGGACCCACGGCGGGGCGACGATCGCCTCGTCGCCCGGGAGCAGCACGACCTCGTCGACCGTGACGGCCTTCTGGCGCGACGCGCGGGCGACGGTCACCGCCCAGCGCCAGCCGACGTACCCGGCGCGCTCGCACGCGAAGAAGTGGGTGACCACCCGCTCGCCCTCGACGACGTGGCCGAGGTGCTCGCCCACGTCGGCCGCGTCGACGTCCTCCAGGAGCGCGGTCCGGGCGGCGTCGACCGCCGCCACGGTGGCGGAGTCGGGCTTGGGGCGCACGGTGGTCGTCACGGACGAAATCATGGCCCATGCGGGACGTCGGTGTCAGGTCGGGTGGGCAAGGACGGGGCAGGATGGGGCCATGACGGACCTGCCGGACCCCACGGCCGCCGGCGGCTCGAGGGTCGCCAAGGGCCTCGGCGCGACCGCGCGCGCGACCCGCCGGGCAGGCAGCTTCACGATGCGGACCGCGAAGCGCGCGGCCGACGCCCAGGGCGCCGGCGAGTCCGGCCTGTCGCGCCTGATCCAGATGCACTTCTTCAACACCGCGGGCGACGCCGCGGTCGCGATCGCCCTGGCCGGCACGCTCTTCTTCACGGTGCCGTCCGGCGAGGCGCGCGGCCAGGTGGCGCTGTTCCTGGGACTGACGATGCTTCCGTTCGCGATCGTCGCGCCGCTGATCGGGCCGTTCCTCGACCGGTTCGCGCACGGCCGTCGCGGGGCGATCGGCGCGACGATGGCGATCCGCGCGTTCCTGTGCTGGGTGCTCGCGGGCGCGGTGCAGACCGAGTCCACCTGGCTGTTCCCCGCCGCGCTCGGCGTGCTCGTCGCGTCCAAGGCGTACGGCGTGACCAGGGCCGCCGCCGTACCCCGGCTCCTGCCGCAGGACTTCACGCTGGTGAAGGCCAACGGGCGGGTCTCGATGTCCGGCATCGTCGGCGTCGCGGTGTCGGGGCCGATCGCGGGCCTGGCGTCGCTGGCCGGACCTGAGTGGGTGCTGCGCTACGCGTTCCTGCTGTTCGTGGCGGCCACGATCGGCGCCGTCCGGCTCCCCCCGACGGTCGACTCCAGCGCGGGCGAGGGCGACCTGCTGCTGCGCGGTGACGCCCACGCGGGCCGCACCGGCAGCATGCGGATCCCGCCGGCGGTGGCGTACGCCCTGCGAGCCAACTGCGGGCCACGCTGGATGTCGGGCTTCCTCATCATGTTCATGGCGTTCCAGCTCCGCGAGAACCCGATCGACGGCTGGTCCACCGAGGTGCTCACCGCCCTCGTGGTCGGCGGCGCCGCCACCGGCAACTTCCTCGGCGTGATCGCCGCCTCCGTGCTGAAGCGGATCAATCCCGCGGTCACCGTGACCGGCGTCCTGGTGGCCGACATCGGCGTGGTCGTCCTCGGCTTCCTGCTGTACGGCGTGGTCGCCCTCGCGCTCCTCGGTCTGGTGGCCGGCCTCGGCCAGGCGCTGGCGAAGTTCTCCCTCGACGCGACCATCCAGCGCGACGTACCGCACCGGGTCCAGGCCAGCGCGTTCGCGCGCAGCGACACCACACTCCAGCTCGCCTGGGTGATCGGCGGCTTCGTGGGCATCGCGATGCCGATCGACCCGCCGCGGCTCGGCCTCGGCGTCGCCGTGGCGGTGCTCGGCGCGTGGGGGCTGTTCCTCCTCAGCCGCACCCCGGGGCGGATGCGGCGCGGGGTCGAGACCGGGAACTGAGCGCGGGCCGGTCTGTTTCGTTCAATTGTGCGGATACGCACGGGTGGGCGCGCTCCCACCGGTGCACCGCCCAGCAATTGAACGGTCCGGCACCCCCACGCGGGCCGGTCGGGAGCTGCGGGCCGGTCGGGAGCTGCGGACCGGTCGGGAGCTGCGGGCCGGTCGGGAGCTGCGGGCGCGGGTGCTAGCGCTCGAGCTCGTCGGCGAGCGCGCGCAGCAGCTTCGCGGTCGGCCGGGCGGTCTTCGGGTCCGGGTGCCGGCCGTGACGGTACGCCTCGCCGACGCCGTCGAGCAGCCGGATCAGGTCCTCGACGATCGGGACCATCTCGTCGGGCTTCTTCCGCTTCGCGTCGCGCTGGCTGCGCGCGACCGACGGGGTCCGGTCGAGCACCCGCACCTGGAGCGCCTGGTCGCCGCGGCGCCCCTGCGCGATGCCGAACTCGACGCGGGTGCCGGGCTTGAGCGTCGTGACGCCCTCCGGGAGCGCGTCGGTGTGGACGTAGACGTCCGGGCCGTCCTCCTGCGACAGGAAACCGAACCCCTTGTCGGCGTCGAACCACTTCACCTTGCCAGTGGGCACGGTCTGTCCTCTTCCTGCGTACGGGGGATGCTGCGGCGTGCAGTCTGCGGCGTGAAGTCTAGAGCGCTTCGTTCATCGACCCCGAACGGAATCCGCGGGGGTCGACGGCGGCGTCCTCGAAGCCCGCCTCGCGGACCCCGGCGAGCAGGCGGGACTCGACGTCCGGGTCGAGCGGCAGCAGCGCGGCGTCGACCTCGACCGCGGCGCGGTCGCCGAGGTCGCGCACCCGCAGGTTGAGCAGCCCGGCGCCCGCGAGGGTGGACCGCACGGCCGCCTCGGCGCGCTCGACCCGGCCGAGGCGGTACGGCGTCACCTCGACGCCGTACGCGACCCGGGACGAGAGGCAGGCCGCCGCCGGCTTGTCCCACGTGGGCAGGCCCCAGCGCCGGGAGGCCTCGCGGATCTGCGCCTTGGTGAGGCCGGCGTCGCGCAGCGGCGCGATCGCGCCGCGCTCGGCGGCGGCGCGGATGCCGGGGCGGAACCCGGCGATCGCGTCGTCGGCGTTCGTGCCGGTCGCGACGTGCGCGAGGCCGCGGTCGGCGGCCAGCGGCGCGAGCACCTCGATCAGCTCGGCCTTGCAGAAGTAGCAGCGGTCGGCGCCGTTCGCGCGGTAGCCCTCACGCTCCATCTCGTGGGTCCGCGGGGTCAGCACGTCCACGCCGAGGGAGGCGGCGAAGTCGCGGGCCGGGTCGCGCTCGACCTGCGGCAGCGAGTGGGAGTAACCGGTGGCGGCCGCGACGTGGTCGGCGCCGAGCGCGCGGACGGCGGCGGCGAGCAGGAACGCGCTGTCGGCGCCGCCGCTGTAGGCCACCAGCACCGAGCCGCGCTCGCGGAGGTCGGCCTCGAGCGCGTCCAGCCGGAGCTGGAGCAGGTGGTCGTCGAGCCAGCCAGGGAACTCGTCGAGGCTGTCCAGCACGACGTGGGTGCCCGCCTCGAGCAGCTCCTCGCGTGTGCAGCCCCCCGTCAGCACCGAGACGCTGAGCGCCCCGGCAGCGAGTGCGCCCTCGACGTCGTGGACGTGGTCGCCGACGTAGACGGTCGCGCCCTCGCGGCGCAGCACGTCGGCCTTGCCGACGCCCCACACCCAGCCCTCGAGGTGGTCGACGTCGAGCGCGAGGTGGTCGAGGTGGAGCTGGGCGTTGGCGGGGTACTTCCCGGTGACGACGAGCACCCGGCCGCCGTACCTGCGGACCGCGGCGATCGCCTCGTGCGCGCCCGCCAGCACCGGCGTCCCGGTGATCGCGTGGTCGGGGTAGAGCGCCCGGAACCGGTCGCCGGCCGCGGCGATGGCGTCGGCCTCGAGGTAGGGCTCGAGGAGCAGGTCGAGCGGCGGACCGAGCTTGGCCGTCATCTCCTCGACCGGGAACTCGACGCCGAGCTCGGCACCCAGCGCGCGGAGCACGTCGGCGAACCCGGGCGCGGTGTCGATCAGCGTCATGTCGAGGTCGAATCCGACGACGAGCGGCGCTGACTGCATGCGGTCAGCCTAGGGATCCAGGTGAAGGAATCCGAAACCCCTGTCACAATGAGTGGCTCACGTGACAGCAGTGCTCTCGAGGGGGGAAGTCGTGCGGGCGAGGTTCGCGGCAGGCGTCTCGGCGCTGGTCGCTGCCCTGACGGTCCTCGCGCCCGCCCACCCGGCCGCGGCCGCCGACCACGACGACCTCTACCTGGTGACGCTCGAGGGCCCCGGTGCGTCCGGGCTCCTCGACAGCCTGCAGCTCAGCGCCGAGCAGGATCGCGTGCTGGCGACGGTCGGCGGGCCGGAGCCCGTCTACCGCTGGACCACGGCACTCAACGGCGTCGCCGTACGCCTCAACGCGGCCCAGGCCGCCGACCTGCGTCGCGACGCCCAGGTCGCGCTCGTCGAGCGGGACCAGGTGCGCCCGGTCGCCGGTCGCCCCCCGCGATCGGGGCTGGTGCCCGGGCTGCCGGCGCGCGAGCGCGGCGGCGCAGGGGTGGTGATCGGCGTCGTGGACACCGGCATCGCGCCCGAGAGCCCGGTGTTCTCGACGGTGTCCGGCCTCGGCCGGTCCCCGCGGGGCTTCCACGGAGGCTGCCAGGCCGGTGAGGACTGGGGCCCCGACGCGTGCGGCCGCAAGCTGCTCGCGGCCCGGTGGTTCGTGGACGGCTTCGGCGCGGACCGCGTCCGCTCGTCCGAGTCGCTGTCGGCCCGCGACGAGGACGGGCACGGCACCCAGGTCGCCTCGATCGCGGCCGGTGACTCCGGGGTGTCGGCCCGGGTCGGCGAGCAGCGGCTCGGGACGTACGCCGGCGTCGCACCCCAGGCACGCCTCGCCGTCTACAAGGCCTGCTGGACAGCGCCCGATCCCCGCGACGACGGCTGCTCGACCGCCGACCTGGTGAGCGCGATCGACGCCGCGACCGACGATGGCGTCGACGTCCTGAACCTCTCCGTCGGCGGGCCGGCCGGCTTCGACACCGTCGAGCGCGCGCTGCTGGGCGCGGCCGAGCACGACGTCGTCGTCGTCGGCGCCGCCGGCAACGAGCCCGACCGCAGCGCCGCGCACGGGTCGCCGTGGGTGACGACGGTCGGGGCGACGACCGGGCCGGTCCGCGAGGGCCGGGTCGTGCTGGCCGACGGGCGATCGTTCACCGGGGCGATGGCCGCGGCGGACCGGATCTCCGGGCGGCTGGTGGTCGGCGCCCGGGTCGCGACGGCGGGCTCGACCCGGCGCGCCGCGCGGGTCTGCACACCGGGCA
This sequence comes from Nocardioides sp., assembly GCA_035765695.1. Taxonomy (GTDB): domain Bacteria; phylum Actinomycetota; class Actinomycetes; order Propionibacteriales; family Nocardioidaceae; genus Nocardioides. Next base: position 14,596 of record DASTXB010000014.1, on the reverse strand, counting down.
GCCTGGACGCCTCGAAGGTCGCCGGCCGGGTGGTGCTCTGCGAGCGCGGCGTCATCGGCCGGGTCGACAAGTCCGCGGCGGTCGCCCAGGCGGACGGCGCCGGCATGGTGCTGGCCAACCGCGGCCCCGGCTCCGAGGTCGCCGACTTCCACAGCGTGCCGACGGTCCACGTGGACGCCGCCGCCGGCCGCGCGCTGCGACGGTACGACGGCCGCGTGCGCCTCGTCCCGCTCGGCGCGGAGCGCACCCCGCCGCACGTCGCGCGCTGGTCGAGCCCCGGCGACCCCGCGGGCCCGGTGCTCAAGCCCGACCTCGCCGCGACCGGCAGCGGCGTCCTCGGCGCGGTGCCCGGCGGCAGCGCCTGGGACCTCGCGGCGGGGACGTCGGTCTCCGCCGCGGTCACCAGTGGTGCGGCCGCGCTGCTGGTCGCCCGGCACCCCGACTGGTCCGCCGCCGCGGTGCGCTCGGCCCTGGTCACGACCGCGCGCCGCGTGCCCGGCGCCGGCGCCCTGCGGGCCGGGTCCGGCCGCGTGGTCGCCGACCCGGCACTCCGCCCGGGACTGGTCTACGACGTCTCCCCCGGTGACTACCGCGCCTGGCTGACCGGCGCGCTCGACGACGACCTGAACACCCCGTCGGTCCTGCTGACCGGCCGGGCGGACACCGCCGTACGCACGATCACGAACGTGACCGACCGGCACCTGTACTTCTCCTCGCACGTGCGCGGCTTCACCCGTCACGACGTCCGGGTGACCCCCGCGGCCGTGCGGCTCGGCCCCGGCCAGAGCGCGACGTTCATCGTGACCGTCGGCCGCACCGCGGTGCCGCAGCCCGACGACGACGGCTGGATCACCTGGCGCGGTGCGACCGGCACCGTCACCCGGATCCCGGTCGTCATCTCGCGCTGAGGCCGCCGCCTCCGGCGTCAGCCGAGGCCCAGCGCGCGGGCCGACTCCTCCCGCATCTGGACCTTGCGGATCTTGCCGGTGACGGTCATGGGGAACTCGTCGACGACCATCACGTAGCGCGGGATCTTGTAGTGCGCGAGCTTGCCCGTGGCGTACGTCCGGACGGCGTCCGCGTCGAGCGGCTCGGCGCCGGCGCGCACCTTGATCCACGCGCAGAGCTCCTCGCCGTACTTCTCGTCGGGGACGCCGATCACCTGGACGTCCTCGACGTCGGGATGCTGGTAGAGGAACTCCTCGATCTCGCGCGGGTAGATGTTCTCACCGCCGCGGATCACCATGTCCTTGATGCGGCCGACGATGTTGCAGTACCCGTCCTCGCGCATCTCGGCGAGGTCGCCGGTGTGCATCCAGCCGTCCGCGTCGACGGCCTCGGCGGTCTTCTCCGGGTCGTCCCAGTAGCCGAGCATCACTGAGTAGCCGCGGGTGCAGAGCTCGCCCGGCTGCCCGCGATCGACCGTCTCCCCGGTGACCGGGTCGACGATCTTGACCTCGACGTGCGGGTGCACCCGGCCGATGGTCGCGGTACGCCGCTCGAGGTCGTCGTCGGCGCGGGTCTGGCAGGAGACCGGCGAGGTCTCGGTCATGCCGTACGCGATCGACACCTCGGCCATGTGCATCTCGCTCACGCAGCGCTTCATCACCTCGACCGGGCAGATCGAGCCGGCCATGATCCCGGTGCGCAGCGACGACAGGTCGTGGTCGGCGAACGTCGGGTGGTTCTGCATCGCGATGAACATCGTGGGGACGCCGTACACGCCGGTGCAGCGCTCCTCCGCGATCGTGCGCAGGGTGATCTCGGGGTCGAAGCCCGGCGCCGGGATGACCATCGTGGCGCCGTGGCTCGTGCAGCCCAGATTGCCCATCACCATGCCGAAGCAGTGGTAGAAGGGCACCGGGATGCAGAGCCGGTCCTGCTCGGTGAAGTTGATCAGCTCGGTCGTGAAGTAGCCGTTGTTGAGGATGTTGCGGTGGCTGAGCGTGGCGCCCTTCGGGTAGCCGGTGGTGCCGGACGTGTACTGGATGTTGATCGGGTCGCCCGGGTCGAGCGACCACGTCATCACGTCGGCCAGCGTGACACCGGGGTCGCTCACGTTGTGGTCGGCCCACTCCGGTGACCCCAGGTAGAGCACCTGCTCGACGGGCGTCTGGTCCCGCACCTCCTCGATCATCGCCCGGTAGTCACTGGTCTTGAACGACGGCGCGGAGATCAGCAGCTTCGTGCCCGACTGGTTGAGCGCGTAGGACAGCTCGTGCGTGCGGTACGCCGGGTTGATGTTGACCAGGATCGCGCCGATCTTCGCGGTGGCGTACTGCGTGATCGTCCACTCCGCGCAATTCGGCGACCAGATGCCGACCCGGTCACCCTTGCCGATGCCCGCACGGATCAGGCCGATGGCGAGCGCGTCGACGTCGCGGTCGAGCTCGGCCCAGGTCCAGCGGCGCCCGCTGGCCACCTCGACCAGCGCCTCCCGGTCGGGATGCGCGGCCACGGTGCGCTCGAAGTTGGCGCCGATCGTCTCCTCGAGCAGCGGCGGCTCGAGCTCGCCCTTGGCGTAGGACTCCATGGCGGGAACCTACGCCAGCCGGAGTTGGCCGTGCGTTGGTCCGGCGTCAGGAACGGAAGGGCCCCGGTCCGACGGCCTGGGTCAGGACTTCTCCTCGGCCATCCGGACCAGGGCCTCGAGCGCCTTGGGGGTGTCCCCCGCGACCATCGGACCCACGTCCGCGGCCCCGGGGCCGGAGATGTGCGTGCGCACGGTCACCTCCGACCCGGAGTCGGTCGCCTTGACCTCGTGGTCGATGTGGATGACCAGGTCGCCCATCGTGACCCGGTCGAGGAACCGGCTGCAGGGCTCCACGATCTCCAGGACGAACGGCGCCTCGACGCCACCGGCGAGGGTCATCGTGCCCGCCGCTCCCTCGGAGAAGTGGCCCTCCATGCAGACCTGCTGCACCGAGGGATCCCAACAGTGCCAGCTGCCGACGTCCGACCAGAGCCGCCAGACGTCCTTCGGAGATGCGCTCGTCGTCACGGTGCCCTCGTACTCGAAGCTCATAGGGGCACGCTACGCATCCGGCCGGGCCGCGGGAAGGCCGTGGGACGACCGGTCAGGACTCCTTGGCGACCGTCATGATCCGGTCGCCGAACCGGACGTGGTCGCCGTCGAGCAGCGTCGTGGGGCGACCGGCCGCCAGGTCGCGGGCGACCCCCTGGCGCAGCAGGACCGAGCCGTTGGTCGATCCGCGGTCCATGACGACGAGGACGCCGTCGGCCACGACCTGGAGCTGCGCGTGGGTCTTGGACAGCGACATGTCGTCGGAGCGCAGCGCCACGAGGTGCCCCGCGCTCTCCCCGGCACGCGCCTCGGGGCGCCGGCCGACCAGGGTCACGCCCTCGACCACGAACGACTCACCGGAGTCGAAGCTGACCCGCCAGCGGGCGCTGGGCGCCGACGGCTCGGGCACCAGCGGGTACCCGAGCTGCTGCCGGGACGGGACGGGTTCCGGGTCGGGCGCCCGGTGCTTGGAGCTCGGTGCTGCGGACGGCGCTGGCGGCGGCGCGGCAGGCGGTGCGGTCGGGGGCGCCGGTGCTGCTGGTGCCGTCGCCGGCGCGGTCCGCACCGGGGTCGGCGGCGCTGGCGGTGGGGTGCTGGGCACGGGCACCAGCCGCATCGCCGTCAGGTTCACCACGGGCGACGGCCGCTCCTCCACGAGCGCGGGCTCCTCCGGCACCGGACGCACGTCGAGGACCTCCGAGCCCGCGACCCGGTCGTGCCAGCCGTGCCGGCGCCCACTCGGGTCCATCGCCGCGGTCCACGCGAGGGTGGCGGTGCCGATCCCGAAGGTCGGCACCGTGGCGACGCCCAGGACCAGCTGCCGCAGCAGCGCGCGACCCGGCCCGATCGGCGCACCCGTGCCGACGCCGACGACGCGGATGCCGAGAGCGGCGTTGCCCGGCGAGCTGCCGGTGACACCGAGCACGACCGCGAACGCGGCGTACACGACGAGCACGACGGCGGCGACGACCGCGATGCCGGCGACGACGCGATCCTGGTCGAGGAGGTACCGCCAGGCGAGGTACGCCGCGGCCGCGTCGATCGTCCAGGCGACGAGCCGGTCGATCGCGAAGGCATGGAAGCGGCGGTCGAGGTCCGCGGAGGTCCCGGCGGCGCTCACGGGGTGACGACCTGGATGCTGACTCCGTCACCGAGATCGATCACGGCGCCGGGGATCAGCTGGACGGCGATCCCGGCCTTGAGGTCCTCGGGCGGCAGGCCAGGCTGCACGAGCTGGGTGCCGTTGGTGGAGCCGAGGTCGGTGACGACCGCGGAGCCGTGGTCGGCACCCGAGCCCGGGCGGATCTCGAGATGGGTGGAGGAGATCTCCTGGTGGGGGCTGGAGACCCGGACCAGCCGGGTCCGCACGTCCGCCCCGGCGCGCACCTCGGGGGCGCGGCCCACGAGGACCGCACGGTCGACGTCGACGGACTCGCCGCTGGAGAACAGCAGCCGGGCGACCGGACGGGCGGTCACCGGCGGGGCCGGCGGCTGGCCCGGGATGCCGGGCAGGGGGCGCTCCGTGGGCGTCCCGCCGCCCTGGGTCAGGCCGTCGTGGTCGGTCTCGGGCTCCTCGATCGCAGGCGCGGGCGGCTCCTCGCCCCACTCGGCCGACGCGATCCGCACCAGGCCCCGGGTGAGCACGAGGTCCTCGGGGGCGTGCTCGCCGGAGACCTCGAGGTGGATGCGGGTGACGCCCGCGAGGGTGCGCTCGACCCACGTCGTGGCGGAGTCCCCGTCGACGTGCACGACGTCGCCGTCGGTCGCGAAGTGCGCGTACGCCTCGCCGCGCAGCACCACCCGCGTCTCGTCGCCCTCCCGGCTGACCAGGATGAAGCCCGGCAGGTCGCGCAGGCCCGAGGAGATCAGGGCGTCCAGGGTCTCGTCGAAGCCGGCGCCGTCGTCGACCAGCTCCCAGACGGCCGCGACGCGGGCCTTCTCCGACGGCGGCAGCACGACGACGGCGTTCTCGCCGAAGATGCCGAACCACTCGCCGCCGCGGTAGGACCAGGTCACCGGTGTCCTCCCAGCTTCTCCTCGAGGCTCGCGCGCTGCCGGTCGGCGTCGTACCCGCCCTCGGCGGTGGTGCCGACGACGTCGACGACGACCGCGGTGGCGTTGTCGTCGCCACCGGCGACGACCGCGGCGGCGACCAGCCGGTCGGCCGCGTCGCGCGGGTCGGTGGATTCGGCGAGGATCGTGGCGATCGCGTCGTCGTCGAGCATGCCGTTCACGCCGTCGGTGCAGAGCAGGATCCGCTCGGCGTCGGCCAGGGGGACGACGAAGTAGTCGGCCTCGGCGCCGACCGCGTCGCCGAGAGCGCGGGTGATGACGTTCCGCTCCGGGTGGGTGGCGGCCTCCTCGGGCGCGATCTGCCCGGAGTCGACCAGCTCCTGGACCAGGCTGTGGTCGGTGCTGACCTGGTCGAGGCGCCCGTCGGCGAAGCGGTAGATCCGCGAGTCGCCGAGGTTCGCGAGCAGCCAGGCGGGGCCGGAGCCCTCGTCGACCAGCAGCGCGGCGACCACGGTGGTGCCGGCGCTGCGCCGTCGCTCGACGCCGTGGCGCGCCTGCTCGTCGGCGTACTCGTGGATCCGGCGCTGCGCCGCCTCGAGGGCGCCGGCGACGGCCTCGCGGCCCCGGTGCGCGTCGTAGCCGGCCTCGGCCACCCGGGCGAACTCCTCCACCGCGATCGCGCTCGCGACGTCGCCGCCCTCGTGCCCGCCCATGCCGTCGGCGACGACGTACACCGGCGCCACGGCGAGATAGGCGTCCTCGTTGACCTCGCGGACCCGGCCGACGTCGGTCGCCGCCCCGTGGTGCAGCTCGACCTGCCTCATCTCGTGCACCGTCCCGGTAATTTGGGAGGGATGTCCACGGGATTCCGCTCTCTCGCCGACCAGCTCAGGAGCTGGCCGGACGACCGGCTGTCCCGCCTGCTCCTCGATCGTCCCGATCTCGCCACCCCGGCCCCTCACGACTCAGGCCAGCTGGCGTCTCGTGCCGCCACCCGGTCATCACTGCTGCGTGCGCTCGACCAGCTGACGCAGGCCGAGCTCAGTGTCCTAGATGCCCTTGTCGTCGTGGGCCAAACCACCGCGTCGGAGCTCGCCTCCCTCGTCGATGCCGCCCCGTCCACGGTGTCCGCGGCGCTGGACCGGCTGCTCGCGCTGGCGCTGGCGTGGGAGTCGACGCAGGGGCTGCGGGCGCTGAGCGGGGTCGCGGACGCGCTGACGGTGAGCGGGCTGCGGCCGTTCTCGACCGAGCCGCTCACGCAGGACGAGGTACGCCGGCGCCTCGACGAGCTGTCGCCGCAGGCCCGGACGCTGCTCGAGCACGTGCTGGAGTCGGGCGGCGAGGCGACCACCGGGACGTCGCGGCACACCGTCCTGCCCGAGGCCGCCGAGACGCCTGCCGAGGAGCTGCTCGCCCGGCGGCTGCTGGTGCCCCGCGGCGGCGGGGTCGTGGTGCTGCCCGGCGAGGTCGGCGTGGCACTGCGCGGTGGCCGGACCACGACCGAGCCCGTCGACGCGGTGCCCGAGCTCGCGACCGCCGAGCGCGGCGCGTCGCTGGTCGACCGGGCCGGCGCGGGCGCGGCGTTCGAGGCGGTACGCCGGGTCGAGCTGCTGCTCGACCACTGGGGACTGCACCCGCCGTCGGCGCTGCGCAGCGGCGGCCTCGGGGTCCGCGACCTGCGGGCGACGGCGACCGAGCTGCACGTCGACGAGCCGACCGCGGCGGTCCTGGTCGAGGTGGCGCACGCCGCCGGCCTGCTCGCGACCTCCGCCGACCGCGACGGCAACCCGGCGTGGACCCCGACCGACCTGTTCGACCAGTGGACCCAGCGCCCGGTCGCGGAGCGGTGGACGGCGCTCGTCGCCGCCTGGCTGGAGAGCCCCCGGCTGCCGGGCCTGGTCGGGCAGCGCGACCCCGCGGGCAAGGTCTGGAACGCCCTGGCGCCCGAGCTCGCCGGCGTCCACCAGGTCGAGAGCCGCCGGATGGCGCTGGCCGAGCTTGCGGCGCTGCCGCCCGGCGTCGTCCTGGCCGCCGGCACCGGCGTCCCGTCGCTGGTGAGCCGGGTGGCGTGGCTGCGGCCCCGGCGGCCGCGGACCCGGGCCGACCAGGTCGCGTGGGCGGTCGACGAGGGGGCCGTGCTGGGGGTGGTCGCGCTGAACGGGCTGGCGTCGTACGCCCGCGCTGTCCTGGATGACGACCGGGCGGCGGCGGAGAAGGCGCTGGCCGAGCTGCTGCCCGAGCCGGTCGACCACGTGCTGCTCCAGGCGGACCTGACCGCGGTGGCGCCCGGCCCGCTGGAGTCCCACCTCGCCCGGCGCCTCCAGCTGGTCGCCGACGTCGAGTCGCGCGGCGGCGCGACCGTGTACCGCTTCACGCCCGCCTCGGTCCGACGCGCGCTCGACACCGGCTGGACGGCGGCGGAGGTCCACGAGTTCGTCGGGTCGGTGTCGCGGACGCCGGTGCCGCAGCCGCTGACCTACCTGGTCGACGACACGGCCCGGACGTTCGGCACGGTGCGGGTCGGGCACGCCGAGGCGTTCCTGCGCTCCGACGACGAGGCCGCGCTCACCGAGCTGCTGCACCACCCGCGCGCAGGCGCGCTCGGGCTGCGCCGGATCGCGCCCACGGTGCTGGTCGCCTCGACACCGCTCGACGTGCTGCTCCCCCGGCTGCGCGACCTCGGCGCCGCGCCGGTCGTGGAGGCGGCGGACGGGACCGTGCACGTCGCCCGCCCCGACCTGCTCCGCGCGCGCACGCCCAAGGAGCACCGCGGCCGGCACCTGCGCTCGGCCCGCGACGCCGCGCACGTCTCGCACGCGGTGACCGCGATCCGGGCCGGTGACCGCGTCGCGTCGGCGCGCCCCGCCGTACCCGCCGAGACCCTGTCGCCGAGCGGATCCATGGCCGCGCTGCGCGAGGCGGTGGAGGCGCGCGCCACCGTGCTGATCGGCTACGTCGACAACCAGGGGACGACCTCCGAGCGCCTGGTCGACCCGCTGCGGGTCGAGGGCGGGTCGCTGACCGCGCACGACCACCGCAGCGACGACGTGCGGACGTTCGCGGTCCACCGCATCACGACGGTGCGGCCCGTCACCGACTGATCCGTACGATTGAATCGTGGACTTCCTCCGGTACGCCGAGGCCTCGGCTGCGCTGCTCAACGCCGACATGTCACATGTCGACGGCCTCGTGGCGTACCTCGAGGGCCGTGAGTGGCTGCAGGCCCGCGCGAGCGACCGTGACTGCATGCTGCTGCGGAAGTTCCAGCGCGAGCTGCGGCCGGTCTTCGAGGCCGGTGAGGCCGACCGCGTCGCCGACGTGGTGGGCGGCCTCAACGAGCTGATGTCGCGGCACCCGATCACCCCTCGCATCTCCGACCACGAGGGGCACGACCTGCACCTGCACGTCGCCACCGACAACGCCAGCGTCGCTGAGCTGCTGGTCGGCGAATCCTTGCTGGGCCTGGCCAACCTGGTCTGCGACCTGGGGCCGGACCGGCTCGGGGTCTGCTCGGCCGCCCCGTGCACGCACGTCTTCGTCGACACCTCACCGAACCGGTCGCGCCGCTACTGCTCCGAGCGCTGCTCCTCCCGTGCCAACGTCGCGGCGTTCCGCGCGCGGCAGAAGGCGGTGGCCGGGGCGTGAGGGGGTCGCGGGTGTCTCGGGGTGTTTCGTCGGCCGGCCGACGAAACCCGCGCCGGGACGACGAACCTTCGTCGTCCACCCCAGCACTTCGTCGGCCGGCCGACGAATCTCACCCACGCCCCCATCGAGGAACCACGACGTGAACGACGGGCCGCTCATCGTCCAGTCCGACAAGACCCTGCTGCTCGAGGTCGACCACGCGCGCGCCGACGACTGCCGCAAGGCGATCGCGCCGTTCGCGGAGCTGGAGCGCTCGCCGGAGCACGTGCACACCTACCGCCTGACGCCGCTGGGGCTCTGGAACGCCCGCGCCGCCGGCCACGATGCCGAGCAGGTCGTGGACACGCTGCTGGAGTACAGCCGGTACGCCGTACCGCACGCGCTGCTCGTCGACGTCGCCGAGACCATGGCGCGCTACGGCCGGCTGCGGCTGGAGAAGCACCCGATCCACGGGCTGGTGCTCTCCTCGACCGATCGACCGGTGCTCGAGGAGGTGCTGCGCGCCAAGAAGGTCGCCGGCATGATCGGCGAGCGCATCGACGACGACACCGTGGTCGTCCACGCCTCGGAGCGCGGCAACCTCAAGCAGGCGCTGCTCAAGATCGGCTGGCCCGCCGAGGACTTCGCCGGGTACGTCGACGGCGAGGCGCACCCGATCTTCCTGGACGAGACGGCGTGGCACCTGCGCTCCTACCAGCGCGAGGCGGCCGACTCCTTCTGGCACGGCGGGTCGGGCGTCGTGGTGCTGCCGTGCGGCGCCGGCAAGACGCTGGTCGGCGCGGCCGCGATGGCCGAGGCCAAGGCGACGACGCTGATCCTCGTCACCAACACCGTCTCGGCGCGGCAGTGGAAGGACGAGCTGGTCCGCCGCACCTCGCTGACCGAGGACGAGATCGGCGAGTACTCCGGATCGGTCAAGGAGGTCCGGCCGGTCACGATCGCGACGTACCAGGTGCTGACGACCAAGCGGAAGGGCGTGTACCCGCACCTCGAGCTGCTGGACGCCCGTGACTGGGGCCTGATCGTGTACGACGAGGTGCACCTGCTCCCCGCCCCGATCTTCCGGATGACCGCGAACCTCCAGGCGCGCCGCCGGCTCGGCCTGACCGCGACGCTCGTGCGCGAGGACGGCCGCGAGGGCGACGTGTTCTCGCTGATCGGGCCGAAGCGGTACGACGCGCCGTGGAAGGACATCGAGTCGCAGGGCTGGATCGCACCCGCCGACTGCGTCGAGGTGCGGGTGACGCTGCCGTCGTCCGAGCGGCTCGTGTACGCCACCGCCGAGCCCGAGGAGCGGTACCGGCTCGCATCGTGCACCCACCACAAGATCGACGTGGTGCGGCAGCTCGTGTCGTCCCATGCCGGACAGCCCACGCTGGTGATCGGGCAGTACATCGACCAGCTCGACGAGATCGCCGCCTCCCTCGACGCTCCGGTGATCAAGGGCGAGACGACGGTGAAGGAGCGCCAGCGGCTGTTCGACGCGTTCCGGTCCGGGGAGGTCGGCCTGCTGGTCGTCTCCAAGGTCGCGAACTTCTCGATCGACCTGCCCTCCGCCGAGGTCGCGATCCAGGTCTCCGGGTCCTTCGGCTCGCGCCAGGAGGAGGCCCAGCGCCTCGGCCGCCTGCTGCGCCCCAAGTCCGAGGGCAAGACTGCGCACTTCTACACGATCGTCTCCCGCGACACCGTCGACGCCGACTTCGCCCAGAACCGGCAGCGCTTCCTCGCCGAGCAGGGGTACGCCTACCGGATCATGGACGCGGAGGACCTGCCGGCGTAGGGGCGGCGCTCTCCCCAGGAGGTCGGCCGGTCAGCCCCGGACGTACACGGTGCGCTCGAACCGCTTCCTGTCGATCCGCACCTGCAGCGTGAGCGCCTCGCGCCCCTCGACGACGTCGTCGACGCGGGTGGGGATGCGCAGGACCGCCCGGGTGCGGCCGGTCTTCAGCGGCCGGAACACGTACGGGTGGTAGCTCCACAGCGGCTCGGCGAGGTCGACGTCCTCGCCGAGGTGCGAGCGCAGCCAGGTGCGGCGCACGTCCCCGGCGGCGACGTTCGGCGCCGGCCCGCGCACGACCTTGGCGCTGGCGTAGATGTCGTAGTCGACCGGCCGCGCCACGGTGACCTCCCACTCGGCGCGCTGGCCCTCGGCCACCGTGCGGTGGACCGGGCGCACCCGGATCCGCGGCGTCGGGTCGTCGTCCAGGACGGTCAGCCCGCCGACGTACGCGTCGGTCATCATGTTCCGCACCGCCCACGTCGAGACCTGCGTGATCAGCTTGGCGAAGTCGTCGCGCCGGTCGGCCTGGTAGCGGATCGGGATGCTGCCGCCGGTCTGCCCGGGCGCGAGGTCGACGGTGAACCGCTGGACGTCGCCGACCTGCTGACCGACGGTGGTGACCGAGAACCGGGCCGGCCGGGTGACCTCGCCGTGCACCGTGAACGGCAGCTGCGCCGTCACCGTGCCGGGCCCGTCGCCCTCGGGGATGCGCACGTTGCCCACGTCGAGGGTCGGCAGCCGCACCTCGGGTACGGCGGCCAGCGCGGCCGGCGCGGTGCCCAGGTCGGCCACCCAGACCCGCCCGTGGGCGCTCTCGGCGACGAGGTCGACCTGCGTGATCCGGCTCAGGTCGATGTCGGCGGCACCGGACGGGTCGACCATGAGGGTCTGCGCCCAGTACTTCTCGGTGTCGTCGCGCCGACCGAGCGCCGGCAGCGTCTCGCCACCGACGGGTGTGACCAGCGCGCTGGCGCCGTCGGCGTCGGTGAGCCGGACGCCGAGCTTCGCGTCGCCCTCGTCCGGGTCGACGATCGTGCGCAGCTCCAGGCGGCTCGCGCTCAGGTCGAGCGGGTCGTCGAGGAGCAGGCCCCCGGACTGGCCGGCCGCGCTCCACGTCATCTCGAAGAACTCGCGGGTGACGAGGTGCTCGTACTGCTCGGGCCAGTGGGGGTGCACGCCCGCCCACTCGATGCCGAAGGTGCAGGAGGCGACCCGCGAGGAGTCGTTCGCGCCCTGGCACATCCGGGTGCTCGCGCCGACCGCGAGGTCGCGCGACGCCGTGCCCCCGGGCGTGCGCAGGTCGCGCCCGCCGCCGATCGCCTCGCTGAGCACCTGCGCGTCGCCGACGGACGCCACCGTGGCGCGCGAGCCGTCGAACAGAGGCAGCACGTCCTGGTCGTCGTCCGCGAAGAGGTGCACCGCGCCCGCGACGTACGCCGTCCCGACGGACTGCTGCTCCGTGGGCGTGAGCCGCTCGGGGTTCTCCTCGCCGCACTCGGCGCGCCGGGGCCCGTACCAGTCGTCCCACGCCGGGGCCTGGGCCAGGTCGGGGGTCCACTCGGTGTTGAAGTAGTTGTGGTTGGCGCCCATCACCAGCACCGAGCTCTTCAGCGAGGTGTCGCCGGTCGTCAGGTCGCGCGCCACGTCGGTGAAGCGCTGCCCCTGCAGGTCGCTGACGTCGCCGTCGCAGAAGGGCAGCAGCGTCACCGTCGGCACGTACGGCGCGGTCTGGGTGCCGAAGTTGGTCGGCGCGATCAGCACCTGGCCGACGATCCGGTACGGCGCGCTCAGCGGGATCTGGATCGACGCCCGGTCGACGCCCTCGCCGCCGCGGCTGTGCCCGACGAGCACCACCCGGCTCAGGTCGACCTGGTGGCCGGCGGCGAGGCCGACCCAGTGGTCGAGGTGCCGCTCGACGATCTGCGCGCGGGCGTCGGCGCCCCCGTCGGCGAGGCGGTAGTCCTGGGCGTTGATGCCGTTCACCCGGATCGAGACCGTCGCGTAGCCCTGGGAGGCCAGCACCTGCTGGATGTAGTCGTAGCCGAGCTGGCTCGGGATCTCCTTCAGCGGCGCCTGGCAGGGCCACGAGCCGTCCGCGCCCTCGTCCTTCGGGTCGTAGCAGACGCTGTGGCGGCCGTGGAGGAACAGCACCAGTGGGCGGGGCCCGGTCGCGGCGTCGGCCGCCGGCTCGACGACGTGGCCGACCATCTCGATCGGCTCGGGCATCCCGGCGAGCTTGACCGGGTCGAGCTCGTAGTCGCTGGTCGTGACGTCGTACGGCCCCGGCGTGGCCGGGTCGGTCGGGAGCGTGGTGGTGCCCGGCAGGTCGAGCGGCTTGCCGGCGGCGGCCACGCCGGTGCGCAACCGGTCGTCGCCGGCGACGTCGAGCCGGTCGCCGGAGAGCAGCACGTCGAGGTCGGCCGGGGCGGGCCGCGCCGCAGCGGTCACGACCGCGTGGACGGTCCGGCCGTCGGCGGCGATCGTCGGCGCCCCGATCCGCAGTCCGTCGGGACCGACGATCGTGGGCCGATCGCCGGTCAGCGGGAACCTGCGGGGCGAGCGCCAGGACACGTCGTACCGGTCGTCGCCCAGCCACCGGACCTGCCAGCTGCCGCGGTCACCCGCGACCCCGGCCGGCGCCTGGGCCGCGGCTGACGCTCCCCCGGTGACGACGGCCGCCGTGACGGTCGTGCTGAGGATCGCGGCGAGGGCGACCAGGACGGCGCCGGTGCGCCTGCGTGCTCCCATGGCGTGCATCATGCCGGGTGTCCCACCGTTCGGCGGCGATTCGGGGTCACCGGTCCCCCGACCTAGGCTGGATCACCGTGAAGGTGCTGCTGTTGGAGAACATCCACCCGGTCGCCGTCGAGATCCTCGAGGCCCGTGGCTTCGAGGTCGAGCTGCGCACCGGGTCCCTGTCCGAGGACGAGCTGGTCGCGGAGCTGCCCGGCGTGCACCTGCTCGGCATCCGGTCCAACACGCACATCACGCCCCGGGTGCTCGACGCGGCGCCCGACCTGCTGGCGATCGGGTGCTTCTGCATCGGCACCAACCAGGTCGACCTGACGGCCGCGGCACATCACGGCATCGCGGTCTTCAACGCGCCGTACTCCAACACGCGCAGCGTCGTGGAGCTGGTGATCGGCGAGATCATCATGCTGGCGCGCCGGCTGGCCGAGAAGACCGAGCGGATGCACGCCGGCGTGTGGGACAAGTCGGCCAAGGGCAGCCACGAGATCCGCGGCCGCACGCTCGGCATCGTCGGCTACGGCAACATCGGCACCCAGCTCTCGAACCTGGCCGAGGCGATGGGCCTGCGGGTGATCTTCTTCGACACCGCCGACCGGCTCGCGCACGGCAACGCGCGGCGGATGAAGACCCTCGACGACCTGCTCGCGGAGGCGGACGTCGTGAGCCTCCACGTGGACGGACGGCCCGGCAACGCCGGCATGTTCGGCGCCGAGGAGTTCGCGAAGATGAAGCCGCGGAGCCTGTTCATCAACGCGGCCCGCGGCATGGTCGTCGACGACGTCGCGCTGCGGGAGAACATCCTGTCCGGTCACATCGCGGGCGCCGCGCTGGACGTCTTCCCGGTCGAGCCCAAGGCCCAGGGCGACCCGTTCGAGTCCGTGCTGCGCGGCCTCGACAACGTCATCCTCACCCCGCACGTCGGCGGCTCCACGCAGGAGGCCCAGGAGGAGATCGGCTACTTCGTGGCCGGCAAGCTCGGCGGGTTCGCGCTCGAGGGCCGCACCGAGCTGTCGGTGAACCTGCCCGTCGTCCAGGCGCCGGCGCTCACCGCGGGGCACCGCATCGGCTTCCTGCACGTCAACCTCCCCGGTGTCCTGGCCAGCGTGAACGGGGTCCTCGCCGACGCCGGCGCCAACGTCACCGGCCAGTACCTCTCCACCCGGGGCGAGCGCGGGTACGTCGTCACCGACACCCTCGACCCGCTCCCGTCGGACGCCCTGGCCAAGCTCGCCGAGGCCGAGCACGCCGTCTGGCTGCGGACCTGGGACGCCCGCACGTCGTAGCCGCTTCGGGGAACCGGCGAGCATGGAGAAGATCACCGACCGCCTCCTGAGCTGGGCCTCGATCCTCGACGACGGGACCCGCGCCCAGGCGGTGACCAC
>DASTXB010000013.1:0-6578 GCA_035765695.1 Nocardioides sp. | reverse complement strand
GCAGTACAACACCGGCGACGGCTGGCCAGTCCTGAGCTACGAGCCCACCCCACGGCTGGACACCGCCACGTGGAGCTTCAGCATCGACGGCCTGGCCGAACGACCGCAGACGTGGTCCTGGTCGGACCTGCACAAGATGCCCCCCTCGACGTACCAGGGCGCCATCCACTGCGTGACCACCTGGTCGAAGTTCGACATGGCGTTCGACGGTGTGTCCGTCGACACGTTGCTCGGTCTCGCTGGCCCCCTGCGCGAGGCCAAGTTCGTCATGGCCCGCTCACACACCGGATACACCACCAACCTCCCCCTCAGCGACGTGACCGGAGGCAAGGCATGGATCGCCTGGACGGTCGACGGCAGACCGTTGCCCGTCGAGCACGGCGGCCCGGCCCGCCTGCTGGTCCCGCACCTGTACTTCTGGAAGAGTGCGAAATGGGTGTCCGGGCTGACCCTGATGGACCACGACGAGCCCGGCTTATGGGAACGCAGCGGCTACCACGACCGCGGCGACCCGTGGCTCGAGCAGCGCTACCAGGGCGATCCGTGACCGGGTCGGCCCCCGCCGGCGGCTGGACGACCGGCACGATCATCGAGCTCGACCACCCCACCGACCGCCTGGTGCGGCTGCGCCTCCACGTCGACGACCGGGTCGACCATCTGGCCGGCCAGCACTACGTCGTCCGGCTGCGCGCCCCCGACGGCTACACGGCGCAACGCTCCTACTCGATCGCGTCGGACCCCGACGACCCGCTGCTCGAGCTGATGGTGGAGTGCCTGCCCGGCGGCGAGGTGTCCGGCTTCCTCCACGACGTCGCCGAGGTCGGTGACGTGCTGGAGCTGCGCGGCCCCATCGGTGGCTGGTTCGTCTGGGAGGGCGACGTGCCGGCTGTCTGCGTCGCCGGCGGCTCCGGCGTGGTGCCGGTGGTCGCGATGACCCGGGTCGCCCGGCGGCTGGGCGTCCAGGACCGGCTCAAGGTCGTCGTGGTCGCCCGCACCCGGGAGGAGCTGCCGTACGCCGACGAGCTCCAGCGGTACGGCGCGTTCATCGCGCTCACCCGCGAGAACCTCACGGTCGAGGGGGGTCGCGACCGGGTCGCGGCGCCGCCGTACCCCGACGAGATGGCGGCGTACGTCGCGGGCGCCGAGCGCGCCTACGTGTGCGGGTCGGTCGGCTTCGCGTCGTACGCGACCCGGCTGCTCGAGGACTGCGGCGTCGACCCGGACGTCGTCCGGGTCGAGCAGTTCGGTGAAACCGGGTGAACGCCCGCGGCGTCCCGCGCCCCTAGGATCGGCGCATGCTCATCCTGGGTCTGATCCTCTTCGGCATGGTGATCGGTGCCGGCGCGCAGCTCATCCTCGGCCGCGAGGCCGGCGGGGTGGACTGGACGATGGCGATCGTCGCCGGCCTCGTCGGCTCGTTCGTCGGCGGGCTGCTCATCAGCCTGCTCGCCGGGGACGGCCTCGAGCTCCGCGCCAGCGGCATCATCGGCTCCCTCGTCGGCGCCGTGATCGTCACCGCGATCTGGCGCTGGGCCGCCGGCCGCTCGCGGGCTGCGTGAGCCCGGATCGTGAGTGAGGCCTTCGGTCACTTCCGCGTCGGCTTCGTCACCGGGGCGACGCCCGACAAGTGGGCGCGAGCCTGGCGCGAGCGCTACGCCCGGGACCCGCTGGAGCTCGTGCCGGTCACCGAGGAGGAGCAGGAGGACCGGGTCCGCGCCGGCACGCTCGACATGGCGCTCGTGCGGCTCCCGGTGGACCGCGACGGGCTGCACCTGATCCCGCTGTACGAGGAGCTCCCCGTCGCCGTGATGGGCACCGAGCACCTGCTGACGCTCGCGGACGAGGTCACCACCGCCGAGCTCGCCGACGAGCAGCTGGTCCTGCCGGAGCGGTCCGGGTGGACGCCGACCGCCGACCAGCTGGCCTGGCCGCCGATGTCGGTCCGGGACGCGGTCGAGGTGGTGGCCTCCGGCACCGGCGTGGCCGTCGTCCCGATGTCGGTCGCGCGGCTCCACCACCGCCGCGACGTGACGTACCGGGTGGTCACCGACCTCCCGCCGACGACCGTCGGCCTGGCCTGGCTGATCGAGAACGACGACCCCTGGGTCCAGCGGTTCATCGGCATCGTCCGCGGACGGACGGAGCGCAGCTCGCGGGGGTGAGCCGGTTCACGGGTACTCACCCCCTGGGGTGGGTATCTGGGCTTGGTGACCACTCTGCACCGACCCCCGGCAGATCCGATCCCCCACCCGGCGCTCGACCATCCGGTCGACGAGGCGACCCCCGAGCGAGGCCTGGACAAGGTCGTGTTCGGCGTCACCGCCGCGGTCGCGCTGGCGTTCCTGGTCTGGGGGTTCGTCAGCACCGACTCGCTGGCGACCGCCTCCGGTGGCGCCCTCTCCTGGGTGATGCGCGACACCGGCTGGCTGTTCGTGACCGCAGCGAGCGCGTTCGTCGTGTTCGTCATCTGGCTCGCCGCGAGCCGCTTCGGCAACATCCCGCTCGGCCGCGACGACGAGGAGCCGGAGTTCCGGACCGTGTCGTGGGTGGCGATGATGTTCAGCGCCGGCATGGGCATCGGGCTGATGTTCTACGGCGTGAGCGAGCCGATCACCCACTTCGCCACGCCGCCGCCCGGCACCGGCGAGGCCGGGAACGCCGAGGCGACCCAGCACGCGATGGCCACGACCCTCTTCCACTGGACCCTCCACCCGTGGGCGATCTACGCCGTGGTCGGTCTCGCGATCGCGTACGGCGTCTACCGCAAGGGCCGCCTGCAGCTGATCTCCGCCGCTTTCGAGCCGCTGCTCGGCAGCCGCGCGCACGGCGGCTGGGGCAAGGTCATCGACATGCTGGCGATCTTCGCCACGCTCTTCGGGTCCGCGGCCTCGTTGGGCCTCGGTGCGCTGCAGATCAAGAGCGGTCTCCAGATCGTCGGCGGCATCGGGGACGTGGGCAACGGCATCCTGGTCGGGATCATCGCGGTCCTCACCGCGGCGTTCATCCTGTCCGCGGTCTCCGGGGTCGCGAAGGGCATCCAGTTGCTGTCCAACATCAACATGGTGCTCGCCATCGCGCTCGCGGTGTTCGTGTTCGTCCTCGGCCCGACGGTGTTCATCCTGAACCTGGTGCCGACGTCGATCGGCAGCTACATCGGTGACCTGGCGATGATGTCGGCCCGCACCGGCGCCGAGGGCTCCGAGACCAGCACCTGGCTGCAGTCGTGGACCGTCTTCTACTGGGCGTGGTGGATCTCCTGGACCCCGTTCGTGGGGATGTTCATCGCCCGCATCTCCCGCGGCCGGACGGTCCGCCAGTTCGTCACCGGCGTGCTGCTGGTGCCGAGCCTGGTCAGCCTGGTCTGGTTCTGCATCTTCGGTGGCGCCGCGATCGACCTGCAGAAGGCCGGCACCGACATCGCCGGCGCCGGGGGCATCGAGTCCCAGCTGTTCACCACGCTGGAGTCCTACCCGCTGTCCACGGTCGCGAGCATCGTGGTGATGCTGCTCGTCGCGATCTTCTTCGTCTCCGGCGCCGACGCCGCGTCCATCGTGATGGGCACGCTCTCCGAGCGCGGCACCCAGGAGCCGAGCCGCCGTACCGTCATCTTCTGGGGCGTCGCCACCGGCGCGGTCGCCGCGGTGATGCTGCTCGTCGGCGGTGAGGACGCGCTGAACGGCCTCCAGACGATCACCATCGTGGCGGCCCTGCCGTTCGTCGTGGTGATGGTCGGGCTGGCGGTCTCGCTGGTGAAGGACCTGCGCAGCGACCCGATGATGGTGCGCCGGCGCTACGCCGAGGAGGCCGTCGAGGCCGCCGTGATCGCGGGTGTCACCGAGCACGGCGACGACTTCGTGATCGCGGTCGACCGCGACCCGGAGGCCTGAGCCCGACCGGCTACCAGCTGGTGGACAGCGGCCGGCCCTCGTGGAAGCCGGCCGCCGACTGCACGCCGACGACCGCCCGCTCGCGGAGCTCCGCGAGCGAGGCGGCGCCGGCGTACGTGCACGCCGACCGCACGCCCGAGCAGATCTGGTCAACGAGGTCCTCCACGCCCGGCCGGGCCGGGTCGAGGTACATCCGCGACGAGGAGATGCCCTCCTCGTAGAGCCCCTTCCTCGCCCGGTCGTACGCCGACTCGCCGCTCGTGCGGTTGGCGACCGCCCGCGCCGACGCCATGCCGAAGGACACCTTGTAGGCGCGGCCGTCGGAGTCGAGCATCAGGTCGCCCGGCGACTCGTACGTGCCGGCGAACCACGAGCCGATCATCACCGCGGAGGCGCCGGCGGCGAGGGCGAGCGCGACGTCGCGGGGGTGGCGGACGCCGCCGTCGGCCCAGACGTGCTTGCCGAGCTCGGCCGCGGCCTCGGCGCACTCGAGGACGGCGGAGAACTGCGGCCTACCGACGCCGGTCATCATCCGGGTGGTGCACATGGCGCCCGGCCCGACGCCGACCTTGACGATGTCGGCGCCCGCCTCGATCAGGGCCTGGGTGCCCTCGGCGGAGACCACGTTGCCCGCCGCGACCGGGACCTGCGGGTCCAGGCCGCGCACCGCGGCGAGTGCCTCGAGCATCCGGTCCTGGTGGCCGTGCGCGGTGTCGACGACCAGGCAGTCGACGCCGGCGTCGAGCAGCTCCTTGGCCTTCTGCGCGACGTCGCCGTTGACCCCGACGGCGGCGGCGACGCGGAGGCCGCCGCGGGCGTCGACGGCGGGGTCGTAGAGCGTCGCCCGCAGCGCGCCGGTGCGGGTGAGCACGCCGAGCAGCGTGCCGTCGTCGTCCACGGCGACGGCCAGGCTCGCGTGCGCGGCGTCGAGGCGGTCGAAGGCCTCGCGCGGGTCGGCGTCCTTGGTCAGCAGCGCCGCGATCGGCTGCATCACGTGCTGGACCTGGGCGAACCGGTCCACCTCGACGCAGTCGGCCTCGGACACGACGCCGAGGGGCTTCCGGTCCTGGACGACGACGGCGGCCCGGTGGGCGCGCTTCGGGATCAGCGACAGCGCCTCGGCGACCGTCTGGTGGGGCGCCAGCTCGATCGGGGTGTCGAAGACGAGGTGGCGGGACTTCACGAAGCTGATGACGTCGGCGACGACCGGCGCGGGGATGTCCTGCGGGATGACCGTGAGACCGCCGCGCCGCGCGATGGTCTCGGCCATCCGCTTGCCGGCGATCGCCGTCATGTTGGCGACGACCAGCGGCAGGGTGGCGCCGGTGCCGTCGCTGGTGGACAGGTCGACGTCGTACCGGCTGGCGACCGCGGAGTGCCGCGGGACCATGAAGACGTCGTCGTAGGTCAGGTCGTAGGGCGGCGGGGTCGCGTCGAGGAACTGCACGTCGCACCAGTCTACGTGCCGGGCGGCCCGCCGGGCGCCCGGCGGCCGTGGTCGGTGTCCCTAGGATCGAGCGCATGTTCGTCGCTCCCGGGGATCCCTCGTCTCTCGCCTCCGCCGCCGCCGCGGCGTTCTCGTCGGCCTACGGCGCCGCCCCGGCGCTCGTCGGCCGGGCGCCGGGCCGGGTGAACCTGATCGGCGAGCACACCGACTACAACGGCGGCCTGGTGCTGCCGGTGGCGCTCCCCCACGCGACGTACGCCGCAGTGTCGACCCGCTCCGACGACGTGGTGCGGATCGCGAGCGTCGAGGAGTCCTCGCCGTGGGAGGGGACCCTGGACTCGCTGGCATCGGCCGAGGGGTGGGCGTCGTACGCCGCCGGGGTGCTGTGGGCGCTGCGCGAGGCGGGCGTCGCGGTGCCCGGCGTGGACGTGATGGTGCACGGGACGGTCCCCCTCGGGGCCGGGCTCTCGTCGTCGGCCGCGCTGGAGTGCTCGGTGGCGGTGGCGGCGTGCGCGGTGGCCGGCGTCGAGCTGGACCGGTCGCTGGTGGTCGACGCGTGCATCCGGGCTGAGTCCGAGGTGGCCGGCGCACCCACCGGCGGCATGGACCAGACGGTGGCGATGCTGGCGTCGCCGGGCGCGGCGCTGCTCATCGACTTCTCCGCGCACACCTCGTCCGCGGTCGCGCTCCCCCTCGACGACGTCTCGCTGCTGGTCACCGACACCCGGGTCACCCATGCCCTCAACGACGGCGGGTACGCCGCCCGGCGCGAGGACTGCGAGAAGGCGGCGGCTGCCCTCGGCGTACCGACACTGCGGTCGGCGACCCTCGCCGACCTGGAGTCGCTGACCGACGACCGGGTGCGGCGGCGGGCGCGGCACGTGGTCACCGAGGTCGAGCGCGTGACATCCATGGTGTCCGCGCTGTCCTCGTCGTCCTGGGACACGGTCGGGACCCTGTTCGCCGAGTCGCACGCCTCGATGCGCGACGACTTCGAGATCTCCTGCCCCGAGCTCGACCTGGCGGTCTCGACCGCCGTCGACGCCGGCGCCCTCGGCGCGCGCATGACCGGCGGTGGCTTCGGCGGCTCGTCGATCGCCGTCGTGCCGACCTCGGCGGTCACTGCCGTCGTCGATGCCATCGATGCTGCCTTCTCGTCCGCCGGGTTCCGCTCCCCCCAGCACCTCCTCGCCGAGCCCTCCGGGGCGGCCGGCCTGGTCTGACCCCCTCGCCGTCGACGGTCG
>DASTXB010000012.1:0-51211 GCA_035765695.1 Nocardioides sp. | reverse complement strand
AGCGACTGCTGCAGGTCGATGATGTAGATGCCGTTGCGCTCGGTCATGATGAAGCGCTTCATCTTCGGGTTCCAGCGACGGGTCTGGTGTCCGAAGTGCACGCCGCTCTCGAGAAGCTGGCGCATGGTCACGACTGCCATGTGAATCTCCTGTTTCGCGGAGCACACCGCCGTTCGAGCCGTCCTTGAGGCAGGTCCGGCCGGAGGTGTGATCCTGTTGTTTTCAGTTGCTGCCTCCGGCGGGTGCCCTCGGCCCTGACGCTCGCGCGAGACCCGACCGGCTGCTGCTCCCGTTGCTGGGCCAGCCGGACTGAGGGTCGTCGCCCACGGATGGTCGGGTCCTCGGAGCTGCAGGGCCCGTCGCGGTCAGCGAGCGTGCGTAGTCAATCCGCAAGGATTGCGTCGACCAGAGTAGTCGACGCCGCGGGGCGGGAGCGAATCGCCGGACAGCGTCCACAGGCGGGCCGCCGACCGGGTTCTCCCCAGGCTCGGGCGCCCGCCGCTCCGAGTCTCCCCGATCCGGCGCATTGTCAGGTCATGGCCACCCGGATCGCCCTGCTCCTCACCGTCGTCGCGACGCTCCTCGCCCCGTCCGCGGCCCGGGCGGCGGACGTCGACCCGGTCGGCGCCTGGCCGCTCGTCCCGGCGCCCGAGGTGGTCCGCGGGTTCGACCCGCCCGACGCCCCGTGGGGCACCGGTCATCGCGGGGTGGACCTCCTCGGCTCCCCCGGCCGGCCGGTCCGCTCGGCACTGCCCGGCACGGTGAGCTGGGCAGGCGTGCTCGCCGGACGCGGCGTGGTCGTGGTCGACCACGGCACGACCCGCACGACGTACGAGCCCGTCGACGCGACCGTCGCCGTCGGCACGCGCGTCGGTGCCGGCGACCGGATCGGCCGGTTGTCCGCGGTCGGTTCGCACTGCCCGCCCCGCACGTGCCTGCACTGGGGGTGGATCGAGGGCGAGACCTACCTCGACCCGCTCCGTCTGGTCGGTCTCGGGCCGGTGCGGCTGCTGCCGCTGTGGCGGGACGAGCCGGTCCCCGTCCTGCCTTACGGGCGGTGGTCGGCGCCGATCGCGCTGCTCAGGCCCTGGGGTGGGCCTGCTGGTACGCCCGCCGGAGCCGGTCCGTGGTGACGTGCGTGTAGAGCTGAGTGGTCGCCAGTGACGCGTGGCCGAGCAGCTCCTGCACCGAGCGCAGGTCGGCGCCGCCCTCGAGCAGGTGGGTGGCTGCGGTGTGTCGCAGCCCGTGCGGGCCGATGTCCGGCGCCCCGGGCACCTCCGCGATCCGCCGGTGCACCATGGTGCGGACCGCGCGCTGGTCGATCCGCCTGCCCCGGGCGCCGAGGAACACCGCCGGCCCGCTCCCGTCGACGACGAGCTGAGGGCGGCCGTGCTTGAGCCAGAAGTCCAGGGCTCGGGCGGCGGGCCGCCCGAACGGCACGGTGCGCTCCTTGCGGCCCTTGCCGAACACGCGGATGACGTTGCGCTCGCGGTCGATGTCGTCGAGGTCGAGGCCGACCAGCTCGCCGACCCGGATGCCGGTCGCGTACAGCACCTCCAGCATCGCCACGTCGCGCAGCCCGACCGGGCTGCCGTCGTCGGCCATCTCGGCGGCCGCCCGGATCAGGTCGCTGGCCTCGTCGGCGCGGAGCACCGGCGGGAGCGACGTGTGCTGCTTCGGCGAGCCCAGGCTCGCGCCGGCGTCGTGCGGGGCCCGCCCGGTGCGCGCCAGCCACGCGGTGAACACCCGCGCCGCGGTCGCGCGGCGCGCGATCGTGGTCCGTGACTTGCCCAGGGTCTGCTGCTTGGCCAGCCAGCTGCGCAGCGAGCGCAGGTCGAGCGTGGCGACCTCGGTGTGGCCGAGGCGGGCGGCGTGGTCGAGGAGCCCGGTGACGTCCCCGACGTACGCCCGCACCGTGTGCCCGGTCAGGTCGCGCTCGGCGGCGAGGTGCCGCTCGTACTCGCCCAGCACCCGGGCCATCGGCTCCGGCAGCCCCTCCGACAGCCCCTCCGGCAGCCCCTCCGGCGGTCCCGCCGGCTGCTCGCTCTGCTGGTCCTGGGCGCTCACGTGACCGAGTCTAGGAAGGCTCGCCCCGCTCACTCGTGAGCCAGCGCGGCGAGCCGCCACCCGCCTGCCTCCTGCTCGACCAGCCCCATCTCGGCGAGGGCGGCGAGCGTGCCGCGCGCCTCGGCGAGCGCCAGGCCCGCGGTGCGCGCGATCGAGGCGTCGGGGGCGGCCCGCACGGCAGGGACCGCCTCGAGCACCTGCTGCTGCCGGGTGGTGAGCCGGTCCCGCGAGCGCTCGCGCCCGCGCGGCTCGGGGACGAGGTGCTCCCCTGCCGCGCCCACAGCCTCCAGGACGTCCTCACCGGAGGTCACCAGCGTCGCGGCGCCGGAGCGGATCAGCTGGTGGACGCCCTGGGACGGGCCGCTGGTGACCGGGCCGGGCACTCCGAGGACGTGCCGGTTGAGGCGCTCCGCCCAGTTCGCGGTGTTGAGCGCGCCGCTGCGGATCGCCGCCTCCACGATCACGGTGCCGACGCTGAGGGCTGCGATCAACCGGTTGCGGGACAGGAAGCGCGGGCGGGTCGGCGACCAGCCGGGCAGCGACTCCGACACCACGGCTCCATGGATGGCGAGGTGCTCGATCAGCTGTCGGTGCGCGGCCGGGTAGACGCGGTCGGCTCCGCAGGCGAGCACCGCGACGGTCGTCCCGCCGCCGGCGAGCGCGCCCCGGTGACCGGCCTGGTCGATGCCGAAGGCGGCGCCCGACACGACCGCCCGGCCGGTCTCGGCGACCACGGTGGCGATGTCGGCGGCGACGTCGGCGCCGTAGGTCGTGGCCGACCGCGAGCCCACGACCGCGACCGACCCGGCCAGCTGGTCGAGCCGGACCGGTCCGCGCACCCAGAGGCCGAGCGGCACGCCGCCCCGGCTCTGCAGGGGAGGTGCCGCGGCGAGGTCGTCGAGCTGGACGGGCCACTCGGCGTCGCCCGGGACGACGAACCGCACGCCCAGCTCGGCCGCCCGGGCGAGGGTGGCGGCCGGATCGGTCACCGCTCGACGCACGTCGGGATCGGTCTGGAGCCCCTCGACGTCGTAGCCGCTCATGATCCGGTCATGGGCCTCGAGCGCGCCGAAGGTGGTGACCTGGTCGGCGACCCGGGGATCGCCCGGCTCGCTGACGGCCACGAGCGCGACGCGGGCGAGACGCTCGTCCTCGAGCGAGCTCACCCGGCCCGCCTCAGCATCGCCAGCAGCAGCGGCTCCCCCGTGCGCAGCCGGAGCGCGGTGTCGACCTCGTCGCGCCCGGGCCGGTCCAGTGCGCGCAGGTCGGCGACGGTCCACGCCACCCGGTGGACGCGGGTGGCGCCCCGCCGGCTCAGCCTGCCCTCGTAGAGACGGTCGTCGATCAGCTTCTGCCCCACCTTCGTGAGCGGCCACCGATCGCGGAGGACCGGACCCGGCGCCTGGCCGTTGAGACGCCAGCTCGCGTCCGCGTACCGCTCGGCCTGGCGGGCTCGGGCGGCCTCGACCCGCGCGCGGACCACGGCCGAGGACTCGGGGGCCTCGAGGTCCGCGGCACCGTCCTTCTTCCGCAGTGGTGGCAGGTTGCGCACGATGTCGACCCGGTCGGCGACGGGTCCGGTCACCTTGTTGCGGTAGTCGCGCCGCTGGGCCTCCTTGCAGAAGCACCTGTTGTGCTGGACGTTGCTGCTGTAGTCGCCGCACGGGCAGGGGTTCGCGGCGAGCACCACCATGCCGCGCGCCGGGAGCGTCACCGACTCGTCACGGCGGGCGATGGTGACCTCGCCGTTCTCCAGCGGCTGGCGCAGCGCCTCGATGACGTCGGACCGGAACAGCGGGAACTCGTCCAGGAAGAGGACGCCCGTGTGGGACTTGCTGACCTCCCCCGGCCGGACCACGCCGAGGCCACCCCCGATCAGGCTGGCCTTGCTGGCGTCGTGGTGCGGCGCGGCGAACGGTGGCCGGGTGGGGAAGCCCGCGTCCGGCTCGAGCGTGCCGGCGAGCGACTGGATCGCGCTCAGCTCGAGGGACTCGTCGCGGGTCAGGTCCGGGAGGATCCCCGGGATCCGCTCGACGAGGCTGGTCTTGCCGCAGCCCTTCGGCCCGGACAGCAGCAGGTGGTGCCCGCCGGCGGCGGCGACCTCGACGGCGTACCGGGCGTCCGCGATGCCGAGCAGGTCGGCCAGGTCGAGCTCCTCGAGCCGCTCCCGGCCACGCCAGGCGAGCAGGCGGGCGCCCGACATCGGCGCCACCGGCGCGGCGTCCGGGACGTCCTCGTCGCGGAGGATCGCGACCACCTGGGCGAGCGAGCGCACGCCGATCACGCTCATGTCGGGGACCATGGCCGCCTCGGCGGCCTGGGGCTCGGGCACGAAGACCGCGCGGATCCCGCGCTCGGCCGCGGCGAGGACCATCGGCAGCACTCCCCCGACCGACCGGAGGTTGCCGTCCAGGGTCAGCTCCCCGATGAAGGCCGTGCCGGCCAGCGACGTGGCCGGCACGCTGCCGGCCGCGCCGAGGACCGAGACAGCGACGGCCAGATCGAAGTGGGTGCCGTGCTTGAGCAGGTCCGCGGGCGACAGCAGGATCGTGATCCGGCGCGTGGACGGCCAGTCGAGCTCGCTGTTGATGATCGCCATCCGGCACCGGTCGCGGGCCTCGTTGATCGTGGTGTCGGCCCGGCCGACCATCGTGACACCGACCTGCCCCGGGGAGACGTCGGTCTGGACGTCGATCAGGTGGCCGACGGCGCCGTGCAGCGACACGGTGTGGGCGGTGGCGAAGGGCATCAGCCGATCCCCCGCACGTGGTCGAGCAGCGAGGCGCCGCGCCGCGGCCGGATGATGCCGACCAGGTCGATGCGGATGTCGCGGACGGCGACGCCGCGCTCCTCCAGCCACCGCACCGCCAGCCGCCGCAGGCGGGCCACCTTGATGTCGGTGACCGCCTCGTGCGGGGTGCCGTACCGGGTGCTGCTGCGGGTCTTCACCTCGCACACGACCAGCACGTCCCCGTCGCGCAACACCAGGTCGATCTCCCCGGCCTCGCAGCGCCAGTTGCGGTCGAGGAGGACCATGCCCTGCTCCACCAGGTGCCGCGCGGCGAGCGTCTCGCCGTAGGCACCCAGGGCCTGCTTGATCGCTCCAGCAGTCGTTCGTGTCATGGACGTCAGCCTGTCCGTCCGGCACGACATGACGCGGCGGCTCAGGGGACAGCTGTGGAGGGCGCTGCCGCAGCGCGAGCTGTGGACGCCCCCTGGCTCAGCCGCGCAGTGCGGGGGTCGTACAGCTCGGGTGGTCGAGGAGCAGGACGTCGGCTCCCGAGGTGCGCAGCCCTGCGAGGTCCGACAGCGGCCCGACCACCTGGGTGTTCAGGGCGGCGACGAGCGGTGTCACGACCGTGGAGGTCACCGCGTCGACAAGGTCCTGCAGCTGCCCGTCCGTCAGCCAGCCGACCGTCCCGACCGGGTCGAGCGATGCGGCAGGCAGCTGTGCCTGGGACCCGCCGTTGGAGTACGGCGTGTCATACGTCTGCGAGGGCACCGTGATGGTCACTGCGCCCGGCGCACCGCTCGGCGTCAGCGTCGCCCGGAACGTCAGGTCGAGGGTGCGCGAGATCCCCAGGACGGTGCCCTTGACCTGCACCGGCAGGACGAGTGATGCCCCGAGGAGCCCACCCGTCGTGCTCACCGTGACCGACCGGCTGGATGCCCCACACGTGACGGCGTCCAGCGAGGAGGTGGCCGACGCGGTCGTCACCGACAGCGTCATCGGGGTCCCGGACCCGACGGTGACGCTCGCGATGAACGGCAGTCCGAGCGAGAGGCTGCTGTCGGTCAGTGACGCGCTGCTCGTGACCGTCACCTGGTTGCTGAAGTTCGGGGTCGACCCCACGAACCCGCAGGCGGTCCGCGCTGCCTGGATCAGCGTGATCTCCGAGCCGAAGGACCCCACGCCGGGAAGCCCGG
This sequence comes from Nocardioides sp., assembly GCA_035765695.1. GTDB lineage: Bacteria > Actinomycetota > Actinomycetes > Propionibacteriales > Nocardioidaceae > Nocardioides. Next base: position 45,217 of record DASTXB010000012.1, on the reverse strand, counting down.
TCCCGAGGTCGACGCTGGCGGCGGAGTTGCCGTCTGCCACCAGGATCGCGCCGACCACGAGGTCGGCGAGATCGAGGGCGGCCGACAGCCCGGACCCCACCCCCGAGCCCATCGTGAACAGGTTGGCCAGTCCGACCGGCTTGCTGCCCAGCGCGCCGAGGTTCGCCCTGACGGTGTTCAGGGCGGCGATCTGACCTGAGCTCGCGCCGTTCGTGCCGATCACCTGGGCGGCCGCGTCCAGCATCGCCGACAGCGTGACCGTCCCCGTGCCCAGCTCCTCGGGCGACGCCAGAGCGAGCGCTGTCGCCAGGTCGCCGGCGTCCACCGACGCGCCCACGAGCGCCTGGTAGGTCGCCGCGTCGACCGACGCGCCCACCCCGTGTGCGGCGAGCACCCGGTAGAGAAGGTTCGCGTTGGACGCCGTGCTCAGCCGCGCACCCCAGGAACCCAGCTTGTAGCAGGCCTGCGCATGTGCGACCGCGACGGCCGAGCGACTGGCGCCGCCGCTGCCGGAGGTGAAGTGGAAGGCGACGCTGGTCTCCGCGGTCACGCGTACGGCGTCGGGCACGCTGGTCCCGCTCACGGCGCTGAAGGTGCCGGCGTCGTCGAGCGTCCCGAGCTCGGGCGTGACGGTGACGTCGTCGCCGATCGTGTCCGGGTTGCGCGCGACGGCACGGTCCGCGGCCGCCTGGAGTCCGGGCGAGATCGCGGCCGCGTTGCGGCCGTCGAGCTCGCGGGACAGGTCGAGCGCGACGACGTCGGCGACCGACTGCATGTCGGTGCGTGCCACCCGCTGCAGCCCGATGTCCACGGTCAGGGCGGTCACCGCGATCAGCACCGTCAGCATGACCGCCACCATCGGGACGACCGCGCCCCGCTCCTCCCGGGGCGCCACTAGCTCACCCGGGCGACGGCGGAGTAGTGGAGCGAGTCCGGCAGCGGCACGAGCGGGAAGTCCGGCAGCAGGGGGTGGTCGGCGTACCGGTAGTCGACGTCGACGGTCGCGCACTGCGCAGCCGTGTCGTTGGCGCAGGCCGCGATCGTGAGCGAGCAGGTTCCTACTGCCGTGCCGCCCCTGAACAGGCTCCCACCCGAGCACGAGACGCCGTACAGGTCGAGGCTGTCGTTGAGCGAGGCGAGCGCGGCGGCGGTGCGTCCCGCGTCATCGTCGGCGACCGTGACGGCGGCGGCCCGAGCGCCCTCGGCAGCGCCCTGGCTCAGCGCCTGGCGGAAGCTCAGCATCCAGCCGTAGCTGATGATCCCGAACAGGATGAGCAGCAGGAACGGCACGACGAGCGCGAACTCGACCGCCGCGGCACCGTGCTCCTCCCGGCGGGCGCGTCGGGACACCCCACCCCACATGGCAGCGTCATACCCCCGCGACGGCACGCCGACGCGCTGGTCTGGTCCAGCGGGTCAGGCCTTGGGCGGGTCGATGTCGGAGGGGCTGAGCTCCTCGACGTTCACGTCCTTGAACGTGAGCACCTTGACGTTCTTGGCGAAGCGGGCCGGGCGGTACATGTCCCAGACCCACGCGTCGCTCATCGAGACCTCGAAGAACACGTCCCCGGCCTCGGTGCGGGCCTTCACGTCGACCTGGTTGCAGAGGTAGAAGCGACGGTCGGTCTCAACCACGTACTTGAAGATCCCGACGACGTCGCGGTACTCCCGGTAGAGCGTCAGCTCCATCTCGGTCTCGTACTTCTCGAGGTCCTCGGCGCTCACGTCGCCGACTCTATATCCGGAACCTCGGTGCCCGGGGCGTCCGGCTCGAGACCGGCCGCGCGGCGCACGTTCACGAACCGCATCCGGTGCACCGGGGAGGGGCCGTGCGCGGTCAGCGCGGCGGCGTGGTCGTCGGTGATGTAGCCCTTGTGGGTCTTGAAGTCGTACGCCGGCCAGTCGGCGTCCAGCTCGGTCATGATCCGGTCGCGGGTGACCTTGGCGATCACCGAGGCGGCGGAGATGCAGGCCGCGACCCGGTCGCCCTTCCAGACGGCGAGGCCCGGCACGCCGAGCCCGTCGACCGGGAAGCCGTCGGTGAGCACGTACGCCGGGGGCAGGTCGAGCAGCGCGACGGCCCGGCGCAGGGCCTCGACGTTGGCGACGTGCATGCCCAGCCGGTCGCACTCCTCGTGCGAGACGACGACGACCGACCAGGCCACCGCCCGCTTGACGACCTGCTCGTAGCAGCGCTCCCGCGCCTTCTCGGTGAGCAGCTTGGAGTCGGCGAGCCCGGGGATGATGCCGGCCTTGCCGGCCGGGAGGATCGCCGCGCCGGCGACCAGCGGGCCGGCGCAGGCGCCGCGGCCGGCCTCGTCGACGCCGGCGATCGGCTCGATGCCGTGGCGCCGCAGCGCGCGCTCGTAGCCGTAGAGCCCGGCGTCCTTCCGGACCGTGGCACCGCGGGGCAGGACAGTCACGACGGCACCGTCAGGAGGCGTCCGGCACGTCCACGAAGGTGTCGGGACGGTGGAGGAAGGTGAAGTGGTCGCTCGGCCACAGCAGCACGAAGACCTTGCCGACGACGTCGCTGACGTCGACGTACGGGTTCTTCGTGCAGTCGCGGTCGGTCTTGAGGCACATGTGGACCGTGGAGTCCGCCGAGTTGTTGCGGTTGTCGCCCATCACGAAGACGTGGCCGTCGGGCACGGGGCCGACCTGCCAGCTGCAGTGCGAGGGACCGGCGGGCATCGGGCCGTAGCAGTCCGCGCCGCCGAGGCGGGCGTACTCCTTCTCGTTGAGCGGCTGGCCGTTGACCATTAGCCGGCCCTGGTCGTCGCAGCACTTGATGGTGTCGCCGGCGACGCCGATGACGCGCTTCACGAGGTGGCCGCCGGATGGGTAGAGCCCGACCTTGGACAGCGCCTTGCCGACCGGGTTCGTGGGCCCGGCCGACTCCTCGGCGTTCAGCCAGCCGCCCGGGTCCTTGAAGACCACGACGTCGCCGCGCTGCGGGGTGCCGCCGAACCAGTACGACATCTTCTGCACCAGGATCCGGTCGTTCTTGACCAGCCCGGGCTCCATCGACTGAGACGGGATGTAGAAGGCCTGGACGAACAGCGCCTTGATGACGATCGCGAGCACCAGCGCGATGCCGAGCAGCAGGATCGTCTCCTGCCAGACCGGCAGGTGCTTCTTCTTCGGCGCCTCCGGGGTGGAGACGTGCGACGACCGCGACACCGGATCGTCGGGTTCAGCGACGGTGGTCGGGTCGCGGTCGTCGGAAGTCACGCGGGGAAGGCTAACCGTGATGCCTGAGAAAGACTCTCAGGCCTCGCGGCGCTCCTTGATCTTGGCCTTCTTGCCGCGGAGGTTGCGCAGGTAGTACAGCTTCGCCCGGCGGACGTCACCGCGGGTCACGACCTCGATCTGCTCGAAGATCGGGGAGTTCAGGGGGAAGGTGCGCTCGACGCCGACGCCGAACGAGACCTTGCGGACGGTGAAGCTGCGGCCGATGCCGGAGCCCTGGACGCGGATGACGACGCCCTGGAACACCTGGATGCGGGAGCGGTTGCCCTCGACGACCTTCACGTGGACCTTGACCGTGTCACCGGCCCGGAAGTCCGGGACGTCGGTGCGCTTGATCGAGTTGCCGAGCTCGGCGATGACGTTGCTCATGATCTCTCCTCGCGAGTGCCACAGGTCAGCCGCGGTGCAGGAACGGGTGCGTTGTGTTGTGGGCCCAGCGGGAGTGGCCGGCGGCACCGCGCTCCCCCTGTGGCAGGAAGCGGTGCGGACCCTCCTCGGACGTGTCCGTGGGGCGATCCCTGTTTGGCCGGCTGGACCGAGGGTCAAGTCTGCCACAGCGCGCTCAGGGGCTGCCAATCAACGGGCTCGGCTCCGCTTGGTCATGCGCACGACCCCCGGCTCGACCTCGCCGCGCAGCCGGTACCCGGCCTTCTTGTACATCCGCTGGTTGCGCGCGCTGCCCGCGCCGGTGAACAGTGCGTACGTCGTCGCCGAGCCGGGCGCCAGCGCCTCGATCCGCTCCAGCAGCGCGCGGCCCAGCCCCCGGCCGGCCACGTCCGGGGCGACCATCAGCCGGCCGATCTGCCACGTCTCGCCGTCCAGGGACGCACGCACCGCACCGACGAGCCGGCCCGCGGACCGCGCCACCAGCACGGTGTCGCGGGCGATCCAGTCGCGCAGCTCGTCGTACGTCTCGTGCAGCGCGGGGATGCGCACGCCGGGGTTGTCGTGCTGCTCCTGGACCCAGCAGGCCCGCTGGAGGACGTACAACTCGCCCGCGTCGGCGGGCCGCACGGGACGGACCTCGAGGTCGTCGAGGAGCACCGAGGCGTGCGCGAGGTCCGGACGGCGCTCCGCCGTACGCCGGACGGCCTGGTCGTGCCGCCACGCGGCGATCGCTGCGTGGTCGCCCGACAGCAGCACCGGCGGGACGTCGCGGCCGCGCCAGGAGGCGGGCTTGGTGTAGACGGGGTACTCCAGCAGCCCGTCCTCGTGCGACTCCTCCAGCAGCGACTCGGCGTTGCCCATGAACCCGGGCACCAGCCGGACCACCGCCTCGGTGATCGCGAGCGCGGCGACCTCTCCCCCGTTGAGCACGTAGTCGCCGAGCGAGATCTCCCGGACCTCCGCGCGGGTCGCGACGTCGTCGAGCACCCGCTGGTCGATGCCCTCGTAGCGGCCGCACGCGAACACGATCCGGTCGCGGGACGCCAGCTCCCGGGCCACCGCCTGGGTGAAGGGCTGCCCCGACGGCGTGGTGAACACGACCGTCGTGCCCGCTGCGTCGCCCTCCAGCAGCGCGTCGAAGGCGTCGCCCCACGGCTCGGGCTTCATGACCATGCCGGCGCCACCGCCGTACGGCGTGTCGTCGACCGTGCGGTGCCGGTCGTGGGTCCACTGCCGCAGGTCGTGGACGCGGACGTCGATCAGGCCCTTCTCCCGCGCCTTGCCCGCGAGCGAGAGCTCCAGCGGGGCGAGGTAGTCGGGGAAGATCGTGAGGACGTCGATGCGCATCATTCGTCCTCGGGCAGCGGCGTCACCAGCCCGGGGCGATCGGCGATCACGACCCGTCCCCCGGGCACGTCGACCTCGGGCACCAGTGCCTTGACGAACGGGACCAGCGCGTCGCGGCCGTCGGGCGTGCGGATGGTGAGCAGGTCCTGCGCGCCGCCGTGCACCAGCGCGGACACCTCGCCCAACGCCGTGCCGTCGACGTCGTACGCCGCGAGGCCGATGAGCTGGTGGTCGTAGTACTCCTCGGGGTCCTCGGGCGAGGCGTCGGCCGGCAGGTCGGCGTACAGCAGGATGCCGCGGGCCGCCTCCGCGGCGGAGCGGTCGGGGACCTCCTCGAAGCGCACCAGCAGCACGGCCTGGTGCCACCGCGACGCGGCCACGGTCAGCGTCCGCAGCGGCGAGTGGGAGCCCCGTGGCGCCTCGACACGCAGCACCGACCCCGGCGCGAACCGCCGCTCGGGCTCGTCGGTGCGGACGTCGATGGTCAGGTCACCGCGGAGGCCGTGCGGCTTGCCGATCCGGCCGACCAGGACCTCGATGGTCTCCACGACTCTCCTCTCGCGACATTGCCCTGATGCTCTGAAGATGCGAATTGGGTGCCGCCCCGGCGGGGGCGGCACCCAATTCAAGCGCGTCTGGTCTCGACACGCGGGTCGCGACTTCGCAAGCGCAGTCGCGCCGCTCGCTCGACCACCATCCGATCCGCTGTCGCGGCTCGGATCAGCGACGCCGGTCCGTGTCGACGAAGTCGACCCGGGCCCCGCCGCGCCCCGCGAGCGCGGAGATCACGGTGCGGAAGGCGGTCGCCGTGCGGCCGCTCCGGCCGATCACCTTGCCGAGGTCGTCGGGGTGCACCCGGACCTCGAGGATCGAGCCGCGGCGCAGCTGCTTGTCCCGCACGCTCACGTCGTCGGGGTGGTCGACGACGCCGCGCACCAGGTGCTCGAGCGCCTCGGCGAGCATGGCGCTCAGGACTCAGCCTTCTCGGCGTCCGCCTGCGACGCCTCCGCGGTCTCCGCCTTGTCGGCAGCACCCTCGGGGGTCTCGTCGGCCGGCACCGGAGCCGGAGCCTCCTCGGCGGGAGCCTCGACCTTCTCGTCGGCCTTCTTCTCCGTCTTCTTGGCGGCGGCCTTCTTGGTGACGGCCTCGCCGGACGGTTCGGACTGCGCGTCCTTCAGCGCCTGGTTGAAGGCCTCGAGCTTGTCCGCCTTCGGGGCCGCCGTCTTCAGCGTGCCCTCGGTGCCGGTGTAGCCCTTGAACTTCTGCCAGTCGCCGGTGACCGTGAGGATCTTGACGACGGCGTCCGACGGCTGCGCGCCGACGCCGAGCCAGTACGCCGCCCGGTCGGAGACGACGTCGATGTACGACGGGTTCTCCTTGGGGTGGTACTTGCCGATCTCCTCGAGCACCCTGCCGTCCCGCTTCTTGCGGGAGTCGACGACGACGATGCGGTACTGCGGCACCCGGACCTTGCCCAGGCGCTTCAAACGGATCTTGACGGCCACTGTTGTGGTGTCTCCTCGGAATTCGTGTGTGGGTGAAGGACCCTGACCAGGTGGGGAAAGCACCGGCACGGACCTTCGATGGGCACTGCGTCGACCGGGTGAGAGGGTCCGGGCGCGCAGGACTCAGCGGCCAAGTCTGCCAGACGTCCCGGCCGGGGCCGAAATCGGGCACAGTGGTGAGGTGAGCAGCGCCCCGCCGCCCCCGGGACCACCGTACGGGTACCCCCCGCCGTACCCGCCGCGGCCGCAGAAGTACCGGCCCAGCGGCTGGTGGTTCGCGCTCGGGATCGGCCTGTTCGTCCTCGCGGCCGGCACCGCGATCGGCGTCTTCGTCTGGATCCTCGCGGCGTTCCTGGACTTCGACGCGTACGTCGACGCCGACGGGCGGCCGCACGAGGTGACCGTCAGCACCGACGGCGACCGGATGCTCTGGATGGACTCCACCGCCCAGTCCTGCCGGGTCATCGACCGCGAGACCGGGAAGCCGATCCCGCTGCACGGGGTCAGCGGCCACTTCTCCCGCTCCGACGACCGCGGCGACTTCGAGGGCCTGCAGAAGTTCGACCCGGGGTCCGGGCACCTCGAGATCACCTGCGTGCAGACCGACGGCGGCGCGCCCGGCACGGTGCTGATCAGCGCGGCCCCGCGGATCGGCAGCCTGGTCGCCGGCATCCTGGTCGCGATCTTCGTTCCGGGGATCCTGGGCCTGGCCGGCCTGGTGGTCATCATCGTCAACGGCATCCTCTGGTCGACGCGCCAACCTCGGCCGTAGGGCAGGTGAGCAGCCCCTCCGGCTGTGATAATCCGGGGGTGTCCGATATCTCGGTGGAGGCCAGGCCCGTCGCGCTGGTGATCGACGACGACGAGGACACCGTCGACCTGCTCGATCTCGTGCTGACCCGGGCCGGCTTCCAGGTCCTCACCGCGACGAACGGCCCGGACGGCCTCGCGCTCGCCCGCGAGCACCGGCCGGCGCTGGCGACCATCGACGTGACGATGCCTCAGATGGACGGACTCGAGGTCACCCGTCGCTTCCGGGAGTCGACCAGCACCTACATCGTCATCGTCAGCGGCCGCTCGGACGAGCAGGACGTCATCGCCGGGTTCGACGCCGGCGCCGACGACTACATCCCCAAGCCGATCCGGCCGCGGGAGCTGCAGGCGCGACTGGCGGCCGTGGCCCGACGACCGGTGGCCTTGGTGTCCGGGGGCCCGGACGCCGTCGCGTGGGCGCCCGCGGCCGCCGACCAGCAACGCGGCGCGCACCTGCGCCTGGTCGTCGAGGGCCGGCCGGTCAGGGGCGCCGCGGACGAGAGTCCCGACGACGAGGTTCGCGACGACCGCGACGGAATGATCGACCTCGGGATGCGCTTCATCGGCAGCTGGGTCGAGTTCGACGGGCTGCGCATCAACCCGTCGCGCGACCTGCTGGTCATCGACGACCGCCTGGTCGACGTGCCCCCCGAGTGCGTGAAGCTGATCGAGACCATGCTGTACGCCGGCACGCACACCCTCACCGCGCGGCGGCTGGCGCTGCGCTACCGCGGGGAGACCGAGCGGACGGCGACCCGGGCCGCCGCCCAGGACCGGGCCTGGTTCGACCTCGAGATGCCCCGGCTGCTCGCACGGATCGGCGACGACCCCGAGGCGCCGCGCTGGTTCGACGTCCGCAACGGTCGGCTCAAGCTCGTCGAGCCCGGCCAGGCACGCTCTGGTCCCTAGGCGACGATCCGCCCGCGCAGCACCACGGCCGCCGGCCGGCGCAGCACCGAGAGGTCCTCGAGCGGGTTGGTGTCGTAGACGACGAAGTCGGCCGGTGCGCCCTCCTCGAGGCCGGCGTTCCAGCCCAACCACTCCCGCGCCCGCCAGGACGCCGCGCCGAGCGCGTACTCCGCCGGCATGCCGATCGCGGCCATCGCGACGACCTCGCCGGCGATGTTGCCGTGTCGGCTGATCCCGCCTCCGTCGGACCCGGCGTACAGGGCGACGCCGGCCTCGTACGCCGCCATGACGGTGTCGCGCCGCCGGACGAACAGGTCGGTCATCGTGCGGCCGTAGTCGGGGAACTTCCCGCCCGCGGCCGCGGCGTGCTCGGGGAACTTGTCGGTCTGCATCACCGTCGGCACCAGGGCGATGCCGCGCTCAGCCATGGCCTCCACCTGGTCCTGGTGGAGGCCGGTGCCGTGCTCGACGCAGTCGATGCCGGCGTCGATCAGCCCCTGGAGCACCTCGTGGCCGAAGCAGTGCGCGGTGACCTTGGCGCCGTGCTCGTGCGCGACGCGGATCGCCTCGGCGAACGCCTCGGGCGGGAACGACGGCCGCAGGTCACCGTCCTCGCGGGAGATCCAGTCGCCGACCAGCTTGACCCAGCCGTCGCCGCGCTGCGCCTCCTGCGCGACGTACGCCGGGAGGTCGGCCGGCTCGACCTCGTGGGCGTAGTTGCGGATGTACCGCTTGGTGCGCGCGATGTGCCGCCCGGCGCGGATCAGCCGGGGCAGGTCCTCCCGCTCGTGGATCCAGGCGGTCTCGGCGGCCGAGCCGCAGTCACGGATCAGCAGAGCGCCGGCGTCGCGGTCCTGGATCGCCTGCTGCTCGGTCGCCTCGTCGGAGATCGCGCCGTCGTCGTCGAGCCCGAGGTGGCAGTGGGCGTCGACCAGCCCGGGCACGATCCAGCCGTCCACCGCGCCCTCGGCGCCGGCGACGGGCTCGAGGGTGACCCGGCCGTCGCGGACGTACAGCGTGCGCGGCTCGGCGTCGGGCAGGACCGGTCCGGAGAACCTCAGCGCTGGCATGCCCCGGACGCTACCGGGCCGTCGTACTGTCGTGACCGTGCCCCACGCGAGCGCCCTGGAACGGCTCCGGGAGAACAACCGGCGCGCGATCACCTCCCTGCTCGCGGCCGTCGGACCGATGAGCCGGGCGGACCTCGTGCGCGGCACCGGGCTGTCGCGCACCACCGTCTCCAGCCTGGTCGGCGAGCTGATCGCGAGCGGCCACGTGGTCGAGACCACCGACCGCGGCCGGCCGCACAAGGGCGGCAGCGGCCGCCCGCCGCTCCTGGTCGCGCTGGCCGCCCCCGGCGGCGGCGTCGCTGGGGTCGACATCGGCCACCGGCACGTCCGGGTCGCGGTGGCCGACCGACGCGGGGCGGTGCTCGCGGAGCGGACCGAGGCCATGGACGTCGACGCGGACGGCGTTGCGGCGCTCGACTGTGCCGCCCGGCTGGTCCGGGACCTGGCCACCGAGCGGCTGGCTGCCGTCGGCACGTGCGTGCCGGCCCCGGTCGACCGGCGCTCGGCGCGGATCCGGTCCGGGTGGCTGCCGGGCTGGCGGGGACTCTCCCCCGCCGAGGAGCTGCGTCGGCGGCTCGGGGTGCCCGTGTACGCCGACAACGACGCGAACCTCGGCGCCCTCGCCGAGGTCGGCCACGGCGCGGCCCGCGGCGCGACCGACGTCGTCTACGTCAAGGTCGCCAGCGGGCTCGGGGCCGGGATCGTCCTCGGCGGCCGCCTGCACCGCGGCGCCACCGGCAACGCCGGCGAGCTGGGCCACGTGCAGGTCCGCGAGGAGGGCGAGGTCTGCCGCTGCGGCAACCGCGGCTGCCTGGAGACGCTGGTGTCCGCGCCCCGGCTGCTCGACCTGCTCCAGCCGGCGTACGACGAGGAGCTGACCGTCGAGCGGGTCCTGGCCCTCGAGGCGGCCGGGGACGCCGGCGTCCGCCGGGTGCTCACCGACGCCGGCCGCGCGGTGGGCCGCGTGCTCGCGGACCTGTGCAACAACCTCAACCCGGAGGTGGTCGTCCTCGGCGGGTCGCTCGGCGCCTCCCCCGCGCTGGACGACGCGATCCGCGGCGCGATCGAGCGGTACGCCCAGCCCGACACCGCCGCCGCGCTCCGCGCCGTGCCCGGCGAGCTCGGCGACCGCGCCGAGGTCGTCGGGGCGGTCTCGTTGGCGATCGCGCGGGTGAGCGCCTGAGCTACAGCTGGGCGAGCAGCCACGAGGGGCTCAGCGCCTGCGCCCCGACCCCGCCCACCCGGGCCTGGAGCATCCGGTCCGCGGTGACGACGACCGTGCGCCCGCTCGCCGCGGCCGAGCGCGCCTGCTCGACGATCGTCTCGTCGCCGGACCCGGTCGCGTGGACGGTGCGGACGTGGCCGTCCCGCCCTGCTCGCACGCCGCCCTTGGCCTGGCCCTCGAGGACCAGCACCACGTCGTCGTACGGCAGGTCGGCGACCAGCAGCTGCTCGTGCAGCCGCCGGGCCGCACCGGCGCGGTCCTTCCACCAGCCGTCGGGCCGGCTGCCGACGACGTTCGCGGCGTCGACGACGAGCGTGGTCATTTCAGGAACTTGGAGAAGTCCTTGGGCAGGTTGAGCTGGGCCGCGGCCTTCTCGTAGTCCAGCTCCTCCTCGTCGGCGGGGCGGCCGAACGGGTTCGAGCCAGCGCGGGCCGCCTCGGACCGCTGCTTCGCGGCGGCTGCCTGCTGGGCGGCCTTGGCCGGGTTGCCGGAGACGCGCTTGCCCTTGGCCTTCTTGGGCGCCTGCTTGCCCTTCGAGCGCTTGCCGCCGCCGAGGCCGGGCATCCCGGGCATGCCGGGCATCCCCGGGATCCCACCGCCCTGGGCCAGGGACATCATCATCTTCCGGGCCTCGAAGAACCGGTCGACGAGCTGGTTGACGTCGGAGACCTGGCGGCCCGAGCCGCGGGCGATGCGGGCGCGGCGCGAGCCGTCGATCAGCTTCGGGTTGGCCCTCTCGGCCGGGGTCATCGACTGGATGATCGCCTGGATCCGGTCGATCTCGCGCTCGTCGAAGTTCTCGAGCTGGTCGCGGAACTGGCCCATCCCGGGCAGCATCCCCATGATCTTCGACATCGAGCCGAGCTTGCGGACCTGCTGCATCTGCTGGAGGAAGTCGTCGAGCGTGAACTCGCCGCCCTGCCCCGACAGCTTCGCGGCGGCCTTCGCGGCCTCCTCCGCGTCGAAGGCCTTCTCCGCCTGCTCGATCAGGGTGAGCACGTCGCCCATGTCGAGGATGCGCGAGGCCATCCGGTCGGGGTGGAACAGGTCGAAGTCGGTGAGCTTCTCGCCGTTCGACGCGAACATGACCGGCTTGCCGGTGATCGAGGCGATCGACAGCGCGGCGCCACCACGGGCGTCGCCGTCGAGCTTGGTGAGGACGACGCCGTCGTACCCGACCCCGTCGAGGAACGCCTGCGCGGTCGTCACCGCGTCCTGGCCGATCATCGCGTCGACGACGAACAGGATCTCGTCGGGCTGCACGGCGTCGCGGATGTCCGCGGCCTGCTTCATCATCTCGGCGTCCACGCCGAGGCGGCCGGCCGTGTCGACGATGACGGTGTCGTGGAGGGTGCGCTTGGCCTCCTCGATCGAGGCCCGCGCGACCCCGACCGGGTCGCCGACGCCGTTCCCGGGCTCCGGCGCGAAGACCGGTACGCCGACGCGCTCGCCGTTCACCTGGAGCTGGTTGACGGCGTTCGGCCGCTGCAGGTCCGCCGCGACGAGCAGCGGGGTGCGACCCTGCTCCTTGAGCCACAGCGCGAGCTTGGCGGCCAGCGTGGTCTTGCCGGCGCCCTGGAGGCCGGCGAGCATGATCACGGTCGGGCCGGTCTTGGCGTACCGGAGCCGACGGGTCTCGCCACCGAGGATCGTCACGAGCTCCTCGTTGACGATCTTGACGACCTGCTGGGCGGGGTTCAGCGCCTGGCTGACCTCCTCGCCGCGGGCGCGCTCCTTGACCGCGCCGACGAACTCCTTGACCACGGGCAGGGCGACGTCCGCCTCGAGCAGCGCGATGCGGATCTCGCGCGCGGTGGCGTCGATGTCGGCCTCGGAGAGCCGACCCTTCCCCCGGAGGTTCTTGAAGGTGTCGGCGAGCCGGTCGGAGAGTGTGGCGAACAAGGGCGTCCCTCAGCAGTCGTACGTGCGCGTCGGTCCAGCCTAACCGGGGGGCGAGTCCGTCCCCGAAAGCGCGGCCCGTACGGCGTGCGCCGCCTCGGCCGCACGGGTGTCCGGCAGCGCGCCGGCGCCCGGCTCCTGGAGATAGAAGACGTCCACCGCCTGGGGGCCGAGCGTGTCCACGTGCGCCGAGCGGACCGCCACGTCGAGCCGCGCGAGCGCGGCGCACACGAGGTGCACCACGCCCGGCCGGTCGGCGGTCCGCACCTCCAGCACGGTCGCCTGGTCGGACGCCTCGGGGCGTACGACGACGGTCGGGTCGAGCACCGCGCCGTCACCGGGCCGCAGCCGCCGGGCCACGTCGAGGCGACCCTCGACGACCCCGTCGTACCGCTGCTTGAGGACCGCGGCGTCCAGCCCGGTCTGCCCCACCTCCCAGACCGACACGGCGTACCGGTCCTGCGCCCAGGCGCGCGCCGCGCGCACCGGCACGCGGGCGAGCGCCCACGTCGCGGCCAGGTCGGCGAGGAGACCGACCCGGTCGGGAGCCACCACGGTGACCCGCGAGCCCTCCACGGCCGGCTCGACCGTGATCGCGACGCCGCCGCGGCGTACCGCCTCCGGGATGTCGACGTCCTCGGTCGCGATGGACCGCACCGCCGCCCCGGTGTCGAGACTGACGCGGGCGCGGCGCACCAGGTCGCGGACCAGCCCGGAGCGCCACGACGACCACGCCTTGGCGGCGGTCGCACGGGCGTCGGCCTGGGTGAGCGCGAACAGCAGGTCGAGGGCCTCCACCGACCCGAGGCGAGAGGCCACGAGGTCGACCGTGGCCGGGTCCTCGGGGTCGCGGGTGGTCGCCGCCTCGGCGAGCAGCAGGTGCCAGCGCACCAGGGTCGCGACCAGGTCGACGGCCTCGGCGTCGAAGCCCATCCGCTCGGCGATCCCGCGGGCGATCGGCTCCCCCGCCGCGCTGTGCTCGGTGAGCCCGCCCTTGCCGATGTCGTGCAGGAGCGCGGCGACCATGAGCACGTCCGGCCGCCCGACGTGGCGGATCAGGGCCGACGCCTCGACGCAGGTCTCGACCACGTGCCGGTCGACGGTGAACCGGTGGATGGCGGACGCGTGCGGCAGCAGCCGGATCCGCTCCCACTCGGGCAGCAGCACCGGCAGGGCTCCGGTCTCCTCGAGCGTCTCCCAGACGGCCAGGAGTCCGCGCCCCGACGCGAGCAGGCGGACGAGCAGGCGCCGCGCCTCCGCCGGCCACGGCTCCGGCAGGGGCGCCGACTCGCGGGCGAGCCGGGCCGCCGTCGCGGGCGCGAGGACGACGTCGCGCTCGGCCGCTTCCGCGGCCGCGCGGAGCAGCAGCAGCGGGTCGTCGGCGGGCCGGGCCCGCGCGTCGAGCACGACCTCCCCGGCCGAGAGGGCCACCCCGGGGGCGATGGGATCCAGCTGCGGCCGCCGCGGGCCGCGGACCCGGGCCGGCTCGGCGAGCGCCGCGGCCACGCGGCGCCAGGTCAGGTGCGAGAGGTGCGCGATCCGCCGGCCCAGCTCGCGGACGTGGACCTGGGCGGCCCGCGCGTCGCGCAGCCCGAGCCGGTGCGCCAGGTCGCTCCACAGCTCGGGGGCGATCCGGTCGGTGCCCCGGCCGGCCGCCTCCTGCAGGGCGTCGCGCACGTCGAGCAGCGCGAGCCGGCTGCGCTCGAGCTCGACGTGCGGCACGTCGACGAGCCAGGTGGCCACCAGCGCCTTGAGGACGGTGGCGTCGCGCAGCCCGCCCTCCGCCTCCTTCACGTCGGGCACCGACAGGTGCGCGAGCTCGCCGACCAGCTCGTGACGGGCGCGCACCAGGTCGCGCAGGGCCGGCAGCCGGTCGCGGGACCCGCGCCGCCAGTGCGCGAGCATCGTCGTGCGCAGCCGCATCGTGAGGCCCGGGTCGCCGGCGAGGTGGCGGACGTCGAGCATCCCGAGCGCGACCTTGAGGTCGGCGTCGGCCGCGTCGACCACCTCGGTCATCGTGCGCACGGCGTGGTCGAGCTTCGTGCCGGAGTCCCAGAGCGGGTACCACACCCGCTGCGCGACCTCCGCGACGTCGACGCCCTCGTCGGAGACCAGCACCACGTCGAGGTCGGAGTACGGCGCGAGCTCGCCGCGGCCGTAGCCGCCGACCGCGACCAGCGCGGCGCCGACGTCGGGGCCTCCGCTCTGCTCGTAGGCGCGGGCGCACAGCGCGTCGGCCTCGGCGGTCCGCCGGGCGCGGTCATCGGTGGTCAGGACGCCACCTCCTCGTGGCGGACATCATGCCGGACACGCACCGCGGCCCGGCCCCTGCGTGAGGAGCCGGGCCGCGGAGTGCCCTCACAGGGCGGCGTCGTCCCGGTCGCCGGTGCGCACGCGGACCACGGTGTCGACGGGGCTGACCCAGACCTTGCCGTCGCCGATGCGACCGGTCTGCGCGGTCTTGACGATGATGCCGACCACGTCGTCCGCGTCGTCGTCGCCGACGACGATCTCGATGCGGATCTTGGGCACCAGCGCGATGTCGTACTCCGCGCCCCGGTAGACCTCGGTGTGCCCCTTCTGCCGTCCGTACCCGCTGACCTCGCTGACGGTCATGCCGGTCACCCCGAAGGTCTCGAGGGCCTCGCGGACGTCCTCCCACTTGTGCGGCTTGATGACCGCGGTCACGAGCTTCATGCGTTGACCCCCTCGGTGACGGTGCTCTTGGCCAGGACCGACGTCGACGAGGTGGGACCCCCGCCGAGTCCAGTGTGCAGGTCGTAGGCCGACTCGCCGTGCTGATCGGAGTCGATGCCCTCGACCTCGGCCTCCTCGGTGACCCGCCAGCCGATCGTGAGCTTGATGGCGTACGCGATGACCGTCGTGAAGACGGCCGACCACGCGATGGCGATGACGGCGGCCATGAACTGGTCGCCGAGTGAGCCGAACCCACCGCCGTAGAGCAGCCCGTCGATGCCGCCCGGCGCGGCGGACGACGAGACCAGGCCGATCAGCAGGGTGCCGACCAGGCCGCCGACCAGGTGCACGCCGACGACGTCGAGCGAGTCGTCCATGCCGACCTTGTACTTGAGCCCGACCGCCCACGCGCACAGGCCACCGGCGACCGCGCCGATGAGGATGGCGCCCGGGAGCTCGACCGCGCCGCAGGACGGGGTGATCGCGACCAGGCCGGCCACGATGCCCGACGCGGCGCCGAGCGAGGTGGCCTTGCCGTGCAGGACCCGCTCGACCAGCAGCCAGCCGAGCATCGCCGCGCAGGTGGCGATCGTGGTGTTCAGGAACGTCACGCCGGTCTCGGACATGAACTGCGCGGTGTTCGCCTCCTCGGTGTCACCGGTGAACACGATCGAGCCGACGTTGAAGCCGTACCAGCCGAACCACAGCAGGCCCGCGCCGATCATCGTGAGTGTCAGGTTGTGCGGCCGCATCGGCTCCTTGCCGAAGCCGACCCGCCTGCCGATCACCAGCGCGAGGACCAGTCCCGCCACACCGGCGTTGATGTGCACGACCGTGCCGCCCGCGTAGTCCTGCGGGGCGAAGTGCTCGGCGATGAAGCCGCCGCCCCAGACCATGTGGCCGATCGGGAAGTAGGCGAGCGTCACCCAGAACGGGACGAACACGACCCAGGCGGAGAGCTTGACCCGGTCCGCGATCGCTCCCGAGATGAGCGCTGCGGTGATGGTCGCGAAGGTCATCTGGAACATGACCGCGATGTAGGAGTCCCAGCCGACGTCCTTGAGGCCGAACAGGTCGAAGGGGCTGGCGAACAGCCCGCCGACGTCGTTCGGGCCGAACGACATCGACCAGCCCCACAGTACGTAGACGATGCCGACGATGCCGAGGGCGACGTACGACATCATCATCATGTTGAGCACGGACTTCGAGCGGCTCATGCCGCCGTAGAACAGTGCCAGGGCCGGGGTCGTCATCATCAGGACGAGGGCTGTCGCCACGATCATCCAGGCGTAGTAGCCGTCCACTGAACCTCCAGGGATCACATCTCGGGAGGGCGAGCTCTACGCCGACAGCGCTGTCGGCCCCGGGTCCGCCCCATTGGGGAAGACCCTCGGGGGCGGACGTTTCAGGTCCGACCGCTGCGTGTTGCGGCCGTGCAACGAGTTCCGGACTCGTGTTACTTCCGTGTTACGTCGGCCAGGCAGGTCAGCCGAGCAGCGCGTCCACGAACGCACCGGCGTCGAACGGCGCCAGGTCGTCCGGGCCCTCGCCCAGGCCGACGAGCTTCACGGGCACGCCGAGCTCACGCTGCACCTGGACGACGATGCCGCCCTTGGCGGAGCCGTCGAGCTTGGTGAGCACGATGCCGGTGACGTTGACGACCTCGCTGAAGACCCGGGCCTGGATCAGGCCGTTCTGGCCGGTCGTGGCGTCGAGGACGAGCAGCACCTCGGTGACCGGCGCCTGCTTCTCGATGACGCGCTTGACCTTGCCGAGCTCGTCCATCAGGCCGGCCTTGTTCTGCAGGCGGCCGGCGGTGTCGACGATGACGGTGTCCGCGCCGGTGTCGACGCCCTCCTTGACGGCGTCGAACGCGACGCTGGCGGGGTCGGTGCCCTCGGGGCCACGGACCACGTCGACACCGACGCGCTCCCCCCAGGTGACGAGCTGCTCGACGGCGGCGGCGCGGAACGTGTCGGCCGCACCGAGCACGACGCTGCGGTCCTCGGCGACCAGGATCCGGGAGATCTTGCCGACCGTGGTGGTCTTGCCGGAGCCGTTCACGCCGACGACCAGGACGACGCCCGGCTGTCCGTCGGTGCCGCTGACCTGGAGCCGGCGGTCCATGTCGGGGCCGACGAGCTTCAGCAGCTCCTCGCGGAGGACACCGCGGGCGTCCTCCGGCGAGCCCTCGACCCGGAGCCGGGTGCGCAGCTGCTCCACCAGCTCCTGCGTCGGCGCGACGCCGACGTCCGCGGTGAGCAGCGTGTCCTCGATCGACTCCCACGTGTCCTCGTCGAGGCGGTCGCGGGACAGCAGCGCGAGCAGGCCGCGGCCCAGGCCGCCCTGCGAGCCGGCCAGCCGCTGGCGCAGCCGGACCAGGCGGGATGCCGTGCCCTCCGGCTTCTCGACGGTCGGGGCCGCCGGGGCGGGTGGCGCCTCGACGACGCGTTCGGGCGCGGGCTCGACCTCGGTCGGCGCCTCGACGTCGACCGGAGCCGGCGGCGCGATGATGTCGGCCCCCGTGCCGCGGCGTCCGGGGCGTCGCGCGACGACGAAGCCGACGACGGCCAGCACCGCGAGGACCGCGATGCTGATGACGAGATAGAGCCAGTCACCCATGGCTCAATCCAATCAGAGGCGCTCCGAGTCGTCGTACTCCGGCACCAGCACCGGTGCCGCCACGGTGGCGCGCGTCATGGCCTGCCCCAGCCAGGGCGCGGCGGGGACCTCCTCGCCACGGTGCGGGTAGGCGACGTAGACGACCACCAGCCCGGCCACGGCCAGGACGACCAGCATCGCGATGACGACGAACAGCAACGGACTACCTCCCGAGCGACGGACCCTGCCTCCACGGTGCCACGTACCCGGTCGCGGACCGGTTCAGGCGCGCAGGAGCGGCGTGACTGCGTCGCGGATCACGTCCGGCATGGGGACGGCGGGGCGGGCCGGGTCGGTGTTGTCGACGTACACGTGCACGAAGCGGCCCTCGGCGGCGGCCTCGTCGCCCTCGCCCTGGAACAGCCCGACCCGGTAGACCACCGAGGAGGTGCCGACCTTGTCGGCGACCACGCCGACGTCGACCGGCTCGGGGTAGCCGACCTCGGCGAAGTAGCGGCAGCCGACCTCGGCGACCACGCCGATCGCGTCGAGGCCGCGGATGTCGACGCCGGTCGCCGCAGCCAGGTGGTTGTTGACCACCGTGTCGATGATCTCGAAGTACCGGGCGTTGTTCATGTGGCCGTAGACGTCGATGTCCGCCCAGCGGGTGGTGACCCGCTCCCAGTGGACGTACTCGGCGCGGGTCGGGCGTGCCCTGCTCACGCGGGCTCGGCCTCGCGCAGCCGCTGGCTGATCACCGCGGAGACGCCGTCGCCGCGCATGGTCACGCCGTAGAGCGCGTCGCCGACCTCCATGGTGCGCTTCTGGTGGGTGATGACGAGCAGCTGGGAGTTCTCGCGCAGCTCCTCGTAGATCTCCAGCAGGCGCCCGAGGTTGGTGTCGTCGAGCGCGGCCTCGACCTCGTCGAGGATGTAGAACGGCGACGGGCGAGCCTTGAACAGCGCGACCAGGAACGCCACCGCGACCAGCGACCGCTCGCCGCCGGAGAGCAGCGACAGCCGCTTGACCTTCTTGCCTGGCGGGCGGGCCTCGACCTCGACGCCGGTCGCGAGCATGTCGCCCGGGTCGGTGAGCACCAGCCGGCCCTCGCCACCCGGGAACAGCCGCGCGAACGTCGCGTCGAACGCCTTGCTGACGTCGGCGTACGCCTCGGTGAAGACCTGCTCCACGCGCTGGTCGACCTCGCGGACGATGTCGAGCAGGTCCTTGCGGGTCTTGCGGAGGTCCTCGAGCTGCTCGGTGAGGAACTTGTGCCGCTCCTCCATCGCCGAGAACTCCTCGAGCGCGAGGGGGTTCACCCGCCCCAGCTCGCGCAGGGCGCGCTCGGCGGCGCGGAGTCGCTTCTGCTGCTCCTCGCGGACGTACGGCGCCGGCTCCGGCGCCTCCTCGCCCTCGGGCACCTCGCCGCTGAACGGGACGAGCTGGTCGGGGCCGTACTCGGCCACCAGCGCCTCGGCATCGGTGCCGAGCTCCTCGATGGCCTTCTCCTCCAGCTGCTCGATGCGCATCCGCTGCTGGGTGCGGGCCATCTCGTCGCGGTGCACCGAGCTCACGAGCTCGTCGTGCTCCTTGCCGAGCTCGCGCAGCCGGGCGCGCACCTCGCGGAGCTCCTGCTCCCGGCCGCTGCGCGACTGCTCGACGGCGGCGCGGGCCTCCGCGGCCCGGTGGATGGAGACCTCGAGCCGGCCGAGGACGTACCCGACCGCGACCCCGACCGCCTCGGCCGCCTTGCCCTCGCGGACCAGCCGCGCGCGGCGCTCGGCGGCCTTCGCGCGGGCCTCGCGCTCGGCGTTGGCGGCGCGCAGCAACGCGTCGGCGCGACCGTGCATCGCCCGGGCCCGCTCCTCCGACGTGCGCAGCGCGAGGCGGGCGTCGGTCTCGGCCTGGCGGGCCGCGCGAGCCTCGTCGACCAGCCGCTCGCGCACCGAGGTGTCCGGCTCCTCCTCGGGCGCGTCCTCGGCGGAGGCCAGGCGCTGCTCGAGGTCGGCGAGGCCGGCCACCGCCTGGGTGCGCGCCTCCTCGGCCTTCGCGATCGCCTGGGCGAGCCGCTCCGCCTCGCCCCGCGCGGCCCGGGCCTGGGAGCCGTACTGGCCGAGCTCCTCGGCGACCGCTGCCAGCGTGGCGTCGGACTCGTGCAGCTTGGCGAGCGCGACGTCGACGCGCTTCTGGGCCTCGAGCCGCTCGGCCTCGAGGCGGGACATGTCGAACCCGAGCCGCTCCGAGGAGGCGATCGCCTCGGCGAGCTGCTCGGCGGCCTCGTCGACCGCGGCCTGGACCTCGATCAGGCTGGGCTGGCTGGACGAGCCGCCCGCGGCGTAGTGGGCGCTGAAGACATCACCGTCGCGGGTGACCGTGGTGACGTCGGGCAGGTCGCGGACCAGCGCGCGGGCGGCGTCGAGGTCGTCGACGACCGCCACCCGGTCGAGCAGACGGGTCAGCGACGGACGCAGCGGCTCGGGACACTCGATGACGTCGACGGCGTACGTCGCGCCGCCCGGCAGGCCGGGCCAGTCCCGGCCGGCTCCGTCATGCAGGGCAGGGCCACCGCCGAGCAGCAGCCCGGCGCGGCCGAGGTCGTCGCTCTTCAGGTGCCCGATCGCGCGGACGGCGGCGTCGGCGTCGGCCACCGCCACCGCGTCCGCGGCGGCGCCGAGCGCCTGGGCGACCGCGGCCTCGTAGCCGCCCCGCACCGTCAGCAGCGCGGCGACCGAGCCGAGCAGCCCGGACACCTCGTCGGAGGCGGCCAGCAGCGCACCGGCGCCGTCCTTGCGGTTGAGACCCATCTCGAGGGCGTCCTTGCGGGCCGCGAGCGCGGTGCGGTCGCGGTCGGCCTGCAGCGCCTCGTCGCGGGCCTTGGCCAGCCGCTCCTCGACGTCGTCGAGCGCGGCGGTGGCGGCCTCGTGCTCGGCGTCGAGACCCTCCTCGCCGGCGTCGAGGCCGGCGACCCTGGTCTCGAGCGCGGTGAAGTCGCGCTGGGCGCGATCGGCGCGGGCGACCGCCTCCTCGCGGGCGAGGATGAGCCGGCCGACCTCCTCGTCGGCGGCGGCCGCGCGGGACTTCAGGGCGTTGACCTGGCCGTGCAGCCGGGCCAGGCCCTCGCGGCGGTCGGCGGCCGCGCGCTGGAGCGCGGCGACCCTGCGGTCCTCCTCGGCGGCGGCGTCCTCCGCCGTACGGCGGGCGGTCACCGCCTCCTCGAGCGAGGTGCGGCGCGCGTCGACCTCGGCGGCGATCCGCTGCTCCTGCTCGCGGACCTGGGCGGCCTCGGCCTCGAGCTGCTCGGGGTCGCGGCCGGTGCGCTGCTCGACCTCGGCGGTGCCGGCGGCGTTGCGGACCCGCTCGGCGGCCAGCGACTGGGTGCCCCGGAGCCGCTCACGCAGCCCGGACAGCTGGAACCAGGTCTCCTGGGCCCGGGCCAGCGCGGGCAGGTCCTCGCGCAGCGCGGCCTCGAGCGCGGCCTCGCGCTCGTGGGCGGCGGCCGTGTCGGTCTCGACCTGCTGCTGGCGGGCGACCAGGACCGACTCGTCGGCCATCTCCTGCTCCAGCGCGGTGCGCGCGACGACGAGGTCCTCGGCCATCAGGCGGGCGCGGGCGTCCCGGACGTCGGCCTGCACGGTCGCGGCCCGGCGGGCCACCTCCGCCTGGCGGCCGAGCGGCTTGAGCTGGCGGCGGATCTCGGTCAGCAGGTCGTTGAGGCGGGTGAGGTTGCCCTCGGTGGAGTCGAGCTTGCGGAGCGCCTTCTCCTTGCGCTTGCGGTGCTTGAGGACACCGGCGGCCTCCTCGATGAACCCCCGCCGGTCCTCCGGGGTCGCGTGCAGGATCGTGTCGAGCTGGCCCTGGCCGACGATGACGTGCATCTCGCGGCCGATGCCGGAGTCGGACAGCAGCTCCTGGACGTCGAGCAGGCGGCACGCGTTGCCGTTGATGGCGTACTCCGAGCCCCCGGAGCGGAACATCGTGCGGCTGATCGTCACCTCGGCGTACTCGATCGGCAGCGCGCCGTCGGAGTTGTCGATGGTCAGCACGACCTCGGCGCGGCCCAGCGGGGGGCGTCCGGACGTGCCGGCGAAGATGACGTCGTCCATCTTGCCGCCGCGCAGCGACTTGGCGCTGGCCTCACCCATCACCCAGGCGAGCGCGTCCACGACGTTCGACTTCCCGGAGCCGTTGGGACCGACGATGCACGTGATCCCGGGCTCGAGCTGGAGCGTGGTCGAGGAGGCGAAGGACTTGAACCCCTTGAGGGTCAGGCTCTTCAGGTACAACGTCTGGCTCCCAGCTGATCGGGACGGCGGTCGTCGCTGAGGACGAAGGCTGCATCATCGCAGCAGGCCAAGGGGGAAGCTCAGCGAGCCACACCCTACCGTCCGGCGCCCCCGGTGCGCGGCATCTGCGCGTCGTCGGGTCGTCAGGCCGCCGCGGGCTCGGTCGCCTCGTCGGCGTGCGCGATGTGGGTCAGCTGGCCCCAGATCAGCGCCACGAAGAGCGCCGACCCGGCGAACGCGAACCAGAACGGCGCGGTCACGCCCCAGTGCTGGGCGACCAGGCCGCCGATCGCGGAGCCGATCACCAGGCCGCCGAAGGTGCCGACCAGGTTCACGCTGCCCACCCGCCCCTGGAGCTCGGACGGCACGGCGCGCTGGCGCACCGTGAGCGACGTGGTGCCCCAGATGAACGCGTGGGCGCCGAACACGAAGAAGATGCACAGCGCCACCCACGGGGTGGTGGTCAGCGCCAGGGCCAGGTGGGTGAAGGTCTCGAAGACCAGGCCGATCCGCATGATGTTCCCGAGGCTGATGCGCCGGGTGATCCACCCGTAGGACAGCGTGCCGATCAGTCCCCCGACCGCGGAGACGGTGGTCAGCAGGCCGAACCCGATCGCTCCCATGCCCAGCCGCTGGGTGGCGTAGAGGACGAGGATCGACCAGGCCGCGCCGAAGGTGATGTTGAAGACGAAGATCGTCAGCACGAGGGTGCGGACCGCGGCGTTGTGCAGCACCCATCGGAACGCCTCGGCGATGTCGTGGCGCAGGTGCCGGTCGGGCTCGACCTCCCGGCGGTGCGGCGGCAGCACCACCCGCGACACCAGCACCGCGCCGAGCGCGACGACGCCGGCCTGGGCGGCGAACGGCACGGCGTGGCCGATCGCGAACAGCGCCGCGCCGATCGGCGGGCCGGCGAGCTGGTTGACGGTGATGAAGCCGGTCATCAGCCGCGAGTTCGCGACGGCGAGGTCGTCGCGCTGCACGAGCATCGGCAGCAGCGTCGCCGAGGTGTTGTCGGCGAACACCTCGGCGGTGCCGAGCAGGAACATCGCGACCAGCACCAGCGCGATCGAGACCACGTCGGTGGCGATCGCGAGCGTGAGGAGCACCAGCACGCACGCGCGCATCAGGTCGACGGTGACGATGATCAGCCGGCGGTCGAGCCGGTCGGCGAGGGCACCGGCGAGCAGCCCGAACACCAGCGGGGGCAGCCACTGGAGCAGCGCGCCGAGCGCGACCAGGAACGGGTCGTGGGTCATCGAGGCGACCAGCAGCGGGCCGGCCGCGATCGCGATGCCGTCGCCGAGGTTCGAGACCCAGGACGAGGCGAGCAGCCACCGGAAGCCGATGCCGAACCGGCGGGGCGCGACGATCTCGACCAGGCTGCTCACAAGCGAGCGAGCCTAGTCGTCCGAGTGCTCGGCGAGCGACTCGTTTATCGAGGTGTCAGGCGGGCTGCATCTCCTGCATCGAGGCGGCCTCGATGTCGAGGAGCGTCGCGGCCTGCGCGGCCGTCAGCCTGTCGTTCTCCTCGGTGAGGCGCAGGACCAGCGCCTCGAGCTCGCCCACGCGCGCCCGTAGCCGGTCGTTCTCGGCTACGAGTCGGGCGGGGGTCCGCAGGTCGCTGTTCATGTATCCGATCAGCGCCTTGGCCATGGATGGACCTTCCGGGTTGTGAGGGGTCGCCCGCGGTGGCGGGCCGTCTTCAAGAGTCCCACCGCCGCGGCCCGGGGTCAATCCGGCCTCAGTCCGGGACGGGCACCGGCCGGGCGGCCGTCCGGCGGCGCCGCGGCGCGGGCTGGCACACCGGGCAGAAGTACGACGACCGGTTCATGAACGCGACCCGCCGCACCGGCGTACCGCACCGGTCGCAGGGCTCGCCCTCGCGCCCGTAGGCGTGCAGCGAGCGGTCGAAGTAGCCGGACTCGCCGTTGACGTTGACGTAGAGGGCGTCGAACGACGTGCCGCCCTCCCCCAGCGCGGCGACCATCACGTCGCGGGCGTGCCCGAGCAGCTCGCGCACCTGGGCGGCGGTCAACCGGTCGCCGGGACGCTCACCGTGGAGGCGGGCGCGCCACAGGGCCTCGTCGGCGTAGATGTTGCCGACGCCGGAGACGAGGCCCTGGTCGAGCAGCTGCCGCTTGATGCCCGAGCTGCGCTTGCGGACCCGCCGCACGAACAGGTCGTCGTCGAACTCGGGGTCCAGCGGGTCGCGGGCGATGTGCGCGATCTCCGGCGGCAGCCCGGCGCCGCCCTCGGACACGGACAGGCCGCCGAACATGCGCTGGTCGACGAACCGCAGCTCGCGGCCCTCGTCGGCCCCGTCGAGGGCGAACCGCACCCGCAGGTGCCGCTCGTCGGGTGCGTCGGGCGGCTGGACCAGGATCTGGCCGCTCATGCCGAGGTGCCCGAGCAGGGCGTCGCCGTTGTCGAGCGGCAGCCAGAGGTACTTGCCCCGGCGGCGGGCCGCCTCGATGCGGCGGCCGGTCAGCGCCGCGGCGAAGCCCGCGGGGCCGCGCAGGTCACGGCGCACCGGTCGCGGGTGGAGGACGTCCACGTGGGTGATCGTCGCGCCCAGGACGTGCCGCTCGAGGCCGGCCCGGACGACCTCGACCTCGGGCAGCTCGGGCACGGAGCGCTAGCCCTGGGGGCCGGCGGAGTGGGCTGCAGCGTCGACCGCAGGGTCCTCGACACCGAGGTCGGAGGCGATCTCGCCGTACGCCGTCTCGGCGGCAGCCTGCTCGGCCTCCTTCTTCGACCGGCCGACGCCGTTGCCGTAGAGGCCGTCGCCCACCCGCACCTGGGCGGTGAACGTCTTCATGTGGTCGGGGCCCTCGTCCTCGATGACGTACTCGGGGACCCCGAGGCCGTGCTCGGCGGAGAGCTCCTGGAGGGAGGTCTTCCAATCGAGGCCGGCGCCCATGGCGGAGGCGGCCTCGATCAGCGGGTCGAACAGGCGGTGCACGACGATCGCGGAGACCTCGAACCCGCCGCTGAGGTGGACCGCCCCGATCACGGCCTCGACCGTGTCGGAGAGGATCGACGCCTTGCTGCGGCCGCCCGTGGACTCCTCGCCGCGGCCGAGCTTGACGTGGTCACCGACGCCGATGCGGCGACCGACCTCGGCCAGCGCCCGAGCGTTCACGACGGCGGCCCGCAGCTTCGCCAGCCGCCCCTCGGAGAGGTCCGGGTGGGTGCGGTACAGCGTCTCGGTGACGACGACCCCGAGGACGGAGTCCCCGAGGAACTCCAGCCGCTCGTTGGTCGGCAGGCCACCGTTCTCGTACGCGTACGAGCGGTGGGTGAGGGCACGCTCGAGCAGCTCGGGGTCCAGGACTGGATCCCCGAGCGCCGCTCGGAGCTCGGCGTAGTTGGTCAGCGGACCGGGCCGGTCAGAGGACCTGACGACGGTCGGCGCGCGCGCCGTACTGGCCGCACTCGCCGCACGCACGGTGCGGGAGGTGCTTGGCACCGCAGGCGGGGTTCGCGCAGGTCACCAGGGTCGGCGCGACGGCCTTCCAGGCCGAACGACGGTGACGCGTGTTGCTGCGCGACATCTTCCGCTTCGGGACAGCCACTGTTCTCTCCTCAAGGTTGACCGGGATCGGCTCCCGGTCTTGGTCAGTCTTGGTCTTGCGAGTCCTGCTTGAGGGCCGCCAGCCCCGCCCAACGCGGGTCGATCGGCTCCTCGTGCGCGTGGCCGGGGTCGTCCTTGAGCCGGGCCCCGCAGTCGGGGCACAGTCCGGGACAGTCGTCCTCGCACAGGGGCTGGAACGGCAGTGCGAGCACCACCGCGTCCCGCAGCAGGGGCTCCAGGTCGACCAGGTCTCCCTCGAGCATGCTGACCTCGTCGTCCTCCCCGGAGGAGTAGTCCTGGTCGTCGTACACGAACAGCTCCTGGAACCGAACGTCGATCTCGTCGTCGATCGGCTCCAGGCACCGCGCGCACTCACCGGCGAGCACGGCCGAGGCCGAACCGGTGACCAGCACACCCTCCATGACCGCTTCCAGCCGCAGGTCGAGGTCGACCGGCGAGCCTTCCGGGACACGGAGGACTTCGATGCCCAGATCTGCCGGTGCCGGAACCGTCCGCTTCACCTGGTGCTGGGACCCCGGGCGGCGGCCGAGCTCGCGGGTGTCGAGCACGAGCGGCGCTCTCGGGTCCAGGCTGCTCAGGGTTCTACTTCCGTGTTCAGGCACAAACAGATCGTCGTGAATCGTACCGGGCGGTCGTCCGAGGGAGCAAAAGCGGAGGTCGGCGGCTACGCCAGCCGCTCGAGCATCCGCGCGTGCACGGCGGCCGGGACCAGCGCGGACACGTCCCCGCCGAGCGACGCGACCTCCTTGACCAGGCTCGACGAGATGTAGCCGAGCGCGGCGTTCGTGGGGATGAACACCGTCTCCACGGCGGTCAGGTGCGAGTTCATCTGGGCCATCGGCAGCTCGTACTCGTAGTCGTTGCCGCCGCGCAGGCCCTTGACGATCGCCTGGGCGCCGATCTCGCGGCAGAAGTCCACGATGAGGCCGTCGAAGCCCATCACGGTGACGTTCGGCAGGTCCGCGCACGCCTCCCGCAGCATCTCCAGCCGGGCGTCGGGGTCGAACAGGCGCGACTTCGACGGGTTGGTGCCGGTCGCCACGACGAGCTCGTCGAAGAGTCCGGCGGCCCGCCGGAAGATGTCGACGTGCCCGTTGGTCACCGGGTCGAACGATCCGGGGCACACCGCGCGGGTCATGGCGTGGAGGCTATCGCGTACCAGAGCGTGGTCTCGCCGTACCTCTTCGAGCGGGGCTCCTCCAGGCCGTCCGGCCACTCCGGCTCCGGGCTCCGCGCCGACCGCTCCACGACGACCATCGCGCCGGGCACCAGCCAGCCCTGCTCGACGAGCGCCGCGAGGGCCTCGGCGACCACGGAGTCCTCGAGCGGGTACGGCGGGTCGAGGAACGCCACGTCGTACGGCGCGCTCGGGGGCCGCCGCAGCGTCGACGCGACCGACCCGGCGAGCACGTCGGCCTTCGGGAAGCCGATCGTGCGTGCGTTCTCGGCGATCAGGGCGGCGGTGCGGCGGTCCTGCTCGACGAGGGTGACGACGCCGGCGCCACGGGACCACGCCTCGAGGCCGACCGCGCCGGACCCGGCGTACAGGTCGAGGAACCGCAGGCCGTGCAGCGAGCCGCACCACGACTCCACGGCGGAGAACAGCGCTTCGCGCACCCGGTCGCTCGTCGGGCGCGTCGCCGAGCCGCGCGGGGTGTTGATGCGGCGCCCGCCCGCCACTCCCCCGATGATCCTCGTCATGGCTTCTCGGGGTCCCCGGCCGGACCGCAGCGGAGCGAGGATTCGACGGGGGCGATCACGACTTGTCCATGAATTCCGATTGCACGGACAGCTCGAGCTCGGCGACCGCGGCGGCCAGGGCGGGGGCCTGCGCGAGGCCGGCGTCCGCGTCGAGGAGCGCGTTCGCGGCCTCCCGGGCCTGCACGATCGTCTTCTCGTCACGGAGCACCCGGAGATTCTGCAGCCCGGAGCGGTATCCGGACTGGGACTTTCCGAGAACATCACCCTCACGGCGCTGCTCGAGGTCCACCCGGCTGAGCTCGAAGCCATCGGTCGTGGCCGAGACCGCGTCGAGCCGCGCACGCGCCGGCGACCCCGCCTCGGCGCGCGAGACGAGCAGGCAGAGACCGGGGAACCCGCCCCGACCGACGCGGCCGCGCAGCTGGTGCAGCTGCGAGACGCCGAACCGCTCGGCGTCGAGCAGGACCATCGCGGTGGCGTTGGCGACGTCGACGCCCACCTCGATCACGGTGGTCGAGACCAGGACGTCGATCTCACCCGCGGCGAAGGCGCGCATCACCCGGTCCTTCTCGTCGGGCGGCAGCTTGCCGTGGAGCTTCTCCACCCGGAGCCCGGCGAGCGGTCCCTCGGCGAGCTGTGCGGCGACCTCCTCGACGGCCGCCAATCCACCGGTGGGCCTCTCGGCGGCGAGGACCTCGCCGTCCTCGTCCAGGTCGACCTGGTCGCTCTCGCCCTGCTCGGGCTCGTCGCCGGTGATGCGCGGGCACACGACGTAGCCCTGGTGGCCCTTCTCGACCTCCTCGCGCACCCTCTCCCACACGCGGCCGAACCAGGTCGGGTGCTCGGCGAGCGCCACGACGTTGGTCTGGATCGGCGCGCGGCCGGCCGGCAGCTCGGTGAGCGTGCTGGTCTCCAGGTCGCCGAACACCGTCATCGCCACGGTGCGCGGGATCGGCGTCGCGGTCATGACGAGCACGTGCGGCGGCGTGCCGGCCTTGTCGGTGAGCGCGGCCCGCTGCTCGACGCCGAACCGGTGCTGCTCGTCGACGACGACGAGGCCGAGGTCGGCGAACATGACCTGCTCCTCGAGCAGCGCGTGGGTGCCGATCACGATGCCGGCCTCACCGGTCGCGACCCGCGAGAGGGGTGCGGTGCGCTGGGCCTTGGTCATCGATCCGGTCAGCAGCTCCACGTTGGTGGCGTCCGCGGCGCCGCCGAGCATGCCGCCCGAGGCGAGGTCGCCGAGCATCGCGGTGATCGAGCGGTGGTGCTGCTGGGCGAGCACCTCGGTCGGCGCGAGCAGGGCCGCCTGGCCGCCCGAGTCGACGACGCGGAGCATCGCCCGGAGCGCGACGAGCGTCTTGCCGGACCCGACCTCGCCCTGGAGCAGCCGATTCATGGGGTGCGGCTGGGCGAGGTCCTGCTCGATCTGGGCACCGATCTCGCGCTGACCCGCGGTGAGCTCGAACGGCAGCCGGGCGTCGAAGGCCCCCAGCAGCCCGCCCTGGTCGCCGGTGCGGGCCCGCGCCCCCTGCGCGCGCACGGCGCGGCGCCGCCTGGCCAGCACGAGCTGGGTGACCAGGGCCTCCTCGAACCTGAACCGCCGCTGGGCCGTGCTGATCTCGCCGTAGTCGTGCGGGTTGTGGATCCGGCTCAGCGCGGTGCGGACGTCGAGGAGGTCGTACTGCTCGCGCACCGGCTCGGGGATCACGTCCGGCACGTCGTCGAGCACCGTCAGCGCGAAGGCGACCGCCCGCTGGAGGTCCCACGAGTCGACGCCCTTGGTGAGCGGGTAGATCGGGTAGAACTCACCGATCGCGTCCAGCGAGAGCTGGGCGGCGTCCTCGTCCTTGTCGCCGAACAGCACGAGCTGCGGGTTGGTCAGCTGCCAGTCGTGGCGGAACCGGCCCACCTTGCCGAGGAAGATGCCGCGGCGCCCGACGGGCATCCGGTCCTGCTGCCACTGGGCGGTGCCGCGGTTCTTGGCGAAGAAGGAGATGCGGAACGACGGCCCGTCGGTGCGGACCGTGACGTCGAGGCGGTACGCCGGCCGCCCGGTGCGCCTGTCCTGGTAGCTCGCGAGCTCCGACCGGGCGATCTGACCCACGACCGTGAGCACCTCGCCCTCGTGGAGCTCGTCGATGCGGGTGAGCTCGCCGGTCTTCACGTATCGCCGCGGGAAGTGGTGCAGCAGGTCGTCGACCGTGCGCAGGCCGAGCTTCTCCTCGATCGCCTCGCGCTTCTTCTTGTGGTCACCGAGCACGGCGACCACCGGCGAGTCGAGCCCGATCACCCCGTCACCCCGTTCTCAACCTCACTCCACCGACATCAACAGCGGATACCGGTCCTGCCCACCGTCGTACACCACGACGTCGACAACCGGGTGGTGCGCCTCGACGTACGCCGCGCAGCGGGTCGCCAGCGACCCCTCGGCGTCGTCCGCTCCCGCGACGATCGTGACCAGCTCGCCGCCACCGCCGAGGAGCCGGTCGAGCACGTCGGTCGCGACCGCGTAGAGGTCCTTGCCCACGACCACGAAGTCGCCGGCCACGACCCCGAGCACGTCGCCCGGCTCGCACGGGCCCGCCATCGTCATGGCCTGGCGGGCGGCGACGGTGACGGCTCCCTGGCGCGCGTGCCGCGCGGTGGCGGTCATCTCCAGCACGTCCTGCTCGAAGGTCCGGCCGGGCTCGTGCACCGCCGCGGCCGCGAGGCCGGTCACCTGGGCCTGGGTGGGGATCACCACGACCCGCACCGCGCCGTCGGCGTCCGCCTCCGCGGTCCGCGCGGCGATCTCGGCGACCCGGACGGAGTCGTGGTCGTTGGGCAGCACGATCACCTCGGCGGCCCCGCACGACGTGATCGCCTCGAGCAGCTGACCGGTCGACGGCCGGCGGCCGGGGCCGCCGGGGACGACGACCGCGCCGGCCTCCTCGAACAGGGCCGTGAGGCCCGGACCGGCGGCGACCGCCACGACGCGACGTCCCGTGCGGGCCCGGCGCGGCCGGGCCTGGGCGACCTGGTCGGCGAAGTGGGTGACGCGGATCCGGTGCGGCCGGCCCGCGGCGATGCCGGCCTCGACGGCGGCGCCCACGTCGTCGACGTGGACGTGGACGTTCCACAGGCCCTCGCCGCCCACCACGACGAGGGAGTCACCGAGACCCGCGAGCGTCTCGCGGAGCCGGGGCACGTCGGCATCCTCGGCGTCGAGGAGGTACATCACCTCGTACTGCGGCCCGTCCGGGTCCAGGTCGCCGGTCGTGGCGTGCGGGATCGGGATGTGGTGGGTCCCGATCGGCGCGGTGACCGGCGTCGGGCGCCGCCCGGTGAGCACGGTCTCGGCGGCGTCGAGGATCACGCTCACGCCGCGTCCGCCGGCGTCGACGACACCGGCGTCGCGCAGCGCGGCCAGCTGCTCCGGCGTACGCGCCAGGGCCTCGCGGGCGGCGGCCGCCGCCCGGGCGAACACGTCGCGGGCCCGGGCGCCCGACTCCTTGGCCACCTCCGCCGCGGCCTCGGCCGCCGCGCGGGTGACGGTGAGCATCGTGCCCTCGACCGGGGTGCCGACCGCGGCGTAGCTGGCGTCGCAGGCCCGGCGGATCGCGTCCGCCATCACGTGCGCGTTGCGCTCCCCCGGGTGGGCCTGGGCGACCCGGCGGCCGATCGCGCCGAGCATCTCGCTCAGGATCACCCCCGAGTTGCCACGGGCGCCGAGCAGCGCACCGCGGCTGAACGCCGCGAGTGCCGCCCCCAGGTCGGCCTCGGGATCGCCACCGGTGGCCTCGCGCACCGCGTCCCGGGCGGCCGACATCGTGAGGTACATGTTCGTCCCGGTGTCGCCGTCCGGGACCGGGAAGACGTTGAGCGCGTCGATCTCCTCGCGTGCCGCGGCGAGGGCGTCCACGGCGATGTCGACGAACCGCAGGACCACCGCGAGGGTGATGCGGCCGCTGCGGGGAGTTTCCATCGCCGTCCTCGATCGGGGAGACTGGGAGGCAGACAGGCTAGTGCGTCCCGCTCGATTTCAGGCGGGCCGGGGGCATCGGATACTCTTGTGCGGTTGCCCGCCACGCGGGCCCACGTTCTTCCGTACACATCATCGATTCGTCTCCAGGAGTTCACGGTGGCTGCCGTCTGCGACATCTGCGCCAAGAAGCCCGGCTTCGGCAACAACCGGCCGTGGTCGCGCAAGATCACGAAGCGTCGCTTCGACCCCAACATCCAGCGCGTCCGGGCCACCGTCAACGGCACCCCGAAGCGCCTGAACGTGTGCACCGGCTGCCTCAAGGCCGGCAAGGTCACCCGCTGACCCCACCGCACTCTCCCGCTTCCAGGAGGCCCCGACCGTGACGGTCGGGGCCTCCTGCATGTGTCCGCCGTCGACGCCCTCTCCTCCTAGAAGTGGGTCCAGCCGGTCGGGCCGTCGTACTCCGCGCCGTCGACGGTGACGCCCGAACCCTCGCCCACGGAGCCGATGACCGACCAGCCCTCCGGCACCGCGTCGGCGGTCTCGTACGTCGCGAGCAGGGCGTGGTCGTCTCCCCCGCCCAGGATGAACGTCAGCGGGTCCGCACCGGTCGCGGCGGCCACGGCCCGGAGCGGCTCGGGGACGTCGAAGGCCCCCGCGTGCACGTCGATCGCGACCCCGGAGTCGTCGGCGAGGTGGCCGGCGTCGGCGAGCAGGCCGTCGGAGACGTCGATCATCGCGGTCGCGCCGGCCTCGGCCGCGACCCGGCCGGCGTCGTACGGCGGCTCGGGCCGGCGGTAGGCCTCGACGAGGACGCGCGGCGAGCGGAAGCCGCGGCCGAGGACGGCGAGGCCGCCGGCGGCCCAGCCCTGCCGCCCGGTGAGGGCCAGCACGTCGCCGGGCCGGGCGCCGGAGCGGAGCACCGGCGCCTGCGTGCAGGCGCCCAGCACGGTCACGGCGATCACGATCTCGTCGGCGCGGGTCACGTCGCCCCCGACGACCGAGGCGCCCACGAGCGCGCACTCGTCGGCGAACCCCTGCGCGAAGTCCAGCGCCCACTGCGCCGGCAGGTCGGGCGGTGCGGCCAGGCCGATGGTCAGCGACGTGGCCCGCCCGCCCATCGCGTTGACGTCGGAGAGGTTCTGCGCGGCCGCGCGGTGGCCCACGTCGGCCGCCGACGCCCACTCCCGGCGGAAGTGCCGGCCCTCGACGATGAGGTCGGTGGACACCACGACGTGCCCCGTCTTCACCCGCAGCACCGCGGCGTCGTCGCCCGGTCCCACGAGCACCTGGTCCCCTTGGGGGAACAGGCTGACGAGCTCCGAGATCAGTCCGAACTCGCCGACGTCGGCGAGGCTGGCGTCAGGGGGGATCGGCATGCCTCCCATCCCACCATGCCGGGGTATCCGCGACGGGTACTGCACGATAGGTTGGCGCACGACAAGCCCGCTGAGCGCACGAGGGAGAGACTCGATGGTCGTCCAGGCGTACATCCTGATCCAGACCGATGTCGGCAAGGCCGCCGAGGTCGCTGCCGCCATCGCCCAGGTCAAGGGCGTGACCCTGGCCGAGGACGTCACCGGCCCCTACGACGTGATCGTCCGCGCCGAGGCCCGCAACGTCGACGAGCTCGGCAAGCTGGTGGTCTCGAAGGTCCAGAACCTCGACGGCATCACCCGCACGCTGACCTGCCCGGTCGTGCACATCTGAGCGTGCCCGCCGCAGCACTCCGACGGCGCCCCGTGTCCCTCCGGACGCGGGGCGCCGTCGCGTGCACCCTCGTCCTGCTCGCCACCGGGTGCAGCAGCGAGCCTCCCGAGATCGACGCGCCGCACCTCTCGGCGGCGGACGCCGCGGCCTGCCGAGCCCTCGTCGACGCACTCCCCCGGACCCTCGCCGGGCACGATCGCGTGGAGGCGACCGGCGACACGGCGTACGGCGCCGCGTGGGGCGACCCCGCGATCGTCCTCACCTGCGGGGTCGGCCGCCCGTCCGACTTCACCGACACGTCGACGTGCGTGCAGATCAACCGCACCGGGTGGTACGTCCCCGACCGGATCCTGCTCTCCGACGACGAGTCGCTCGACGTCACGACGACGGAGATGAACTACCGGCCCCGGGTGCGGCTGGTCGTCCCCGGCGAGTACCGCCCGGACGGCTTCACCAACGGCGCAGGCGAGGTCGGCGCCGTGATCGAGAAGCAGCTGCGGCGTACCGGCCATTGCCTGTGAGACCATCCGACCCACCACGACCCCGAGGACGCCCCACGATGCAGCACGACATCCGCGGCCCCGTCGCGATCATCGCCGGCGGCCTGAGCCACGAGCGCGACGTCTCGCTGGCCAGCGGCCGCAACCTGGTGCGCGAGCTGCGCTCGGTCGGCGTCGAGGCCCAGACGTACGACGTCGACCGCGACCTGCTGGCCGCGCTCGAGCGTGACGGCGTGGTGGCGGCGGTGCCGGCGCTGCACGGCCGGTTCGGCGAGGACGGCGAGATCCAGACCCTGCTCGAGCTGATCGGGCTGCCGTTCGTCGGCACGCCGAGCAACGCCTGCCGGGTCGCGTACGACAAGGGCAGCGCACGGGAGCTGCTGCGCCGCGCCGGGATCGCGGTGCCGGACAGCGTCGGCCTGTCGGCGCAGACGTTCCGCGACATCGGCGCCAACGCGCTGATGAAGCACGTCATGGAGCGGCTCGGCAGCCGCGTCGTGGCCAAGCCGGCCCGGGGCGGCAGCGCCCTCGGGGTGACCGGTGTCGACGGCCTGTCGTCGTTGCCCTCGGCCCTCGTGGAGGCGTACGCGTACTGCGACGACGCGCTCATCGAGCGCTTCTACACCGGCCTCGAGGTCGGCGTCGTCGTGCTGGAGTCGGACGACGGCGTCCGGTCGCTCGACCCGGTCTCGATCCACTACGAGCGCGGCCACGAGTTCGACTTCAGCGCCCGCTACACCGCCGAGTACGTCTCGCTGGCCCGGGCCGACCTGCCCGACGAGACGCTGGAGGCCATCCAGCGCACCGCCCGCGACGCCCACCACGTGCTCGGGCTGCGCGACGTCTCCCGCAGCGACTTCATCGTCGGCACGGACGGCAGCTTCGTGCTGCTGGAGACCGCGATCACGCCCGGGACCACCGAGACCTCGGTCATGCCGTGGGCCTGCACGCTCGCGGGCACGTCGCTCGGCGACGTGATGGCCGAGCAGGTACGCCGCGCGATCGCGCGCTGACCTCTCAGCGCAGCCCGGTCGGCCGCTCGAGGGCGAGCTGGATGAGCTCGTCGACGAGCTCGGTGTAGGACAGCCCGGTGGCCTCCCACATCGTGGAGTACATCGAGATCGGGGTGAACCCGGGCATCGTGTTGATCTCGTTGAGGATCACCTCGCCCTCGGGGGTCACGAACGTGTCGACCCGCGCGAGGCCCTCGGCGCCGATGGCGTCGAAGGCGCGGACGGCGAGGTCACGCACCCGCTCGGCGACCTCGTCGGGAAGGTCCGCCGGCGCCTCAGTGCGCGCCTGGGTGCCGCCGAGGTACTTGGCCTCGAAGTCGTAGAACCCGGCCCGCTCGTGGTCCACGACGATCTCGCCCGGGACGGAGGCGCGAGGCGGTCCGCCGGCGCGACCGCCGAGGACGCCGCACTCGATCTCACGTCCCTCGATGCCCTGCTCCACCAGCACCTTCGGGTCGTGGTAGCGCGCCTCCTCGATCGCCTCGACCAGACCGGACGGCTCGTCGACGCGCGTCACGCCGAGCGAGGAGCCGGCGCGCGCCGGCTTCACGAAGACCGGGTAGGTGAGCTGCTGCACCCGGTCCAGCGCGTCCTGCTGGTGCCGCTCCCAGTCCCGGTCGGTGATGGTGACGTACGGGCCGACGGGCAGCCCGTGGCCGGCGAAGACCACCTTCATGTAGTGCTTGTCCATGCCGACCGCGGAGGCCAGGACGCCGGAGCCGACGTACCGCACGTCGGCCAGCTCGAGCAGGCCCTGGATGGTGCCGTCCTCCCCGAACGGCCCGTGCAGCAGCGGGAAGACGACGTCGACCTCGCCCAGGTCGGCCAGCGTCGCGACCGCGCTGCCCGCCTCGGGCGTCACCTCGGGCAGCTTCCCGGCCGTGAGCTCCCAGCGGGCGGTGTCGCCGCCGGTCAGGACCCACTGGCCCTCACGGGTGATGCCGACGGGCAGCACCTCGTACTTGTCGCGGTCGATCGCCTTCATGACACCGGCCGCCGTGGCCGCGGAGATCGCGTGCTCGCCGGAGCGCCCGCCGAACAGCAGGGCCACGCGGACCTTGGGGGTGGGCCTGGCGATCTCGTCGGACATGGGACCCGACCCTACGCAAGCGTCGCGGCGACCTCGAAAAGGCGCGCCCCGTTGGACGCCTTGAACAGGACCGCGTCCCCGGCGGTCACGTGCTCGGCCAGCCAGGCGGCCGCGGCGGCGTTGTCGGGCAGGAAGGTCCTCCCGGTGCCCGCGGCCCCCTCGTGGATGCCACGCGCGGGCTCGCCGACGGTGAGGACCTCGTCGATGCCGCACTCGGCGGCGTAGGCCCCGACGGCGGTGTGCTCGGCGACGGCCGTCGCCCCCAGCTCACGCATCTCGCCCAGGACGGCGATCGTCCGGCGCACCTCCGTGTCGGCGCCGATCACCGCGAGCGCGTCGAGCGCGGCCCGCATCGAGTCGGGGTTGGCGTTGTAGGCGTCGTTGAGCACGATGACGCCGCTGGGCAGCTCGTGCAGCTCCATCCGCCAGGCGGACAGCCCGGTGACGGCGCTCAGCGCCTCGCCGGCCTGCGGCAGCGTGAGACCGGCGGCGAGCGCGGCGGCGGCCGCTGCGGCGGCGTTGAGCGCCTGGTGCGCACCGACCAGGCGCAGGGTCACCGGCACCCGCTCGCCGGCGGTGACGAGGACGAAGGACGGCCGGCCGAGCCGGTCCAGGGTCAGCTCCTCGACGCGGACGTCGGCGGGACGGTCGCGCCCGAACGTGACGACCTTGCCCCGGGTGCGGGTCACCATGGCGACGACCCGGTCGTCGTCGGCGTTCAGCACAGCGGTGCCGGCCTCCGTCAGGGCCTCGACGAGCTCGCCCTTGGCCTGCGCGATCGCGTCGCGGGAGCCGAACTCGCCCAGGTGCGCGACACCGACGTTGAGCACCATCGCGACGTCCGGGGCGACCAGGCCCGCCAGCTCGGC
Source organism: Nocardioides sp. (assembly GCA_035765695.1). Lineage (GTDB taxonomy): Bacteria > Actinomycetota > Actinomycetes > Propionibacteriales > Nocardioidaceae > Nocardioides. The sequence goes on along the minus strand of DASTXB010000012.1, from coordinate 8,781 downwards.
GATGTGGCCCCGTCCGCGAGCGCCCATCTCGAGCACCAGGAAGCGGGTGCCCGGCTCGCTGCGCAGCGCGGTCAGCGGCATCCCGATCTCGTTGTTGTAGGAGCCGCGGGTCGCCACGGTCGCTCCCGCACTCGTCAGCACGGCGGTGAGCAGGTCCTTGGTCGAGGTCTTGCCCTGGGACCCGGTGACCGCGAGGACGGTGAGGTCGCCGTCGCGACGCAGCCGGGCGACGACGTGCGCGGCCAGCTGCTGCAGCGCCTGCTGGACGTCGCCCACGACGACCGTGGGCAGCACGGTGGGGCGGGTGCCGAGCACCGCGACCGCGCCGTTCTCCGCCGCGTGCTGCGCGTGCTCGTGGCCGTCGGTCCGCTCGCCGACGAAGGCCACGAAGAGGCTGCCCGCCGCCGCCTCGCGGCTGTCGATGACGACCGGACCGTCGACCGTCACCGCGCCGGTCGCGCCGACGATCTCGCCCCCGACGACCTCCGCCAGCTCGGCCAGCGGCAGCGCGATCACGACGGAACCCCGCACAGCTCGATCATGGCTCTGACCCTAGTGTGTGAGGCATGGCCGACAGCAGGAAGCCCGCCACCGTCGCCGTCCACGCCGGACGCCCCGACCACACGCCGGACCAGCCACTGAGCGAGCCGATCACCATGGCCTCGACGTACGTCGCCGGCGGCGACCGCGAGTACGGCCGGTACGCCAACCCGACCTGGGCGGCGTTCGAGGACGCGCTCGGTGCGCTCGAGGGCGGCCGGGCGCTCGCGTTCTCCTCGGGGATGGCCGCGGTGACGACCGTGCTCGACCTGGTCGGCCAGGACGCGCTGGTGGTGGCGCCGGCGCACTCCTACACCGGGACGCTGCTCCAGCTCGGGGACCTCGAGAGCCGCGGACGGATCCGCACGAAGCTGGTCGACATCACCGACACCGACGCGGTCGTGGCGGCGTGCGAGGACGCTGCGCTGGTGTGGTTCGAGTCGCCCACGAACCCCGCCCTGGAGGTCGCCGACATCCCGCGGATCGCCGCCGCCGCGCACGAGGCCGGGGCGTACGTCGTCGTCGACAACACCTTCGCCACTCCGCTGCTCCAGCAGCCGCTGACCCTCGGCGCCGACATCGTCGTGCACTCGGTGACCAAGTTCCTCGCCGGCCACAGCGACGTGCTGATGGGCGCGATCGTCACCGCCGACGAGCAGCTGCACGGCGTGCTCAAGGGGCGCCGGGACCTCCTGGGCTCGACGCCCGGCACGCTCGAGGCCTGGCTGGCGCTCCGGGGCCTGCGCACCCTGCACCTGCGGGTCGAGCGGTCGCAGCAGAACGCCCAGGAGCTCGTGCGCCGGCTCGACGGCCACCCCGCGATCGGCGAGGTCCGGTACCCGGGCTTCGGCGGGATCGTCTCCGTCGTGCTCGCCCAGGGCGCGATGGCCGCGGACCTGCTCGTGCACAAGACGCAGCTCTGGGTGCACGCCACCTCGCTCGGCGGCGTCGAGTCGACGTTCGAGCGGCGTCGCCGCTGGAAGGCCGAGCCGTCGAGCATCCCCGAAGGCCTGGTCCGCCTGTCCGTCGGCGTCGAGGACGTCGACGACCTGTGGGACGACCTGTCGACGGCGCTCGACGACCTGGTCTGACCCGGCAGGGCAGCGTCAGTCCGTCTCGGCCTTGGTCTCGCGCGCGATGAACGCGTCCATCATCTCGGGCGCGGTCATCCGGCCGGCGACGACCGCGTCGACGTGGTACGCGATGGGTGCGTCCACGCCGGTGCGCTCGGCCAGGGCCAGCAGCGAGGAGCACGACTTCGCACCCTCGGCGACCTGGCGCGTGGTCGCCAGGATCTCCTCGGTGGTCATGCCGCGGCCCAGCTTCTCCCCGAACGTCCGGTTCCGCGACAGCGGCGACGAGCAGGTCGCCACCAGGTCACCGAGGCCGGCGAGACCCATCAGCGTCAGCGGGTTCGCGCCCAGCGCGGTGGCGAGCCGCGCGGTCTCGGCGAGGCCGCGCGTGATCACCGACGCGGTGGTGTTGTCACCGAAGCCCAGACCGACGGCCATGCCGACCGAGAGCGCGACCACGTTCTTGTAGGCGCCGCCGAGCTCGCACCCGAGCACGTCGGGGCTGGTGTACGGGCGGAACGCGGCGGAGTGGATGCGCGCCTGGACCTGGCGGGCGACCTCCTCGTCGGCGCACGCGACGACCGACGCGGCCGGCTCGCGCTTGGCGATCTCCTTGGCGAGGTTGGGCCCGCTGACCACCGCGATCCGCTCCGGACCGGCGCCGGTCACCTCGGCGATCACCTGGCTCATCCGGTCCAGCGTGCCGAGCTCGACGCCCTTCATCAGCGAGACGAGCACCGAGCCGGGCTCGAGGTGCGGAGCCCACTCGGTGAGGTTCACGCGCAGCGACTGCGAGGGGGTGGCCAGCACGACGAGGTCGGCGCCGTGCGCGGCCTTCTCGACGTCGTGCGTGGCCGAGATCTGCGGAGGGAGCTCGATGCCGGGGAGGTACTCGCCGTTCTCCCGGCGGTCGTTGATGGCCTCCGCGACCTCCTCGCGGCGCGCCCAGATCGTGACGTCGTTGCCGGCGTCGGCGAGCACGATCGAGAACGCCGTGCCCCACGAGCCCGCGCCGAACACCGCGACCTTGCCGTGGGATGCGCTCACTTCTTGCCCTCCGGCTTGTTCGGGTTGCCGATCTGCCGGACACCGGCCTTCTTCATGTCGAAGCGCTCGGCCGGTGCGGTCCCGCCGCGGACCTCCTCGACCAGAGCGGTGATCGCGGCCATGATCCGGTCGGTCGCCTCCTGGATGACGGCGGCCGTGCGAGGCTGCGCCGCGAGGTCCGCGAGGTCGACGGGCGTGCCGACCTTCATGGTCACCAGCTTGCGCGGGAACAGGTCGGGCTTCTTCGCGTACGGCGCGAGCAGCTGCTGGGCACCCCACTGCCCGACCGGGATCACCGGGCACCCGGTCTCGAGGGCGATCCGGGCGGCCCCGGACTTGCCGGTCATCGGCCAGCCGTCCGGGTCACGGGTGATGGTCCCCTCGGGATAGACGACGACGCACTTGCCGTCGTGCACGGCCTGGACCGCGGCGTCGAACGCGCCGGCGGCGTTCCTGCTCAAGCGCTCGACGGGGATCTGGCCGGCAGCGTGGAAGAACGCGGCGAGCGCCTTGTTGCGGAACAACCCGGACTTCGCCAGGTAGTGCGGGAGCCGTCCGTGGTCGTAGACGAGGTGGGCCGCGGTGAGTGGGTCGACGTGCGACACGTGGTTGAGCACGATGATGCAGCCCCCGCTGGCGGGGATGTTCTCGCCGTCGATCCACTCGTGCTTCGTGGTCGACACCAGCGCAGCCCGGACGATGGGCTCGGCGAGCCACCAGGCCCAGCTCTTCTTCTCCTGCATCTTGCGAACGACCACGTGCGCAGGCTACTCGGTCGACACCTGACAGGATCGGCACGATGCCCGTGTCCTCCACCGAGTCCCGGTACGCCGTGCTCGTCCCCGTCAAGCCGCCCGCGATCGGCAAGTCCCGCCTGCACGGCGTGGCCGATCGGCGCGCACTCGCCGAGGCCTTCGCGCTCGACACGGTCGCCGCGTGCGTCGCCGCGTCGGCCGTCGCGGAGGTCCTGGTGGTCACCGACGACGCGCTGTTCTCGGCCCGGCTGATGGGCCTTGGCACGAACGCGATCCCCGACGGCGTGGCGGGCGACCTCAACGGCACACTGCGGCAGGCAGCGGCCGAGGCGCACCGCCGCTGGCCGGACCTGCGCCCGGTCGCGCTCTGTGCGGACCTGCCGGCACTGCGCTCCGCGGACCTCGACGACGCGTTGGGCAAGGCCGGGCCGCGCCCGGCGTTCGTCCCGGACGCCGCCGGCGTCGGGACGACGCTCTACGTCGCGGCGTACGACGAGTTCGACCCGCGCTTCGGTCCCGGCTCCCGCGAGGCGCACCTGGACGCCGGCGCCCGGGAGATCGCCGACGCGGCGCCGTCCGTGCGCCGTGACGTCGACGACGCCGACGACCTGCGCGACGCGATCGCCCTCGGCGTGGGCCGGGAGACCGCGGCCCTCACCTGACCGGACATGCACGACGGGCCGCCACCCCGCAAGGTGACGGCCCGTCGCTCCGTGGTGCCCGACCGGGGTCAGGACTTCTTGGCGGTCTTCTTCGCCGGCGCCTTCTTGGCCGGAGCCTTCTTCGCCGGCGCCTTCTTGGCGGTGGTGGTCTTCTTGGCCGGCGCCTTCTTGGCGGCGGTCGTCTTCTTGGCCGGTGCCGACTTCTTCGCCGGCGCCTTCTTCGCCGTCGTGCTCTTGGCCGCGGACGCCTTCTTGGCCGGTGCCGCCTTCTTGGCCGGAGCCGCCTTCTTGGCCGGAGCCGCCTTCTTCGCCGGCGCCTTCTTCGCCGCGGTCTTCGCGGTCGTGGCCTTCTTGGCCGGCGTGGCCTTCTTCGCCGCGGCCGCGGCCTTCTTCGCCGGGGCAGCCGCCTTCTTGGCGGCGGCCGACGACGTCGCGAGGGTCAGCTTCGGCAGCTTCTTGGCGCCCGACACGACGTTCTTGAGGTCGGCACCGGCGGTGAACTTCGGCACCGCCGTCTTCTTCGCCTTGATGCGGGCACCCGTCTGCGGGTTGCGCACCCAGCGAGCCTCGCGAACGCGCTTCTCGAACGAGCCGAAGCCCGTGATGGCGACCTTCTCACCCTTGGCGACCTCGCGGGTGATCGTGTCGAGCACGGACTCGAGGGCGTGCGAGGCAGCCTTCTTGTTCCCCTCGAAACGAGTGGAGAGCGCGTCGATGAACTCTGACTTGTTCACTGTCTTCCCTTCCAATGAACGACAAGTGGTCGAGCCCGTGCTCGACTAACTCCCTTGCACGCTAGGTATTCGCGGCCGTCCCCACAATCACCTGAGGGGCGTTTCGTGCAGTGAATTTCTCGGCGCGAAAGGGCGCAGAACCGGTCAACCGCGCCGCATTCGGGCGTTTTCGACCGGTCATTTCCGGACGTCCCGACGATTGAAAAAGGGCGAATCCCCTTTGTTCCTTGGGGATTCGCCCTCTTCGCGACCTGATCAGCCGGCGTGCTGAGTGACCGGCTTCCAGCTCGGACGGCGTGATTCGTACGCCGTGATGTCGTCCTCGTGCCCGAGCGTGATCCCGATGTCGTCCAGGCCTTCGAGCAGTCGCCAGCGCGTGTAGTCGTCGATGTCGAAGGAGTCCTCGATCGCGTCCGGACCCTCACCGGCGCGCACCGTCCGCGACTCGAGGTCGACGGTGACGGTGGCGCCGGGGTTGGCCTCGAGGTGGTCCCAGAGACGCTGCACGGTCTTCTCGTCGACGCGACCGGTCAGGAGTCCGGCCTTGCCGGAGTTGCCCCGGAAGATGTCGCCGAACCGCGGCGACAGCACGGCCTTGAACCCGTAGTTCTGCAGCGCCCACACGGCGTGCTCGCGCGACGAGCCGGTGCCGAAGTTGGGGCCGGCCACCAGCACCGAGCCCGCGGCGTACACCGGGTCGTTGAGCACGAACGACGGGTCGTTGCGCCACGCCGCGAACAGGCCGTCCTCGAACCCGGTGCGGGTCACGCGCTTGAGGTACTCCGCCGGGATGATCTGGTCGGTGTCGACGTCGCTGCGTCGCAGGGGAACGCCGACCCCGGTGTGCGTCGTGAACTTCTCCATCGCTCTCAGCTTTCGGTTGTCGAGCTTGTCGAGACACCCACGCCCACCAGGTCGGCGGGCGAGGACAGCGTGCCGCGGACGGCGGTCGCGGCAGCGACCGGCACCGAGACCAGGTGGGTGCGACCACCCTTGCCCTGCCGGCCCTCGAAGTTGCGGTTGGACGTCGACGCGCTGCGCTCACCGGGCGACAGCGTGTCCGGGTTCATGCCGAGACACATCGAGCAGCCCGCGCCGCGCCACTCCGCGCCGGCCTCCTTGAACACCAGGTCCAGGCCCTCGGCCTCGGCCTCGAGGCGCACTCGCGCCGAGCCCGGCACGACCAGCATGCGGGTGCCGTCCGCGACGTGATGGCCCTTGATCACCGCGGCCGCGGCGCGCAGGTCCTCGATCCGGCCGTTCGTGCACGAGCCCACGAAGACCGTGTCGACGTGCACGTCGCGCAGCGGCGTCCCGGCCTCCAGATCCATGTAGCGCAAGGCGTTCTCGGCCGCGACGCGGTCGATCTCGTCCTCGAAGTCGGTCGGCGCCGGCACCCTGCCGCCCAGGGGCGCGCCCTGGCCGGGGTTGGTCCCCCAGGTCACCCACGGCGTCACGGCCGCGGCGTCGATGACGATCTCGTGGTCGAACTCGGCGTCGTCATCGGTGCGCAGGCTCTTCCAGTGCTCGACCGCGGCGTCCCAGTCGGCGCCCTTCGGCGCCTCCGGACGGCCCTCGAGGTAGGCGAAGGTCACCTCGTCCGGCGCGATCATGCCGGCCTTGGCGCCCCACTCGATGCTCATGTTGCAGACGGTCATCCGGCCCTCCATCGAGAGCTCCTCGATGGCCTGGCCGCGGTACTCGACGATGTATCCCTGGCCGCCGCCCGTACCGGTCTGCGTGATCAGGTACAGGATCAGGTCCTTCGACGTCACGCCCTCGGGCAGCGAGCCGTTGACCGTGACGGCCATCGTCCTCGGCCGGGCCTGCGGCAGCGTCTGCGTCGCGAGCACGTGCTCGACCTCCGACGTACCGATGCCGAAGGCGATCGCGCCGAACGCGCCGTGCGTGGCGGTGTGCGAGTCGCCGCACACGATCGTCATGCCGGGCTGGGTGAGGCCGAGCTGCGGGCCGACGACGTGCACGATGCCCTGCTCCACGTCACCGAGCGGGTGCAGGCGGACGCCGAACTCCGCGCAGTTGCGCCGCAGCGTCTCGACCTGCGTGCGCGAGACGGGGTCGGCGATCGGCTTGTCCCAGTCGACCGTCGGGACGTTGTGGTCCTCGGTGGCGAGGGTCAGGTCCGGGCGGCGGACCTCGCGGCCCGCGAGCCGCAGGCCGTCGAACGCCTGGGGCGAGGTGACCTCGTGGATGAGGTGGAGGTCGATGAAGAGCAGGTCCGGCTCCCCGTCGACCGAGCGGACGACATGCTCGTCCCACACCTTCTCTGACAGGGTCTTGCCCATCTGTCTGTCTCCCTCGCGTCCTCGTGGATCCGTGCCAGGTCACAGAGCCTACCGCTTGCATCCCATGATCTGAGACGTCAGTATTGCCATATGGACAACTCCAGTGGCGTCGGCGTCCTCGACAAGGCCGCCCTCGTGCTCACCGCCCTCGAGTCGGGACCGGCCACCCTCGCCGGCCTGGTCGCCGGCACCGGCCTGGCGCGCCCGACCGCCCACCGGCTCGCCGTCGCGCTCGAGCACCACCGCCTGGTGGCCCGCGACATGCAGGGCCGGTTCATCCTGGGCCCGCGCCTCGCGGAGCTGTCCGCCGCCGCCGGCGAGGACCGCCTGCTGGCCACCGCCGGTCCCGTGCTGGCGCGGCTGCGCGACATCACCGGCGAGTCCGCCCAGCTCTGGCGCCGCCAGGGCGAGCACCGCGTGTGCGTCGCCGCGGCCGAGCGCCCCTCGGGCCTGCGCGACACGATCCCCGTCGGCTCGCAGCTGACCATGCGTGCGGGCTCGGCCGCCCAGGTGCTGCTCGCGTGGGAGGACCCCGAGCGCCTGCACCGCGGCCTCCAGAACGCCGCGTTCTCGGCCGCCGCACTCTCGGGCATCCGCCGCCGCGGCTGGGCGCAGTCGGTCGGCGAGCGCGAGCAGGGTGTCGCCTCGGTGTCCGCCCCGGTCCGCTCCCCCGGCGGCAAGGTGATCGCCGCCGTCTCGGTCTCCGGTCCGCTCGAGCGGCTCTCGCGCCAGCCCGGCCGGATGCACGCCCCCGCGGTCCTCGCCGCCGCCGAGCGGCTCAGCGAGTCGTTGCGACGCGCTGCTGCGGAGTGACCGGGCCGATCCGCTCCCTGCTGCTGGCGTCCTTCGAGCTGCTGCCGGACGGCGAGCCGGGCGGCGGGCTGCTGGTCGAGGCCCTGGCCCGACGTGGCGTCGAGGCCCGGTGGGCGGTGTGGACCGATCCGTCGGTGGACTGGGCCGCGGCGGACGCTGTCGCCGTGCGGTCGACGTGGGACTACCACCGACGGCTCTCGCGTTTCCTGTCCTGGTGTGACCGCGTCGGGGCGACCACGCCGTTGCTCAACGGCGCCGACGTGTTCGCCTGGAACAGCGACAAGAGCTACCTGGCCGAGCTGGCCCAGCACCTTCCGGTGGTGCCGACCAGGGTCGTCGCCGACGAGGACCTCCTCGACGGCCTCCGACGCGGCCTCGACGAGCACGGGACCGTCGTGGTCAAGCCGTGCGTCAGCGCAGGAGGCGTGGGCGTCGTGGTCGCCGAGCGGACCGATGACCAGCGGCTCGCCCACCTGACCGCGGGGCCGTGGGTCGTCCAGCCCCTCGTGGACTCGGTGCGCACGGACGGGGAGATCTCGGTGTTCGTGCTCGGCGGCCGCGCGGTGTCGCAGGTGCACAAGCTGCCTGGCGGGACCGAGGTGCGGGTGCACGAGGAGTACGGCGGCACCACGCACCCGGTCCCACTGCAGGACGGTCCCGCAGACCTGGCCGTGCGTGCCCTCGCCGTCGTCGAGGCGAAGTTCGGTCGATCCCTGCCGTACGGACGCGTCGACCTCCTCCGCCACGACGGCGACCTCGTCGTCAGCGAGGTCGAGCTGATCGAGCCGGGCCTCTACCTCGACGTGTTCCCCGACAACGCCGACGCGTTCGCGGCGGCCGTCGCGGGCTGA
>DASTXB010000011.1:0-65078 GCA_035765695.1 Nocardioides sp. | reverse complement strand
GAGGAGTTCGAGCGTCTCGACGCTGAGCTGACGCTGGCCGGACACGTGGTGCTGACCCCGACCGCCCTGGATCCGTCCACGGAGCTCGACGCGATGGATCGCGCACGGCTCGGCCGGATCCACCTCCAGAAGATCGCGATGTCGGACCAGGTCCTGGTCGTCAACGTGGGCGACCACGTCGGGGAGAGCACCCGTCGCGAGATCGAGCACGCACGGTCGCGTGGGATCCCGGTGAACTTCCTGCAGCCACACGCCGACAGCAGCACCACCGCCACGCCGACCCCGGCGTGACGTTCCCTGCGACCGCTCGGCGGCACCGGGCAAGTCCCTCGCCCGGAGGTGTCGTATCGGGCACGCTTCGTTCGTGGAGTGGTCAGGGCGGGCACCGGGTCCGCCACCGACGCAAGGGGCAGAGATGGCCGAGTACCTCATCTACTTCAACCAGCAGTGGGTCGGCGACCACTCCGAGGAGTGGTTCCGCGAGCGTGGTCCGCTCGTCCGCGCGGTCGTGGACGAGATCCGGGCCGCGGGCCAGCTCGTCTTCGCCGGCGGGCTGGAGGAGGACCTGAGGCTGGCCTTCAGTGCCGACGCGACCAGCGGCACGCCGGTGATCACCGACGGGCCGTTCGCGGAGACCAAGGAGTGGCTCGGCGGGTTCACGCTGGTGGACGTGCCGGACCTGGAGACCGCCCGGACCTGGGCGGGGCGGATCGCGGAGGGGTGCGGCTGGCCGCAGGAGGTCCGCCCGTTCGGGCCGGGCTCGATCAGGGGCTGAGCAGCCGCCATCGTGACCGGCCGGAGGACCCGGACTGATCGCCGACCGGGCTGTCGGAGGCCGCGGCTAGGTTCGATCGCATGGCCATCGCCCGGTTCCCGACGTTCGTCTACGACTGCCCCGACGCCGGGGCCCTCGCGCGCTTCTACGCCGCCCTGCTCGACTGGGAGGTGACGGAGAACGACGGCTGGTTCGACCTGCGGCCGGCCGACGGCAGCAGCTGCATCAGCTTCCAGAGCGTCGAGGGCCACCGCGCCCCGACCTGGCCGACCCAGGACGTCCCGCAGCAGCTCCACCTCGACGTCGTGGTCGCCGACCTCGACGAGGCCGAGGCGCAGGTCGTCGCACTCGGCGCCACCAGGGCCGGGCACCAGCCGGGGACGACGTTCCGGGTGTTCCTCGACCCGGCGGGCCACCCGTTCTGCCTCTGCACCAGCTGATACCACCCACCCCGCACAATGGACACGTGACAGAGCTCCCCCGCAAGGCCGCGGCGCGGACGGCCAGGCTGGCCGCGCTGCCGCTCGGGTACGCCGGGCGCAGCGCCCTGGGGCTCGGCAAGCGGATCGGCGGCAAGCCCGCCGACGCCGTCATGTCCGAGATCCAGCAGCGCACGGCCGAGCAGCTGTTCCGGACGCTCGGCGAGCTCAAGGGCGGCGCGATGAAGTTCGGGCAGATGCTGTCCGTGCTCGAGTCGGCCCTGCCCGAGGAGATGGCCGAGCCGTACCGGGAGCACCTCACCCGGCTCCAGGACGCCGCTCCGCCGATGCCGACCCAGACCGTGCGGGAGATCCTCGAGCACGACCTGGGCGCGGACTGGCGCGACCGCCTGGTGTGGCTGGACGGGGGACCGACCGCCGCGGCATCGATCGGCCAGGTCCACCGGGGCCGGTGGGCGGACGGGCGCGAGGTGGCGGTCAAGGTGCAGTACCCCGGGGCCGGCGACGCACTGCGCTCCGACCTGCGCCAGCTCGCCCGGGTCGCGCGCACCGCGGCCCCGCTGGTGCCCGGCATGGACATCAAGCCGCTGGTGGCCGAGCTCCAGGAGCGGGCCACCGACGAGCTGGACTACCGTCTCGAGGCGGAGGCGCAGCGGACCTTCGCGGAGGCGTACCGCGACGACCCCGCGATCGTCGTGCCCGACGTGGTCGCCGTCGGCGACACCGTGCTGGTGACCGAGTGGCTCGAGAGTCCGGCGTCGATGGCGAGCATCATCGCGAGCGGCACCCAGGAGGAGCGCGACCACTACGGCGAGCTCTTCGTCCGGTTCCTGTTCTCCGGCCCCACGCGCACCGGCATGCTGCACGCGGACCCGCACCCCGGCAACTACCGGGTCCTGCCCGGTCCGGACGGCGAGCCCGGTGGCCTCGGCGTCCTCGACTTCGGTGCGGTCGCCCGGCTCCCCGAGCGCGGCCTGCCCGAGGCGATGGGCCGGCTGCTCCGGATCGCCTCCGACGAGGACGTCGACGGGCTGGTCGAGGGCCTGCGCCGCGAGGGGTTCATCAAGGAGCGGATCACGGTCGACCCGCAGCAGCTGCTCGACTACCTCGCGCCGTTCGTCGAGCCGACCAAGGTAGAGCGGTTCCGGTTCAGCCGCGCGTGGATGCGCGGCCAGTTCGCCCGCATCAACGACCCGCGCAACCCGGCGTACACGGTCGGCATGAAGCTGAACCTGCCGCCGTCGTACCTGCTCATCCACCGCACCTGGCTGGCCGGCGTCGGCGTGCTCTGCCAGCTCGAGTGCGAGGCGCCGTTCCGCCAGATCCTCACCGAGTCGCTGCCCGGCTTCGCCGCGGACTGAGGGCCCGGGCGAGGCCCGATCCACCAGCCGGCGTGGGTCACTCCCCCGTCTGCCCGTCGATCGACTCGCGGATCAGGTCGGCGTGGCCGTTGTGGCGCGCGTACTCCTCGATCAGGTGCAGCAGGATCCACCGCAGGCTGAAGTGCTCGCCGGTCCGGCGCGACGGCTTCGCCGAGAGGTCGGCGAGCTGCGCGCCGGCCAGGACCGTGTCGGCGTCGGCGACCATCGCGTCGTACAGCGCCCAGATCTCCTCGGGCCCGTCGGCCTTCGCGCTGTGCCAGTCCCAGTCCCAGTCGGCGTCCCAGTCGACCGAGCGCCACGGCTCGCTCAGCGGCTCGCCGAGGAAGACCTCGCGGAGCCAGCTGTTCTCGACCAGTGCGAGGTGCTTGACCATCCCGCCGAGGGTCATCTCCGACGGCGGCAGCGGCGTGTCGAGCTGGGTGGCGTCCAGGCCGCCGGCCTTCTGCCGCAGGGTCGCGCGGTGGTAGTCGAGGTACGCCAGCAGCAGCGTCCGCTCGTCGCCCTGGGTCGGCGGGTCGACGCGGGTCACGGGCTCGGTCATCGGGGCCTCCTCGCGGTGATGCAGTACGCCGTACCGGCCGGGTCGGTGAGCACGGTCCACTCGTCGTGGGTCGCGGCGACGGTCGCCCCGAGCGCGACGTGGCGGGCGGTCTCGGCGGCGCGGTCGTCGCACGCCAGGTCGAGGTGCGCGCGGACGGCGGCCTCGTCGTCGTCGAGCCGCTGGAGCAGCCAGCGCAGCGGCTGCTCGTCCGGCGGGTGCAGGCGCGCGAACTCCGCGGACACGTGGGGGTCGAGGGCCCAGCCGGTCAGCGCCTGCCAGAACGCCACCTCCGCGTCGTGGTGCGACGGCGGGATGTCGAGGCAGACCTGGTCGACCTGCGAGCGGGTGCCGTCGGGCCAGGTCGCGGCGGGTGGCCGCCGCGACCGCTCGGCGCGGACGAAGCAGAAGACGAACCCGCCCGGCGACCGCAGCACGACGTACCCGAGCTCGTGGCGCACCAGCACGTGCGCGCCGAGCTCGACGGCGGCCTCCGCGGCGACCGTCGGGTTCTCGACGTGCAGGTCGAGGTGGATGCGGCTCGCGCCGCCGGCGAGCGCCTGGACGCGCAGGTAGTCGTCACCCTCGGGCGGGACCAGCGTCGCGAACTCGCCGTCGCCCCCGCGGCGCGGCGAGAGCGCGTAGCCGGTGACGCCCTGCCAGAACTCCACACCCCGGTCGAAGCCACCGGGCTCGAGGTCGAGGAACGCGCTGACCCAGAACGGTGAGGTGGTCATGCGACCGGCTTGTGCAGGACCGCACCGGTCGGAACGACCCGGACGTCGTCACCCTCCGCCTCGGCCGAGCCGTCGACGAGCAGCGTCATGCCGGCGGTCTCGACCGGGGGGAACAGCAGCGTGACGGACGGGTTCGCGTGCACGTTGGCGACCGAGCCGCGTCCGGGCGCCCGGACGAGCAGGTGCCCGTCCTCGGACTCGACGCGCACCGAGACGGCCTTGACCGCGCCGTCCCGCGCCGTCAGCAGGTAGCCGCGGTCGAACTCCGCGAGCCGGTGCGGGATGTCCGCGACCTCCACCGGGATGCTCATGCGTCGAGGTTATCGACCCAGCGCTCCCCTGCCACCAGCGTTTCCGCCGCGCCGGCGGTGAGCTCGGCGACCAGCGCCGCGAGCCGCTCCTCCTGGTCCGGGGGTACGCCGAGGCGCAGCGTCACCCGGTCGGCGTACGCCGTGTCGAGCACCGCGACCCCCCGGGTCCGCAGCTCGCTCTCGACCCGTCCCGCGTCGGCGTGGCCCAGCTCGAGCAGGTGCTCGCGGACCAGGCTGCGGCGCAGGGTGCCGGCCGGCTCGAGCGCCGCGCGGACGGCGTCGCCGTACGCCCGGACCAGCCCGCCGGCGCCGAGGAGGGTGCCGCCGAACCAGCGCGTGACGACGGCGACGACGTCGCTGAGCGCGTGCCCGCGGAGCACGTCGAGCATCGGCGCGCCCGCCGTACCGGCCGGCTCGCCGTCGTCGGAGGACCGCTCGACCGGCACCGGGGGCGGGCCGAGGATGAACGCGGAGCAGTGGTGCCGCGCGTCCCAGTGCTCGCGGCGCAGCCGGTCGACGACCGCGCGGGCGGCGGCCTCGTCCTCGACCCGCTCGACCGTGCCCAGGAACCGCGAGCGCTTGACCTCGATCTCGGCCTCGGCGTTGCGGGCGATCGTCAGGTAGCTGCTCACGACGTCACGACCACAGCCCGAGGACCTCGCCACCGATGCGCACGATGAACGCGGACACGACGACGATGAAGAAGATCCGCACGAACCTCGTGCCGCGGTTGACGGCCGTCCGGGCGCCGACGTACCCGCCGACGACGTTGCAGACGCCCATCACGACCGCGACCTTCCAGACGATCGCGCCCTGCGGCGCGAAGACGAGGATCGCGGCCAGGTTGGTGGCCCAGTTCGCGAGCCGGGCCTTGGCCGACGCCTCGAGGAAGCTGTAGCCCATCAGGCCGACCAGCGTGAACACGAAGAAACTGCCCGTGCCGGGGCCGAGGGCGCCGTCGTAGAAGCCGATCGCGAGGCCGGTCGCCATCGCGGCCATCAGGTGCCGGTGGCCCTGGAACCGCAGCGCCGTCCGCTCCCCCAGCTCGGGCTTGACCAGGACGTACGCACCGACCACGACCAGCGCGACCAGCACGATCGGCTCGAACGCGTCGCGCGGGATCTGGCTGGCCACCGCGGCACCGCACGCGGAGCCGACGAACGCCAGGGCCATGAGCGGGAGGAACGTCCGCGGGTCGGGCCTGATCCGGCGGTAGTACGTCGAGGCGCTGACGGTCGTGCCGCAGATCGAGGAGACCTTGTTCGTGGCCAGCACCTGCACGGGCGCCGCCGTGGGCATCCCGAGCAGCAGCGCCGGCAGCTGGATCAGTCCACCCCCGCCGACGACGGCGTCGACGAAGCCCGCCGCGAGTGCTGCGAGGCCGAGCAGGGCGAGCACGGTCGCGGTGGGGTCGTCCATCTTCTCTTCTCGGTGGTCGAGTAGCGAGCGCCAGCGAGCGTACCGAGACTCCAAGTCGGCTCCCAGTGGACCTCAAGTGGGCGGCGGTTGAGTCCTCCCACCGAACCGATTCGAACCACGTCGGGCCCTCACCGGCACAAGCCCTTCGGTACCCGAGATCTACGAGAGAGAGACCGCCATGCACCGCCGTTGGCTGACCCGGGCGCTGATCGCGCTCGCCGTCCCCGCCCTCACCGTCCCCGCGATCGCGTCGTCCGCCACCGCGGCCGCGGCGTACCCGGACGTCCCGACCATCGACGCCGTCGCGACGATCTACGACCACCTCGACGGTGGCTCCGCGAGCGACAGCACCAGCAAGGTCTACGGACCCGGCAAGAAGTGCAAGCCCGGCAAGGCCATCAACGGCGCCGGCGCCCGCTCCGCGTCGTACTCCCCCGACTACAGCTCGGGCGACCCCGACGTCTTCGTCATCGACGGCGAGCACCCGATGCTGTCGGTCACCGCCATGCAGTTCCCGAACACCAAGGCCGCGATCAAGTACCTGCACGGCTACAGCAAGACCGCCAAGGACTGCCCCGGCGGTGGCGGCGGCACCGGCGGCGGCGGTGGCGGCGGTGGCGTCAAGTGCGACACCAAGATGAAGAAGATCAAGTTCAAGCTCGGCGACGAGCGCTGGGGCTACCAGTACCGCTCGACCTGCAAGAGCGGCACCCAGACCACCACGTCGGTCTTCAACATGCTGTTCGCCCGCGACGGCCGGTACATCGTCTACACGACCGCGATGTCGATGGACAGCTCCGCGCCGTCGATCCCGAAGTCGATCGACCTGACCGACCTCGCGCTCAAGAGCGTCTGAGGACCCTCCCTAGGGTGGAGGGGTGCGGATCGTCTCGCTGCTCCCCTCCACCACGGAGATCCTGTTCGCGATCGGCGCCGGCGACGAGGTCGTCGGCGTCACCTTCGAGTGCGACTTCCCCGCCGCGGCCCGGACCCGGCGGATCGTGTCGACCTCCGCGCTGCCCGAGGGGCTGACGCCAGCGGAGATCGACGCGTACGTCGCGGGCGCGATGTCCCGCGGCGAGGACCTGTACCACCTCTCGGCCGACGCACTGGCCGAGCTCGACGCCGACCTGGTCGTCACCCAGGACCTCTGCGCCGTCTGCGCGGTCGACGTCTCCGTCGTCGACGACGCGCTCTCCTACCTCGGCTGCCGCGCCGAGGTGCTCACCATCGACCCGCACACGATGGACGAGGTGTTCGACTCGATCCTCGTGCTCGGCCGGGCGACCGCGCACGAGTCCACCGCCGCCGAGCTCGTGGCGTCGCTGCGGTCCCGGCTCGACGCCGTGCGGGCTCGTATCGCGGGCCGCGCCCGGCCCCGCGTGATGCTGCTCGAGTGGACCGACCCGCCGTACGCGCCGGGCCACTGGGTCCCCGAGATGATCGAGGCCGCCGGCGGCGAGTGCCTGCTCGGCAAGCCGGGCGCGAAGTCCGAGCGGGTGCTGTGGGAGTCGGTCCACCAGGCCAGGCCCGACGTGGTCGTGGTGGCGCCCTGCGGCTACGACCTCGACGGCGCCCGGCTGCTCGCCGGGGAGCTGGTCGCCTCGGGCGTGCTGCCCGCCGGCGTCCCCGTCCACGCGGTCGACGCCAACGCGGCGTGGGCGCGACCCGGCACCCGCCTCGTCGACGGGGTCGAGGAGCTCGCGGCGATCCTGCACCCGACCCGCACTGTCGGTGGCCGCGCGTAGACAGGCCCCATGAGCAGAACGACGGGAGCCGACGAGGTCGAGCACTACCTGCGGGCGGTCGTGGAGCGGGAGCCGCAGGAGGGCGAGTGCCTGGTCTGCTTCGTGGACCGGATGGTCGCCGAGTACGGCTGCGACTCCAGCCTGCTCTGGGCCACCCGCTTCCGCGACCTGCGGTCGCCGACGGCGACGGCGGTGGAGAAGCGGTTCCTGGCGCAGGCGGTGCGCTGCGACTGCCTGGTCCCGCAGAAGGCCTACACCCCCGTGCGCGAGGTGCTGGTCCGCGATGTCCACACCGACACGCTCGAGCGCCCGGAGCGGATGCCGCCCTGCGCCGGCGTGCGCCGCACCAACACCCGGCCGTGCGCGCACTGGCGTCGCAGCCCGATGGCCGGCTATCCCGACTGACCGGTGCGGTGCTCGAGGAGCGCCGGCCGAACGTCCCGGGGACGGTCGAGCGGGGCAACTGGCGGATCCCGTCGCCGGCAGTGGTCAGTCGCCGACCCAGAACCCGCGCCCGCCGAACCAGTCGCCGTAGCCGCCGTACCCGCCTCCGCGTGGGCCGCGCGAGCCGAGGTACGAGCCGACCACCGCCGCCCCGAGGTCGTCGAGCTCGGGCGCGACGACCCGGCCGTCGACGCGCGTGGCCATCGAGTCGACGAAACGCGCCAGGCCCGGGTCCTCGCCGAGGCGGAAGAACGTGGTCTGCGCGCCGAGACGGCCGGCGTTCTCCAGCTCGCGCACGGCGTACGCGACGGTCAGCGGGTGCGGCGGGTAGGAGAAGTAGACCTCGCCGTCCGGCTCGAGGTGCGACGTCGGCTCGCCGTCGGTGACGATCAGCAGCACCGGCTGGGCGTTGGGGTGCTTGCGGAAGTGGCGGTTCGCCAGCAGCAGCGCGTGGTGCAGGTTGGTGCCCTTGTCCCACATCGCGTCGAGCGCGGTGAGCTGCTCGATCTCCATCACCTCGGCGTGCCGGCCGAAGCCGATCAGCTGGAGGTGGTCACCGCGGAAGCGCGACCGGATCAGCGTGTGCAGCGCGAGCGCGGTGCGCTTCATCGGCACCCACCGCCCGTCCATCGCCATCGAGAACGACGTGTCGACCAGCAGGGCGACCGCCGCCTGCGTGCGCGCCTCGGTCTCCTGGACCTCGATGTCCTCGACGCTGACCAGCGGGACAGGGGCGGCTCCCGAGGAGCCGTGCGACGAGGCGTCTCGAAGCGCGCCGGCGCGGCGGAGGACGCCGTTGAGCATGGTGCGAGGCACGTGCCACGGCTCGGTGTCGCCGAACGCCCACTCCCGCGTCGCACCCGAGAGGTCGCCGGCCGCGCCGGCTCGCTGGAGCTCACGCTGGCCCTGCCGCCCGGACATCCGCTGCGCGACGTCGCGCAGCAGCGCCTTGCCGAGCTGGCGCATCGCCTTGGGCGAGAGCCGGTACTGGCCGTCGGTGCCGCGCTTCATGTAGCCCGAGTCGCGCAGCGCCTGCTCGAGCCGCTGCAGCGTCCGCGCGTCGACGGCGGCCTGGTCGCCGAGCTGCCGCGCGAGGGCGTCGAGGTCGACGTCGTCCATCCGCGCGCCGCCGTACGACTGCGAGAGCTGCTCGGACAGTGCGTCGAGGTCGGCGAGGTCCTGGAAGACCCCGGTCCCGTCGCCGAGCCCGAGCCCCTCCCCGCCTGACATCTGCTCCGAGCCGCCCCAGTCCTCGCCGGGGCGCAGGGCCTGGAGGTTGGCGTCCATGCGGGCGAGCTGCTCCATCAGCTGCGCTGACCCGAACGCCTGCTGCGAGAGCTGCATGAGCTCCTCGCGCTGCTCGGGCGACATCGAGTTCAGCATCCGCTGCGCGGCCGCGGCGCGCTGGGCGAGGGAGTCGAGCAGCTCGTCGATGTTCGACGGGTTCTCGGGGAAGAAGTCCCCGTGCCGCTGCATGAACTGCTCGAAGTCCTCCGGGGTGTCCTCGCCCCGCTGGTGCTTCTCGAGCAGCTCGTTGAGGTCGCCGAGCATCTCGTTGACGGCCGCGCGGTCAGCGTCCGTGGCGTTCTCCAGCGCCTGCTTCATGCCGGAGAACCGCTGGTCGAGCAGCTCCCGGCCGAGCAGGTCCTTGATCTTCTCGTAGTCCTCGCGGGCCTCGCGGCTCTGCCAGTCGTACGACGACAGCTCGCTCACGGCGGCGGCCGTGTTCGGCGGGAGGTTGTCCAGCTGCATCTCGCGGAACGCCCGGTCGCCGTCGTCCATCATCGCGTCACGGGCCAGCTGCTTGCGCTCCTCGAGCAGCGCGTGGTCGAGGAGCTCGCGCACCTCCTGGAGCGTGCCGTCCAGGTTGTGCCGCTGGAGCAGGTCGCGCCGGCGCTCCGCGATCCGGCGGGCGAGGTCGTCGAGCCCCGCCTGGTCCCGGCCGCCCCGGCGCAGGAACTCGCGCATCGAGCGCTCGGGCGAGTAGCCGGCCATCACGTCCTCGCCGATCGCGTCCAGCGCCTCGGCGATGTCGACCGGCGGGGCCAGCGGGTCGCCGCCCTCGTACCGCTTGAAGCGGGTGCGGTCCTTCATCGCGTCCTCACCTCCGGCTCACGGTGACGTCGCCGCGCACGACCCGCGGGATCTCCGCGACCGCGTCGACCTGCTCGAGCACCCGAGCGACGACGTCGGGCGCCTCGGGCGAGTCGACGGCCACGTCGTACTCGATGCGGGTCGCCGACCAGGTCTCGCCGTCGAAGTCGCCACCGGTCTCGACCACGACCCCGTCGACCGGGACGTCGGCCTCGCGGTAGACGTCGTTGAGCACGCAGCAGGCGACCGCGGTCAGCAGCAGGTGCGCACCGGTGCCGCCGCCCTCGACCGCGATACCGCCGTCGGTCCACTGGTGCGGGACGACGTACGCCGGGGTGAGGTCGGCGGCTCGCGAGCCGGCCGCGACCCGGACGTCGACGTGGATCCCGGCGATGTCGTCAGCCATAGACGGTCTCCGAGCCGTCGGTGTCCTTCCCGATCTTCCGGGCGAGGTAGAGCCCCTCGAGCGCGAGCTCGATGGCCCCGGCGCGCTGGCCGTCGTTGGTGGCGTCCAGCCGGTCGCACAGGTCGTCGTACAGCTCGGACTCGCCCAGCACCGGGAGGCCGGTGAGGAAGTCGCGGGCGGTGACCTGCTCGCCGGTGGTCACCATCGCGCCGTTCTCGATCACCTCGACCAGCAGCCCGAGGTCCAGGCCGCGGAAGTGGTTGCGGACGGTCTCGGCGGTGGCGGTGCGCAGGAGGTGGGTGAGCACCTCGGTCTCACGACCCTCCTCGCCGGACTCGAACTCGACCTTGCCGCCCAGCACGTCGACCGCGGTCTCGAGGTCGACCGGCCGCGCCACGGCCTCGTCCTCTCCCTGCGCGGTCGCGCGGTGCAGCGCGGCGGCCGCGATGGTCTCGGCGCCGGCGATGGCGAAGCGCGCGGAGACGCCGGACCGCTGGTCGACCGCGGACGACTCGCGCAGCTGGCGGGTGAAGCGGGCCAGGATCTCGATCAGGTGGTCGGGCACGTCGGCGACCAGCTCCGCCTCCTGGCGGATCACCGCGACCTCGTCCTCGAGCGCGGTCGGGTAGTGGGTGCGGATCTCGGCGCCGAAGCGGTCCTTGAGCGGGGTGATGATGCGGCCGCGGTTGGTGTAGTCCTCGGGGTTCGCGCTGGCCACCACGAGCACGTCGAGCGGGAGCCGCAGGACGTACCCGCGGATCTGGATGTCGCGCTCCTCCATCACGTTGAGCATCGCGACCTGGATCCGCTCGGCGAGGTCGGGGAGCTCGTTGATCGCGACGATGCCGCGGTGGCTGCGCGGGATCAGCCCGAAGTGGATGGTCTCGGGGTCACCCAGCGACCGGCCCTCGGCGACCTTCATCGGATCCACGTCACCGATCAGGTCGGCCACGCTCGTGTCCGGGGTGGCGAGCTTCTCGGCGTACCGCTCGCTGCGGTGCCGCCACGAGACGCGGAGGTCGTCGCCGTGCTGCGCGGCGGCCGCGCGGGACGCGTGGGTGATCGGGTCGAACGGGTGCTCGCCGAGCTCGGAGCCGGAGATGACCGGGCTCCACTCGTCGAGGAGCCCGACCAACGTGCGCAGCAGGCGGGTCTTGCCCTGGCCGCGCTCGCCGAGCAGCACCACGTCGTGGCCGGCGATGAGTGCGCGCTCGAGCTGCGGGATGACGGTGTCCTCGAAGCCGTGCAGGCCCGGCCACGGGTCGCGGCCCTCGCGGAGCGCGGCGAGGAGGTTGTCGCGCAGCTCCTGGCGCAGCGACTTGTGGACGTGACCGGAGGCGCGCAGCTCTCCGACCGTGCTGATCTGCGGCGGGGTGGAGGGAGCAGTCACGATCTCCACGCTACTCACGGTGCCAACGGGTGGGGGCCGGCTCGGGGTGCGGGTTTCGGCGGTCAGCAGCCGAAACCCGCGCGACGCGCCGTACGCGATCGGCGTGTCCTGCGGGTTTCGGCTGCCAGCAGCCGAAACCCGCACCCTCTAGATTGCCCCCATGCCCCTCCAGCCCGACTGCCCGTGCGGGTCCGGTGCGACGTACGACGCGTGCTGCGGCCGCCTGCACCGCGGGGCGGCGACGGCGCGGACGGCCGAGGAGCTGATGCGGTCGCGCTACGCGGCGTACGCCGTCGGCGACACCGACTACGTGTTCCGCACCTGGCACCCGCGCACCCGGCCCGACGACCTGACGCCGGACCCGGCCCTGACCTGGACCGGCCTGACGATCCTCGAGGCGGGCGAGGACCGGGTGGAGTTCGTGGCGTCGTACGAGCGCGACGGGCAGGTCGGTGAGCTGCGCGAGCACAGCCGGTTCCAGCGGCGCAGCGGGCGGTGGGTGTACGTCGGCATGGTCGACGACACGTCGGGGTAGCCCTGCGCGTCGAGCGGTTGCCTAGGGTCGTCGCATGACGCTGACGGACATCCCGATCACCGCCGATCTCCTCCGCGGGGCGCTCGAGCTGGAGCAGACCGAGCACGGCCTGCTCCCCCACCGGCTGCCGGCGCGCGCCCGGGCGCAGTGCGCCGACCCGCAGCTGTGGATGGCCGAGGCGCAGCCGTCGGGCGTCCGCCTCGCGCTGCGCACCCGCTCGACCGTCGTCGAGCTCGACGTGCTCCCCACCCGGCGCGACTACGCCGGCGCGCCCCGGCGTCCGGACGGCATCTACGACGTGCTCGTCGACGGCGACCTCGTGGCCCAGGCCAGCGCGGAGGGCGGCAACACGCTGCTCGTCGACCTGATGACCGGCGCCGGTGAGCTGCAGCCCGGCCCGGCCGGCACCCTGCGCTTCGACGGGCTGCCGGCCGAGGACAAGACGGTCGAGGTCTGGCTGCCGCACGACGAGCAGACCGAGCTCGTGGCGCTGCGCGCGGACGCCCCGGTCGAGCCGGCTGCCGCGGCCGGACGCACCTGGCTCCACCACGGCAGCTCGATCAGCCACGGCTCGGTCGCGGCCAGCCCGACGACGACCTGGCCGGCGTACGCCGCGCGCGCGGCCGGCGTCGACCTGGTCAACCTCGGGTTCGCCGGCAGCGCCCTGGTCGACCCGTTCACGGCCCGCGCGATCCGCGACACCCCGGCCGACCTGATCACGCTCAAGCTCGGCATCAACGTGGCCAACCACGACCTGATGCGGCGACGGGCGTTCGGCCCGGCCGTGCACGGCTTCCTGGACACGATCCGCGACGGGCACCCGACCACCCCGATCGCCGTCGTGTCCCCGATCTTCTGCCCGATCCACGAGGACACGCCCGGCCCCGCCGCGCCCGACCTGTCGGAGATGGCCGAGGGCCGGATCCGGTTCGTCGCGGTCGGCGACCCGGCGGAGGTCGCGGCCGGCAAGCTCACGCTCACCGTCATCCGCGAGGAGCTCGCGCGGATCGTCGAGGAGCGCAGTGTCGACGACCCACACCTGTCGTACCTCGACGGCCGGGAGCTGTACGGCGCGGCCGACCACGACGAGCTGCCGCTGCCCGACGGGCTGCACCCCGACGCGGCCACGCACGTCCGGATGGGTGAGCGCTTCGCCCGGCTGGTCCTCGCGGAGCGTTAGCCCTCCGGCACCACGGCGACCGTGCCCGACGACTGCTCGGTGACGATCGACGCGGTCCGGCCGCGCACGAGCCCGGCGATCGGTCCGCGTTGGTGCATCCCGACCGCGACCAGCTCGACCTCCTCGGCGAGCCGCACCAGCACCCGGTCGACCATGCCGCGCGCGAGCACCGGCTCGGCCGCGACGTCGGGGTACTGCTCGGCCATGCCGGCCAGGGTCTCGGCGAGCACGCGCCGCTCGGCGTCGTAGCCCTCCTCGTCCGGGCCGACCTCCCCGGTGCTCTTCCGCGCGTCCCAGATGACGTGGACCACCCGCAGCGGCCGCTGCCGCAGCGACGCCAGCCGATAGGCGAAGGCCAGGGCCGCGGTGGAGGTGCCGGACTCGTCGACACCGACCACGATGCCGCGGCGTACGACGGACTCGTCCACCGGGCGCAGCACCACGACCGGGCACGCCGGCGCCCGGCTGAGCGCGTGCGCGACCGACCCGAGCAGCAGGCTCTTGACCGGCCCCCGGCCGCGGGAGCCGACCACGACCATCGCGGCCTCCGACGCGAGCTCGAGCAGCGCGTCGCGGGCGTCGAGCTCGGCGACCACGCCGCGCACCGTCACGTCCGGTGCGGTCGCGGCGACCCGGTCGCCGGCGGCCGCGAGCAGCTCCTCGGCCGACCGGCGTACGCCGTCCATCGCGAGGTCGCTGTCGAGTCCGGTCTGGTCGAGCCAGAGCAGGGACGCCGCTCCCACCGCGCCGGTGGCGTGCACCAGCGTGAGGTCGCGGCCCTCGAGGCGTGCCTGCTCCGCGGCCCAGTCGACGGCGCGGTCGGAGGTGTCGGAGCCGTCGACGCCGACGACGATGGTGTGGGCGGGGACGTCCGTCATGCCGGAGAGGCTGCCACGGGGAGCGGCACGATCGCCACGGGGCACTCGGCGTGCCCGACGACGCCGACGTCACCGGACCCGACGACGAGCAGGTCCATCCGCGCCGACTCACGCGCGGCGTCGCCGGTGATCGTGCGCGTGCGGACCTCGGGGAACGTCTCGGCCAGGCCCGCGACCGCCTCCGCCACGCCGATCTCGTCGTCCGCGGAGCGGACGATCGTCAGCGGCAGCCCACGCAGCGCCGCCTGGCGGTACGCGAACTCCACGACCGGCCGGGACCGCTCGTCGGCCAGCACCAGGACGCCGTTGCGCACGACGCCCGGGTGGTACGGGCGCACGACGACGACCGGGCACGGCGCGTGCCGGGTCACCGAGAGCCCGACCGAGCCGAGGAGCAGGCTGCGCACCGGGCCGCGCCCGTGCGAGCCCACGACCACGGTGGCCGCGGCGCGGCCCAGGTCGTGCAGCACGACCCTCGGGTCGGACATCCACAGCGCCTCGTGGACCGCCAGCCCGGGGGCGACGAGGTTGCAGTGCTCCCGGCCCCGCTGCAGGATCTCGAGGGCTTCGCTGTGCTCGTGCATCGGCTCGAGCCCGTGCACGAGGGTCAGCTGCCGGTGCTCGCGCACGGCGTGGTCGATCGCCCAGTCGAGGGCCCGGTCCGCGGACGGCGAGCCGTCCAGACCGACGAGGACCGTGCCCGCAGGAATCAGTGTGGTCTCCATGCATCAACCGTGCGGCAGGCGGCGCGGCACGAGTACCGCCGAACTGCCCGACGTTCGGGACCATCGGCCCTGCTCCCGGACAGGGCCGGCGGAGACCATGGACTACATGAACGAAGCGATCGACCTGACGCGCGAGGAGTGCGAGCGGCTGCTGCGTTCCGGTGTCGGCGGCCGGGTCGCCCTGTGCTCGCCGAACGGTCCGTACATCGTGCCCGTGAACCACTCGGTCGTCGACGACGCGATCATCATCCGCACCTCGCCGTACAGCGTCCTGGGGACCTACGGTCGCGACACCATGCTGGCCTTCGAGGTCGACCAGTTCGACCACGAGCGGCAGCGCGGGTGGAGCGTCGTCGCGCGCGGACGCGCGGAGGTCGTCGTCAAGCCCGCCGAGCTGGACCACATCCGCGAGACCTGGGAGCCGCGGCCGTGGGCGGCCGGCGCTCGTAGCCTGCACCTGCGAGTGCGCTGGACCGAGCTCTCCGGGCGCAAGATCGGGTCCGGGTGGGACCTGACGGAGGCGCTGCCGGTCCGCCGCACCGTGTGACACTGGCCCCGTGCTGCCCGCCTCCACCCGCTCGCTGCTCGACGCGGTCACCGCGATCTCGTCCGACCTCGACCTGCGCGCGGTGCTCACCCGCATCGTCGAGTCCGCCACCCAGCTCACCGGGGCCAGGTACGGCGCGCTCGGGGTGATCGGCAACGACCAGTTCCTGTCCGAGTTCGTCACCACGGGCATCGACGACGACGTGCGGGCGGAGATCGGCGACCTGCCGCACGGCCGCGGCATCCTGGGGCTGCTGATCCACCACCCGCAGGCGATCCGGCTCGACGACCTGAGCCGGCACCCGCAGTCGGCCGGGTTTCCCCCGAACCACCCGCCGATGCGGTCGTTCCTCGGCGTCCCCGTGCGGATCCGCGGCACGGTGTTCGGCAACCTCTACCTGACCGAGAAGTCCGACGGGGCGTCGTTCACCCTCGAGGACCAGGAGCTGGTCGAGGCGCTGGCGAGCACGGCCGGCTTCGTCATCGACAACGCTCGCGCGTACGGGCTCAGCGAGCGCCGGCGACAGTGGCTCGAGGCGTCGGCGATGCTGTCGGAGGCGCTGCAGCCGCCGATCCAGCTCGAGCACGGCCTCGCCGAGGTCGCCCGGCTGGCGCGCACGGCCACCGGGGCGACCGCGACCGCGGTGCTGCACCTGGACGAGGGCAACCCGGTCCACACCGTCGAGGCCGTCGACCGCGACGCGGTCGAGAAGGCCTTGCTCCTCCTCGAGGAGGAGCCGTGGCCGCGCCCGGACTCCGAGCCGGTCGACGCGGTGCTCGGCGACTTCGCCGCGACCCTGGTGCCGCTGAGCACCCACCTGGTCAGCGCCGCGCTGCTGGTGGTCCTGTTCGAGGCCGACGAGGCCCCGCTGCCGTACGACGAGCGGGTGCTGCTCGCATCCTTCGCCGACCAGGCGGGGTTGGCGCTGGACCGCGCCCAGGCGATCGAGGACCGCGCCGAGCTGGCGGTCACGTCCGACCGCGAGCGCATCGCCCGGGACCTCCACGACATCGTGATCCAGCGCCTGTTCGCCACCGGGCTCCAGCTCCAGGGCGCGGGCTCGATGGCGCGCACCCCGGAGGTCTCCGAGCGGATCGAGCAGGCGGTCGAGGCACTGGACGCGACGATCAAGGACATCCGCGGCACGATCTTCGAGCTCCAGCACGTCGGGCGCGGCCCGTCGCTGCGGTCGGACCTGCGCAAGCTGACCCGGGAGTACGCGCCGCTGCTGAAGTTCGAGCCGACCGTGCACACCGTCGGCCCGGTCGACACCGCCGTCCCCGCCGAGGTGCGCGAGCAGCTGCTGCCGGTCCTCCGCGAGGCGCTGTCCAACCTGGCCCGCCACGCCGCCGCGAACCACGGCGAGGTCACCCTCGAGGTCGACGACCACCACGTGCGGCTGACGGTGCTCGACGACGGGGTCGGCATCGGCCCGGAGGTCGCCGAGAGCGGGCTGCGCAACGCGCGACGCCGGGCGCGGGCGCTGGGGGGCGCGCTCGAGCTGGCCCCGCGCCACCCGCACGGCACGTCGTTCGTCTGGCGGGTGCCGGTGCGGTAGCGGCCGCGCCGCGGCCGCTCAGCGAAGCAGCTTGCTGGCGAGCACCGCGGCCTGGGTCCGTCGCTCCAGCCCGAGCTTGGCCAGGATGCTCGAGACGTAGTTCTTGACGGTCTTCTCGGCGAGGAACATCTGCTCGCCGATCTGCCGGTTCGTCATCCCCTCGGCGATGTAGCCGAGCAGCTTGATCTCCTGCTCGGTGAGCTGCGCGAGCTCCGGCGCGGTCGCCGGTGGGTTGCGCACCCGCTCGAGGACCTTCGCGGTCAGGGCCGGGTCGATCAGCGAGTTGCCGGCGGCGACCTGGCGGATCGCCTCGACCAGGTCGTTGCCCTTGATCTCCTTGAGCACGTAGCCCGCGGCACCGGCCATGATCGCGGCGAACAGGGCCTCGTCGTCGTCGTACGACGTGAGGATCAGTGCCCCGATCGTCGGGTCGACGGCGCGCACCGCGCGGCACACCTCGATGCCGGAGCCGTCCGGCAGGCGGGCGTCGAGCACCGCGACGTCCGGGTGCAGGGCGGGGATGCGGCTGGTGGCCTCGACGGAGGAGCCGGACTCGCCGACCACCTCGATGTCGCCGGCGCTCTCGAGCAGGGCACGGAGCCCCTGGCGCACGACCTCGTGGTCATCGAGCAGGTAGACGCGGATCATGGACCCAATCTTGCCAACCGGCGCGTCCCGGTGCACGGTCAACGCGCGAGCTCGACCACGCGGTCGACCCGGTCGAGCCCGGCCTCGGCGTGGGTGATCCAGACGACCGTGCGTCCGTCCGCCCCGTCGAGCACCTCGGCCGCGAGCTCCTCGGCGGTCGCCCCGTCGAGGTGCGCGGCCGGCTCGTCGAGCACCAGCACCGGCTGGTCGGCGAGCAGTGAGCGCGCGATCGCGATCCGCGCCCGCTCCCCGCCGGACACCTGCGCGTACCCGTCCCCGAGCCAGCTGTCCAGGCCGTCGGGCAGCGAGTCGAGCCAGCCGCCCAGCCGGGCCTGGCGCAGTGCCGCGTCGACGTCTGCGTCGCCGGCTCCCGGCCGCGCGAGCCGGACGTTCTCGGCCAGGGTGGTCGCGAAGACGTGCGGGTCGTCGTCGACCAGGCCCACCGTCCGGCGTACGTCGTCGAGCGCCAGCTCGGGCAGCGGCCGGCCGTCGAGGCTCACGCTGCCGCGGGCGGGGTCGACGAAGCGCAGCAGCAGCGCGGCCAGGGTGCTCTTGCCGGAGCCGGTCGGGCCGACCACCGCGACCCGGTCGCCGGGGGCCAGGTCGAGCTCCAGGTCGCGGAGCACGACGCGGTCGTCCCAGGCGGCGTCGACGTGGTCGACCGCGACGTGCGCCCCTGCCAGCGGTGCCGGGTCGGCCGGGCTCGTGACGACCGGCGTGCGGGACGCGAGCTCGGCGAGCCGGTCCTCGGCCGCCCGGGTGCGCGCGGCGACCGCGCCGGCGTCGGCGAGCGACCCGGCGACCTCGCCGAGGGCGAGCGGCAGCAGCACCAGCAGCGCGAGCATCGGCCCGGACACCTGACCGGTCAGCAGCAGCGCGGCGGCGGCGACACCGAGGCCGGAGCAGAGCAGGACCACGGCCCGGCCGGTGGCGAGCCACGTCGCGGAGGCGACCGTGCCGCGGCCGAGCTCGCCGCTCACCACGTCCGCCGACGCGACCGCGCGCTCCTCGGCCTGCCACATCGCCAGCTCGCTGGCGGTCTGCGTGGTCTCGACGACCGCGTCGGACAGCCGCGCGCGGGCGGCGACGGCGTCGCGCTCGGCTCGGGCGGCGCCCGTGCGGGCGAGCAGGTACCCGACGGCGCCAGCGAGGCAGACGCCGAGGACGACCGGGACGGCACGGACCTCCACGAGCGCCGCCACCAGCACCGCGAGCGCACCGGTGATCGCGAAGCCGCGCACCGGCATCCGCACCCGCAGCTGCCGGTCGAGCACGCTGTCGACGTCGTCGACGACGGCGGCGAGCACGTCGCCGCGCCGTCGGCCGAGCGCACCCGGTGTGAGCGGCACGACGGCGTCGTACACCTCGACGCGGCGGTCCGCGAGCATGCGGAGCACCACGTCGTGCGACTGCAGGCGCTCGACGTACCGCAGCGCCGGGCGGGCGATGCCGAACGCCCGCACGGCCACGATCGCGACGAGGAGCGTGAGGATCGCGGGTCGGTACGACGCCTGGACGATCAGCCACCCCGCGGTGGCGGTGAGCGCCACACCGGAGGCGGACGCGAGGCCACCGAGGACCGTCGGCAGGCCGAGCCCCCGGCGGTGGTCGGCCTCCGGCACCTCGGGCGCGGCCGGACGGGCCGCCACCGAGGCGGGGCGGACCGGGACGACCGGAGCCGGGGCCGACAGCGCGACCACCGTGTCGGCCACCTCCGCCAGCGCCGGGCGGTGCGCGACCACGACGACCCCGCTGGTGCGGCCGAGCTCGCGCACGGTCTCGGCGATGACCCGCTCGGTCGCGGCGTCGAGGTGCGCGGTCGGCTCGTCGAGGAGCACGTACGGCCGCCCGGCCAGCACGACGCGTGCGAGCGCCAGCCGTGCGCGCTCGCCGGCCGACAGCGTCGCGCCGTCCTCCCCGAGCGTGGTCGCGAGGTCCACGGGGAGCGCGACCTTCTCGAGCGCGGCCCGCAGCCGCGCGTCGCTCGCGTCCGGCACCGCGAGGCGCAGGTTGTCGGCGACCGTGCCGGTCACGAAGACCGGCCGTTGCGGGAGCCACGCGATCCGGTCGCGGGTCGGCCCCTGCACGGTGCCGGCGGTCGGCTCGAGCAGACCGGCGAGCACCAGCAGCAACGTGGACTTCCCGCAGCCCGACGGCCCGGTGACCGCGACGACGCCGCGCTCGGGGACCTCGAGGGACACGTCGTCGAGGGCGGGCACGGCGCGGCCGGGACGCAGCACGGACACGTGCTCGACGCGCAGCGCCCCGGGCCGACGTATCGGACCGTCGTCGGCGCCGTCGACCAGCTCGCTCGCCGCCTCGAACGTCGCGACGCCCTCCGCCGCCGCGTGGAACTCCGCCCCCACCCGGCGCAGCGGCCAGTAGGCCTCCGGCGCGAGCAGCAGCACCACCAGCGCGGTGCGGAGGTCGAGGCTCCCGCCGGCCAGGCGGATGCCGATCGTCACGGCGACCAGTGCGACCGACAGCGTCGCGACCAGCTCGAGCACGGCCGAGGAGGCGAACGCGATCCGCAGCGTCTCCAGCGTGCGCCGGCGGTAGCGGTCGGTGGTCGCGCGGATCGTGGCGGCCTGCGCCTCGGCGCGGCGGAACGCGACCAGCGTCGGCAGGCCGCGCATCACGTCGAGGAAGTGCCCCGACAGCGAGGCCAGCGCGCGCCACTGGGAGCGGGCGCGGTCCTGGGTGGCGAGGCCGACCAGGATGCCGAACACCGGGATCAGCGGCAGCGTGCAGAGCACGACCAGCGCGCTCATCGGGTCCTGGGTCGCGATCGCGACCAGGGTGACGACCGGCAGCACACCCGCGAGCACGAGTGCCGGCACGTAGCGGGTGAGGTAGGGCTCGGCGGCCGCGGCACCCCGGGTGGCGAGGCCCGCGAGCTCCCCGGTGGCCCGCCCTCCCCCGCCGTCGCGCAGGATCGCCCGGACGACGCGGCGGCGTACGTCGGAGCCGACGACCGCGGCGGCGTGTGCGGCCGCGGTGTCGCTGATCCATCCGGTCAGTGCCCGGGCCGCGAACACCGCGACCACGACGGCTGCCCAGGTCGCGACGTCACCGTCGTGCAGCGCGGCCAGGATCAGCTCGGTGACCGCCCAGGCCTGGCCGACCAGCAGCAGGCTGCCGAGCACGCCAGCAGCGAGCACCGCGCCGAGAGGGCGGTGCGCCGGCACCAGCTGCCGGCGCACCCGCGGATCGGTGGGCCTCACGCCACGGCCTCGAGCTCCGCGTCGGGGATGTGGTGCTCGGAGATGCGCCTGCGGAACACCCAGTACGTCCAGGCCTGGTAGCCGAGCACGATCGGCGTGAAGATCGCCGCGACGATCGTCATCACCTTCAGCGTGTAGTCGGTGGCCGAGGCGTTCGTCGTGGTGAGCGAGTACGCGACGTCCGTGCTCGACGGCATCACGTCGGGGAACAGCCCGGCGAACAGCCCCGCGACCGCGAGCGCGATCGCCGCGAACGTCCCGATGAACGCCCACCCCTCCCGGCCGGCGCGCGCCATCGCGATGCCGCCGACCAGCGCCAGCGCCGCCAGCACGAACAGCACCGCGGATCCGGCGCTGCCGGTCAGCGCCTGCGCCCACACGAGGAAGACCACGGCCGCGAGGGCCGCGCCGAGCCCGAGGCTCACCGCGGTGGCGCGGGCCCGGTGCCGGATCTCGCCGTCGGTCTTCAGCGCCAGGAACATCGCGCCGTGGGTCAGGAACAGCAGCAGCGTTACCAGCCCGCCGAGCAGACCGAACGGGTTCAGCAGCGTGAAGATCGTGCCGGTGAAGTCCTTGCTCCCGTCGATCGGGACGCCCCGGACGATGTTGGCGAACGCGACGCCCCACAGCACGGCGGGGACGTACGAGCCGACGATGATCGCGCGGTCCCACCACGAGTGCCACGCGGCCTCGGGGCGCTGGTGGCGGTACTCGAACGCGAGGCCGCGCACGATCAGCGCGAGCAGGATCAGCAGCAGCGGCAGGTAGAACCCGCTGAACAACGTGGCGTACCACTCGGGGAACGCCGCGAACGTCGCGCCGCCGGCGGTCAGGACCCAGACCTCGTTGCCGTCCCAGACCGGGCCGATCGTGTTGATCATGATGCGGCGCTCGCGGTCGTCGCGGGCCAGCCACGGCAGCAGCATGCCGACGCCGAAGTCGAAGCCCTCGAGGGTGAAGTAGCCGATCCAGAGGACGGCGATCAGGATGAACCAGACAGTGGTGAGCTCCATGTCGTCGCCCTCTCAGTACGCGAACGCCAACGGGCGGTCCTGGTCGTCGTCGCTGCCGCGCAGCGTCGGGTCGGGTGGCTCGACGAACGGGTCCGCGCCACGCTTGACGAAGCGGAGGATCAGGCCGACCTCGATCACCGCGAGGACGCCGTACAGCAGGGTCAGCGAGACGATCGAGATCCACGCCTCGGTGCTGCTGACCCCGGGCGACACGCCCTGGCTGGTGTTCATCAGCCCGAACACCACCCAGGGCTGGCGGCCCATCTCGGTGAAGATCCAGCCGGCGGAGTTGGCGAGCAGGACGAGCAGCGGCGTGGCGATCGCCAGCCGCGGGAACCACGTCGACGCCGGCGCGCGGCCCCGGCGGGTCAGGAACAGGATCAGCGCTCCGAGCAGGGCTCCGAGCACGCCGAGGCCGATCATGTAGCGGAAGGTCCAGTACGTGACCGGGATGATCGGCGAGTAGTTGCCGGACGGGTCGTAGTAGCGCGCGCCGGGGTCCTGGCCGTAGGTCTGCTGGTACTCCTGGCGCAGGTCGTTGATGCCCTCGACCTTGCCGTCGGTGCTGCCGGTCGCGAGGAACGACAGCACGCACGGGACGGTGATCGAGAACTTCTCGGACTTGCCGTCCGGAGTCCCGATCGTGAACAGCGAGAACGGCGCGCAGGAGTCCTCGGTGTTGTAGAGCGCCTCGGCCGCCGCCATCTTCATCGGCTGGACCTCGGTCATCACCTTGCCCTGGAAGTCGCCGCTCACGGCCACGCCCAGCCCGGCGATCAGCATCGTCCAGGCCCCGAGGCGGATGCCGCGGCGGTACATCGGCCTCTCGGCCGCGGCCTCGTCGGCCGTGCGGCCCTGCGCGCCCCGGGCGTACAGCCAGGCGGCGACGCCGACGACGAACGCGCCGCCGGTCATGTACGCCGCAAGCACGACATGGGGGAACGTCACCAGCTGCACCTTGTTGAACATCACCGCGGCGAAGTCGTTGAGCTCGGCGCGTCCCGTCTCGGGGTTGTACGAGTAGCCGACGGGGTGCTGCATCCACGAGTTCGCGGCGAGGATGAACCAGCTGCTCGCCAGCGTGCCGATGTGGACCAGCCACATGCAGGCGGCGTGGAGGCCGCGCGGCAGCTTGTCCCAGCCGAAGATCCAGAGGCCGAGGAACGTCGACTCCAGGAAGAACGCCAGCAGCGCCTCGACCGCCAGCGGGGCGCCGAAGATGTCACCGACGAAGCGGGAGTAGTCCGACCAGTTCATGCCGAACTGGAACTCCTGCACGATGCCGGTCACCACGCCGATCGCGAAGTTGATCAGCATCAGCTTCCCGAAGAACTTGGTGAGGCGGAGCCACTCGGGCTGCTTGGTCCGCAACCACAGGGTCTCCATCGTCGCCACGAGGGCGGTGAGACCGATCGTGATCGGCACGAACAGGAAGTGGTAGACGGTGGTGATGCCGAACTGCCACCGCGCGATGTCGAGGATGCTGTCCAACGTGGGCTCTCCGCTCCGAGGTCGTGGTGCGACGAGGAAACGCTAGGAACGGAGGGGCCCCGGCGGCCCGTGCCGAGGGTCCCCGGCTTCGGGCCAAAGGTCCCGAGCTGACGCTCGGCACCCCGTCGTTCCGACGCTTGTGAAAACTTTCTCAAAGTCTCCATCGGCTGGAACCGAGGTCGTCGAGGGGGTGTTCCCGGGGGTCCCGAAAGGTGGCCCGCGTCTCAGAGCAGGAGCGGATCAGCGGCTGAGGATCACCGAGGAGCCGTGGCCGAACAGGCCCTGGTTGGCGGTGATGCCGACCCGGGCGCCCTCGACCTGGCGGCCGCCGGCCTGGCCGCGCAGCTGCCAGGTGACCTCGCAGACCTGCGCGAGCGCCTGGGCGGGCACGGCCTCCCCGAAGCAGGCCAGCCCACCGGAGGGGTTGACCGGGATCCGGCCGCCGAGGGTGGTCTCCCCCGCACGCAACAGCGTCTCGGCCTCACCACGGCCGCACAGCCGGAGGTCCTCCATCCAGTCCAGCTCGAGCGCGGTCGACAGGTCGTAGACCTCGGCCAGGCTCACGTCCGCGGGGTCGACGCCGGCCTCCTCGTACGCCGCGTGCCCGATCGACTCCTTGAACGTCCGCTCGGGCTCGGCGACCGCCGTGCTGGCGTCCGTGGAGATGTTCGGCATGTCGAGCACCGTGTTCGGGAAGGTGGGCGTGACCGTCGAGATCGCGTTGATCCGCACCGGACGGTCGATGCCGTGGCGGGCGGCGTACCCGGTGCTGGTGAGCACCACCGCCGCCGCGCCGTCGGACGTCGCGCAGATGTCCAGCAGGTGCAGCGGGTCGGACACGACCGCCGAGCCCAGGACGTCCTCGACCTCGACCGCCTTGCGGTAGCGCGCGTGGGGGTTCTCGAGGCCGTGTCGCGCGTTCTTGACCTTGACCCGGGCGAAGTCCTCCGGCGTCGCGCCGTACTGGTCCATCCGGCGGCGCGCGTACATCGCGAAGTACGCCGGGTTCGTCATGCCGAGCAGCCGGAACCGCAGCCAGTCCGGGTCGTCCCAGCGCTCACCGGCGTTCGGCGCGAGGAAGCCCTTGGGCGTGGTGTCCGCGCCGACGACCAGGGCGACCTCGGACAGCCCGGCGAGGATGCGGGCGCGCGCGGTGTCGAGGGCCTGCGCGCCGGTGGCGCAGGCGGCGTACGACGTCGCGACCTTCGCGCCGTTCCAACCCAGGGCCTGGGCGAACGTCGCGCCCGCGACGTATCCGGCGTAGCCGTTGCGCACGGTCTCGCCGCCGACCACCAGGTCGACGTCCTGCCAGTCCACGCCGGAGTCGGTCAGTGCGGCCCGCGCGGCGTGGACGCCGTACTCCACGAAGTGGCGGCCCCACTTGCCCCATGGGTGCATGCCGACACCGAGGACCGCCACGTCGTGCATGCTCACTGGTCCGCCTCCTCGCCCATCTCGACGACCGGCTTCCAGCGCCAGATCGTGCGGTCGCCGGACTCGTCGGCGTAGAGCGTCTCCACGACCAGCTCGACCTCGCCGCCCACGCGGAGGTCCGCCACGCCGTACCCGTCGGCGACCTGCCCGACCACGACCAGCCCCTCCGGCAGCTCGACGGCGGCGAGGGCGAACGGCTCGTACGGCTGGGCGCGCGGGACGTACGGCGCGGGCGGCTGGTACTGCGCATCCGTGTAGGACCAGACCGTCCCGCGGCGGGACAGCTCGGTCTCCTCGAAGTCCTGGCCGACGCACGCGGGGTTGCGGCAGAAGCCCTGCCCCGACGCCCCACCCGAGCGGGGGAAGAACACCGTGCCGCAGGTCGTGCAGCGGCTCCCGAGCAGGGCCGGCTCCGGCCCCGTCGTGAACCAGCCGTCGATGGCCGGGGTCGCCGTGTCCGTCATGCCGGCACCGTACCAAGCAATCGCTTGGTCGGGTACGCCGCGGCCCGTCGCCCCCACTCCCCAACTCTGGTGAGTTTGTCTCGGCCTCGCCCAGCGCATCCGGGGCCGCGACCAGAGTCGGCGTCGCGGCGGAGTGGGTCCGCCGGCACACGTTCGGATCTCTTGGGGGGATCGATGAAGGTCGCCGTCTTCGGTCTGGGGTACGTCGGTGCGGTCACCGCAGCAGGCTTGTCCCGGAGTGGTCACACCGTCGTCGGCGTGGACGTCGACGCCGCGAAGGTCGCCGCGCTCAACGCCGGCGAGAGCCCGGTCGTCGAGCCCGGGATCGCGGAGCTGATCGAGACGGGCGTGAGCTCCGGCCGGCTCCGTGCGACGACGTCGGCGCAGGAGGCGCTGGAGCGCGCCGACCTGTCGCTGATCTGCGTCGGCACGCCGTCCGGGAGCCTCGGCAGCACCGACCTGTCGTTCATCGAGAAGGTGGCCGCCGAGATCCGGGCGGCGATGACCGTCGCAGCCCCACCGGCGAGGGGCTTCCACGCCGTGGTGGTCCGGAGCACCGTCCCGCCCGGGACCGTCGACCACGTGGTCGCGCCGGTCTTCGCGGAGCCGGCGCCCGGGTGGCAGGTCGGCGTCGCGATGTGCCCGGAGTTCCTCCGCGAGGGCGTCAGCGTGAAGGACTTCTTCGCACCGCCGTTCGTCGTGGTGGGCACGGGTGATGCGCGCGCGGCAGCAGCCGTCGCGACGCTGTTCTCCTTCCTCGACATCGAGACCCGGCACGTCGCCACCAGGACCGCGGAGTCGCTCAAGTACGCCTGCAACGCCTTCCACGCCACGAAGGTCTCCTTCGCCAACGAGCTCGCCCGCGTGTTCCGCGGCCTGGGCGTCGACTCGCGCGAGGTGATGGAGATCTTCTGCGAGGACACCAAGCTGAACATCGCGCCGACGTACCTCCGGCCGGGCTTCGCGTACGGCGGGAGCTGCCTGCCGAAGGACCTGCGAGCCCTGCAGCACCTGGCCCGCACCAACGGCGTCGACGCGCCGCTCCTGGCCGGGACCGCGCTCACCAACGAGCTGGTCGTCCGGGACGTCGTCGAGCGGGTGATCGCGACCGATCGGCGCCACGTCGCCCTGCTCGGCCTGAGCTTCAAGGCCGACACCGACGACCTGCGCGAGAGCCCGAACGTCGAGCTGGCCGAGCGGTTGATCGGCAAGGGCTTCGAGATCCGGATCTTCGACCCGATCATCAACCCCGAGCAGCTCGTCGGCGCCAACCGACGGCACGTGGAGCGCCGCCTCCCGCACCTGAACCGGCTGCTCGCCCGCACGGCGGAGGAGGCGCTGGACGGGGCCGAGGTCGTGCTCGTCTCGTCGGCGACGGACGACGTCGTCGCCGCGCTCCGCGCCGCGGATCCGGCCCACGTCATCGACCTGTCCGGCCGCCTCGGCGACGAGGTGGAGCGGCTGGCCGGCTACAGCGGAGTGGGCTGGTGACCCGCTCTCCCCGGGTCCTGATCATCGTCCAGAACCTGCCCGTCCCCTTCGACCGGCGGGTCTGGCTCGAGTGCCAGACCCTGCGCGACGCCGGCTACGACGTCACGGTCGTCTGCCCGCGCGGCAAGGACACCGGCGCCCACCAGGTCGTCGACGGCGTCGCGATCCACGGCTACCGCCCGTACGCCCCCGGCGGCAGCGCGCTCGGCTTCGTCCTCGAGTACGCGTACTCGTTCCTGGCCACCGCACGGCTGGCGTTCAAGGCCCGTCGCCGCGGCCGCTTCGACGTCGTCCAGGCGTGCAACCCGCCGGACATCTTCTGGCCGCTCGCGCTGTGGTTCCGCGCGACCGACGGGTCCCGATTCGTCTTCGACCACCACGACCTGTGCCCCGAGCTGTTCGAGTCCCGCTTCCCGCACGGGTCGCGGCTGGCCCTCCGGGGACTGAGGCTGCTGGAGCGCGCCACCTTCCGCACCGCGGACCGGGTGACCTCCACCAACGACTCCTACCGCAGGGTCGCCATCCGCCGCGGCGGCAAGGCACCCGAGGACGTCGTCGTCGTGCGCACCGGCCCCGACCCGGACCGGATGCGAGCGGTCGACCCGGTCCCGTCGGAGCGCCGCGGACGCAAGCACCTGGTCGCCTACCTGGGGGTCATGGGACCGCAGGACGGTGTCGACGTCGCCCTCGCGGCCGCCGACCACATCGTGCACACGCTCGGACGCGACGACATCTCGTTCACGCTGATGGGCGGCGGTGACTGCCACGCCGAGCTCGTCGCTGAGCGCGACCGGCTCGGCCTCCGGGACCACGTCGAGCTGCCCGGACGGGTGCCGGACAGCTACGTCGCCGACGTGCTCTCCACCGCCGACGTCGGCCTCTCCCCCGACCCGCTGAACCCGCTCAACGACGTGTCGACGATGAACAAGACGATGGAGTACCTGGCCTACGGGCTGCCGGTCGTCGCCTTCGACCTCGTCGAGACCCGTGTCTCGGCGGACGACGCCGCGGTCTACGCCGACCCGGCATCCGGGCCGCAGGGCTTCGCCGAGGCACTGGTCCGCCTCCTCGACGACCCCGAGTCGCGAACGCTCATGGGCAAGCTCGGCCGCCGACGGGTCGAGGACCAGCTCGCGTGGCGGCACCAGGCCCCGGCGTACCTCGCAGTCTTCGACGACCTGACCGGCCGGGCCACGGGCTCCGGCTCCCGGCGAAAGGACGCACGATGAAGGTGGTTCTCTTCTGCGGCGGGCTCGGCATGCGGATGCGCGCCGACAACCAGTCGCTGCCCAAGCCGATGATGCCGATCGGCAGCAGGCCCGTGCTCTGGCACATCATGCGGTACTTCGCGCACTTCGGGCACACCGAGTTCGTGCTGTGCCTGGGCCACGGCGCCGACGCGGTCAAGCAGTACTTCCTCGACTACCGCGAGACCACGTCGAACGACTTCGTGCTGTCCAAGGGCTGCCAGCACGTGAACATGCTCAGCACCGACATCAGCGACTGGACGATCACGTTCGTCGACACCGGCGTCGACACCCCCATCGGGGAGCGGCTCCGCCGGGTGCGGCCGTACCTCGAGGACGACGAGTACTTCCTCGCCAACTACGGCGACGTGCTCACCGACGCCCCGATGAACGACCTCATCGACCAGTTCTGCGCGACCGATGCCGTCGCGCAGTTCATCTCGGTCAAGCCCGGCGACTCCTTCCACGTCGTCGACACGGACGACGACGGCCGGGTGCGGGACCTGGTCCCGGCCAGCGACCTGCCGTTCCGGATCAACGGCGGCTACTTCGTACTGCGCCAGGGCATCTTCGACTACCTCGACGAGGACGACGACCTCGTCATGGACGGCTGCGTCAAGGCTGCCCGCGACGGCCGGACCCGGGCGGTCCCGTACGACGGGTTCTGGGCGCCGATGGACACCCTCAAGGAGCGGACGCACCTCGAGGACCTGTACCGCCGGGGCCGCAGCCCGTGGGCGCTGTGGCGTGACCGGCCCAACCCGGGTGGGGCGCCGATCATCCCGGTCGACATGCCCAACCCGGCCTGAGCGGACGCGTCCGGCCATGGCTCGCCAGGCTCCTCGGGCCAGCGTGGTCATCCCCGCGCACAACGAGGCGGGCGTGCTCGGTCGCGGCCTCGGCACGCTGCTGCGCGGCGCGGCGCCCGGGGAGCTCGACGTGATCGTGGTCGCGAACGCGTGCACGGACGTTACGGCCGAGGTCGCCAGGCGCCACGGCGTCCGCGTGATCGAGACCAGCACGCCCGGCAAGGCGAACGCGTTGCGCCTGGGTGACGCCGCCGCCCGGGTCTTCCCGCGCCTGTACGCCGACGCGGACATCGACCTCACCGTCGACGCGGTCCGCGCGCTCGTGGAGACGCTGGACCGGCCGGGAGTGCTCGCCACCTCGCCCGTCCCCCACTACGACCTCACCGGGGCTCGGCCGGTGGCCCGCCGCCTGCACAAGGTGCACGAGCTGCTGATGGCGGACCGGCGGGGCCTGGCCGGGGCGGGCGTCTACTGCCTGAACGAGGCCGGCCACGCCCGGGTGGCGCCGTTCCCCGACGTGATCTCCGACGACGGCTTCGTGCACCGCAGCTTCGCGCCGGACGAGCGGACGGTGTGCACCGCCGCCACGACCGTGGTGCGCCCGACGGCCACGTTCCGCGCCAGCCTGCGCCGGCGGGTACGGGTCCGGCAGGGCAACGAGGAGCTCGACGCGCTCGGCCTCGCCCGTCCCGAGGGGCGGCTGCGTCCCGGCGCACTGGTCGAGCTGGTCCGTCGCCGCAGCATCGGGCCACTGGACGCCGGCTGCTACCTCGCCCTGCTCACGGCCGACCGCGTCCAGGTCCGCTGGCGCGAGGCGCGCGGCGCCCGGGTCTCGTGGGGCACCGACACCTCGAGCCGCACGGCCCCGCCCGCACCGCTCGGAGCACGCTGACATGAGCGTCGCCGGCCCGGACACCAGCCAGATCATCACGCAGCGCGGGTTCGCCGCCCGATCGGACGCGCGGGGTGGCGAGGCGGAGATCAGGACCTGGGGCCTCCCGCCGTGGGACCGCGACCGCGACGCACTCCTGCTCACCGCCTCGGTCCGCCGTCACGAACGCGACCTCGGCCCGAGCGAGGTGCGCGACCTCATGCACCGCGAACCGGCGGGGATCGCCGAGGTCATGCCCGCGTTCGCCGCGGTCTCCACGACGCCCTCGGGCCGCATCGTCGTGGCCACGGACCACCTCGGGTTCCGGCACGTGTTCCACGGCCGGCGCGACGGCGTCGCGGTGGTCTCCACGTCGAGCCGGGTCTGCGCCCTGGAGCTCGGCCGGGGACTGGACCTCGAAGCGGTCGCGGTGCAGAGCTCGCTCGGCTGGCAGCTCGGGCAGCGCACCCTCTTCCAGGAGGTCACCAAGCTGCCGCCCGGCGGGATCGCCACCCTCGACGACGGCGCGATCGGTGTCGGCCCGACCACCGGCGCCGCCGGATCCGGGCCGATCGACCTCGAGAGCGCGGTCCGCACCGCCGCCGCCATGCTGCGGACCTACCTGTCGTCCTACGTCGAGGACCACCCCGATGCCGGCCTCCAGCTCACCGGTGGCCAGGACTCCCGGTTGCTGCTGAGCGCAGTCCCGCGCGCTCAGCGTCGCGGGCTCCGCGTGGTGACCCTCGGCGCGGCCGGCGACCCCGACGTCGACATCGCAGCCGACCTCGCGGCCCGCTACGGCCTGCGCCACGAGCTGCTCTCGCTGACCGGGCTGGGGGACGTCGACCCGGCCGAGGCGTACGCCCTCTGCCTCGCCGCCGCACGCAGGCTCGACTGCTCGGCCGACCCGCTGGCGCATGCAGCACTGACGTACGCCGAGTCCCGCTCGGAGCCCGGGCCCCGCATCTCCGGGCTGGGCGGCGAGGTGGCCCGCGGCTTCTACTACCTGGGGCCGCCCACCACGGCGCCCGTGACCCGGTCCCGGGCGACCCGGCTCGCACGGTGGCGGATGTTCGTCAACGAGGCTGTGCCCGTCGAGGCGCTCGACCCGTCGTTCGGTGCTTGGGCGCGCGACTTCGCCACCGAGGAGGTCGTGCGGGTCCTGGACGCGACCGGGCGGCCCTGGCTGGCCGCGACCGACGACCTCTACCTCGGGCACCGGATGCAGCGGTGGGCCGGCGTGACCGAGACAGCCGTCTGCCTGGACCGTCAGGTCGTCAACCCGATGCTCGACGACCGGTTCATCGCGATCGCGACCGCGCTCGGGCCGCTCGACAAGCGCAGCTCGCGCTTCCTCAGCAGGCTCCAGCTCGAGCTCGACCCCGAGCTGGGCTCACTACCGCTGGACGGGCGGCCACCACCTGCGGCGTACGCCCGACGGTCGCTGCGGAACTCCGCGCACCAGTCCGCGGCCACCGCGCGACGCGCCCGCCGCAAGGTCGTGCAGCGAGTCCGCGGTCAGGCCCGGCCGCCCGCAGGCGGCGAGATCCTCACGGCCAAGGTGCTGCAGCACTGGCGCGAGGACCCCACGGCACCGACGTCGCTCGCCGGTCTCGGCGTCTTCGACGGCCGCTGGCTCGACGACGTCGTGTCCGGCGAACGAACGCCTCCCTCCAGCGCCGTCGCCCTCATGGTCAACCTGGTGGCAGCGCTGGAGCCCGGGGACCGTCGCGTCTGACGGTTCGGTCGCCGGAGACACCACCGCCGGCCGGGGGTTCCCGGCCGGCGGTGGTTGCGGATCGGCTCCCTACCGGGCCGCCGGCACCGGCGTGCCGTCGTCCCAGGTGTTGTTCGTCCACACGTTCCCGCGTGCCGAGGAGTCGAAGTTCGTCACCGGTCCGTAGTCGGCGCACTTGTTGTTGCTGCCGCGTTCGAACACGTTGTCCCGGTAGACGACGTTGGTCGCCGGGTACTCCATGCCCGCGCCGGCGAAGGTGCAGTACGCCGCGTTGTCGTTGGCGCCGAGGTAGTTGCCCTCCACGATCGCCCCGGTCAAC
This sequence comes from Nocardioides sp., assembly GCA_035765695.1. Taxonomy (GTDB): domain Bacteria; phylum Actinomycetota; class Actinomycetes; order Propionibacteriales; family Nocardioidaceae; genus Nocardioides. Next base: position 33,222 of record DASTXB010000011.1, on the reverse strand, counting down.
GGGCCCCAGTGCGGCAACAGGTTGATGTCACCGGTGCAACCGCCACCCTGCGGGGTGACCCGCGCGTCGCAGACGATGGTGTTGTGGACGATCTCCACGCAGGCGCCGTTCGTGCCCGTGCACGGCACCTGGGTGCCCAGGGCCAGCAGTCCGCCGAGGTGCGCCTCGCCCGACGAGGGCTGCCACTGGTCGTGGATCCAGGAGTCCTTGATCGCGCAGTAGCTGGCGTGCTCCTGGCACTCGAGCCCGTTGTGGCCGCCGTGGATGTCGGTGCGCTCGATCGTGACGTTGCCGTTGGCGATGGCCGCGGAGTCCACCGGCCCGGCGTCGACCTCGGAGTCGGTGAGCGTGAGGGACCAGGATCGGTTCACGTCGGTGTCGACGAGGATGCGGCCGTTGATCTTGCTGTTCCGGATGGTCACGTCCGACGCCTGGACCAGCAGCTCGGAGCAGTCGATGGTCTTCGAGTCGATGACCGTGTTCGCGGTGCTGATGGTGCAGGACCCGTTGTACGAGGTCAGCTCGGTCCCGGCCGGCACGCCGGTGTTGCTCGCGTCGGGGAACCCGCTCGGCGTGCCGCCACCTCCATCGCCCGGCGGCGGGGTGCTGCCGCCCCCACCACCGTCAACCGGCGGCGTGCCGCCGTCATCGGCGGCGACGACCGTCAGGTTCTCGTACCCGGACCGGGCGGTCCTGAGCGCCTGGTTGCCCAGGAAGACTGCCTGCACGCGGTAGGTGCCCTCGGCGAGGCGCGGCAGGGTCACCTCGGTGGTGGGGTCGTCCATGGCGGCATGGACGCGGCGCACCTGGTCCCCGTTCTTCATCACCAGCCGGACCTTCCCGAACGGCTGGTGGCGGAGCGCGGCCCGGCTCGCGGAGACCGCCACGGTCCCGCGACCGGTCTGCTGGGTGGTCACCTGTGCCTTCTTCAACGTCAGTGAGACGCGAGGCTTCTGCGCGGGCCGATCGCCGGACGCGCCGGGCCGGAAGTCTGGAGCTGGGGCGGAGTTCGCTGCTCCGATCGAGCCGCTCAACGGGAGCAGCAGCATCATCAGCAGTGCGACGACGTTGAACACGCGCCGACCCTGGTTCGCGGGTGGTGAGAGCTTCGGGATCTGGACGGGGGGACGGGTCTCGAAGGACATGGGTGTCTATCTTCCTGCTTTCCGCGATCGGGGCATCGCACAAATTGGGTAACCCGGGGCCGGCGTACCACCACGACGGCGGTCGAGGTGGTATTCGCCACATCCTGCCGACACCCCGGCCCGGCCCCTTCCCGGCTCAGGGCGTCACCACCTCGAGGGCGCCGAGAGCCGCCTGCGCGAACTGCGCGTAACGAGCGGTCCAGTCGTTCGCCGACCGGAACGCCGCGATCTCCTCCGGCGTCTGGTCGGGCAGCCTCGCGGCCGCCTCGACCGCCGGCGCATAGGGTCCGCCGGGCGGGACGAGGAGCACGCGGTCCGAGATCCCGCGGACGGGCGGCAGGTCGGACGCGACGGTGGGCCGCCCCGCAGCGAGGTACTCGTACAGCTTCAGCGGACTCATGGCCTCCGTCGCCGGTCTCCTCACGTGGGGAAGGAGACACACGCGTGCGGCCCCGACCATCGCCAGGATCTCCGGTCGAGGGTGCCAACCCCGCACCACCACGTTGGGGATCCCCTCGAGGACCTCCAGCGGAGCCGGATCGACCACGGGGCCCACGAGGACCACGGACCACGCGGGACCCAGCTCGCGCGCGCAGGCTGCGAGCGCGCCCGCGTCCACCCTGCTCTCGATCGCGCCCACCCACAACGCGACCGGGCCGCGCCGGGAGAGGGACCCGAACCACGCGGGTACGGGGGGAAGGGACTCGAAGGCCCGTGCGTCGACCCCGTTGGGGACCACGGTCGACCGCCTCGCGCCGATCCGGTCGGCGAGCGTCTGCGACACGGTGACCACATTCACGTCTCGTGCAGCCATCTGCGCGTAGCTCCAGCCGATGGCGCCGCCTGCGCCCGCGAAGATGCCGTCCTCCTCGGTGCGCCAGTCGTCCCAGCCGTAGTAGACGACGTCCGCCCACGCGCTCCGGTCCGCAACGGCGGCCAGGACCGGGTGGCAGGAGATCAGCACCGACCCCGGCCCCGCCTGCCGGCGGAGGCGACGCTCCAGCCGGCGGTAGGCCGGAAGCATGTCCGTTCCGAACGGATCACCCCGCGCCCAACGACGCGGGCGATCGACGCGCCTCCTGACCCCGGCCGGGAAGTCGAAGCGCCCGTCCCCGGGCGTGGCGAGGACCTTGAGCCAGTTCCTGAACGGGTCGACGACCGTGACCGACGGCACCGCGACGTCCTCCACCAGGCGGTTCACCAGGGCCTGGCCCAGCTGGGTGTGGTCGTCGTTCCCGTGTCCATCGGCCCACGTGCGGTAGGTCAGCACCGCGACGACGTCGGCGCTCATGCCCCCGCCTGCCAACCGGCCATGTCGCGCAGACCGCGTGCTCGTGCGATCGCCCCGCGCGCCCAGCGCACCGTCAGGGCTGCGTAGACCAGGACGCCGACCAGCCCGCCGGCCACGAGCGCCGCCCACGACGTACCGGGAAGACCCGCGACCAGCCCGGCCGCGAGGCCGGCGACGACCGCGCCCCCGGCGGGTACCACCGAGGTCCTGAAGATCACGTGGACCCGGTCACGGATCATCGGACGCACGAGAGCCAGGTACAGCGGGACCACGAGGCCGAACATCACGGCGAGATTCATCCAGGCGACGCCGGTCGCTCCGAAGCGAGCCGCCCACCACACGGTCGGCACCTGCACCGCCAACCAGATCATCTGGACGACGAGGTACCGACGCGTGTACCCGCCCGCGACGGTCACGTCGATGCAGAGGCGGTAGATGATCTCCCCGACCTTGCAGAGCGCGAGCACCTGGACGATCGCGGCTGCCGGCAGCCACTTGCTGCCGTACAGGAGCTCGACCAGGTGGGGCGCCAGGACCGCGAGCATCACCGACACGGGCCAGAAGAGCCCGACGATCATCTCCACGCAGCGCGTGAGCACGTCCTGGACGAGGCTCGGATCGTGTCGGATCTGGGCGAAGAGCGGCAGACCGACGTTCAGCAGGATCGGCAGGAAGAGCCCGACCGGCCAGGACGAGATGGTGTCGCCCAGGTTGTACAGGCCGACCCCCTCGGCACCGGAGATCCTGCCGATGAAGAAGACGTTCACCCCGATGATCAGTGTCCCCACGAGCGTGGCACCCACCAAGGGCATGCCCAGGGCGAGGATGCCGCGCGCCTCCTTGCGCCTGAAGCCGGGCAGGTACCTCCGAGACACCACGAGCTGAAGGCAGACGACGACGATGACCTGGGCCGCGGCGCGCGACCACGCCAGGGACATGGCCCCGTGCCCGTTGAGGGCGAGCACCACCAGCAGGGCCGACGACGCGAGGAAACCGACCAGCTCGATGCCCGACTGCACCGCCATCCTGAAGTCACGGCGCAACTGCGCGTTCGGGATGCTCGCCGGGGCGCCGAGGAACACGCAGATCGACAGGACCCGCATGGCGGGGACCGCGTCCGGCGTACCGAAGGCGGAGGCGATCAGCGGCGCCGCGGCGATCAGACCCACGCCGAGGAGCGAATAGCTGAGCAGGGCTAGCGTGAGGGCCGTCGGCGCGATCGTGTCGAACTCGTCGGGGGACGCCCGGAGCAGGGCGGAGTGCAGCCCGAGCTCGGCGATCTGCCCGATGAGGGTGTACAGCACGAGGGACACCGCGAACACGCCGAAGTCCTGGGGCTCCAACAGCCTGGCGGCGACGATCCCCACGAACAGGTTGCTCACCCGCAGGATGGCGCCGCCGGCCGCGCTCCAGGCCGCGCCGACGAGAGCCCGGCGGCCGAGATGCGCCTCCGACGGTGCCGCGGGGGCGGCGGCCGGCGAGGAGCCGGCGACCTCGGTCCGCGAGGTCATGGGGCACAGCTCGGCGACAGGCGGTCCGGACGACCGGTCACGCGCTCGAGCCTGGCCACACCGCGTCGCACCTTCACCTGCTTGCTGCGCGCGTAGAACCGCAGGATCTCCGCACGAGCCCGCCGGCGTTGCGAGGGGTCGAGGGGCGCCTGGCCGACCCACCAGGACATCTCACGGCACTGGAGCACCAGACGGACGTGCCGACGCCAGGTCGGGACGTCGAGCAGGCGGGCCACGCCCACCGGCTCGTCGTCACCGCTCGTGCGGACCGCGAGGGGCGCGGCCACGTGCCCCCACGGGCCGGCCAGCGCCAGCCGGGTCGCGAAGACCTGGTCCTCGCGCATCATGTTCTTCCTCGGCATGGTCGCGACGTCGCGCCGGATCACGCCGTAGAGGGGATCGACGGTCGTCGGTCCGGCCGTGAGCAGGCGCAGCATCGCCGCGAAGCGGTCGACCGGGTCGGGCGCCGCCAGGGCCGAGGGGTCGTATCCGTCGCCCCCGCTCTCGCCACCCTGGTCGTCCCGGTAGACGATCTCGGTGGTCACCAGGACCAGGCGCGGATCGTCGGTCAGCACCTCGAGGACCCGCGCCACGAAGTCAGGCTCGAGGAAGTCGCTGTCGCCGATCCAGCGCAGGTAGGCACCGCTCGCCGTCCTCGCCGCACTGATGAAGTTGTTGAGCAGCCCGACATTGGCTTCGTGTCGCCGATAGACGACCCGTCGGTCCCGGCTGGCGAAGTCGCGACAGATCTCCTGCGTGCCGTCGGTCGACGCGTTGTCGCTGATGACGAGCTCGACGTCAGGGCAGGTTTGGGCGAGCACCGACTCGATGACCGGCACGAGCGTGTCTGCACCGTTGTGGACCGGGAGGGCGATCGACATCAGCGCACGACCGCCGGACGTCCTCACCACGACCCCTCACCCGACCCGCTCGAGCCAGACCTCGCGCCACCAGCACACGTACTGGCGCGGGCAGTTCGCCGTGAAGGCGCCCTCGCACACGATGTCCTCGAGGATGACGCAGGGGTTCTTCATCGTGAGCATCCGGCCGGACCGCTCGTCCACCACCCGGGTCGCGCGCGCCTTGACCCGCGCGGTCCGCCCGCAGAACCGGGCCATCTCAGCATCGAAGCCCATCCCGCGGTTGAGCAGGTTGCGGTCGAGCGTCGCCATGATCTCCTCACGCGACTTGACGCGGACCAGCTCCCCCGGCTGGAGGTCGAGGTGTTCGGTCGGCGTGCGACCACTGCGCACCCCGCCCTCGAGGAAGCCCCAGCGCAGGCCGCCACGGAACAGCAGGGCCCGGGGAAGGAACCGCGTGGTCAACGCCTGGTACCGGTTGAACAGACCGATCAGGAACGCGGTGACGACCTGCCGCACGGTCGCGTTCCCCGACGTGATGTCGTCGCGGTACTGGCTCAGCTGCCTGAGCGGCATCGGCTCCGGCGCGGCACGCTGCATCTCCGTCCCCTGACAGGACCAGCGCGTCTCGCCGTCCTCGAAGGGTTCCTTCGTGCTGTTCAGCACCAACAGAGGCAGCAGGTCGCGAGCGCCGGCATCCGGCGTGGACGGCGTGGACGGCGTGGACGGCGTGGACGGCGCGTCCGGGCCCACCCGCTTGAGCCACTGCTCCTTCCAGTAGAGCGAGCAGGCGTTCTGACATCCTCCGTGCGCCGACCCGTCGCAGCGTGACTCGGTCAGGTGGACCGCGTCACGCATGCGCCGCAGACCGGTGTGGCCGATGTAGTCGCACAGCTTGTGCGCCACCTTGTGGACCGTCAGGCGTCGACCGCAGAAGGCGAGCATCTCGGGCATGAAGGGCAGGCCGTCCAGCTCACCGTGCTCGTCGAGCGTCGCCCTGATCTCGTCAGCGCTGCGCACCTCCACGAGCTCCCCGACCTTCAGTCCGAGCGCACCCGGCACGGTCACGACTCCAGCAGTCGTCATCGATGGCTCTCCTATCCCCCTGGCCAGCGTCTTCGTGGGCCGCGACCTCGACCGTCAGCACGCTAGGTCGCACCCATCGGACGATCCGTCGCTCCCTGGGGCCATCCCCTGAATAGGGGAGGGTTCGAAGGTCGACCGGTCGACCTCCGGCCCAGTTGCGAGGATCCGCGGCATGGGGACAACGGATGCCGAAGGTCGCACCGAGTTCTGGAGCACGGTCGCCGGCCTCCTGCGACGCAAGGGGGTGGTCATCCCTGCCCTGCTGGTCGCGCTTGCGTTCGGCACCCTCGCCTACCTCGGGACGCCGAAGACGTACGTGTCGAGCACGACGATGGTGCTGGCCACCAACCAGTACGGCGGCACGGAGTCGCAGGACCCCACCCAGCCCACCGAGCTCATCAACCCGATGCTCAACTTCAACGACAGCCTGCGGACGACGTCGGCCATCCTCATCCAGACGATGGGCACCAGCGACGTGCTCCACCAGCTCGGTGCGGCCGGGGGGACCACCCAGCTGATCGTCAACGACGGCCGCACGAACCCGGAGCTGCTCGGCCTCAACGGCCCTTTCCTCTACATCGAGGGACGCAGCGTCTCCGCCGAGGACGCCCGCCGCGTCGTGGTGAACGCCCAGGTCCTGATGCAGCAGCAGCTGAGGAAGTGGCAGGGCGCCCTCAACGCCCCGGAGAGGACCTACGTCAACCTCGTCACGGTGGTGCCGCCGACGGAGCCCGCAGCCAGCGCTGGACGGGCGACCAAGCTGGCGATGATGGCGTTCGCCTTCGGCTTCCTGCTGTGCCTGGCGGTCGCGTACGCCGCGCACCAGGTCCGGCTGCGCCGGCGCGCGCGAGCCGACGCGGTCGCCACGACGGCCAGCGGTCCGTTGCCCGCCACGGTGCCTGCGCCTCCCGCGCCTCCCGCGCCTCCCGCGCCGGCCGTCCAGACCCGTGACGAGGACGGCGAGGACAGCGACGACAGCGAGGACAGCGAGGACAGCGAGGACAGCGAGGGGGGCGAGCACGGCGACGAGCCGGTGGCCGTTCCCGTCCTCCTGAACAGGAAGGCGTCCACCCGGGTGGTCGGCGCGGAGGCGGAGGCCTCTCCCGACGGCCCGGCGGCGAAGACCCGGGTCAGGTCCGGGAACCGGTGAGCGCGCGGTCACGGCTCCGACTCCGGGGCGCGCTGCTGGCAGCGGTGCTGCTGACGGCCTTCCTCGCGACGACCGCACGGGTCTTCGTCTGGCCGAGCCTGCCGCCGCTACCGGCCCACGCCGATGCGATCGTGGAGCTCGCCGGGCCGGGCAACCGCGACGCGTCGACCATCGCGCTCGCTGAGAAGCACATCGCTCCACTCGTGATCCAGTCGACGGTGCCGGGCGACGCCACGTCGGACACGTGCCTGGACCCGATCGAGGGAGCCACGATCGAGTGCTTCTCCCCGGTCCCCGACACGACGCGGGGCGAGGCCCGGTACATCGGCCGGCGCGCTGCGGACGAGCACTGGCGCTCGGTGATCATCGTGACGACCCCGGACCACGCGTGGCGCGCGCGGCTGCGCGTCGAGCGCTGCTTCCCCGGCCGGGTCTACGTCGCCACCAGTCCCCTCCCGAAGGCGGACTGGCTGATGCAGATCCCCTACCAGTGGGCGGCTACTGCGAAGGCCGAGCTGTTCCAGCGCGGTTGCTGAGGGAGAGGACGAGGGAACCGATGGACTTGTGGCGGACCGTGGCGGTCCTCTTCCGGCGCTGGTACATCACGATCCCGGCGTTCGTGGCGACGCTCGGCCTGACCGCGGCCGCGTACTCCGTCGTGCCCCTGCAGTACCAGTCCGGCAGCGTCCTCGTCCTCACCACGCCACTCCGGGGCGGGACGGAGTCCACGCAGCCCAGTCAGCCGAACGCCGCAACCAACCCGCTCACGAACTTCGACCAGAGCCTCGCCCTGACCGCCTCGATCGTGATCCAGCAGCTCAGCAGCGCCGAGACCGCGAGCCAGCTGGGCATCCGGCCGGGGGACACCACCAGCTACACGGTCAACAACGGGTCGTCGAACCCGGAGCTCCTCCAGTCCGGGCCGTTCATCTTCGTGACCGGGACCGGACCGACCCCCCAGGCCGCCCAGGACATCACCAGGAAGGTGTCGGCGATGGCCACCCGAGTCCTGGCCTCGCGGCAGGACGAGCTGAAGGCGCCGGCCTCGACGCACATCGAGCTGCAGCAGGTGGTCACGCCCACGAGCGGGCAGCCGCTGCTGGGCAGCCCGATGCGCGTCGCGGCCGCTGCCGGCGCTCTCGCCGGGCTGGCGACCCTCGCCGCCGTGTACGGCTTCGAGAGCCTCATGAACCACCGTCGGCGACGACGGACCACGTGGCGCCAGGACGACGCGCCCGACCATCCCGCCCCTGGCCCGGCGCGCGCCGGGTCACCGGCGCCCCCGGGACCGGCCGACTCCCTCCACCTCGTCGACGTGGCCCCGGCGTCGGAGCGGTGATGACCTCCCTGGAAGCCCGCACGGAGCAGGGTCGCCCGGTCGCGACCGCCCGCTCCAGCCTCCCGCGCTCAGCGGACGCGACCACGGTCCTCGCCATCTTCGTCGTGCTCCAGTTCGTCCTGCCGGCGCGGCTCGTCATGAACGGGCTGCCCATGGACCTCTCGGCGGCGTCACTCGTCGCGCTGTCGCTGGGCGTGCTGTGGATGTGCACGCAGATGACGTCGACCCTCGGAGCCGCGAAGGGGCACAACCCCGTCCGCAGCTTGCTCTTCGCCTACTCGCTCGTGCTCCTCGCGTCCTACATCAGCTCGGCCAGCCGGTACCTGGATCCCGACGAGCGGGCGATCGGCGACCACACCATGGTCAACGTCTTCGCCCTGATCCTCCTCGGGATCGCGGTGTGCGACGGCGTTCGCAGCCGTGAGCGCATCTACTTCCTGCTCCACGTCATCGTCGTGTGCGGCACGGTGGTCGCCGTCGTCGGCATCCTGCAGTACCTGGTCGCGTTCGACCTCACTCCTTACCTCCGCGTCCCCGGCATGCACTTCAAGTCGTTCGACAACTCGGTCGGGAGTCGCAACGGCCTGACCCGCGCCGCCGGGACCACGTCGAATCCCCTCGAGTTCGGGGTCTTCTGCGCGATGGTCCTCCCGCTGGCCCTGCACACGGCCTTCCACGCGATGAAGAGCGGCGGCCGGACCCGACTGTGGTGGACGTGCGTCTGGCTCGTCTCCGGTGGCCTGATGTTCTCCGTGTCGCGGTCCGCGATCGTCGGTCTGACGGCCGCGGCCATCGTCCTCTTCCTGGGCTGGCCTGCGCGGCGACGGGCGCGCATGGCGGTCGCCGCCGTCGTCTTCCTCGTCGTGATGAAGGTCCTCTCGCCGGGGCTCCTCCACACGTTCCTCAGCCTGTTCCAGCACGCGAACGAGGACACGAGCGTCCAGTGGCGCACTCACGACTACGCAACGGCACGCCAGCTGATCTCCCAGCACTTCTGGCTGGGCCGAGGCACGGGGACGTGGTACGCGCCGAAGCACGAGGTCTTCGACAACCAGTACCTGCTGACCCTCGTGGAGAGCGGAGTGCTGGGGCTGATCACCCTGCTCGGCATCTTCATCGCGGGCGTGGCCACCGCGATCCGCGTGAGAGTCCTGTGGTCCCCCCACGCCCGCCGCGGGCAGGAACCTCATGACGACCGGGACCTGGCGCTCTCGCTCGCCGCGTCCCTCATCGTGGTCTTCCCGACCTTCGCCACCTTCGACTTCCTCGGCTTCCCGACCATCACCGCCGCCGCCTTCGTGCTGGTCGGCATCAGCGGCGCCCTGCTGCGGGTGGTGAAGGCGGAGCTGGCCGGCGAGCCACCGGATCCGCATGCCATCGTCTGAGCCTCCCCAGGATGGGGGACGGACACGAGGAACCCCCGAGGCCGCAGCAGCCCCTCCCTATCTTGGCCGCATGTCCGACACTCCGGTCCGGTTGCTGCCGATCGAGCGCAGAGATGTCGCGCCCGTGGGCGAGTTCCTGAATCGGAACCTCAACCCCCGCCTGAGCGCGGCCGAGTGGGCGACCTCGATCGTGCCTCCCTGGGAAGTGGACTCGCCCAACCACGGCTACCGCCTGGTCCACGGCGACCAGCTGGTCGGCGTCCACCTGGCCTTCTACTCCCGGCGCCTGATCGACGGCACGGTCCAGGACTTCTGCAACCTCGGCGCGTGGTGCGTGCTGGAGGAGTACCGGAGCCACGGCATCCGCATGCTGCGGGCCCTGCTGGCCCAACCGGGCTACCACTTCACCGACCTCTCCCCCAGCGGCGCCGTCGTCCCGCTCAACCAACGGCTGCGGTTCGACTCGCTGGACACCGACACCGTCCTGGTGCCTGCCGTGCCTCTGCCGTGGCCCCGGCGCACCACGGTCGTCACCGACCCGACCGCCATCGCCGACCGGCTGACCGGACAGGAGCGGGTGATCTTCGAGGACCACCGGCGCGCGACCGCGGCCCGGCACCTGCTGCTCGAACGCGGGGATCGTCGCTGCTACGTGATCTTCCGCCACGACCGGCGCAAGGGCGTGCCGGCGTTCGCCTCGGTCCTGCACGTGAGCGACCGCGCCCTCTTCGCCGACTCGATCGCCGAGCTGTCCCGTCACCTCCTGCTCCACCACGGCGTGCTGTGCCTGCTCGGTGAGCTCCGGGTCATCGGCTCTCGACCGCGGATGAGCCTGCGGCTCAAGAAGCCCCGCCCCAAGATGTTCCGCAGCAAGCGGCTCGGCGCGGAGGCGATCGACTACCTGTACAGCGAGCTGACCTGCGTGGCCTGGTAGCAGGCGGACCGAGAACGGCCGGGGGAATCAGATGAGAGTCCATGTCCACGACCTGCTCCGTGAGCAGGCCGAGTCGGCGGGTGGCGCGCGGGCGCTCACCTACCGCGACCTCACCGTCGACTACACCTGGCTCCACGAGGCCTGTCGCGCTCTCGCGGGCGGACTGCTCGAGATCGGTCTCGACCGTGGCGACCGGGTGGGGATCCTGCTGGACAAGCGCGTCGAGACCGTCGTGTCCATCTTCGGGACCTCGGCCGCCGGTGGCGTCTTCGTGCCGGTGAACCCGGTGCTCAAGCCGGACCAGGTCTCGTACATCCTCGACGACTGCGACGTCCGGGTCCTCGTCACCACCCGGCAGCGTTGGGAGCAGGTCAGCCCGCTCGCCGAGGAGCTGGAGTCGCTCCGCCACGTCGTCCTCGTCGACGGCACCGCCGGGACCGGCGCGGGCAACCTGGGCCAGGGCCGCGTGCTGCAGCACGCCTGGGCGGACGTCGCGTCCGCGACGGGAGCACGCACGCCGACGACGACGCCCGGCGTCGACAGCGACATCGCCGCGATCCTCTACACGTCCGGCAGCACGGGCCGTCCCAAGGGAGTCGTGCTGAGCCACCGGAACCTCCTGGTCGGGGCGGAGTCCGTCAGCCGCTACCTGGGCAACAACCCGGACGACGTCATCCTCTCCGCCCTCCCGCTCAGCTTCGACGCCGGCCTCAGCCAGCTCACGACGGCGTTCGCGAGTGGTGCGCACGTGGTCCTGGTCAACTACCTCCTTCCACGGGACGTGGTCCGGCTCTGCGCCCGGCACGGGATCACCGGGCTGACCTGCGTCCCGCCCCTGTGGATCCAGCTGGCCGGCGAGGACTGGCCCGCGGAGGCGACGAGCAGCATGCGCTACATCGCGAACACCGGCGGCCGGATGCCGGCCAGCACGCTGGCCCGGCTCCGCGAGATCTTCCCGGCTGCTAGTCCCTTCCTGATGTACGGGCTCACGGAGGCGTTCCGGTCGACGTACCTGGATCCCGCCGAGGTGGATCGCCGCCCCGACTCGATCGGCAAGGCGATCCCGAACGCCGAGGTCCTGGTGCTCCGGCCGGACGGGTCGAGGTGCCGGCCCGGGGAGCACGGCGAGCTCGTCCATCGTGGACCCCTGGTCGCGCTCGGGTACTGGAACGACCCCGAGCGGACCAGCCAGCGGTTCCGTCCGTACCCGAGTCCGGCGCCGTCCTGGCGAGCACCCGAGATCGCAGTGTGGTCCGGTGACACCGTCGTCGCCGACGACGAGGGCTTCCTCTACTTCGTCGGCCGTTCCGACGACATGATCAAGACGTCCGGCTACCGGGTGAGCCCCACCGAGGTCGAGGAGGCCGCCTACGAAGTCGGGGCGGTGCGGGACGCGGTCGCACTCGGTGTGGAGGACGCGGTCCTCGGTCAGCGGATCGTCCTGGTGGTCACCACGGGTCCCGGTGCGGACCTGGACACCCGTGAGCTGGACCGCGAGCTGCGGGCTCGCCTGCCCCTGTTCATGGTGCCGGCCGAGATCGTCGTGCTGCCGGAGATCCCCCGCTCGCCGAACGGCAAGCTCGATCGCGTCTGGCTGCGCAAGGAGGTCGCCTCGTGAACATCGAGGAGCACCTGGCGCCGTTCGAGTCCAACGGACAGATGTGCGTCGGCGGTGTCCCGCTGCCGCGACTCGCAGCCCAGGTGGGATCGACGCCGTTCTTCGCGTACGACCGCGCCCTGGTCGCCGCCCGGTGTGCGACGGTGCGAGCCGCGATCGGTCGGGACATCGAGCTCGGGTTCGCCGTCAAGGCCAACCCGATGCCGGCGCTGGTCCAGCACGTCGCGGGACACGTCGACTGGCTGGACGTGGCGTCGGCCGGAGAGATGCAGATCGCCCTGGACGCGGGCAAGCGACCCGAGCTCGTGAGCTTCGCCGGTCCCGGGAAGACCGACGCCGAGCTGCGCCGGGCGGTGGCGGCGGGCGTGCTGCTCGAGCTGGAGTCAGTGGGGGAAGCCCGGCGCGTGGCCGCGGTCGGCGCCGACCTCGGGCTCGGGCCGCGGGTGGCGGTGCGCGTCAACCCGGACTTCACCGTCAAGGGCTCGGGAATGCGCATGAGCGGTGGGCCGCAGCAGTTCGGGATCGACGTCGAGCAGGTGCCGGCCGTGCTGCACGAGCTCGCCGATCTCGACGTACTCCTCGAGGGCTTCCACGTCTTCGCCGGCTCCCAGAACCTGCAGGCCGAGATCCTCGTCGACGCGCAACGCCGCACCGTCGAGCTGCTGATGGAGCTGGCGATCAAGTGTCACGAGCCGATCACCTACCTCAACCTCGGCGGAGGCTTCGGCATCCCCTACTTCGACCGGGACGAACCCCTCGATCTGCACCGGGTCGGCGCGAACCTCCAGATCCTCGTGGCGAACAGCATCCGGCCGTCGCACCCGCACGCGCGGATCGTCGTCGAGCTCGGCCGGTACCTCGTGGGTGAGGCCGGCGTCTACGTGACGCGGGTGGTCGACCGCAAGGAGTCCCGCGGCCGCACCTACCTGGTCGTCGACGGCGGCATGCACCACCAGCTCGCCGCCTCCGGCAACTTCGGCCAGGTGATCCGCCGCAACTACCCGATCACCGTCGCTGACCCGGCAGACGCCGCGGAGCAGGAGCAGGTCACGGTCGTCGGGAGCCTGTGCACGCCGCTCGACGTGCTGGGTGCGGACGTCGTGCTCCCGCGCGCGGAGCCGGGCGACCTGGTCGTGCTGTGCCAGGCCGGTGCCTACGGCCTGACCGCGAGCCCCACGAGGTTCCTCGGCCATCCCGAGCCCGCCGAGATCCTCGTCTGAGCAGCCGACGGGACGACGAGAGGGAAGAGAAGGAGACGAAGGTGGAAGCATCGACAGAAGCACCGACCCGCGAGGTCGTCGACGTCCTCGTCCGGGTCCTCGGCATCGAGGACCGCCGCGACACGATCGGCGTCGAGACCGGCCTGCTCGGAGAGCTGCCCGAGCTCGACTCGCTGGCGGTCGTCGAGCTCGCCGTCGCGCTCGAGGAGCGGTTCGACATCGTCATCGACGACGACGACTTCACCGGCGAGGTCTTCGACAACGTCGGCACTCTCGTGGCGTTCATCGAAGCCCGGACCCAGGGGTCCTGACTCCGTCCCCTGCTTCGCCGTCCACGGTCGGGGCCTGCATCGGGTCGTGCACCCGAACCCGCGCTGTGGCGCGTGCGGAGGCACACGACCCTGCTGCCGGACCCTGCCCGTGCTCAACGCAGCTGCGCGAGCGAGGTGATCCGTCGTGAGGGAAGGGCCAGCGCGACCGCGGATGCGCGCGCCGTCCGCTGGCCGACCGCGGCGCGGATCAGCATGCCGAGGAGCAGGGCCGCGCCGTAGATCCGTCCACCCGTCGCCCCGTTCCGGCGGGCGAACAGTCGGACCCGGTTCACCGTGAGCAGGGCGGCCAGGCCGGGCCTCGTGCCGGACTCACCGCCCTTGTGCTCGATGACGGCCGCCGGCTCGTACCACGTCGACCAGCCGTGGTCAGCGGCCCGCAGCAGGAACTCCGTCTCCTCGCTGTAGAGCAGGAAGGACTCGTCCCAGGGCCCCACGCTCTCCAGGAGCCGCCACGCCATCAGGAGCGCGGCTCCGGTCACCCAGGCGGCGGTGCCGGCGTTCGCGTGCGGTTCCTCGCCGAACATCAGCTCGCCCAGTCCCAGCCGGTCGGCGATCCGCCCGCCGAGGATCGCCTCGGCGAAGATGCCGAGGAGCGTGGGTACCCGGCGGAGCGACGGCTGGAGGGTCCCGTCGAGGTTGACCAGCCGCGGCGCGGCGACGCCGCGCCCGGGCACCTGCAGCGCCCTGGCCAGCGTGGCGAGCGCGCCGGGCCGGACCCGACAGTCGGGGTTGAGGAGCAGCACGGCCTCCGGCGGTCGCCCGCGCAACGAGTCGATACCCGCGTTCACCCCCGCCGCGTAGCCGGCGTTCTCGAGCAGCTGGACGACCGTGACCGGGAGTCCGTCGGTGGCCTTGGCGATCTCCGTCGACGCGTCGGACGACGCGTTGTCGACGACCACGACGTCGGTGAGCTCGACGCCGTCGGCTCCGCCGTCGCGCAGCGACGCCAGGCACGACGGGAGGTCGTCAGCGCTGTTGTACGTGATGACGAGGACGGCGACTCGGGGTGTGGAGTTCACGGGAGGTCCTGCTGCGCGGGCGCGATCAGCCGGGCCCGGGCTCGGCGCGCCGCAGCATGTCGTCGAGCCGGCCCGCGACCTTCAGGCGGTTGATCTGCTCGAGGCGCACGAAGGTCTGCCCGAACTGATCGGCAGTCAGGCCACGGCGCTCCATGTCGACCACGAGCTCGTCGATGCCGGCGGGCACCGTCCACACCGGGCGGAAGTCCGGGAGCAGGTCCTGGATCTTGCCGAAGGCGACCCGATAGTCCCGCTTGTCGGGCGAGGCGCCCTCCGCGAACGTGACCGGTGCGCCGGTCCGCTCCGCCACCGCCTCGGCGATCGTCCGGATCTGCACCACGTCCTCGTCGCGGCCGACGTTGAACGCCTCGTCGTGGACGACCGCGCGGTCGGCCGCCAGCACCGCCAGGACGGCGCGCGAGATGTCCTCGGCGTGGACCAGCGGCCGCCACGACGTGCCGTCGCTCTGCAACCGCACCTCGCCCGCGGTGAGCGCGGCACCGGTGAGGTTGTTGACCACGATGTCGGCACGCAGCCGGGGGCTCGAGCCGTACGCCGTGGCGTTGCGCAGGTAGGTGGGGCTGAAGCCGTCGTCGGCGAACTTCGCGATCAGCTGCTCGGCCATCACCTTGCTGCGGCCGTACGGCGTCACGGGGTTGAAGTCGCTCTCCTCGGTGACCGCACCGTCCCCGGCCGCGCCGTACAGGCTGCACGACGACGAGAACACGTAGCGGGGGACGCCCGCCTCCCGCGCCATCTGGGCCAGGTGCGCGGCGCCGTGGGCGTTGACCGAGTACGTCGCCTCCGGGTTGAGGTGACCGACCGGGTCGTTCGAGATCGCGGCGAGGTTGACGACGGCGTCGAAGCCCGCCAGGTCGTCGGGCCGCTGGTCGCGGATGTCCCCGGTGCGCGACTCGTAGCCGCCGGGCTGCGGACCGAAGTCGCAGCCGTCGTACCAGCCGGCGTCCAGGCCGACCACGTCGTGGCCGGCCGCGAGCAGCATCGGCACCAGCACGGTCCCGATGTAGCCCCGATCTCCTGCAACGAGGACTCGCATCCGCGCTACCTCCCCCTTCGTCTCGTGGTCCGGCCGGTGTGGCTCAGCCGCTGTAGATGGCGTACTGGAGGAGCTCCTCCGGGACGCCCGCGTCGTACGGCGCCACGACCTCGGCGGGCAGCCGCTCCAGGTCGGACACGCGCAGGTAGTCACGCATGGTCGTGCCCGTGCAGTGCGAGTCGACGTTGACCGCGCCCCGTCCGGCCTCCACGTCGGCGCGGTGGACCACCCGGAAGTCGACGCTGATCCGGGTCCGTCCCGAGGTGTTCGGCACCGACGAGTGCAGCTGCGCCCCGGAGAACACCATCACGCCACCGACCGGCGGCACGGGCCGGATCTGGGGGTCGAGGTCGATGGGCTCCTCGGGCTTGGGCTGGTCGCGGGTGTCGACGCCGATCTGGGAGGCCGCGATCGCACGGCTGTCGCGGTTCCAGGCGTAGTAGTTGTAGCGGTTGCTCCCGTTGGCGACCGCACGGTCGAAGTACTGCGGGTGGAAGGCCACCACGTTCTCCGGCGTCACGTCGTAGATGGGCAGCCACCAGTTCAGCTGCATCATCGGCGCGGAGTACCACGTGTCGCGGTGCGGGTGGAACGCGTACGCGATGCCGGTGGTGAGGTAGTTGTCCGACGTCGACGTCCGCAGCCGCGGGACGTCGAAGTACGTCAGCTCCGGGTCGGCGCCGTGCTCCTCGAGGATGGCGCGCAGGTGCGTCTTCGAGTCCGGGTGGTGGATGAACGCGGGCTTCAGCGCGGCCAGCACGGTGGCGTAGTGATCCACCTCCATCTCGTACTGCGCCGTCTCCGGGTCGCGGCCGCCGAAGGCCTCCTCGATCATCCCGCGGGCGAACGAGACGAACGCGGAGATCGCGGGCGAGTGGGTGTGCACCACGATGTCACCCGAGTAGAGCGCATGGCGCCTCTCGTCGTCGGTGTACCTCGGGTCGACGATCACACTGGTCACGGCAGCCTCCACGTGCTCGGGTCGGGTCCTGGCCTCCGCGTCGAATCAGACCCCGAGTGCCGCGGCCGGTTCGGGCGATCGTCCGGGGTGTCCCCCATCTTGGGGACCGGTCGCGCGGCGCTCGCCGACCGGCCGCATTCCCGGGACAGCCGCGTGCGGACGGTGGTATCCCCACAGGGTGGATCTCGAACTGAACGGCAGGCGCGCCTTCGTCACCGGCGCCAGCCGCGGCATCGGCCTGGCGATCGCCCGCGGACTGGCCCGCGAGGGTGCGGTCGTCTCGATCGGCGCACGCAACGGCGAGGGGCTCACCGACGCGGTCGACCGGCTCGCCGACGACGGCCTGGCGGTGCACCCGTACGTCGTCGACGTGACCGACCAGGCCGCGCTGGCGGCGACGATCGAACGATCGGCCGACGAGCACGACGGACTGGACCTCCTCGTGGCGAACGCCGGTGGCTCGCGCGGGGGCGGGCTGCAGACCTCGACCGCCGAGGACTGGGCGTACACCTTGGGAATCAACGTCGTGCACGCGGCCACCGCGATCCGTGCGGCACTGCCGTGGCTGCAGGCGTCGGGGCAGGGAGCCGCACTGGTGATCGGCTCGATCAGCGGCTGGAAGCCGCGGGCCGGCTCGGCGTACGCCGTGGCCAAGGCCGCCGAGATCCATCTCGCCCCCGCCCTGGCGGTCGAGCTGGCCCGGGAGCGGGTCCGGGTGAACACGCTCAGCCCGGGCTCGGTGATCTTCGAGGGCGGCCGGTGGGCGGCGACGCGGGCGGCCGACCCCGAGGCGCACGACCGGTTCGTCGCCGAGAACATGCCGGGCGGGCGCTTCGTGACCCTGGACGAGGTGGCCGACGCGGCGTGCTTCCTGCTCAGCCCGCGCGCCGCCGGCATCAACGGCGCCCACCTCGCCGTCGACGGTGCCCAGGACCGGCCGACGGACCGTCCGGTCTACCCCTGAACAACCGGCGGAGGGCTCCGCGGCGTACCCGAAGATGATGATGGCCCGGCCGCACGCCCCGGACGTCGCCCACCTCTCCCTACCGTTTCGGACACGTGCCGACAGGTGCGTCGACGACCGGACGGGGACCATGAAGCTTCGAGTGGACGACATCACCTGGCGCGAGATCGACGGCGAGCTCGTCATCCTCGACCTGCGCTCCTCGACCTACCTGACGGCGAACGGCAGCGGGTCGGTCCTGATGCGGGAGCTCACCGAGGAGCGGAGCCTGCCCGAGCTGGCGCAGGCATTGGTCGACGCGTACGGCATCCCTGCCGCCAGGGCGAAGCGCGACGTCGCCGCCTTCGTCGACACCCTCGGCGACCACCGCCTGCTCGAGCGCAGCGGTGCGCGCCACGGAGACCCCGTCGCCGGTCCCGGCGACAGGTGAGCCCCCGAGAAGCGAAGGAGGTGAACAGGTGCACGAACGCTACGAGTCGCCGACCTTGACCAAGGTCGGCTCCGTCAGGGATCTGACGCTGGGTGAGGGAATCCTGGGGTCGGACGACAACTTCGTGTTCCACATCGGTCGGATCACGATCGACATCCCGTACGGCCACGGGTCGTGAAGCTGGGCGAGGACCGCGGGGTACGCCGGACGGACCGGCGTACCCCCGGTCGTCGTCCGAGCCCGTCGACCCCGGACCCGTTCCTGCGACCAGGTCCGCTCGAGGTCGCGGCCGGCTGGGTCTACGGTCACACACCCGCGACTCCGCTGCCGGTCACCCGGGTCAGCCCACGCGCGGCTCTGGACGACGTCATCCGGCCGGCCCTGGTGTCCGGCCCCTGCTACGTGACCTTCTCCGGGGGTCGGGACTCCTCCGCGGTGCTCGCGGCGGCCACAGCGCTCGCGCGCCGCGAGGGCCACGCGCCCCCCGTCCCGGTGACGCGCGTCTATCCCGACATCCCTGCCACGGACGAGTCCGACTGGCAGCGGGCCGTCATCGAGCACCTCGGGCTGACCGAGTGGATCCGCCTCGAGCTCCGCGAGGGCGAGTCCGACCTGCTCGGCCCCGCGGCTCGCGCCGCCCTGGCCAGGCGGGGCGTGCTCTGGCCGCCGGCCCTCCAGTCCCACGGTGTGGTCTTCGACCACCTGCGCGGCGGCCACCTCCTCACCGGGGAGGGCGGGGACGCCGTGCTGGGTGCCCGGCGCGTGACGCCGGTGGCGGGCCTGCGCCAGCGCCGCCGCCCCGACCGCCGCCTGCTCGCGTACTCCGCTCAGTCGGTCCTCCCCCGTGTCGCCCGACGGACGTTCGCCCGGCGGCTCGCGCGGACCAGCGTCCAACACCGCTGGCTGCGGCCGGCCGCCTTCGAGCGCCATGTCCGGCTCCTCACCGCCGACGCGACCGCGGAGCCGTTGGGCTACTGCGCCGCGACGTGGTCGATCACCCACCAGCGGAGCTTCGTCACCATCCGGCACAACCACACCGTCGCCGCTGCGGAGTACGGCGTCCGGGCCTCCGACCCGCTCCTGGACCCGCGCTTCGTCGCGGCGCTCGCGCATGCGGGAGGCCGGCTGGGCTTCCCCGGCCGGACGGCCACGATGCAGGCGCTCTTCTCCGACGTCCTGCCGTCCACGGTCCTGCACCGCAGCTCGAAGGCGTCCTTCAATCGCGCCCACGCCGGCGCCGCCACCCGCGAGTTCGCTCGCGGCTGGGACGGCAGCGGGGTGGACGAGGCCCTCGTGGACGCCGACCGCCTCCGCGCCGTCTGGCTCTCGGACACGCCGACGATGGCGACCGGCGTCCTCCTCCACCAGGCCTGGCTGGCTGACGCGGGACTCGCGCCATGAGCCATCCGAGGTTGCACGTGCCCCACATCCGCCCCGCCGAGGTGCCGACCCTGGTCGTCGCGCTCGTCGTCGCCGCGGTGGTCGAGACCGGACTGCGGCTCACGACGCTCCCCCGCCTGGCGCGGGCGCTCGGCACTCCCCTCGCGGTGGACGGGCGCCTGGCCTACGGGGAGCGCGAGCACTCCGTCGGCCTCCCGGAGTGGGCGGTGAGCGACATGAACACCGCCCGGCGCGTCCTGCGCCGCTGGCCGTTCGCCGACACGTGCCTGCGGCAGGCGCTGGTCTGCGGGTGGCTGCTGCGCCGGCTCGAGCCACGGCTCCAGCTGGGCGTGGCCCGGATCGACGGCGAGGTGCGGGCGCACGCATGGCTCGTGGTGAACGGCGCCGTCGTCGACCCGCGCCACGCCGTCTCGGCGTACCAGCCCCTCGCCACGCTCCGGGCGGGGGGCGCGCGATGAGCGAGCTCACGCGGCTCTACGGCCTGACCATCCGCACGGACGTGCCGCTGCCCCATCGGGCGGTGCCGGCGCGGACGCCCGTCGACCTGCGGATCCAGCTAGGCGCACCCGTGGCAGCGACGCAGGCGATGCCGCGGGGACGGGTCCTGCTGGACCTGCGCGGCAGCCGGCACTTCTACGCCGCCGCGGTCGACCACCGTGGCTTCCGGCTGCGGTTCTTCGACACCTGCGACGTCGACCTCGACCGCGACCTCACGCGTGCCGTCGTGCACCCGGTCCCCGGGGCCGACCCGGACCTGGTCGCGGTCCTCGTCGGCGGCACCGTCCTGGCATTCGTGCTGACCATGCGGGGCGAGACCGTGCTGCACGCGAGCGCGGTGCAGGTCGGCGACGCGGCGCTGGCCTTCGTCGGCGCCTCCGGCATGGGCAAGTCGACGATGGCGACCCTGCTGTGCGCCGCGGGCAACGGCCTGGTCACCGACGACGTCCTGCGGCTCGACACGACCGGGCCCACACCCACCTGCTCGCTCGGGGCGACCGAGCTCCGCCTGCGGAAGGGCGCCGACCACCTGACCGCCCGGTTCGGCTCCGCGCCCGGGGTCCGTGCCACGGGCGACGGCCGGCAGGCGCTCGCTGCGCCGGCGTCGACGGTGGAGGGCCTCCCGCTCGCCGGGCTGGTCGTGCCGCTGCCGGACCACTCGGCCGACCGACGCGCGCCGGAGCTCGAGCGGCTGGCGAGCTGCCAGGCGATGGTCCTCCTCGCCCAGTTCCCCCGCTTGCTCGGCTGGCAGGACCACGCCGTACGACGGGCCGGCTTCCACCAGCTCGCGCAGGTCGTCGACCAGGTGCCCGTCCACGTGGCCCGGCTGCCCTGGGGGCCGCCCTTCCCGGACGACATCGCCACGAGCGTCCTCCGCGCGACCGGGCTGGCCAGCGACACCGCCGAGGTGGGGGTCGGGCCGTGAACCCGGCGGCTCAGGGTGCCGGCGGGATCGCGGCAACGCGCTCGACCGCCGTGAACCAGGCGTCGACGTCGTCGCGTCCGGCCGGCGCCGCGCGGCCGGCGCGGGCCTCCGGACGCACCCGGTTCACCGCCCCGAGGACGGCGTTCCGCGCCGCGGCCGCGGCCGTCGCCGTCGCCGTCGGGTACGCCGCCCGCGCCACCAGCCGCGGCCACGACGACTCGCGCCGCAGGGCGGGCGCCGGCCAGCGCGAGTCGACGACCGACCCCAGTCGCGTGAAGCCGCGGGAGAGCCCCAGCCGCCGGGCGACGTCCGGCGGCACCGGCGTGTCGAGCAGCCGTCGCGACCGCGCCAGCACCAGGCCGACCTGGGCGCCGGCACCCCACGCGAGCGCGCGCTCGACGACCGGGTCCCAGTCCTGGATCCGGCGGGCGGCCTGGTCGACGTCGAGCAGGTGGAGCAGGCGCACCGCTCCGGAGTACGCCGCGTGGTGGCACAGGTGGACGAGCGTGTCGACGTCGTCGAGCGTGCACACCTCGACGGGGCCGATCGCCACCGGGGTGCTGCGTCCGAGCAGCTCCACGGTCGGGACGCGGAACCTGCGGCGCAGGGTCTCGGAGAGCACGAGCGACCAGTGCAGGTCGACGACGGCGCCGGCCGGGTGGCCCAGCTCCAGCTCACCCGTCACCTCGCCGTTGAGCAGGTCGTCCCGGGCGGCCAGCACCTGCCAGCCCGCGCGGAGCATCCGCTCCCCGGCCGCGCGCAGGTCGGCCGGCGCGACCAGGAGGTCGACGTCGCCGTACGACCGCAGGCCCGCGACGGGGTGGAGCGACTCCGACAGGACCGGGCCCTTGACGACGGCCCAGGGGATCCCGTCGAGCGTGTCGCCGAGGGCCGCCAGCGAGGCGGTGACGCGCACGTGGTGCGCGAGGGCCCGGTGCCGGTCCTCGGCGAGGAGCGCCGCCAGGTCGGGCCGGGTGTCGCGCAGGGCGACGTGCGCCAGCGGCGCGATGCGGTGGAACCGCACCGCGCGGACGAGGTCGTCGCCGATCCCGGGCAGCTCCGGCACCACCGGGTCAGGCCGGCGGCAGACGTCCAGGCAGATCGCGGTCACGGCCCGCCGTACGGTCCTGTCCGTCAACGCCACCCCCGGTTCCGTCCGGCTCGACTCGTGGAGCGTTCGTCACGCTAGCCGAAGCCGGGCCGAGGACGCGCGGAGCGAGGCACGGACATGACCACCGGCGCCGATCCGGTCGACCCGGTCGCCCTCCGTCTCGCGGCCCGTTCCCAGCCCAAGTCGGTGGGCCGGTTCGGTTCCCTCGTGCGCAGCAGCCTCTCCCTGGTCTGGGCATCGGGCCGGCGGGTCCTGGTCACCCTGGTCGTCGTCCAGGTCCTCGGCGCCGCCGCCCTGGCCGGGCAGGTCGTCGCCGTCGAGCGGGTCCTGAGCGGGGTCATCGACGCCCAGGGTGACCGGGTCCTGGAGGCGGTGCTGGTCCCCGTCCTGGCACTGGCCGCGCTCTCGGCGCTGGCGGCGGCTGCCGGAGCCGTCCAGGGCCAGCTGCAGCGGTTGCTCGGCGAGTCCGTCGCCCGGACGATGTGGGGCCGCGTCCTCCGTGTCGCGACCGGCGTCGGACTCCGGCACTACGAGTCGCCGGAGTTCTACGACCGCCTCAACCGGGTCCAGGCGAACGCCGTCGTGCGGCCGTACCAGGTGACCCAGGGCCTGCTCACCATGGGCAGCGCCGTCACCGCCGCCCTCGGCCTGGGCATCACCCTCTACGCGATCTCCCCGCTCCTGCTCCCCCTGGTCGTGGTGGCGGGTGTCCCCCTCCTCCTCACCAACGGCCGCGAGGCGCGCCTGGAGTTCGACTTCTCGGTCCGCCAGACGCCCGCCATCCGGCTGCGCAGCTACTTCACGATGGTGCAGACCGGCCGGGACGAGGCCGGGGAGGTGCGCGCCTTCGGCCTGGCGGGCTGGCTCGGCGCCCGGTTCGACGCGCTGTACGCCGCGTACCTGCGCGACCTGCGGACGCACGTGATCCGCCGGGGCCTCCTCAGCCTGGCCGGGCAGCTCGGCTCGGCCGTCGTGCTCGGCGGGACCCTGATCGCCCTGGTCGTCCTCATCGACCGAGGTCGGATCGAGGTGGCGGAGGCGGGCGCCGCCATCGTGGCGATCCGGCTGCTCGCGGGCCAGGTGCAGGCGGCGTTCCGCGGCGCACAGTCCATCTTCGAGTCCGGGCTCTTCCTGGACGACCTCGGGGAGTTCCTCGCGCTGGGCGAGTCCGCGGTCGACCAGGACCAGGGCCTCGACGCCCCGGAGCGGTTCGACGTGGTGCGCGTCGAGGACGTCCGGTTCCGCTACCCCGGCGCCGAGCGGGACGCCCTCCAGGGCGTCGAGGTCGAGCTGCGGGCCGGGGAGGTCGTCGCACTCGTCGGGGAGAACGGCTCGGGGAAGACCACCCTGGCCAAGATCCTCGCCGGCCTGTACGAGCCCGACGAGGGCCGGATCACCTGGGACGGGCAGGACGTGTCGTCGTTCCGGACCTCGAGCCTGCGCCAGCGCATCGCCGTGGTGTTCCAGGACTTCGTCCGCTACGCCCTCCCGGCCGCCGACAACATCGCGGTCGGGCGGGTCGAGGACCCCGTCGACCCGCAACGGGTGCGGTCCGCGGCGGCCGCAGCCGGCGCGGAGGCCGTGCTCGACGCGCTTCCGCGCGGGTTCGACACCGTGCTCTCCCGCCTCTTCACCGGCGGCACCGACCTGTCGGGGGGCCAGTGGCAGCGGGTCGCGCTGGCGCGCTCGTTCTACCGCGACGCTCCCCTGGTGATCCTCGACGAGCCGAGCGCCGCGCTCGACCCGCGCGCGGAGCACGAGCTGTTCACGACGCTGCGCGACGCACTGCACGGCCGCTCCGCGCTGTTCATCTCCCACCGGTTCGCCGCGGTGCGCGGCGCCGACCACATCTACGTCCTGCACGAGGGCGAGGTCGTCGAGCACGGCACCCACGACGAGCTGATGCGCAGGGACGGCCGCTACGCCGAGCTCTCCCGCCTCCAGACCGGGATCCGGATCGGCGGCTCGCGATACCCAAATGAGGGTGTGAGGAACCAGCTTCCCCACCGACCCTCGGCCACCGGCTGGAGGGTCACCCCAGCGGACGGGGGCGACGGTTCCGTCGACACGAACGACCCATCGGTCGTGTCCTTCGTCGCCTCAGCTGAAGGAGATCCACGGAGATGACCGACTGCGACACCGCCGTCATCGGAGCCGGGCCGTACGGCCTCTCGGTGGCCGCGCACCTGGGCGCCTGCCACGCGGACTACCGCATCTTCGGCCGGCCGCTGCACACCTGGCGGACCGCGATGCCGCGCGGCATGTACCTGAAGTCCGACGGGTTCGCCTCGAACCTGTCCGCCCCGGGCCCGGGCGCCACCCTGGCCGACTACTGCCTCGAGCGCGACGTGCCGTACCACCCGACCGACCTGCCGGTGCCCCTCGAGACGTTCGTGGACTACGGCCTGGACTTCCAGCGGCGCTACGTCCCGGACCTGGAGCAGCAGGACGTGCGCTCGGTGGTCCGCGAGGGCCGGCGGTTCCGGCTGACCCTCGAGGACGGCGAGGACCTGCTCGCGAAACAGGTCGTCGTCGCGGCCGGCATCACCCACTTCGCGTCGATGCCGACGCTCTTCTCCGGCCTCCCGCCGGAGCTCGTCACCCACTCCAGCGCGCACCACGACGTCTCCCCCTTCCGGGGCCGGACCGTCACCGTGGTGGGCGCCGGGGCCTCGGCCGTCAACCTGGCCGTGTGGCTGGCCCGCGCGGGCGCACAGACCCGGCTCGTGGCCCGGACGCCGTCCGTGCACTTCTCCTCACCGCCGTCCGGCCGGCGTCGCACCGTGGTCGAGAAGCTCCACAAGCCGGGCTCCGGGCTCGGCCCCGGATGGCGGTCCCGCGCCAGCTGCGACGCGCCCGACCTCTTCCGCCTCGTCCCCGCGCGGTGGCGACCGGAGATCGTGCGGCGGCACCTCGGGCCGAGCTCCGCCTGGCACCTCAAGGAGCCGTTCGAGTCCTCGGTCGAGGTGATCACCGGGCACTCCATCCAGCGGGCCGAGGCGACCGCCGACGGCATCCGGCTGGTGCTGGCCCGGCAGGGCGAGCGGCCGATCGTCGTCGAGTCGGACCACGTCATCTGCGCGACCGGGTACCACGCGGACCTCCACCGACTGGGCTTCCTGGACCCGCACCTGCGGTCCGAGGTGCGCACCGTCGCGAGCACGCCGGTGCTCTCGCGCCGGTTCGAGTCGTCGTCCCCGGGCCTGTACTTCCTCGGGCTCAGCGCCGCGGTGTCGTTCGGACCGCTGATGAGGTTCATGCACGGGGACGAGTTCGCCGCCCGCCGGATCACGCAGGACCTCCTCCGGTGTGCCGCCTGAGCGTCGCCGAGCTGCGCCCCGGTCGCGGCCCGACCCTGTACGCCGTCGGTGGCGCCGGGGGCGCCACCGACGAGCTCGTCCCCCTGGTCGAACGCCTGGCCGGCGACCCGCGCGTCGTCGCGCTCGCGGTCGCCGCGGAGCCGGGCTCGGGGGACACCATCGCGACCCTGGCCGCGACGCTGGCCGCGGCCGTCCGCGCCGACCGGCCGCACGGCCCGTACCGGCTGCTCGGGTACTCGTTCGGGGGCGTCCTGGCCCTCGAGGTCGCCGAGCTGCTGGGCGGCGCCGGCGAGGCCGTTCCCTTCCTCGGGATGGTCGACTCGCCCTACGACCGCCGGCACTGGCCGCTCCGGCTCCGCGTGATGGCGACCGCGCGCCGCGGCGCGCGGCGCGCACGGTCCCTGGCGGGGCAGCCGGTCACCGACGCCCTGCGCGACCTGCGAGGGCGACGGGGCCGGGCCGGCGAGCGCGAGGGGACGACGGTCCAGGACGCCAACCTCGGCGTGCTCGCGCGCTGGCGACCCCGGGTGGTCGACCGGCCCGTCACGCTGTTCGCAGCCACCCACCCGGACTTCGGGTGCGACCTGGCCTCGCTGTGGCGGCCGTGGTTGCCGCAGCTGACGGTCCGTCGCGTCCGTGGGAACCACCTGGACCTGACGCAGACACCTGCTGGCGCGGCGCGGCTGGCGCGGAGCGTCAGCGACGCGCTCGGGCATGGGTCCGAGCGGGTCACGGTCCTCGTCGCCACGACCTTCCGGTGGCCGGGCGCCGCCCGGCTCGCCGTAGACCTCCACGAGGTGGGCTGCACCGTCGACGGCATCGCTCCCCGCGGCAGTGCGCTGCGTGCCGTCGCCGCGGTACGGCGCAGCCACCCGCTCGGGCTGGTCGCCCCCGTCCGCTCACTGCGGCGCGCGATCGAGGCGTCCCGACCCGACCTCGTGGTCCCCTTCGACGACCGCACCCGGCAGGCACTGACGCGTCTCCACGCAGCCGCCGACCCGCACACGGACAGCGGCCGCCGCATCCGCGAGTGCATCGAGCGCTCGCTCGGCTCGCCGGACGGCTACCCCTGGGCGTACTCCCGGGCCGCCCTGATGACCCTCGCCCGGGAGTCCGGCGTGCTGTGCCCGCCCACGGCGATCGTGCGGTCGGCAGCCGACGTCTGCGCGTGGCGGGAGCGCAACCCCGGGCCGGCCGTGCTCAAGACCGACGGCAGCTGGGGCGGGCGGGGCATCGTGGTCGTGCGCACCGACGCGGACGTCCGCGCGGCGTGGCGGCAGCTGCATCGCCGGCCTCCGGTCGCGCGCGCCCTGAAGCGCCTCGTCGTCGAGCGCGATCCCTGGGCGCTCCGGGCGCGCCTGTCCGGGGCGCGGCCCACCCTCTCCGTCCAGGCGTACGTCGAGGGCCGGCCGGCCAACGCGGCCATCGCCTGCCACCGGGGCACGCCGCTGGGAGAGGTGCAGGCCGCGGTCGTCGAGAGCGACGGGCCGACCGGTCCGTCGACGGTGCTCGAGATCATCGACCACCCCGACATCGCGTACGCGGTGAAGTCCGTCGTGAGCAACCTCGAGCTGTCCGGGCTGTGCGGGCTCGACTTCGTCCTCGACGAGGACGGCCACGCGCACCTGATCGAGCTCAACCCCCGCGCCACCCCGACCTCGCACCTGGTCGGCGTGGACGGCACCGACCTCCTCGCGGCGTTGCGGGCGGCCCACGGCGACGAGACCCCGACCGCGCGGCCGGCGACGTACCCGGCCGGCCGGGTCGCGCTGTTCCCCCAGGAGCTCCTGAGGGACGCCGCGAGTCCACACCTGCGGACGGCCCACCACGACGTGCCGCGGCACGCGCCGGACCTGGTCGCCCACGTCCTCGCCGGTCTCCGCGACCACCGCCGGACCACCGCTGGCCTGCTGTCCCCGCTCGCCGAGGACGCCGGTCCATGACCGCAGCGAAGCACCACCGGGTCGTCAACGTCACCCTGCACGGGATCGGCCGCCCGGCTCCGCCACGGGACGACGACGAGCTCGGGATCTGGGTCTCGGTCGAGCAGCTCGAGTCGCTGCTCGACGCCGCCGTCGGGCGTCCGGAGGTCGTGGTCACCTTCGACGACGGGAACCGCTCGGACATCGAGATCGGCCTGCCTCGCTTGCAGGAGCGCGGGTTGACCGGCCGGTTCTTCGTCTGCGCGGGGCTGCTCGGCGAGCCCGGCCGGCTCGACGCGGACGACGTGCGCGAGCTGCACCGCGCCGGGATGGTCGTCGGCTCCCACGGGTGGTCCCACCGCGACTGGCGGACCCTCGACTGGGGCCCGTCGGGGGCCACCGAGGTCGAGGACGAGATGGTCCGTGCGCGGCGCGAGCTCGAGCGCGTGACCGGGGCGGAGGTGACCGAGGTCGCGGTGCCGTTCGGCTCCTACGACCGGCACGTGCTCCGCGCGCTGCGGCGGGCCGGCGCGGCAAGGGTCTACACCAGCGACGGCGGCTGGGCCCGTCCCGGCTCCTGGCTCCAGGCGAGGACCAGCATCCGCGGGGACGACGGCCCCGACTGGCCGCAGCGCGTCATGGTGGACCCGCCGCGGCTCGGTGTGCGGGTACGCCGGCGCGCCGCCCGCACGGTCAAGATGCTGCGGGGCTGACCGGCACCACGGTCACGACGCCACGGTCACGACGTCAGGGCGCCGCCATGGACGACCCAGCGGCCGGTGAGCTGCGGCCACGTCTCCTGCAGCTCGTCCTCGAGGTCGGGGAGCATCAGCAGGACACTCGCGGGATCGGCGGCCACGAGCTGCTCGGGGGCCACGATCGGGATGCTCGTCCCGGGCATCCGCCGCCCCTGCTTGGCCACCGCACCGTCGGCGATCCCGGCGACCGCGCCCGGCGGCAGGCCCGCCGCGGCGAGCACGGCGACGGCCCGCGACCCCGCGCCGTACAGCCAGGCCGGGCCGGGCTGCGCGGCCACCCAGGCCCGCAGCGAAGCGACGTCGCGGTCGCGCGCCGTCGCCAGGGACGCCATCGCAGCCGGGTCGCAGACGCCGGCGGCCCGCTCGGCCCGCTCGATCCGGTCGAGCGCGGCCGCCTCCGCGGCCGGGCCGTCCCCGGACCGGGACGCGAGGAGCAGGACGGATCCGCTGTACAGCGAGTAGCTGCGCGCCGCGAAGACCGCCAGCCCGGCGTCGCTCAGGAGCCGGCGCGCAGCCGGGACGCTGTGGTAGGCGAAGTGGCCGTGCCGCAGTGCGTTCCACTCCCCGCGACGGAGCGTGCCGGCGTAGCTCGGGAACTGCAGGAGCAGGACGCCGTCGTCGGTCAGGGCGTCGGCGCGCGCCCGCAGGGCGGCGGCCTGGTCGCGGTCGTGCATGAGGCCGTAGACGTCGACGACCACGTCCGCCGGCTCACCGGACACCGGGCGGAACCCGGCGGCGCTCAGCGCACCGGCCCACGAGCCGCCGTGCGGACTGGCGAACTCGGTGAACGCACCGGGGGCGAGCAGCCCGACCCGGACCAGCTCCTCCACCGCGTCGTACGCCTGGCGGACGGCGGCGCGCGGCTCGATCGCGCGGGGCTCGTCGGCGAGCGTCGCGTCCTCGACGAGCTGCGCGAGACCGCAGTCGGCACACCACCACATCGCGAGCGGGTGCCGCGGATCCGGACCCGGGTCGCCCGCGACGGGGAAGTGGTCCGCCGCCGGCTGCTCACCCAGGTCGAGGACGACCTCCCCCGAGGCGGACCGGCAGGCCCGGCACCGCAGGCCGGCCGGGCGCTCAGCCGCGGTCATCGCTGCTCGTCAGGTCGCGCCACGAGCCCGCGGCGTGGTCCCGGGGGCTGAGGGTCGTCACGGGCAGCGGCCACTCGATCGCGAGGTCGGCGTCGTCGTACCGCACCGACAGGTCCTCGGTCGGGTCGTGCGGTCGGTCGATCCGGTAGCAGATGTCCGCCACGTCGCTGAGCACCTGGAAGCCGTGCAGGAAGCCGCGGGGCACGTACAGCGTGCAGAGCTCCTCGTCGTCCAGGCGGACAGCGAGGTGCCGCCCGAACGTCGGCGACCCCGCCCGGGCGTCGACGACCACGTCGAGGATGGCGCCCCGGGCACACCGGACCAGCTTCGCCTCACCGGCGCCGCCACGACCGTGCAGGCCGCGCAGCGTCCCGCCCGTCGACCGGGACTGCGAGTCCTGCACGAAGCCGGCGGGGTCGAGCCCGTTCGCGGTCGCCACCGCGGCGTCGAAGGTGCGGCTGAAGAAGCCCCGCTCGTCGCGGTGCGGAGCGGGGCGGAAGACCAGCACGTCCTCCAGCTCGGTGCGCTCGGCCAGCACGGCTCACACCTCGACCAGGGCCTTGGCGACGTGGAAGGCCTCGGCGTACGGCTGGCGGCACTCCATGCCGCGCACCCGCATCAGCCCGAGGAACAGCTCGTCGTCCCACCAGTCGTGCCCGTGCTGGCTCGGGAAGTGCCGGTTCAGCAGCTCCACCTTGCGCCGGGCCTGCTCCCGGGTCAGGCCCACGTAGTGCGACGGCGCACTCATGTCCCCGTCCCACTTGGGGATCTCGAAGTGCAGCACCAGGGCATCCCGCCAGACGGTCGTCGCCATGACGCCGAGGGTCCGGTGGTCCTGGTGGGCGTCGTCGACCCGATGGGTCAGCACCAGCTGGGGCCGGCACGTGCGGGCGACGTCCTCGAGGTACTCCTTGGCCGCCTCCCAGTGGGTCGGGAGCCGCCCGTCGGGCAGGCCGGCGAAGTGCGTCTTGGCCGCCGGGCAGATCTCCTGCAGCGCGCCGGTCGACTCGAGCACGCGGTCCGGCGCACCGGTCAGCACCACGACCGTCAGGCCGAGGTCGGCGCGCTCGGCGAGGCGCATCAGCGTGCCGCCGCACCCGATCTCGACATCGTCGGGGTGGGCGCCGACACAGAGAACATCCAAGGGCCCGTCGGGCAGTCGCAGCGCGTCCATCGCTCCGGATCATCCAGTGCTCCGGGGCCGTGGCCGGTCGTCACGCAGCGGGAGATACCGCAAATCGGGGGAGGGATCCGCCGACGGCTGCGGACCTCGGCCCCGGTTGCTCTCCTGCTCGGGTGACCGTCCGCACCGCCCCGCTCGACCCGCAGCGGTACCGCAGCGTGGGCAGGCCGCAGCGCGTGCTCGTCACCGGCGACCACGGCTACGTGGGCAGCGTCCTGGTCCCACTCCTGCGGGCCGCGGGCCACGACGTCACCGGGCTCGACGCAGGGTGGTACGACGGCTGCGACCTCGGACCGTTGCCCACCGGCTACCGCCACCTCACCGGCGACGTCCGGGACGTGACGCCGTACCACCTCACCGGCTTCGACGCCGTCGTGCACCTGGCCGGGATCTCGAACGACCCGGTGGGCGACCTCGACCCGGACGCGACGCTGTCGGTGAACGTCGACGGGGCGGTCCACCTGGCGGAGGCGGCGAGGGCGGCCGGCGTCCCGCGGTTCCTGCTCGCCTCCTCCTGCGCGGTGTACGGCGCGTCCGGCGACGCCCCGGCCTCCGAGGACGCCCGGCCGCGCCCCTGCACGGCGTACGGCCGGAGCCTGGTGCAGGCGGAGGCCGGCATCGCGGCCCTGGCCGGCCGCACGTTCTCGCCGACGTTCCTACGCGGGGGCACCGTCTACGGCTCGAGCCCGCGGTGGCGGGCCGACATCGTCCTCAACGACTTCGTCGGCGCCGCGGTCCTCCGCGGGCGGGTCGAGCTGCGCAGCGACGGCCGGGCATGGCGCCCGCTGATCCACGTGCAGGACCTCTGCGCCGCGTTCCTCACGGTCCTCGACACCCCGCGGGCCACGCTCCACGGCACCGTCCTCAACGTGGGTCTCGACGAGGACACCCACCGGATCGAGGACCTCGCGCTCGTCGTCTCCCGCCGGCTGGGCGTACCGATCGAGGCAGCGCCCGGCGCGCCGGCCGACCGGCGCGACTACCGGGTGGACTTCTCCCGGATCCGGCGCCTGCTCCCCTCGTACCGGCCGCGGTGGACGGTCACGGCCGGCATCGACGAGCTGGCCGGCGACCTGCGTCGCCACGGCGTGACGCGGGAGGACCTCGGGGGGCCGAGGTACGTCCGGCTCGAGCGGGTCCGCCGGCTGGTCGCGAGCGGCCGGATGCGGCCGGGGATGCGGGCGGAGATCCTCGCGGTGTGACCGGCCTCTCCCCCATTCGGGGTAGGCCGCCCGCCATCGCCGGACCGTGCGCACCACCGCTTCCTATGGTCGCGACGTCGGCGCCGCTCCAGCCCGGCCGAACCCGGCCGGCGGCGCCTCGCGGCAGAAAGGCAGACGCGCGTGTCCACAGTCAACCTCGACTCCTCCCGCCCCACCTCACCGACGGCGGGTGCTCCGAAGTGCCGGCTGTGCGGCAGCGACCTGACGCAGACGTTCGTCGACCTCGGCATGTCGCCGCCGTGCGAGAGCTACGTCGAGGCGCGCGACCTCGACCGCGGCGAGATGTTCTACCCGCTGCACGTGCGGATCTGCAGCTCGTGCCTGCTCGTCCAGCTGCCGGCGTACCTCGCGGGCGAGGAGATCTTCAGCCACTACGCCTACTTCTCCTCCTACTCCGACTCCTGGGTCGCGCACGCCGAGCGGTACGTCCACCGCGCGGCGGCCCGCCTCGGCCTCACCGGGGACTCCTTCGTCGTCGAGGTCGCGAGCAACGACGGCTACCTGCTCCAGCACGTGCGCGACCTCGGCATCCCCTGCCTGGGCATCGAGCCGGCGGCGAACATCGCCGGCGTCGCGCGGGCCAAGGGCATCGACACGGTCTGCGAGTTCCTGGGCGAGGCCACCGGCACCACCGTGGCGGCCGAGCACGGCAAGGCGGACCTCGTGGCGGCGAACAACGTGTTCGCCCACGTCCCGGACATCGTCGACTTCGCGAAGGGCCTGCGGGCGCTGCTGAAGGACGACGGGATGCTGACCATCGAGATCCCGCACCTGCTCCGGCTGATCGAGGACCGGCTCTACGACACGATCTACCACGAGCACTACTCGTACCTCTCGCTGCTCACCACCCAGCGGGTGCTGGCCGAGGCGGGCCTGGTCGTGGTCGACGTCGAGGAGCTCTCCACGCACGGCGGCTCGCTGCGGACCTGGTCCATGCCCGCCGAGAGCGCGCCCGAGCCGAGCGACCGGGTCGCCCAGGTGCTCGCCGACGAGCGTGCCGCGGGTCTCGACACCGTCGAGGGCCACGCCGGGTTCGCGGAGACCGTCAGCGCCGCGCGCGACGAGCTCGTGGAGTTCCTCATCGAGGCTCGTCGCTCGGGCAGGACCGTGGCCGGGTACGGCGCCCCCGGCAAGGGCAACACGCTGCTCAACCACGCGGGGATCCGCCAGGACCTGCTGGCGTACACGGTCGACCGCAGCACCTTCAAGCAGGGGATGTTCCTCCCCGGCACCCACATCCCGATCCACGCCCCGGAGAAGCTGGCCGAGACGCGGCCGGACTACATCCTGATCCTGCCGTGGAACCTCCGGGCGGAGATCGCCGCCCAGCTCGAGTACACCCGGGAGTGGGGCGCCCGGCTCGTGGTCCCGCTCCCCCACGTCGAGGTGTTCTGAGCGGGCCGGCTCCGGTCCGGAGTTTCGTCGGCCGGCCGACGTAGTACGGGGCGGGACGACGAAGCTTCGTCGTCCCGCCCGGAGTTTCGTCGG
>DASTXB010000010.1:0-147257 GCA_035765695.1 Nocardioides sp. | reverse complement strand
GTCGCGACGGTGCACCAGCGTCACCGTGCTGGCCACCGGCTCGAGGTGCAGCGCCCAGTCGAAGGCGCTGTCGCCGCCGCCGACGATGACCACGTCCTTGCCGGCGTACGGCGCGAAGCTCGGCACGAAGAACTCCAGCCCACGCCCGAGCCAGCCTTCGCCGGCCGGGAGCGGCCGGGGGCTGAACTTGCCGATGCCCGCGGTGACCAGCACGGCCCTCGCACGGATCGCGGAGCCGTCGTCGAGGCAGACCGTCACGCTGTCGTCGTCCTCGGCCAGGGTGGTCGCGGTGCGGTCGAGGAAGTACGCCGGGTGCGCGGTCGCGGCCTGCTCGACCAGCCCCGCCACCAGGTCGCGGCCCTTGACGCTGGGGAACCCGGCCACGTCGAGGATCTGCTTCTCGGGGTACATCGCGGTGATCTGGCCGCCGAGCTCGGGAAGCGAGTCGACGAGCGCGACCCGCATCCCGCGGAAGCCCGCGTAGTAGGTGGCGAAGAGACCGGTGGGTCCGGCGCCGATGATCAGGAGATCCGTGTCGTGCGGGTCCGTGTCGTGCAGATTCGATTCCGGGGAGTGCGCTGCTGACTGCTGGGCCACGCCGCGATCCTTCCCTGCCCGGTGTCCGACCTCAACTGGAACGTGTTCTAGTTTGGCACACCGGTCACTGGGTGTCGATGCCCGACACCAGCCACCCGTGGTCGGTGTGGACGACGGTCACCAGGGCGCGGTACTGCGCGTAGTCGGTCTTCGGCTGGCCGTCGACCGTCTTCTGGACGTACTGGTTGAGGAACAGCAGCGCCTGGACCTGCGACGGCGAGGCCTGCACGACGCTCTGCCCGACCGCCTTCACCTGGAGCTGGGTCTTCTGCGCGATGAACCGGTCGCGGATGCCGTCGGAGGTCTGCCGGTACTGCTCGGCGAACGTGTCGGTCATCTTCTGCGTCGCCTGCTCGACCTGGTCGTCGTAGCCCTGGTAGTTCGTGGACAGGATCTCCTCGGTCGAGCGCGCCGCGGTCTCGACCGCCTCGCCGCGGGTCGCGTCGCCGACGACGACGGGGCGGTCGGTCGACACGGCGGTCGCCGGGTCCCGGTTGAGGTAGACGACCTCGCCGACGCCGATGCCGATCAGCACCACGATCGCGACCAGCAGGGCGACCGTACGGCGGCCGCCACCACCCCCGGGCTCCCCCTCGTCCGTGCTCGGCGGTTCGGGTGGCGCCGGCGGGTCGTCGAGCTCGCCGACCGGCTCCTCCACGACGTTCTCGCCGACGGGCTCGTCGACGGGCTCGTCGACGGGATGTGTCTGTGTCGCCAGCCGGCGCGGCCGGCCGGTGGGGTTGCGGGAGCCCAGCCCGCGCGACGGGCTCATCCGACGAACTCCAGGTTCGAGGTGAGCCACTCGTCGCCGACCCTCTGCAGGTCCAGCTTGAGCCGGAAGTAGCGCGCGACCTGCTTGTTCCCGGTCGAGCGGTTGGCCACCGTCCCGGTCGTCGCGGCGAGGACCGTGGCGCTGTCGCTGTCGATGTCGACGACCCCCGACCACAGCACCTTGCCGTCCATCACGGACTGCTCGCGCTGCAGCAGCTTCACGACGCCGTCGGTGGAGCTGTCGTACTGCTTCCGGAAGTCGCCGGTCGCACCCGCCGCCACGGCGTCGATGCTGTCCTGGGCGTTGCGGTAGTCGATGTTGATGAACGCCGTCACCTCCGTGCGCGCGGCGGCCAGCACGTCGCCGTACCGCTCCTGCTCGGCGGTGGCGCGCTGGTCGTCGCGGTGCTTCTGCACCACCAGCACGCCGCCGAAGACGCACGCGCACGCCAGCACCAGCGCCAGCACGAACAACCCGATGTCGAGGCGGACCCGAGCACCACCAGCGGTCACCGGCTGGTCACCGGCCCCACCAGCAGCCACTTCCATGCGTCCCCTCCCAGGATCGACAGGTTGCCCTGATCGACGAAGCGTACGGCGTCACCGTGCGCATCGACCGCACCCGACACGATTCCCGTGGCCGGGTCGTACGACGAGCGGTACACCGCGCCCGGGTCGCCCTGCCGCGCGTTCGCGGGCGAGTGCTTCGGGCCGCGCATCACGAACGGCGGTCCGCTCTCGCACTGCGCGGGGTAGATGGGGGCGTCGGTGAGGTCGCGCGGCGATCGCCACTCGCTGCGGGGCTTGTAGCCCTCGGTGCAGGGCGGCTGCCGGTAGTCGAGCTGCATGTTCACGTGGCCGTAGCCGTCGGGCGGCGTGCCGGTGAACCCGGACGAGATCACCCGTGGGTAGGTCACGAGCAGCTGCTCGACGCCGGCCAGGTTCGACACCACCACCTGGTTCACGCTGACCGCGTTGCCCAGCAGCACCGGCAGCGTCGGCTCGAGGTCCTTCAGCAGCCCGTCGACCTCGCGGGCCGCGCCGGGCGTGTCGGTGAGCACCTGGTCGAGGTCGTCGTCGCTCGCGGCCAGGGCGCCGGTGATGCTGTGCAGGTTGCGGGCGAGGCTGCGGATGTTCTCGCTCTGCCCCTGCTGCGTCGACAGCACCCGCTCGCCGCGGTCGAGCAGGCGGATGGTGTCCGCGGTGTGCCGCGAGGCCTGGCGGACGAACTCGCTCCCGCCGTCCAGGAGGTGCTGGAGCGGCCGGCCGGTGCCGTTGAACATCGTGCCCAGCTCGCGGACCACGGTGGTGAGGTCCCGTTCGTCGACCGAGCTGACGAACCGGTCGAGCTCCACCAGCAGGTCGCCCTCGTCGACCGGGAGCGAGTCCCGGTCGCCGTGGAACGTGTAGCCGGCCTCGGCGTACGGCCCGTGCTCGTCGGGTGGCTCGAAGTCGAGGTACTGCTCCCCCACCGCCGACAGGTTGTGCACGTACATCGGCGCGTCCTGCGGAAGCCTGGTGCCGTCCTGGAGCCCCAGGGTCAGCTCCACGCCGTCGGCGGTGGCGTCCATCGCGGTGACCTTGCCGATCTTGACGCCGCGGTAGGTGACCTCGCTGCCCTCGAACAGCCCGCCGGAGGTCGGCAGCGTGGCGTGCACGGTGATGCCGCGGCCGAGCACGCGGTCGACCAGGCCCAGGTAGGAGCCCGCCACGTACACGATCCCGACGGCGCTCAGCACGAGGAACGCCGCGATCCGGATCTTGACGCCGCGGCTCATGAGCCGCCTCCGAACAGCGCTGTCGGGCTGGGATCCGGGCTCGGGTCGCCGTCGGCCAGCGCGCGGCCGAGCAGCCCGCCGGTGAGGCCACCGAGCAGCCCTCCGCCCGAACCACCGAGCGGGCCCTCGCCGCCACCCGGGAGCGCCTCGACGATCGTGCAGACGGGGTTGCCGTCGTACTTCTTCCGCTTGCACTCCTTCTTGAGCTTCGTGACCAGGTCGACGCTGGCCAGGACCTTCTGGCAGGCCCTGCTCTGCAGGTCGAGGCTCTGGAGGCACGTGGTCACGGCGCCGACGGTCTGGCCCGGGTCCGGGAGCACGGGCGGGACGCCACCGCCGGAGTCCCCGGTCGGGATGATGTTCTCGAGGCTGATGTCGGCCCGGATGGACGTGTTGGCGTAGTCGCCCTTGACGATCTCCGAGGCCTCCTTCGGGAACGGGAAGCTCACCAGCAGGTTCAGCCCCGGCGCGAGCTTGTCGCCCGCCTCGTACAGGCGCTGGAGCAGTGGCTGGAGGTGGTCCAGCGAGGCGAGGATGTCGTCCTTGCTCTGCCCGATCACGCGGGTGCCGACCACGCCGAGGCGGTCCAACGACTTCAGCATGGAGATCAGCTGGTCGTGCTGCGCCGCGAGCACCTCGACCGCGGGCCCCATCACGTCGAGCGCTCCGGTGATCGTGCGCTTCTCGGCGTTCAGCGTCGCGGTGAGGTGGTCGACGGCGTCCATCGCCGCGACGATGTCGTCCTTCTGGGCGTCGATGGTGCCGACGACGTCGTCGAGCGAGCCGAGCAGGTGCCGGAGCCGGCCGGTGCGGCCGTCCATCACGGCGTTCAGCTCGTGGGTGATCGTGCCGAGCTGCTCGACACCACCACCGCTGAGGAGGAACGACAGCGCGCCGAGCACCTCCTCGACCTCCGGGTTGCGTCCGGTGTCGGCGAGGGGGATGTCGTCGCCGTCGGAGAGGCGGCCGGTCGCGCCGGTCGGCGGCGGCTCGAGCGCGACGTACTTCTCACCGAGCAGGCTGACCTGGCGGATCTCGGCGATCGCGTTGTCGGGCAGCTCGACGTCGTTCTTCACGCGCAGCGTCACCTTGGCGTGCCAGCCGACGCGCTCGACGTCGGTCACCTCGCCGACGGTCACGTCGTCGACCATCACCGGGGACTTGGGGACGACGTTGAGGATGTCGCTGAACTCCGCGGTGACCTGGAACGAGTCGCCCTCGTCGACCGGCCCGCCCGGCAGCGGCAGGTCGTAGGCGCCGTCGAACTTGCAGCCGCTCGCCGTGACGGCCAGGGCCGTGACCAGCACGAACGCCGGGACCACGCGCCTCACGACGAGCCCCCCATCAGCGTGCCGAGCGACCCGGCGCCGGACGCGGCGTACTGCTGCACCCGGTTGAGACCGCCCGACCCCGAGCCGGTGCCCGGGCCCAGGCCCGACGAGGCCTTGCCCGGCGCGGCCGGAGGCACCGTCGGGAGCTGGTCCTCGACCGGCTCCAGGAGCTGCTTGAAGAGCCGGCACGCGAGGTCGGCGGACGCCTGCGGGAGGCCGGCCTGCTGGACGACGCCGCAGAGGAACCCGTCGGCGTCCCAGACGTTGCCGCTGATCCCGATCCGCGACCCGATCGTCCCGGTCCTGTTGTTGAACGCGAGCGCGAGGTTGCCGATCGCGGTGGGGGCGACCCGCAGGGCGGTGTCGACGCTCGACCGCTCGGAGTTGATCGTCTTCATCACCCGGGTGAGCCGCTCGACGCTGTCGACCAGCCTGGCGCGGTTGTCGTGGACGAACGTCCTGACGGTCCCGACGGCCTGCGCGACCGACGCGAGCGCCTGCCGGATCTCCTGCCGCTCGCTGGCCAGCTGCCCCGAGACCCCGGCCAGGTCCTGGATGAACGCCGTGACGAAGCGGTCGTTCCGCGCGAGCGTGGTCGTGAACTGAGCGAGCTGCTTGACGGTGTCGAAGAGCGGTCCCGCGCCGTTGCCGAAGGTCTGTGCGGCCGCCGCGAGCCGGGTCAGCATCCGGTTGCCGAGCCGTCCCTTCCCGTCGAGCGCGTGGGCGCCGGCCGCGAGCACGTGGTCGAGGGTCCCGTCCTTGTTCACGCCGTTGGGACCGAGCGCCTCGGACAGGTCGCGCAGGCTGGCGTAGATGCGGTCCAGCTCGACGGGGACGCCGGTGTCCGGCAGCGCGATGTCGGCGTCGTCGGCCATCACCGTGTCGCCGGACCGGTACGCCGGGGTGAGCTGGACGAACCGGTCGGCGACCAGCGTCGGCGTCACGATGACCGCCTTGGCGTCGGCCGGCACGCGGTACGTCGCGTCGTACTCCATGTCGACCCGCACGGAGTTGCCCTCGGGGACGACAGCGGTGACCCGGCCGACGTTCACACCGAGGATCCGGACGTCGCTGCCCGGGTAGATGCTGACCGCGCGTGGGAAGTGCGCGGTGACGGTCTTCGTCTCGGTGTCGTCGCGCAGGAACACGAAGTACGCCGTGGTCAGCAGCAGCACGGCGAGGGCGACCGCGATCGCCCGGCCGCCGACCCGGGAGAGGACGCTCATCACCGCTCACCGTCCAGGTCGGGGTCGAAGCCGGGCTGGAACTCACCGGTCGGGATCGCGGCGAGGTTGGACGCGTAGGCGTCGAACCACGGGCCGGTGCCGATGATGTTGCCCAGGATCGACACGTAGGGACCGAGGGCGTTGAGCGTGGCCTTCAGCTGCTTGTCCTTGCTGTTGAGCAGCGCGAGCAGGTCGTCGACCTCCTTCAGCGCCGGGCCCATCTGCGCCCGGTTGTCGCGCGCCACGCCCTCGAGCTCGTCGGCGAGCTCGCGCGCGTTCACCAGCAGCAGGTGGATGGCCTGCTTGCGCTGCTTGACCTCCTTCAGCACCAGGTCGCCGTGCCTCATCAGGTCGACGAGGTCCTGGCTGCGGGCCGCGAGCACCTTGCTGACGCTCTGCGAGCTCGTCAACAGCGCCTGGATCTGGTCGTCGCGCGACGCCACGCTCTGCGAGAGCCGGGCGATGCCCTCGAAGCTCGACCGGATCTCGGGGGCGGCGCGGTTGGTCGTGTCCGCCACGACGTCCAGCGCCTTCGAGAGCTGGTCGGTGTCGATCCGCTCGGTGGTCTGGGTCAGGTCGCCGAACACGCCGACGATGTCGTACGCCGACTCGGTCCGGTCCAGCGGGATCACGTCGTTCTCGGGCATCTGCCCGGGCCCGGCGGGCTGGAGGTCGAGGTACTTCTCCCCCAGCAGGTTGAGCACCTCGATCGAGGCCCGGCTCTCGGGACCGAAGTCCACGCCCTTGTCGACGTCGAAGGTGACCAGCACCGTGTTGCTTCCCTCGAGGCTCACGTCCGACACGCGTCCGACCCGCATGCCGCCGACCTGGACCATGTTGCCGACGTGCAGGCCGCTGGCGTCGCTGAACTCCGCCTGGTACGTGCCGCCCCTGAAGCCGGGGAACTGCGACAGGTTGAAGGCGGCCGCCATCACCAGCAGCATCGCGACCACCGTGATCGCGCCGAGCCGGAGGATCTTCGCCTGGCTGTAGGTCCTGGAGATCGTCATGGCGCCGTCGCTCCGTTGCAGCGCGGTGCCGTGGAGTGGAAGTCCAGGTGGTTGAGCCTGTCCATCAGCTGCTTGACCCCGGGCAGCGCACCGAGGCCGGCGGGCAGCGTGATCCGGCCGCTGAAGCCGCAGACGTAGTAGCTGTACCAGGAGCCGTAGGTGCCGGTCCGGGTCTGGTCGGTCATCGACTCCGGCAGCCGGTCCAGCAGGTCGACGAGGTTCGCGCTGTTCTTCGGCTCGTTGAGCAGCCGGGCGAGCCTGCGCAGCTTCGCGACGTCGGACTTCACCAGCGGCCGACCCTGGCGCAGCAGGTCGGCGACCACCACGGTCAGGTCGGAGATGTTGTCGATCGAGGAGCCGATGACGTGCCGGTCGCGGGCCAGGTCCGCCATCCAGTTCTTCAGCCCGACGACGAGGTCGCTGAGCTGCTGGTGCCGGCTGTCCACGGTCTGGAGGGTCTGGGTGAGGTTGCCGACGACCCGGCCGATCAGCTGGTCGCGGTCGGCCAGGGTGTTCGTGAGCGACGCGGTCTTGGCGAGCAGGCCCTGCACCGTGCCGCCCTCACCCTGGAGCACCTGCACCAGGTTCATGCTCAGGTCGTTGACCTGCTGCGGGTTCAGCGCCTGGAACAGCGGCTGGAACCCGTTGAACAGCACGGTCAGGTCCAGCGCCGGCTTGGTCTGGTCGATCGGGATCGTCCCGCCGTCCGCCAGCGGCTCGGCCTTCTTGTCGGCGCCCTCCTCGAGCGCGAGGTAGCGGTCCCCGACCAGGTTCAGGTAGCGGATCTCGGCGCGCGACGCGGTGGTCAGCGGCACGTCCGAGGAGACCCTGAACGTCACGAGCGCGCCGGTGCGGTCGTAGTGCTCGACGTCCTTGACCTCGCCGAC
The DNA here is from genome assembly GCA_035765695.1 of Nocardioides sp. Lineage (GTDB taxonomy): Bacteria > Actinomycetota > Actinomycetes > Propionibacteriales > Nocardioidaceae > Nocardioides. The sequence continues at coordinate 139,657 of DASTXB010000010.1, read as the reverse complement.
GCTCACCCCGGCGACCCGGACGTCGTCGCCCTTCTGGAGCATCGAGGCGGTGGTGAAGATCGCCTGGTAGGTCGACTGGCTGCCGAACCCGAAGTTGCCCATGATCACCGCGAGCAGGCCGGTGACCAGGATCGAGACGAGCGTGAAGATCCCGAGCTTGATGCCGGCGACGATGGTGGTGGAGTTGCGACTCACCGGGCGTCCACCCCCTCGCGCAGCAACGGGCCGAACATCAACGCGCCGAGCGAGCCGTAGGTGTCGGCGGAGGCACCGGTCCGCTGGGCGAGCAGCGCGTTGACGATCTGCTTCTCCCCCTCCGACCCGGAGTAGTCGACGCCCGGCCGGTTGAGTCCGAGGTAGTCGGGCACGGGCGACGTGGGCGGGTGCTCGTCGATGTCACTGCCCTGCTTCAGCGCGATCGGCGGTGCCGGGACGGGCGGGTTCGGCAGGCCCAGGCACCACGGCCCGTGGCCGACCTCGCCGTACGTCGGCCGGTCGCGCTGGTCGTAGGCGCGGTACTGCGGGGCGCCGAACTCGATGTACTGCTTGACCTGGTTGCCCTCGAACGTGCGCGCCAACCGCGGGGCGTAGCGGGCCGCGCCCTTGATCAGGCAGGGCAGCTCGGGCGAGTACACCGCGAGCAGCCTCAGCACCGGCTCGGTCACCTCTCCGATGCGGATCAGGTTGGTGGAGTTCTGGCCCAGGACCCGGGTGGAGGTGTCCGCGAGGCCGCCGAGGTCGGAGAAGAACGTGCGCAACTCCTGCTTGTCGTCGACGATCGTCTGCCCGGTGACCGTGACGTCGTGCAGCACGCCGAGCAGGTCCGGCGCCGCGCTGTCGTAGGTCCGTGCGACGTCGGCGAGCTTGATCAGGTCGGTCCGCAGCGTGGGCAGGTGGTCGTCGATCCGTCCCAGGTAGTCGTCGAGCTGGTCCATCGTGCGGCCGAGCTGCTCGCCGCGCCCGGCGAGCGCGGTGGAGAGTGCGTTGAGCGTGGCGTTGAGGTCGGCCGGGCGCACCGATCGCAGCAGCGGGAAGAGCCGGTTGAGGATCCTGCTCAGCTCGACGTTGGTCTCCACCCGGTCGGAGGGGATGACGTCGCCGCTCTCCAGCGGGGTCCGCGCCGGGTCGTCGGGCACCACGAGGGAGACGAACTTCTGGCCGAACAGCGTGGTCGGCAGGATCTGCACCGACACGTTGTCGGGGATCTGCTGCGCCTCGTCGGGGTCGAGCGCGACGGTGATCAGCGCGAGGTCGCCCTTCTGGTCGACCTTGCGCACCTGGCCCACGAGCGCGCCGTTGACCCGGACGTCGCCGAACTTCGCGAGCTGGAGGCCGGCCCGGTCGGCCTCGATGGTGACGGTCGTGACGCGCTCGAACGTCTTGTTGTAGACCGCGATGGAGAGCCCGATGAGCAGCGCGATGCCCGTCAGGAACGCGACCCCGGCCACCAGCAGCCGGCGGTGCTCGCGGGCGCTGTCGTGGTAGACGTTGACCAACATCCGGCCGCTACCCCGTGATCCTGACGGTGGTCGTCGAGCCCCAGATCGCGAAGCTGAGGAAGAAGTCGGCGACCACGATCGTGACGATGCTGGTGCGGATCGCGCGACCCACCGCCATCCCGACACCGGCGGGACCGCCGGACGCGGTGTAGCCGTAGTAGCAGTGGACGAGGATCACCGCGACCGCCAGGAACAGCAGCTTGAAGAACGACCAGAGCATGTCGATCGGCGGCAGGAACTGCAGGAAGTAGTGGTCGTAGGTGCCCGGCGACTGGCCGTAGATCAGCGTGGTGATCAGCCGGGGCGAGAGGTACGACGCGGACAGCGCCACGATGTAGAGCGGGATCACCGCGACGAACGCGGCGATCATCCGGGTGGTCACCAGGAACGGCAGCGACGGGATGCCCATCACCTCGAGCGCGTCGATCTCCTCCGAGATCCGCATCGCGCCGAGCCGGGCGGTGTAGCCGCAGCCGACGGTCGCGGCCAGCGCGATCGCGGAGACGAGCGGGGCGACCTCACGGGTGTTGAAGTAGGCCGAGATGAACGCGCTGAACTTGGCGACGCCGATCTGGCTCAACGAGGCGTAGCCCTGGATGCCGACCTCGGTGCCGGCGAAGAACGCCAGGAACGCGATCACCCCGACGGTGCCGGCGATCAGGCTCAGGCCACCGGCGCCGAAGGTGACCTCGGCGAGCGTGTTGACGATCTCGCGCGGGTAGCGCTTGATCGCCCGCGGCGTCCACGCCAGTGCCTTGACGTAGAACAGCAGCTGGTCGCCGTACGTCTCGAGGGAGTCACGCCGCCCCTGGACGAAGGAGCTGCCCATCGCACCGATGCTCGCCATGTCGCCGGATCACAGCCCCGGGGGTGGGACGACCTGGAAGTAGATCGCCGTGATGATGGCGTTGAGGAAGAACAGCAGCATGAACGCGATGATCACCGACTCGTTGACCGCCCGGCCGACGCCGCTCGGCCCGCCGCCGGCGTTCAGGCCCTTGTAGGCGCCGACGATCGCGGCCAGCCAGCCGAAGACGACCGCCTTGATCATCGAGATGTAGAGGTCGGGCAGGCTCGCCAGCACGGTGAAGTTCGCGAGGAAGGCACCGGCCGATCCGCCCTGGACGATGACGGTGAAGAAGTAGCCGCCGCCGATGCCGGCCGCGATCACGATCCCGTTGATCATCGCGGCGACGAACATCGTCGCGACCACGCGCGGGGCGACCAGGCGCTCGAGCGGGTCGACGCCGAGCACCTCCATGGCGTCGATCTCCTCGCGGATCTTGCGCGCGCCCATGTCGGAGCAGATCGCGGAGCCCGCCGCACCGGCGATGATCAGCGCGGCGGCGATCGGCGCGGCCTCGCGGACCGTCGCGAGCACGGCGGTCGCGCCGGCGAACGACTGGGCGCCGAGCTGGCCGGTGAGGTTGCCGACCTGGAGGGAGATGACCGCTCCGAACGGGATCGAGACGAGGATCGTGGGCATCAGCGTGACGCTGGTGATGAACCAGGCCTGCTCCACGAACTCCCGGAACTGGAAGGGTCGCGTGAAGATCCGCTTGGTCACCTCGACGACCATCGCGGCGATCTCGCCGGGTCCCCGGATCACCGACACGGCGGAGAACGCCATCCCTCACCTCCCCTGGTCACTGCCCTTGTCTAGACAGCCGGCTCAGAGTAGAACGTGTTCTCGTTTGAGGCAACGAGTGTCCACTCTGCGTGGCGCTGCTCTCCCGACGAGGTCAACGACGGTCCTCCCCGGGGGTGACGGGCGCGAAACGTGGGCTGGACCGCTCCCTCCTACGATGGGAGCGTGGACAGGGAGGTGTGGGCGACGTTCACCCATGACCCGCGCGACGCGCGGTTCGCGGGGATCCGTGCCTCCGACGGCGACCGCGACGCGGTCCAGCAGGTGCTCGCCGAGGCGTACGCCGACGGCCGGCTCGACCGCGAGGAGTTCGACGAGCGGAGCGAGCGGGGCCGGGCGGTCAGGGTCCTCGGCGACGTCAACCCGCTCCTCGCGGACCTCGTGGCCGTCCAGCCGCCAGGCAGCCGCAGCCTGGCACACGTCTCCCGCGGCGAGATCGAGGCGATGGCGGAGCGCCACTGGCGGAGCAGGCGGCGCGAGGCCACCTTCTCCTTCCTCGGCGCCAGCCTGGTGACCACCGCGATCTGGTTCGCGACCAGCTGGCACGGGGGCGGCTTCGACCCGTACTTCTTCTGGCCCGGCTTCGTGATCGCGCTCAGCCTGCTCAACCTCGTGCGCACCGCGATGTCGCACGACGACATCGTCGACGGCGAGGTCCGCCGGCTCGAGCGCCAGCGCGCCAAGCAGCAGCGGCGGCCCGGCTGGCCGCCGTGGTGAGCGTGCGGGAGCGGGCCGAGACGGTACGCCGGCACCCGTCCGCCATCCTCCTGGCGGCGCAGCTCGTCGCGGTGCTGGCCTACCCCTTCCTCGACCAGGCCGCGTGGGGCCGCGCCGTCGTCGGCACCGTCCAGCTCGCCATCGTGCTCGCCGCGCTCGCGGCGGTGCGGCCGACCCCGGCGCTGACCTGGGTCGCGGCGCTCATCGGGGCGCCGGCCATGGTGCTGACGATCCTCGAGGCGACGCACCCGGGCAGCGACCCGGTCGTGCTGGTCTCGGCCTTCCTGCACGCGCCGTTCTACTTCTACATCTCCTACGCGATGATCCGGTACCTCTTCCACGACGAACGGGTCACTCGCGACGAGCTGTTCGCGACCGGCGCGGCGTTCACCGTCGTGGCCTGGGGGTTCGCGTACGTGTTCGCCGCCTGTCAGGCGGTCTGGCCCGGATCCTTCGTCGGCGCCGGGGGCGGCGGCGACCGCAACTGGTTCGAGCTGCTCTACCTGTCCTTCAGCACGCTGACCAGCGTCGGGCTCTCCGACGTCGTACCGATCGAGGGACACGCCCGCTCGTTCGTGATGGTCGAGATGATCGCGGGCGTCTTCTACGTCGCGCTCGTCGTGGCCCGGCTGGTCAGCCTGGCGGTGGTGTCGCGGCGTCCCGAGGCCTGACGCCACGGACGCGCGCGACCTCCTGCGAGGATGGCGGCGTGCGTCGCGGTGCCGCTCCCCTGCTCGCGGTGACCGTGGCACTGGTGCTCGCGGACTCCGCCATCGTCACGCTCGCGCTGCCGGCGATCCTGTTCCACCTGCAGACGTCGGTCAGCCAGGTCGCATGGGTGCTGATCGCCTACAACCTCGTGCTGGCGCTGGTGGCGGTGCCGACCGCGCTGCTCTTCACCCGGGTCCGGCCCCGGGCGCTGACCGCCGCCGGGATCGCGGTGTTCGCCGGCGCGTCGGCGTGGTGCGCCGTGGCGGGCTCGATCGAGGTGCTGGTCGCGGCCCGGTGCGTGCAGGCGGCCGGTGGCGCGCTGGCGCTCCTGGGCTGCCTCGAGCTGCTCGTCGCGGAGCGCGGCGAACGACGGGGTGTGGCGACCTGGGTGACCGCCGGCGTGGTGGGCACCGCCGCCGGCCCGATGGCGGGCGGCGTCCTCACCCACGCCTTCTCCTGGCAGGCCATCTTCGTCGTGCAGGTGCCGTTCGCCGTGCTGGCGGTCCCGGCCGCGCTGCTGCTGTCCGCGCCCCGGGAGACCGGTGCGGACCGGCACCGCCCGGCCCTGCGCCCGAACCTGACGCTCGCCCTGCTCTCGGCCGCCCTGACGGCCGCACTGTTCCTGCTGGTCCTGCTGCTGGTCGAGGGATGGCGTCGGTCGCCGGCGACGGCGGCCCTCGCGGTCTCGGTCGTCCCGGTCGCGGCGCTCGCCGCCCGGCCGCTCGCCCGTCTCTTCCGCCCGTCGCACGAGGTCGAGGTCGGCGTCGGCTGCTTCCTCGTCGCCGGGGGCCTCGGCTGCCTGGCGTTCCTGCCGTCGGCCGACGTCGTCTGGACGATCGCGCCCCAGGCGCTGGTGGGCCTCGGCCTCGGCCTGACCGTCGACCGGCTGACGGCCCAGGCGATGGAGCTGCGCCTCCCCCGCGTCCGGCACGCCGGATGGACCATCGGAGCGCGGCACGCCGGGGTGGTCGTGGGCCTGGCCATCCTCACGCCGGTGTTCACCGCCGACCTGATGGACGCCCAGGTGCCCGCCCAGGAGGCCATCACCGCGCTGGTCCTCGACGCGCCGCTGCCCCCGCAGGACAAGGTCGCGGTGGCCCGGGCGCTCGGCGACGAGCTGACCGCGCAGCAGGGCCGGGTCCCCGACCTGCACCACGCGTTCACGACGCTGACCCTCGGGTCGGACGAGCGGTCCGCCGCGGACCGGCTGGAGCAGGACCTCGACGCCCAGCTGGAGCGGGCCGCCACGCGCGCGTTCCGCGACTCGTTCCTCATCGGCGCCGGGCTCGCGCTGGGCGCCCTCCTCGTCGTGGCCTGGCCCCGCCGGAGGGTGGCGTCATGAGCCGTCTGCGGCTGATCGGCCTACCGGCGTTCGCCCTCGCCCTGGTGGTCGGCGTGCTCGGCGTGCAGCTCGCCGCCGGCGGCGCCGGCTTCGCGCCACTCCGCCCCGCCGACCCGTGCGCGCCGCGGACGGTGACGTCCCAGGTCGACGGCATCGACGGGCTCACCGAGCGCCTGGTGCTCCTCGGGCTCGACGACGCCGCCTGCACCCTGGGGGTCAGCCGGGAGGCACTCACCCTCGAGCTCGCGCAGCCCGGTCCCCGGACCGACGCGGAGATCGAGGCCCTCCACCAGGGCCTGCTCGCGGCGGTCGGGCGGATGAAGGCCGACGGCACCCTGCCGCCGGCCTCGGACCTGGTCGACGACGCCCTCGACGGCTCCGACCTCAACCCCTTCCTCGCAGCCGCGATCCGGGCCCTGCCGGACTCCCTGGTCGACGCGGCCCTGAAGACCGACGACGTGCTGACCCGCGCGATCGACGGCCTCGACCTGCGCGCCCTGCTGGCGGACCTCGACGACCCGCAGGCCCTCGACCAGCAGATCCAGGCCGCGGTCACCCAGGCGGTCAAGGACTCCCTGGCCGACCGGCTGCGCAGCCTACTGTGACCGGACCCGCACCTTGAGCGGGCGCTCCTCCTGCTTCCACAGCACCGCCACCGTCCCGTCCGGGGCGATCGCGGCGTACGCCGTCTCGAGCACCTCGGCGCCGGCGTCCGGCGAGATCGTGGACCGGACGCCCCAGTCGCCGCCCGCCGGCCGGTACTTGCCCTGAAGGGCGTAACCGCCCCAGCCCAGGAACGTGTCACCGGCGCTGTCGAGCGCCACGAGCACGTCGTACACGCTCGTGCGCGAGCGGACGACCCGCGCGGGCGGTCCCCACGCGCCGCCCGGCGGCCGCTCGACGAGGTCGACCCGTCCGGCGTACCGGCCCATCGCGACGACGGCCGATCCCCGCGCGTTCATCGCGAGGGCGGCGTCGTCCACCTCCACCCCACGGGGCGAGAGGTGCTCGGCGCGCTGCCACGGGCCGCCGGCCGACATCACGGCGGCGTCCACCCGGGAGCTCGCCGTCCGGAAGACCAGGACCGCGTCGCCGGCCCGGTCGACGGCGAGGTCGGGCGCGTATCCCTCCCGCGCGACGGTCTCGGCGGCGCTCCACCCGGAGCCGTCGTGCTGCCGGGCGCGCAACGCCTGCGGGCGCCCGAAGGGCTGCCGTCCCCAGGCGACCACCGTCGTGCCGTCGGCGGCGACGCCGACCTGCGGCGCGCTGGACCAGTTCGCCGGGGTGACCTCGGCCGGCCGGACCCAGCCACCGTGCCGGTGGCGCCACACGGCCTGCACCCGCCACGGCTGGTCGCGGTCGACGCTCCCCCACGCCCAGGCGGCCGCGACCACGCCGCGCGGGCCGACCGCCACGTCGAGCTGCGCGGCGCCGTACACGTCCTCGGCGCCGGGCCGGTAGGTCGGCGCCTCGAGGTCGCGGGACAGCCGCACGGGGTCCGACCAACGCCCACCTGCGGGACTCCGGGCGGCCTCGACCCCGTCCGTGCGGCCGCGCTCCTGGGTGAGCCAGACGGCGGTGACGTCACCGCGCCGGTCGACCACGACCTGCGGTGCGTACCCGTGGCCGATGACCACGGGAGCGCGCCAGTCGCCGCCGGCCGTCCGTTGCCGCGCGATGACGTCACCGGGGCCCGCCGTTCCCGGGGTGGCCCAGACGACCGTGACCGCCGCCCGGCCGTCCACCGCGAGCGACTCGCCGCGGGTGTTCGCCGCCAGGACGGTGACCGGCCCCCAGTCCGCGGCCGCAGGCGACGGCGGAGCGAGGGCGGGCACCGCCAGGGCGATGGCAACGGCGACGACGGCCGTCCGAGAGCCAGGTGACACGACGAGCCTCCTCGCCCACCACGGTGCCCGCGCGGCGGGGTGCGTCGCAGAGGACAGCGTCCCGATCCCCGGGGCCCTTCGTCCCGGGAGGTCGGCCCGCGTCAGCCCGTCGTCAGTCCTCGTCCTCGTCCTCGTCGAGCAGGCCCTCGCTCCGGGCCTCCTCCACCAACCGCCGCACGTTCTCGATCCGGCCGCAGTCCGCGTCGATCTGGCGGTTGCGCTCGGTCACGAACAGGTCGCCGAGCTCGGAGCGCACCTTCTCGCTGACCTCGTCGCGCGCCGGGTTGAGGATGGTCAGCTCCTCCTCGGTGAGGTGGTGGTTGACCAGTCGCGCGAGCTCCTCGACGGCATCCTCGAACGCCTGCGTGTCGGTGCCCTTCAGCTCCAGGACGGCGAGCAGCGCCTCGTTACCCTCGGCGTGCTCCTCCACGCCGTGGTCGGCCTCGTCCTCGTCGACGGCGTCCTTGCGCTTCAGCGCGGGGTAGACGTGCTTCTCCTCCGCCTCGGCGTGGGCCACGTGGAGCGTGGCGAAGGCACGGCGTACGGCGTCACGGTCCTGGCTGCTGTCGCGCAGGTCGCGCAGCAGCGCCTCGAAGCGGCGGTGGTCGTCGAGGATCAGGTCGACGACGTCGCCCTGGATCGGACGGCCGAGATCGATGTCGGTCATGTCGGGGCCCCTGGGTCGTGGTCTGGGTCGTGGTCTGGTTCGTGGGCGGAGCGGCCCGGGCGGTGCCGGGCAACCGCCGTCGTACCCGCCTGCGGAGAGCGCCAATCGCCGGCGTCAGTAGCTCGCCGGCGTGAAGATCCACAGGACGCGCGCCGGCTCGGCCGACGGGTTGCGCCAGCGATGCGGGACCCGGCTGCCGAAGGTCGCCGAGTCGCCCACGCCGAGACGGTGCCGCTCGTCGCCGAGGTACAGGTCGAGCTCGCCCTCGAGCACCAGCACGCACTCCTCGTCCCCCGCATGCGTGTGCAGGGAGTCGCTGCTCCCCTGGCCCGGCTCGACCAGCGACTCCAGGACCTCCAGGCTCTTGGCCCAGCCCGGCGTGACCTGCGAGTCGAGGACCCCCCGACTGCGCATCAGGTGCCGGTCAGCACGGCGGACGACCGGCTGCTGGGGCCCCGGCGGCTCCGCGAACAGCGTCGCCATCGTCTCGCCCATCGCCTCCACGACCTTCGCCAGCGTGGCGACGGTGGGGCTGACGCGGCCGTTCTCCAGGCGGCTCAGGTAGGCCGGCGTGAGGCCTGCGAGCTCCGCCACCTGCCGGGCGGACAGGCCCTTCTGCTCGCGCAGCTGGCGCAGGCGCGGACCGACCTCACCGTCGGTGGCGGCGGAGGTCTGGTCGGGCATGGCGAGATCTTGCCATATCTGTCAATCACTCTTGACACATCCGACAACAAGGCAAAAACTCCGGGCATCGAGGCGAGAGCCGATGCCCACCCGGGAGGAAACCCGTGTCAATCAACTCCGACGAGCTCGCGGTCACCGAGTCCGCTGAGCACACCCTGATGCCCATCCCACCGGAAGCGCGAACCTCGACGGTGGCCCACCAGTTCTGGATCTGGGCAGGCGCCAACACCGCCCCGATCAACTGGTTCCTCGGCACGCTGGGCATCACCTTCGGCCTCAGCCTGGGGCAGACGATCGGCGTCATCGTCGTCGGCAACGCCATCGGCATGGCGGTCTTCGGGTTCTTCGTGCTCATGGGCCAGCAGACGGCGGTCAGCCAGATGGTGCTGTCCCGGGCCGCGTTCGGCCGCCGCGGCGCCTACCTCCCGGCGCTCATGCAGGGCCTCCTCGCGGTCGGGTGGTGCGCGATCAACACCTGGATCATCCTCGACCTGGTCGTCGCACTGTTCGACAAGCTCGGCGTGCACGGCGGCGACGGCTTCAAGATCGCCGTCGCCATCGTGATCATGGCCGTCCAGGTGTGGCTGGCCGCGATCGGGTTCCGCGCCATCGCGCGCTTCGAGCGTTGGACGGTGCCGGTCACCATCGCCGTGCTGCTGGTCATGACCGTCGTCGCGTGGACGAAGACCGACGTGCACTGGGACTACGCCGGTGGCGACCTGCACGGCAAGGCGCTGTGGAGCTCGATGACGGGCCTGATGACCGCGATCGGCATCGGCTGGGGCATCACCTGGTTCGCCTACGCCTCGGACTACTCCCGGTTCGTCTCCCCCAGCGTCCCGCGTCGCAAGCTGTACGTCGGCAGCGTGCTCGGCCAGTTCATCCCGACCGTGTGGCTCGGCGTCTTCGGCGCCACGCTCGCGACCATCGGCTCCGCCAAGGATCCCGGCCAGATCGTCGTCGACGCGTTCGGCGCCCTGGCGATCCCGGTGATCCTGCTGGTCATCCACGGCCCGATCGCGACCAACGTGCTCAACATCTACTCGTGCGGCCTCTGCGCGCAGACGCTCGACTGGAAGATCGACCGCCGGATCCTGTCCTACATCGTCGGCGTCCTCGCCACGCTGTTCACGATCTACCTGATCCTCAACGGCGACTTCGCTTCGAACCTCGACGGCTGGCTCGCCGGCCTGGTCACCTGGGTCGCTCCCTGGGGCGCCGTGATGCTGGTCTACTACTACGCGATCGCCAAGCAGCAGGTCGACGTCGACGCGCTGTTCGAACCGCCGGGCTCGTCGCGGGTGACCGACATCGAGTGGGGAGCGGTCATCGCGTTCGTCCTGGGCATCGTGGCCACCTGGATGTTCCTCTACGGCATCCCGAGCTACCTGCAGGGCACCGCCGCCAAGCACCTCGGCGGCATCGACCTGTCCTGGTTGGCCGGGGCGGTCGTCGCCGGCCTGGTGTCCTACGTCGCGATGTCCCGGCGCTCGCGGACCACCTCCGCGACGCCGGCCGTCAGCACGGAAAGCGCCTGATGGCGGAGGACTCGGGACTCCGCGACGTCACCCTCCCGGCCGCGCCCGTCGCGTGGCCGGGAGGGGCCACCGCCGCCGCGACCCTCGGCTTCGACCTCGACTCCGAGGACGTCGCGCTCACCGTGGACCCGGAGAGCCGGCACCGGCTCTCGGCGATGTCGCACCAGGCGTACGGGATGCTGACCGGCGTCCCGCGGGTGCTCGACCTCCTGGCACGGCACGACCTCCGGGCGACGTTCTTCTGCCCCGGCTACACGGCCGAGCGCTACCCCGACGTGCTGCGCCGGGTGCGTGACGCCGGCCACGAGATCGCCCACCACGGCTACCTGCACGAGGCGATGGCCGGCATGACCCGCGAGCAGGAGGCCGCCGTGCTCGACCGCGGCCTCGAGGCGCTCGACCGGGTCGCGGGCGTCCGGCCGGTCGGCTACCGCGCACCGATGTGGGAGACGACGTACCAGACCGCCGAGCTGCTCCTGGACCGCGGCTTCCTCTACGACTCCAGCCTGATGGACTCCGACCTGCCCTACGAGCTGGCCGAGCGCCCCGGCGAGGGCGCCCGCAGCATCGTCGAGATCCCGGTCGCCTGGGCGCTCGACGACTGGGAGCAGTTCGCGTTCGTGCCCGAGCTGTTCGGTCCCGGCGTCATCGAGGACCCCGCCAAGTCGCTGGCGATGTGGACCGACGAGCTCACCGAGGCGCACCGGCACGGGTCCTGCTTCACCCTCACCGTCCACCCGTTCCTGAGCGGCCGGCTGGGCCGGCTCCGTGCTCTCGAGACCCTGATCGAGACGATGAAGTCCCTTCCGGGCCTGTGGCTCGCGCCCGCGGGTGACATCGCCCGGCACGTCCGCTCGCTCGACCTCACCCCTCGCGTCTTCCCCCGACCGGAGATCTGATGACCACCACCCCTCTCGGACCCGTCGACGGCACCCAGGTGCCCCGGTTCGCCGGCTCGGCGACATTCGCCCGCATCCCCCGCATCGACGAGACGTCCCGTTTCGACGTCGCCGTCCTGGGCGCGCCGTTCGACGGCGGCGTCTCGTTCCGCCCCGGCGCGCGCTTCGGCCCGACGTCGATCCGGCAGGCCTCGCGCCACCTCCGCCCGGCGTACAACCCGGCCCAGGACGTCTCGCCGTACGCCGTGCTGCAGGCGGTCGACGCCGGCGACGTGCCGTGCAACCCGTTCGACGTCGACCACGCGCTCCAGCAGATCGACGACCACGTGTCCGAGCTGGTCGCCTCGGGCGGTCGACCGCTGCTGCTCGGCGGCGACCACACGATCGCGTTGGGCGGCCTCCGCGCCGTCGCGCGCCGACACGGGCCGGTGGCGCTCATCCACTTCGACGCACACCTCGACACCTGGAACAGCTACTTCGGCGCTGACCGGACGCACGGCACCATCTTCCGACGGGCCCACGAGGAGGGCCTGCTGGTGCAGGACGCGAGCAGCCACGTCGGCATCCGCGGGCCGCTGTACTCCCAGCAGGACCTCGTCGACGATGCGGCGTTCGGCTTCGAGATCGTGAGCGCCCGCGACATCGACCGGATCGGCCTGGAGGAGATCGTCGACGGGGTGCGCCGACGCACCAACGACGCGCCCGTCTACCTCTCGATCGACATCGACGTGCTCGACCCCGCGTTCGCGCCCGGCACGGGAACGCCCGAGATGGGCGGACTCACCTCGCGCGAGCTGCTCGCGCTGGTGCGGGCCCTGCCCCCGGACCAGATCGTCGCCGCGGACCTGGTCGAGGTCAGCCCGCCGTACGACCATGCCGAGATCACCTCGCTCGCCGCCGCCACGCTCGGCTACGAGATCACCTCGCTGATGGCGCGCGCGGGAGGTGCCGCATGATCGACCTGCTGGTCCGCGACGTGGTCGTGCGCGACCAGGACGGCCCCCGCGCGGCCGACCTGCACGTCGACGGCGGGCGGATCGTCGCTGTCGAGCCGCGTGCCGACGAGCCCGTCGAGGCGCGCTCGGTCATCGACGGAGAGGGCGCGTGGGCGGCCCCGCCGTACGTCGAGCCGCACGTGCACCTCGACGCCGCCCTCACCGCCGGCCAGCCGCGGTGGAACCGGAGCGGCACGCTCTGGGAGGGCATCGCCTGCTGGTCCGAGCGGAAGCCGATGCTCACTCGCGAGGACGTGATCGACCGGGCGGAGCAGACCCTGCGGTGGTACGCCGCGAACGGCACGCTCCACGTGCGCAGCCACGTCGACGTCACCGATCCCTCGCTGGTCGCGCTCGACGCGCTGCTCGAGGTGCGGGACCGGGTCCGCGAGGTGGTCGACCTCCAGCTCGTGGCGTTCCCGCAGGAGGGGATCTGCTCGTTCCCCGACGGCGAGGAGCTGATCACCGAGGCGGCCCGCCGCGGCGTCGATGTGATCGGCGCGATCCCCCACTACGAGGACACGCGCGAGGACGGCGTGCGCTCGGTCGAGTTCGCGATCGACCTGGCCGAGCGGCACGGTCTGCGCGTCGACGCGCACTGCGACGAGATCGACGACGAGCAGTCGCGCTTCATCGAGGTGCTCGCCACCCGCGCCGCCCGCTCCGGGCTGCGAGGGCGGGTCACCGCGAGTCACACGACGGCGATGGGGTCCTACAACCCGGCGTACAGCTACAAGCTGCACCGGATCATCGCGCGCTCCGGCATCAACATGGTGAGCAACCCGATGGTGAGCCTGCACCTGCAGGGCCGTTTCGACGACTACCCGAAGCGCCGCGGACTCACCCAGGTCAAGGAGCTGCTCGCCGCCGGGGTCAACGTGGCCTTCGGGCACGACGACGTGATGGATCCGTGGTACCCGCTGGGCACCGCCAACCCGCTCCAGGTCGCCCACGTCGGCGTCCACGCCGCGCAGCTGCTCTCGCGCGACGAGATCGAGGAGGCGTTCCGCATGGTCACGTCGCGGGCCGCCGCCGTGCTCGGCCTCGAGGACTACGGCGTCCGCGCGGGCGGACCCGCCAGCTTCCTGCTGCTGCCGGCCACGGACGGCTACGACGCCGTGCGGCGCCAGGTGCGTCCGACGCACGTCGTGCGGCACGGCACGGTCGTGGCGACCACGCCGCGGACGGTCACGACGCTGACCTGGCCCGGTGCCGAACCGCACGAGATGACCTTCACGCCGGCCGACCGCTCGCACGGCTGACCGCGGCGACCGGTCCCGGCCCGCGGGGTCGTAGGTTGGTCGCGATGAGCAACCGCGCGCGCACCCCGTGGGAGGCCGCGGCACTCATCATCGGGGTCACCGTGGTCCTCAGCGTGGTCCTCTCCCTCCTGCACGTGCCGTCGGCCGTGCTCTTCGGCTCCCTGGTCGGCGGGATGGCCCACGCGCTGAGCTCGCCGGTGCCGCTCGCGCTGCCGGCGTGGTCGTTCCGGATCGGTCAGGCGCTGATCGGGATCACCATCGGCGCGCTGATCAGCCTGTCGGCGCTGGCGGACATGGGGTCCGCACTGCTGCCGATCCTCGGCGTCACCGCCGCGACCGTCCTGATCAGCCTGGCCGCCGGTCGGGTGCTCGCGATCCGGCGCGACGTCAGCCAGGTGACCGGCGCCTTCGCGATGATCGCCGGCGGCGCGTCCGGCGTGGTCGCCATCGCCCGCGACCTCGGGGCGGACGACCGCGTCGTGACGATCGTGCAGTACCTGCGGGTCTTCGTCGTGCTGGTCGCGATGCCGCTGGTGACCGCCGTGGTGTTCCACCCCGACCACGGGCTCGGCTCGTACTCCGCGGACGGCGAGGGACTCCCGGAGGACGTCGCCTACACACTCGTCGCGCTCGTCCTCGGCCTCGTCGTGGCGCGGCTCGTGCCGATCAGCACCGCCACCCTCCTCGGCCCCCTGGTCGTCGCTGCCGCGCTGACGGCCACCGGCTGGCTCGGTACGCCGGCGGTGCCGCTCGCCCTGCAGTGGCTGGCGTACGCGCTCATCGGCGTGCAGGTCGGGCTGCGCTTCACCCGCGCCAGCCTGGCCTCGATCGCCCGGATGCTGCCGGTGGTGCTGCTGATCATCGTCGCGATGGTGGCGGCCACCGCGCTCCTCGGCGCGCTGCTCGCCTGGCTGACGCCCGTCGACGGGCTGACGGCGTACCTCGCGACCACGCCCGGCGGGTTGTTCGCGGTCCTCGCGACCGCGGCCGACAGCGGCTCGGACGTGACCTACGTGATGGCGGTGCAGCTGTTCCGGCTGCTGGTGATCCTGGCGTTCACGCCGGTGCTCGCGCGCTTTCTTCGAGCTCGCCGCGGTTGATCACCCGTCGGGCCTGCCTGCGGTAGCGGTAGACCTGCGAGAGGCCGACCGCCCACAGGACGTACTGCGTGGCCATCGCCCAGCGGAAGGCGGACGGCGTGTAGTCGGTGCTCTCCCCCGGCGTGCGCCAGTCGAGCACCAGGCCGATGGCGATCACCAGCAGCAGGCTGGCGATGAAGCCGCCCTGGTTGATGATCCCGCTGGCGCTGGCGAAGCGTTCCTTCGGGTTCGACGTCCGGCCGACGTCGAACCCGATCATGGACGCCGGCCCACCCACGCCGACCACGACCACGAGCAGCACCAGGACAGGCGTCGGCGCGTGGCCCGGCCAGGCGAGCACGACCGTCCACACCAGCACGATCGACGAGACGATCGTCAGCACCATCGTCGAGCGGTGCCACGGGTGGTTGCCGACCAGCCAGCCCAGCGTCGGGCCCGCGGCCATCACCGCGAGCACCATGACCGTGAGCAGGAGCCCGGCGGTGGAGGAGGACTGCAGCTCGCCCTTGACGAAGAACGGGTAGCCCCACAGCAGGCTGAGCGCGGTGGCGCTGAACTGGGTGGAGAAGTGCATCCAGAACCCCAGGCGGGTGCCGGGGTGCGCCCAGGACGCGGCCAGGCTCGCGCGGACGGCGCTCAGCGAGAGCGCCGGGCCGCGCAGGTTGCGGTGCGTGGGCGAGTCGTGGAGCACCACGAGCACCGCGACCGCGAGCACGAGCCCGGCGGACGCCGCGATGAGGTACGCCTTGGTCCAGCCGAGGTGCCCCAGCGCCCAGGTCATGGGGACGGCCGCGGCGACCGCCCCGAGCTGGCCGAGGGTGCCGGTGAGCTGGGTGACCAGCGGGATCCGGCGGGCCGGGAACCAGCTGCTCACCAGCCGGAGCACGCAGATGAAGGTCATCGCGTCGCCCATGCCGACGAGGACGCGGGCAGCCAGCGCCGCCGGGTAGCTCTCCGCGAGCGCGAAGCCGGCCTGGGCGCAGGTCATCAGCAGCGTCCCGCAGAGCAGCACGCTGCGGGAGCCGAAGCGGTCGACCAGGAGGCCCACCGGCACCTGCATCCCGGCGTACACGACCAGCTGGAGCATCGTGAACGTCGCGAGCTGCGAGGCGGAGATGTCGAACCGCTCGGTGGCGGCGAGGCCGGCGACCGCGAGCGAGGAGCGGTGGAACACCGCGACCAGGTAGACGAGGAGCCCGACGACCCAGACCGCCCAGGCGTTGCGGACCGTCGACCTCACTCCCCCGATCCTATCCTTCGGGTATGCCCCGTATCGCGTCGGTCGTCATCCACTGCTCCGAGCCCGCCGTGCTCGCGCCGTTCTGGAGCCTGGTCACCGGCATCCCGGTCGTCGACGCCGACCTCCGGGCGATCGCCGACGGCACGCTCGGCGCGGACGAGGCGGTGCTGCTCCGCTCGGACGACGACCGCCCGGACGTCTGGCTGGCGCCTGCGGAGGAGCTGCGCGCGCCCGGGCGCGTGCACCTCGACGTGGTCGCCACCGAGGAGGAGAAGACGTCGTTCCTCGAGGCCGGGGCGACCGTCGTCGCGGAGCGCCCGAAGTGGACCGTCCTGGCCGACCCGGAGGGGAACGAGTTCTGCGTGTTCCCCGAGCGGCACTAGTCGAGGCAGAACTCGTTGCCCTCGGGGTCCTGCATGACGAGGAACCCCGCGCTCATCGGCGGCGCCGGCTCGTGCCGCTCGACCCGGGTGGCGCCGAGCGCGACCAGGCGCTCCGCCTCGGCCTCGAGCGCGGCCATCCGGTCCTCGCCCTCCCGGCCCGGAGCGGCGCGGACGTCGAGGTGGACGCGGTTCTTGGCGGTCTTGCCCTCGGGCACCTGCTGGAAGAACAGCCGCGGCCCGGCACCGGACGGGTCGACCGAGGCGGAGGCCATGTTGCGCTTCTCCTCGGGGAGGGTCGCTGCGAACGCGTCCCACGAGTCGAACCCCGGCGGGGGCGGCGGGAGCTCGTAGCCGAGCACGTCGTTCCAGAACAGCGACAGGGACCGCGGGTCCGCGCAGTCGAACGTCACCTGCACGGTTCGTGCCTCGCTCACTTCGCACCCGCCGACATCATCTGCCGCAGCTCCTTCTTCAGGTCACCGATCTCGTCGCGCAGCCGCGCGGCGACCTCGAAGTGCAGCTCGGCCGCGGCACCCTTCATCTGGTCGGTGAGCTCCTGGATGAGCTGCGCGAGCTCGGCGCTCGGCAGGCCGGCGAGGTCCTTGGCGTGCTGGCCCGAGTCGCCCCCCGCGGCCCGCGACAGCGCCGGGACCGGGGCCTTGCGGTTCTTCGGGTCCTGGTGCTGCCAGGTCTCCAGCAGCTCCTGGGTGCTCTCCTCCTCGCGGGCGAGCATGTCGGTGATGTCGGCGATCTTCTTGCGCAGGGGCTGCGGGTCGATGCCGTGCGCCTCGTTGTAGGCGACCTGCTTGGCCCGGCGCCGGTTGGTCTCGTCGATCGCCGACTCCATCGACGGCGTGATCTTGTCGGCGTACATGTGCACCTGGCCGGACACGTTGCGGGCCGCGCGTCCGATCGTCTGGATCAGCGACTTGTCCGACCGCAGGAAGCCCTCCTTGTCGGCGTCCAGGATCGCGACCAGCGACACCTCGGGCAGGTCGAGGCCCTCGCGGAGCAGGTTGATGCCGACGAGCACGTCGTACTGTCCGAGCCGGAGGTCGCGCAGCAGCTCGATCCGCTTGAGCGTGTCGACCTCGGAGTGCAGGTAGCGGGTGCGGACGCCGGCATCGAGGAGGTAGTCGGTGAGGTCCTCGGACATCTTCTTGGTCAGCGTGGTGACCAGGACGCGCTCGTTCTTCTCCACGCGGGTGTTGATCTCGTGGATGAGGTCGTCGATCTGGCCCTTGGTGGGCTTCACGATCACCTCGGGGTCGACGAGTCCCGTCGGGCGGATGATCTGCTCGACGGTGTCGCCCTGGACCTTGTCGAGCTCGTAGTCGCCCGGGGTCGCGGAGAGGTAGATGGTCTGCCCGATCCGGTCCAGGAACTCCTCCCAGCGCAGCGGGCGGTTGTCCTGCGCGCTCGGCAGCCGGAAGCCGTGCTCGACGAGGTTGCGCTTGCGGGACATGTCGCCCTCGTACATGCCGCCGATCTGGGGCACGGTGACGTGGGACTCGTCGACCACGAGCACGAAGTCCTCGGGGAAGTAGTCGAGGAGGCAGTTCGGCGCCGAGCCGCGGGCGCGGCCGTCGATGTGCATCGAGTAGTTCTCGATGCCCGCGCACGAGCCGACCTGGCGCATCATCTCGATGTCGTACGTCGTGCGCATCCGCAGCCGCTGCGCCTCCAACAGCTTGCCCTGGCGCTCGAAGGTCGCGAGCTGGTCCTCGAGCTCGAGCTCGATGCCGCGGATCGCACGCTCCATCCGCTCCGGGCCGGCGACGTAGTGGGTGGCCGGGAAGATGTAGAGCTCCTCGTCCTCGGTCACGACCTCGCCGGTGAGCGGGTGCAGCGTCATCAGCCGCTCGATCTCGTCGCCGAAGAACTCGACCCGGACCGCGAGCTCCTCGTAGACCGGGAAGATCTCGAGCGTGTCGCCGCGCACCCGGAACGTGCCGCGGGTGAAGGTCATGTCGTTGCGCGTGTACTGGATCTCGACCAGGCGGCGCAGGATCGAGTCGCGGTCGTGCTCCTCCCCCACCTTGAGCCGGATCATCCGGTCGACGTACTCCTGCGGCGTCCCGAGGCCGTAGATGCAGGAGACCGTGCTGACCACGATCACGTCGCGGCGGGTGAGCAGGCTGTTGGTCGCCGAGTGGCGCAGCCGCTCGACCTCCTCGTTGATCGAGGAGTCCTTCTCGATGTAGGTGTCCGTCTGCGGGATGTACGCCTCGGGCTGGTAGTAGTCGTAGTAGGAGACGAAGTACTCGATGGCGTTGTCCGGGAACAGCTGCCGCAGCTCGTTGGCGAACTGCGCCGCGAGCGTCTTGTTCGGCTGCATGACGAGCATCGGGCGCTGGAGCTGCTCGGCGACCCACGCGACGGTCGCGGTCTTGCCGGTGCCCGTGGCACCGAGGAGCACGACGTCCTGGACCCCGGCGTCGATCCGCTTCGAGATCTCCTTGATGGCCGCCGGCTGGTCGCCGGACGGCTGGTAGTCGGAGACCACCGTGAACGGGGCCACCCGGCGCTCGAGATCGGTCACTGGTCGCATGGCTTCGAGCGTAGACGCCACCACCGACACCGCGACCCCGGTCGCTAGATTGGGCCCGTGAGCAGCCCGCAGACCGTCGCCGCGCGACTGCTGCGGGTGCTGCGGCGGACGCTGCTGGCGGTGTTCGGCATCCAGCTCGCGCTGGCGCTCGGCATGACCCTGGTCGACTCGTACCGCCGTCGCGGCAAGAAGGGCAAGCCGTTCCCGGTGACGGCGCCGCGCGAGGTGAAGGTGGGCGACGGCACCCTCACGACGTACACCTACGGGCGCGACCTGTACGACGCGATGCTCGGGGCGATCGAGAAGGCGCAGCGGCAGATCCTCTTCGAGACCTACATCTGGAAGGGCGACGAGGTCGGCGAGCGGTTCAAGGCCGCGCTCGCGGCGGCCGCGGACCGCGGTGTCGAGGTGTACGTGATCTACGACGGGTTCGCGAACCTCGTGGTCTCGCCGCGCTTCAAGCGCTTCCCGCCCTCGATCAAGGTGCTGCGCTACCCGATCTACCCCGCCGGCTGGAAGTTCTTCGACCTCGCCCGCTACGGGCGCGACCACCGCAAGATCCTCGTCGTCGACGACGCCGTCGGGTTCGTCGGCGGCTACAACGTCGGGACGGCGTACGCCACCGAGTGGCGCGACACCCACGTGCGCATCACCGGCCCCGGCGTGTGGGACCTCAAGCGCGCGTTCGCGGACTTCTGGAACCTCAACCGTCGTCGCCGGCTCGGGACGTCGGAGCGGCCGCTGCTGCTGGAGACGGCATCGACCTGGGAGCCGCGGATCCGGTTCCACCGCAACGTGCCGCGGCTGTGGATGTTCCCCATCCGCTCGATGTACATCGAGGCGATCAACCGGGCGTCGACGAACATCTGGATGACCGCCGCGTACTTCTGCCCCGACCAGGACTTCGTCGACGCGATGAAGGACGCCGCCGCGCGCGGGGTCGACGTGCGGCTGCTGGTGCCGCTGAAGTCGAACCACATCGTCGCGGACTGGATCTCGCGCGGGTACTTCTCGCAATTGCTCAACGCCGGCGTGCGGATCTTCCGCTTCCGCGACGCGATGGTGCACGCGAAGACGTCGACGATCGACGGCACCTGGTCCACGGTCGGCACCACGAACGTCGACCGGCTCAGCCTCCAGGGCAACTACGAGATCAACCTCGAGGTGTACGACGACGACTTCGCCGCCAACCTCGAGGAGATCTTCCGCACCGACGAGTCGAACTGCCTCGAGCTCACCCACCACGAGTGGGAGGCCCGCGACCTGCACCGGAAGTTCACCGAGATGATCCTCGGCCCGCTGCGGCCGCTGCTCTGACCGACCACGCCGAGTCGGCGCCATGTCGCGCGACACTGCGCCGACTCGGCGCGCCGGCGGGGTGACATGGCGCCGGGTCGGCGGTCAGCGCGGCTGCGGGATGTCGATCACCGAGCTCAGCTGGAGCGCCTTGGCCCGGTCGCCCCTCACCTTGAGCTGGCCCTTGAGGACTCCGGTGAGCGGGTTGAGGTGGCCGGTCGCCAGCCGCAGGTAGTCGTGCGCCTGGCAGGTCACCGTGGCGTCCCGCTCCTCCCCCTCCTCGCCGGCCGTGACGGTCGCGACACCGCCGGACACGCGGACGACGTACCGCTCGACCTCGCCCGACGGGTTGCCGAGCAGCCGGAAGCCGATGGCGAGCTCGACCTTGCGGGCCCGGTGGGGGTCGACGTACTCCGGCAGCCGGCGGAAGATCTCGCCGAGCACGACCGGCCGGAAGCCGGAGGCCATCACCTTCTCGAGGTGCTCGCGCGGCGCGTCCTTGAGCACCGTCGCCACCTCGACCGGGTCGAGCGCGGTCGGGTCGACGGCGACCGCGTCGCTGCCGGGCACCCGGAACATGCCGCCGAGCGCGAGGGCCAGGTCCGCGTCGCCCTCGATGTCGAGCTTGCCGGAGAGGTACTCCAGGCCGGCGTTCCGCTCGCCGCTCACCAGGCGCACGAACCGCAGGATGCTGGTGCGGAGCACGACGTCGACCTCGCCGCCGTGTCCGAGCTCGATCGAGCCCTCCACGAAGCGGAGGACGTGGCGCTCCAGGACCTTCCCGCGGCGCTCGAGGTCGATGCGGACGGTGCCGTGGAGGCGCGCGAGCCGGTCCGGTACGGCGTACTCGTGCAGCCGCGCGAGGATCCCGGCGATCGCCGCCGGGCGGACCTCGTCGCGGCCGATCAGCGCGAGCAGCGCGTCGTCGGTCGTGGCCGCGACGGCCGCGACCAGCGCCTCGGGGTCGGCGTCGGCGAAGAACGCCGCGGTCTCGTCGGCGTCCGCGGTGCGCAGCGGGGTCAGGTCCATGGTCGGTGCCTCAGGTCCTCGTCACCGTGGCGGGCAGGTGGGTGCGCGGGGCCATCCGCGCGCCGTGGCGGGGTCGGCGACCGGCGGCGAGCGCCAGCAGCACCGGCACCCGGCCGCGGTGCGGGCGCCAGGGCTCGAGGAACTCGGCCATCTCGGCGTCGCTGAACTCCCGGCCCGCGACGGCCCAGCCGAGGTCCTTGGCCACGTGGTAGTCGCCGAACGACACGGCGTCCGCGTCGCCGTGGGCGCGCTGCCGCACCTCGGCGGCGGTCCAGGCACCGACGCCCGGGAGGCTGGTCAGCCGGCGCTCCACCTCGTCGCCGGGCAGCCCGAGGGTGCGCTCGAGGGAGTCGGCGACGCGGGCCGCGGTCACCAGCGCCCGCGACCGGGCCGGGTCGACGTGCATCCGCAGCCACTCCCACGAGGGGACGCGGCGGATCGTGGCGGCGTCGGGCTGCACCCACAGCCTGAGGTCGTGGCCCGGGCCGGGCGCGCGCTCGCCGTACCGGTGCACGAGCATCCGGAAGCCGGCGAAGGCCTCCTGGCCGGTGACCTTCTGCTCGATGATCGCCGGCGTCAGCGCCTCCATGACCAGGCCGGTCCGGCCGATCCGCCAGTGGCCGTAGCGGCGCCACGCGTCCGCGAGGAGCGGGTGCCGGTCGGTGTCGAAGCCGGTCACGTCGTCGTCGGCGCCGAGCATCGCGGGCAGTGACTCCAGCACCCAGTCGGCGCCCGGGCCCCACGCCTCGGCGCGCACCAGCCCCTCGGTCGCACGCGGCTCGACGACGAGGGTGGCCGCGCCCTCGGGGGTGCGGATGCCGCGCCAGTGGCGGTCTCCGTCGAGGCGGTACGTCGGGTCGCCGGTGCCGCGCCGGTGGATCCGCAGCGCGGAGCCGACCGGGCAGGGCCAGCCGGGTCGCCACTCCCGCACCCGACCGTCCACGTCCGCGAGGATAGGCCGCATGACCCTGCAGATCGAGGACCGGGCCCGCGTTCGCACGCTCACCCTGGACCGCCCGGACGCGCTCAACGCGTTCAACGAGGAGCTCTACGACGCGACGACCGAGGCGCTGCGCGCGGCCGCGGACGACCCGGGCGTGGCGGTGGTGCTGCTCACCGGGAACGGGCGCGGGTTCAGCGCGGGGACCGACCTGCTGGAGATGCACGCCCGGGCCACCGACCCGGCCTTCGTGCCCGGGAAGCACGGGTTCGTCGGCCTCGTCGACGCGCTCGTCGACTTCCCGAAGCCCTTGGTCTGCGCGGTGAACGGCGTCGGCCTCGGCATCGGTACGACGATCCTCGGGTTCGCGGACCTCGCCCTCATGTCGGCCACGGCGCGCCTGAAGTGCCCGTTCACCAGCCTGGGAGTCGCTCCGGAGGCGGCCTCGTCGTACCTGCTCCCCCGGCTGGTGGGCCGTCAGCAGGCGGCGTGGGTGCTGCTGTCGGCGGAATGGATCTCGGCGCAGGAGGCACTGGAGATGGGCCTGGTGTGGCGGGTCTGCCGGCCCGACGACCTGCTCCCCGAGGCGCGGCGGCACGCCGAGCTGCTCGCGTCGCGGCCGATCTCGTCGCTCGTCGCGGTGAAGCGCACCATGACCGAGCCGCTGCGGGCGGGCATCGCCGCCGCGCGGGAGCGGGAGAACGCCGCTTTCGCCGACCTGATGGGCGGGCCGGCGAACCTCGAGGCGCTGGCGGCGTTCGCCGAGGGGCGCGAGCCCGACTTCACCGGCTTGCCGGCCGGCTGGTGAGCACGCGCATCGCCAGGTCCGTGGTGGCCGGCACGCCGAGGTAGCCCACGACGTCAGCGATCCGGTCCGGGTCGAGCGGCAGCAGGCCGGGGCTGCCCGGCA
Organism: Nocardioides sp.; assembly: GCA_035765695.1. Taxonomy (GTDB): domain Bacteria; phylum Actinomycetota; class Actinomycetes; order Propionibacteriales; family Nocardioidaceae; genus Nocardioides. Next base: position 116,360 of record DASTXB010000010.1, on the reverse strand, counting down.
CGTCCGGGGTCAGCCCGAGGTCGAGGTCGGTGCGCCCGGACATGATCGACAGGTTGAACTCGAAGCGCTCCCGCGCGGCCGGGGTGTCGAGCTTCTTCAGGACCGACGCGCCGATCCGCGGGCGACCGACCTCCTCGCAGTAGGAGTCGATCGTGGCCACCAGCGTCGCGCCGCCGCAGTGGTCGATGTCGGCCCACACCGCCTGCATCGAGCCCATCTCCGACAGCAGGAACGGCGCGATCTTCTCGCCGATGCCGGGCACCCCCGGCAGGTTGTCGCTCGGGTCGCCGCGGAGCGCGGCGTACTCCAGGTAGTGCTCGGCGGCGATCCCGTACATCGCGTGCAGCCGGGCCGGGTTGAGCAGCGGGGAGCCGTTGATGCCGCCGCTGATCAGCCGCAGCACCTGCGTGTGCTCGCTGATGTGGGCGAACGCGTCGCGGTCGGAGGTGATGAGCACGCACGTCCACCCGTGCTGCTCCGCCCAGGTGGCCGCGGTCGCGTTGACGTCGTCCGCCTCCAGGCCCGGGGGCGTGAGCGTGAGCATCCCGAGCGCGTCCAGCAGCGCCGCGGCGCGCTCGAGCTGGTCGACCAGGGCGGGGTCCTTCTCCGCGCGCCCCGCCTTGTACGCCGGGTACATCTCCTCGCGCACCGACGAGGTCCGGTCGTCGAGCCCGAACAGCACGGCGTCCGGCGCGAACTGGTCGATCGCCTCCAGGATCTGGCGCAGCATGCCGTGCAGCGCCCACGCCGGCCTACCGCCGCGGTCGAGGAGTCCCGACGTGACGCGCGCGTGGTGGTTGCGGTGCAGCAGCGAGGGTGCGTCGACCGCGAGGAGGAGCCGGCTCACAGCAGGCCCACCGACGCGGCGTGCCGGCGTACGGCGTCGCTGTCGGCCGCCAGCACGAACGGCACGTCGGCGTCCCACCCGTCGGTGACCGCCTCGACCCGCCCGTCGCCGGGGTCGAGCCGCACCTCGCGGATGTAGACCGCGCGGATCCGGCCCGGGTGGGCGCGCACGACGTCGGCGTAGATCTCCGGGTCCCTCTCCCCCGAGTCGCCGATCAGCACGAACTCCAGCTGCGGGTGCAGGCGCAGGACCTCCTCGATCCGGCCGTGCTTGCGGGCGCGGCCCTCGTGGGTGCCGACCAGGTCGCGCAGCAGCAGCGGTCCGATCGGGAAGTCGCGGTGGCGCAGGAACGCCGCGAGGAAGGCGTGCAGGTTCCACGGGCTCGACGACACGTAGAAGACCGGGTTGCGGTCGCCGGAGGCCAGGTCCCGGTACAGCTCCGGCGCGCCCTCGAACGGCGTCCGGGTCAGCGCCGACCTCGTGAACGTCTGGAGCAGCATCTCCCCCGCGCGCTGCACACCGGTCTCGATGATCGTGTCGTCGACGTCGGAGATCACGCCGAACCGGGCATCCGGGCCCGGCACGCGCACCGCGACCTCGGTCTCGAACCCGGGCTCGAGGCCGCGGTACGCCGCCGCGAGCTCGACCCGGCCCCGCTCCCACGGGCCGGTGACGGCGGACGGCCGCAGCTCGAGCCGGAAGTACCCCTCCCGGTCGGTCTCGGTCTCGGCCACCGCGTCGCCGACGGTGACGCGCAGGGGCACGCCGGGGAGCTCGTCGGTCGCGAACTGGCCGAGGCTCCGGCGTACCGACGCCCCGACGCCCTCGCCCTCCACGGCCTCGGACGGTGGGGGGTTGTCCAGCACCCGACCGCGCACGACGACGCCGTCCCGGCCGCCGTGCCCGCCGTACACCTCGATGCGGAAGTGCTCCGGCGGGCGGCGCCACTTCCGGCGCCGCAGCAGCGCCTCGAACGCGCGCTCGGCCTCGACGAGGAGGTGCTGCTTGCGGCCCACGGCGCCAACCTACTGGGGGTCCACAGGGGGTGTCGGGGCGGTCCTGTTGGATGGTCCCGTGCTGCTCGCCGACGTCGTCGCCACCTCCGGAGCCGTTGCCGCGACCCGGTCCCGCAAGGCCAAGGTCGCGGCCATCGCCGAGCTGCTCGCGCGCGCCTCCTCCGACGAGGTGGAGACGGTGACGGCGCACGTCGGCGGCGCGCTGCGCCAGCGGCGCACCGGTCTCGGGTGGCGCGGGCTGTCCGAGCTGCCGCCGCCGGCGGCGACCCCGTCGCTCACGGTGCTGGAGGTCCACGAGGCGTTCGACCGGATCGCGGCGCTGTCGGGCGCCGGGTCCCAGGCCGCGCGGGCCGCCGCGGTGGCCGAGCTCTTCGGCCGGGCCACGGCCGAGGAGCAGCAGTGGCTGCGCGGCGTGGTCACCGGCGCGGTCCGGCAGGGCGCGCTCGATTCGCTGGTCCAGGAGGGGCTGGCCGCGGCGGCCGGCGTCCCCCTCGCGGCAGTGCGCCGGGCGGCGATGCTGGGCGGGTCCACGGTGGCCGTGGCACGGGCGGCCTTCGCCGGGGTCGAGGCGCTCGGCGAGGTCGGCCTCGAGGTGCTCCGCCCGGTGCTGCCGATGCTGGCGTCCAGCGCCGCCGACGTCCCGGCGGCGCTCGAGAAGGCCGGCGCGGGAGCGCCCGTGGCGGTGGACCAGAAGCTGGACGGCATCAGGATCCAGGTGCACCGGGCGGGCTCCGAGGTGGTGGTGGCGACCCGGTCGCTGGAGGACATCACCGCCCGGCTGCCCGAGGTGGTCGAGGTCGCGCTCGCGCTGCCGGCGGAGTCGTTCGTGCTGGACGGCGAGGCACTCGCGCTCGACGACGCCGGCCGCCCGCGGCCGTTCCAGGAGACCTCGTCGCGCACCGCGATGGGGGCCGGCGTCGCGGTCACGCCGTACTTCTTCGACGTGCTACACGTCGACGGCGAGGACCTGCTCGACTCCCCCGCCGCCGAGCGGGCTGCTGCGCTCGAGCGGCTGGTTCCGGTCGAGCACCGGGTGCCGCGCGTGGTCACCGCCGCCGCGGACGAGGCCGAGGCGTTCCTCCGCGACACCCTCGGCTCCGGCCACGAGGGCGTGGTCGTGAAGAACCTCGACGCGCCGTACGACGCCGGCCGCCGCGGCTCGGGCTGGGTCAAGGTGAAGCCCGTCCACACCCTCGACCTCGTCGTCCTCGCGGTGGAGTGGGGCTCCGGCCGCCGCCAGGGCTGGCTCTCCAACATCCACCTCGGCGCGCTCGACCCGGCCACCGGCGAGCCGGTGATGTTGGGCAAGACCTTCAAGGGCATGACCGACGAGATGCTCGCCTGGCAGACCGAGCGCTTCCTCGAGCTCGAGACGTCGCGATCGGCGCACGTCGTGCACGTGCGGCCCGAGCAGGTCGTCGAGATCGCCTTCGACGGCGTGCAGCGGTCCTCGCGCTACCCCGGCGGCGTGGCGCTGCGGTTCGCGCGGGTGGTCCGCTACCGCGACGACAAGCCGGTGTCCGGGATCGACACGATCGAGACCGTGCGGGGGTTCCTGGCGGATTGAGGGGCATCCGTCACACCTGTGCAACTCGCAGTTACAGGGTCGTAGAATCGGGGCCGTGAGCACCACGGAGACCGACGGTCGGCGTACCGCGGCCGCCGCGCGGCGGCGGGCCCGCGAGAAGGAGATCATCGGCGCCACCCGCGCACTGTTCGACGAGCGCGGCGTCCGCGACGCCCAGATCGAGGACATCGCCAAGGCGGTGGGGATCAACCGGGCGATCGTGTACCGCCACTTCACCGGCAAGGAGGAGCTCTTCGCGCTCACCCTGGTCGGCTACCTCGACGAGCTGCGCGTGGCCCTGGCCGAGGCGGCCGCCTCGACCGACGACCCCGAGCGGCGGCTGGCGGCGATGGTGAGCGCGTTCGTCGACTACGGCGTGGCGCACCCGGCGTTCGTGGACTGCGCGCAGACGCTGATGCGGCGGACCGGCCCGGACCTGCTCGACGAGATCTCCGAGAGCGCGCTGTTCCGGCTCGGCCGCGCCATCTCGTCCTGCTTGGCGCTGCTCACCCAGGTCCTCGAGGACGGCGTCGAGGCCGGCGAGTTCCGGGTCGAGGACCCGGTGCTGCTGGCGAACACGCTGTACGCCAGCGGGCTCGGCGCCCTCCAGCTCGCCCGGGTCGGCATCCTGGTCAAGGAGGCGGCCCCGGGCATCCCCACCGTCGGCCAGATCTCGGCCGACCAGGTGCGCGACTACCTGGTCGCCTCCGCGCTCGCCCTCGCTGCTAGATGACCCCGAGTGCGATCATCGCGTCGGCGACCTGGATGAAGCCGGCGATGTTGGCACCGGCGACGTAGTTGCCGGGCAGGTCGTACTGGTCCGCGGTCTCCAGGCACCGGTGGTGGATGCCGCGCATGATCTCGGCCAGCCGCTCCTCGGTGTGCTCGAACGACCACGAGTCGCGCGAGGCGTTCTGCTGCATCTCGAGCGCACTGGTCGCGACGCCGCCGGCGTTCGCCGCCTTGCCGGGTGCGAACACCACACCCGCCTCGGCGAAGGCTCGCACGGCCTCGGGCGTGCAGGGCATGTTCGCCCCCTCGGCCACGATCCGCGCGCCACCCTTGATCAGCGCGGCCGCCTCGGCCTCGTCGACCTCGTTCTGCGTCGCGCAGGGCAGCGCGATGTCGCACGGCACGTCCCAGACGCTGCCGCCCTCGACGTACCGGGCGCCCGACCGCGCGTCGGCGTACTCCGAGATCCGGGCGCGGCGCACCTCCTTGACCTCCTTGACGAGGTCGAGGTCGATGCCGCCCTCGTCGACGACGTAGCCGCCGGAGTCGGAGCAGGCGACGACGGTGCCCCCGAGCCGGTGCACCTTCTCGATCGCGTAGATCGCCACGTTGCCCGAGCCCGAGACGACGACCTTCTTGCCGTCGAACGAGTCGTGGCCGGCCTTGAGGATCTCCTCGACGAAGAACACCGTGCCGTAGCCGGTGGCCTCGGTGCGGACCAGCGACCCGCCCCAGCTCAGGCCCTTGCCGGTCAGGACGCCGGACTCGTAGCGGTTGGTGATCCGCTTGTACTGGCCGAACAGGTAGCCGATCTCGCGACCGCCGACGCCGATGTCACCGGCGGGCACGTCGGTGTACTCACCGATGTGACGGTGCAGCTCGGTCATGAACGACTGGCAGAACCGCATCACCTCGGCGTCCGACCGGCCCTTCGGGTCGAAGTCGGAGCCGCCCTTGCCGCCGCCGATCGGCATGCCGGTCAGGGAGTTCTTGAAGATCTGCTCGAAGCCGAGGAACTTCACGATCCCCAGGTAGACCGACGGGTGGAAGCGCAGCCCACCCTTGTACGGGCCGAGCGCCGAGTTGAACTCGACGCGGAAGCCGCGGTTGAGCTGCACGTCGCCGCGGTCGTCGGTCCACGGCACCCGGAAGATGATCTGCCGCTCCGGCTCGCAGAGACGCCGGATGATCGCGGCGTCGACGTACTCCGGGTGCTTGCCGACCACCGGGCCGAGGCTCTCGAGCACCTCGCGCACCGCCTGGTGGAACTCCTTCTCCCCCGGGTTGCGGCCCAGCACCTCGTCGTAGACGTCCTGCAGCTTCGGGTCGAGCTCGGCCACGGTTCTCCTTCGGTTCGGCGGTGCTGGCAGGTTAGCCAGCGACGGTCACCGCTCGAGAATCGCGACCACTCCCTGGCCACCGGCGGCGCAGATCGAGATCAGCGCACGGCCCGACCCCTTCTCGGCCAGCAGCTTCGCGGCGTTGTTCAGGATCCGGCCCCCGGTCGCGGCGAACGGGTGGCCGGCGGCGAGCGACGAGCCGTTGACGTTGAGGCGCTCCCGGTCGACCGAGCCGAGCGGGGCGTCGAGGCCGAGACGCTCCTTGCAGAAGATCGGGTCCTCCCACGCCTTGAGCGTCGCGAGCACCTGCGAGGCGAACGCCTCGTGGATCTCGTAGAAGTCGAAGTCCTGCAGCGTCAGCCCCTGGCGCGCGAGCATCCGCGGGACGGCGTACGCCGGAGCCATGAGCAGGCCCTCGTTGCCGTGCACGTAGTCGACGGCGGCGGTCTCGTGGTCGACGAGGTACGCCAGCGGCTGCAGCCCGTGCTCGTCGGCCCACTCGTCGCTGGACAGCAGCACCACGGAGGCGCCGTCGGTCAGCGGCGTTGAGTTGCCCGCGGTCATCGTCGCGGCCTCACCCTTGCCGAAGACGGGCTTGAGCGTGCCGAGCTTCTCGACCGACGAGTCCGGCCGCAGGTTGTTGTCCCGGTCCAGCCCGCGGAACGGCGTGACCTGGTCGTCGAGGAAGCCACGCTCGTACGCCGCCGCGAGGTGCTGGTGCGACGCGGCGGCCAGCTCGTCCTGGGCCTCGCGGGTGATCTCCCACTCCAGCGCGGTGAGGGCGGCGTGCTCGCCCATGGACAGCCGGGTGCGCGGCTCGCCGTTCTGCGGGATCTCGAGCCCGATGTCGCCGGGGCGGATCGCGCCGAGCGCCTTGACGCGGCCGGCGGTGTCGCGGGCGGCGTTGACCTTCATCAGCTTCTTGCGCAGCTTGTCGCTGATGGCGACCGGCGCGTCCGAGGTGGTGTCGGTGCCACCCGCGATGCCGGACTCGATGGTGCCGAGGGCGATCTTGTTGGCGACCGAGATCGCGGCCTGCAGGCCGGTGCCGCAGGCCTGCTGGATGTCGACCGCCGGCGTCTCGGGCGCGAGCTTCGAGCCGAGCACGGACTCGCGGGTCAGGTTGAAGTCGCGGGCGTGCTTGAGCACGGCGCCGGCGACGACCTCGCCGACCCGCTCGCCCTGGAGGCCGAAGCGCTCGACGAGACCGTCGATCGCCGCGGTGAGCATGTCCTGGTTGGACGCGTCGGCGTACACGGTGTTCGACCGGGCGAACGGGAGACGGTTGCCGCCGAGGACGGCGACGCGACGGGTGCTGCCGGGAGTGCTGCCGGAAGTGTTGGTGGCCATGGGTTCATCCTGCGTCGGTGGGGGGAACGTGAGAAGCGCATGAGGGGCAGATCACGAAATGTGGACTCAGAGTTACACGAGGAGTTACATACCCACCATGAACGATCTCTACCAGGGCTTCTCGTCCTCGCCGATCGGCAAGCAGCTGACCAAGATGCTGGGCCTCCCGCAGCCCGCGAGGCTGGAGCGGTACGCCGAGGGCGCGCCGCTGGTCGACGGCACGGTCGCCGTCGGCGGTCGCGGCCGGCTGTCCGAGTCGCTGGTCGGGATCCTCGACTCGCTCGGCATCGCCGCGGTCGGGCAGACCGTCGGCGACGACACGTTCAAGGGCCTGGTCTTCGACGCGACCGGCCTGACCTCGTCCGACCAGCTCGTCGAGCTGCGTGACTTCTTCACTCCCCTGCTGCGCCGGCTCGACCGGTGCCCGCGGGTGGTCGTGATCGGCACGCCGCCGGAGCTCGTCGAGGGTGAGGAACGGGTCGCGCAGCGCGCGCTCGAGGGCTTCACGCGCAGCCTCGGCAAGGAGATCGGTCGCGGCGGCACGGTGCAGCTGGTCTACGTCGCCGAGGGCGCCGAGGGCGCGGTGCACAGCACGCTCGCGTTCCTGCTCTCGCCGAAGTCGGCGTACGTCTCCGGCCAAGTGGTCCGCATCGGGGCGCACGGCTCGAAGGAGGCCGGCGAGGTCGGCGACTGGCTGCGCCCGCTCGAGGGCCGGGTCGCGCTGGTGACCGGCGCGAGCCGCGGCATCGGTGAGCAGATCGCCCGGGTGCTCCACCGCGACGGTGCGACGGTCGTCGGCGTCGACGTCCCGCAGGCGGCCAGCGAGCTGCAGGCGGTGATGAAGGACCTCGACGGCGACCACCTGGTCCTCGACATCACCGCGAAGGACGCGCCCCAGCGGATCGCGCGGCACCTGGAGGAGAGGCACGGCGGCGTCGACGTGGTCGTGCACAACGCCGGCATCACGCGGGACAAGAAGCTCGCCAACATGGCCGAGGACCGCTTCGAGCAGGTCATCGCCGTGAACCTCACCGCCCCGGAGCGGATCACCCGCCACCTGCTCGACGAGAAGGTCGTCAACGACAACGGCTCGATCATCGGCGTCGCGTCCATCGCGGGCATCGCCGGCAACGTCGGCCAGACCAACTACGCGGCCTCGAAGGCCGGGGTGATCGGCCTCGTCGACTCGCTCGCCGACGGGCTGGACCGCGGCATCACGATCAACGCCGTCGCGCCGGGCTTCATCATCACGCAGATGACCGCGGCCGTGCCGTTCGCGACCCGCGAGGTCGGCCAGCGCCTGAACGCGATGGCGCAGGGCGGCCTGCCGGTCGACGTCGCCGAGACGATCGCCTGGTACGCCAGCCCCGGGTCCACCGCCGTCAACGGCAACGTGGTCCGTGTGTGCGGCCAGATGATGCTGGGGGCCTGATGCTGCCCACCATGGTCAAGGCGGCCCTCCCGGTCGTGCCCGGCGTCAACCTGCTGCCGGGCGTGCGCAAGACCGGCGGCGCGCTGCCGGACATGTCGCTGGTCCGGCACGACGTCCCGGTCGATCCGCGGCACGTCGCGTCGTACGCCGCGCTGTGCGGCTTCCCGCGCAAGGACACCCTGCCGCTGCCGTACCCGCACCTGCTGGCGTTCGGGCTCCACATGGAGATCATGACGTCGGGGTCGTTCCCGTTCCCGGCGATCGGGACGGTGCACCTGGAGAACTCGATCACCCAGCACCGGCCGATCGGCCTGGACGAGGAGCTGCAGGTCACCGCCCGCCCCGACCACCTGCGTCCGCACCCGAAGGGCCAGGTCTTCGACATGCTCACGACCGTGCACTCCCGCGGCGAGCTGGTCTGGGAGGAGACGTCGACCTTCCTTCGCCGCGGCCGCGGCGCGGACGACGCGCCCGGCGGGTCGACGTTCCCCGAGGCACCCGCACACGGCATCACCTGGCAGCTGCCCGGCGACCTGGGGCGCCGGTACGCCGGCGTGTCCGGCGACCAGAACCCGATCCACCTCTACCCCCTGACGGCGAAGGCGTTCGGCTTCCCGCGCCAGATCGCGCACGGCATGTGGTCGATGGCCCGCTGCGTGGGTGCGCTGGAGAACCGGCTGCCCGACGCGGTGACCGTCGCCGTCGCGTTCAAGAAGCCGATCCTGCTGCCCGGCACGGTCGCCTTCGGCTCGCGCGCGGTCGACGGGGGGTATGCCTTCTCGCTCAGCTCGCCGAAGACCGGCGCCCCGCACCTCGCCGGGCTGGCCACGCCCGCCTGAGCGCCCCTGGGCGACGTAGCGTGGCGGCATGCCCGACACCGAGCACCTCGAGGAGCGACTGGTGCGGGCGACCCAGCGGCCGTTCGGGCGGCGCTTCCACCTCCGCGGACGCGACCGCGCCACCGCGCAGCTGCGCGGACCGGAGACGATGCGCCGGCACGCCGCCGAGATCGTCGCGGAGCGGCTGGCGCCCGCGGCGCCGCGCAACGACGGCCGGCAGACGCCGTACCGGAACCACCCGGTGTTCGTGGCCCAGCACGCGACCGCCACGTGCTGCCGCAGCTGCCTGGAGACCTGGCACGACATCCCGAAGGGCCGGCAGCTGGACCGCGCGGAGCGGGCGTACGTCGTCGAGGTGATCGGCCGCTGGATCGACCGCGAGCTCGCCACGCCGTAGCGGGCCGTGACCCACGGTCGAGTCGGGACTTCCGCGCGTCGAATCGGCAGTTTCGACCACGTCAGTCGGGAGTTCTGGACACCGCGGCGGTCAGAAGTCCCGATTCGACCGACGGAACTCACGATTCGACCGACGGAAGTCCCGATTCAACGTCAGGCTTGACCGGGGCCGCGGTAGTCGTCGTGGCGCGGGCGGATGAGCCCCTCCTGGGCGACCGTGGCGACGAGGGTGCCGTCCTCCAGGTAGATCTTGCCGAACGCCAGGCCGCGGGCGCCCTGGGCGGACGGCGACCACTGGTCGTAGAGCCACCAGTCGTCGGCGCGGAACGGGCGGTGGAACCAGATGGTGTGGTCGAGCGAGGCCATCTGGGTCTTCGCGGGGTTGCCGCCGTGGGCGGCCAGGGTCGAGCCGAGCAGGCTGACGTCGCTGGCGTAGGTGAACGCCGCGGTGTGCACGAGCGGGTCGTCCGGCAGGCCCTCGCGCAGCCGGATCCACATCCGCGCCTGCGAGACGTGCCCGCCGTCGGGCTCCAGGCCGTGGCGGGTGTTGCCCAGCCAGCGGACGTCGAGGGAGCCCCACTCCTTGGCGAGGGCGTCGGCCTCGGCGTTGCCGCCGCCGCGCATCACGTCGACCAGGTCGATCCCGGTGTGCGGGCCACCCACCGACGGCATCGCGTCCTGGTGCTCCCAGCCCTCCTCGGGACGCTGGAAGTTCAGCGACTGGTAGTAGATCGGGCGTCCGTGCTGGCGCGCCACGACCCGGCGGGTCACGAACGACCTGCCGTCACGCGGCCGCTCGACGTCGTACACGATCGGGACGCTGTAGTCGCCGCCCAGCAGGAAGTACGAGTGCAGCGAGTGCACCGCGAACCCCTCGGGCACGGTGCGTACGGCGGCGACCAGCGCCTGCGCCGCGACCTGACCGCCGTACACGCGCGCCCGTCGGGTCTCCGGCTGCTTGCCGCGGAACAGGTCGGTGTCGAGCTCCTCCAGGTCGAGCAGGTCGACGAGCTCCTCGGTCGGGTTCACGAGCGCACCTTCCGGATGACGGCCTCCTGGGCGACCGAGGCGACCAGGTGCCCCTCGCGGCTGAAGACCCGCGCGAGCACCAGCCCGCGGCCGTTCGAGGCGGCCGGCGAGTGCTGGTCGTAGAGCCACCAGTCGTCGGCCCGGAAGGGCCGGTGGAACCAGATGGTGTGGTCGAGCGAGGCGACGAACACCTCGCCGGACGCGAAGCTCAGCCCGTGCGCCGACAGCGCGGCGCCGGTCAGCGTCATGTCCGAGAGGTACGTGAACGCGGCGGTGTGCCAGAACGGGTCGTCCGGCAGCGCTGACGACACCCGCAGCCAGACCCGCTGCCGCGCCGGCCGCGCAGGGTCGTCGTCGAGCCCGTCGACGCGGCGGATCTCGGCGACGTCCCACTGGTCGGCGTGCTCCTCGCCCCGCGCGCGACGGGCCACCGGCCGCGACTCCTCGGGCGAGGGCACCTCCGGCATCGGCTCCTCGTGCTCGTAGCCCGGCTCGTCCTTGTGGAAGTTGAGGGTCTGGGCGTAGATCGGCCGGCCGTGCTGCTGCGCGATCACCCGGCGGGTGAGGAAGGACCGGCCGTCGCGGAGGTTCTCGACGTCGTAGATCGTCGGCACCGACGGGTCCCCCGGCTGGAGGAAGTAGGAGTGCAGCGAGTGCACGGCGTACGGCGCCTCCACGGTGCGGGAGGCAGCCACCAGCGCCTGCGCGGCGACCTGCCCGCCGAACACGATCGGTCGCGTGGTCGGCATCTGCGCCCCGCGGAAGAGGTCGTCGTCGATGGTCTCCAGGTCGAGCAGCGCGAGCAGCTCATCGGCGTCGCGCGGCATCAGTCCTCGTCCTCGTCCGGCCCGTCGAGGCCGGCCAGGAACCGCTCGAACTCCTTGCCGAGTTCCTCGCCGGTCGGCAGCCGCTGCTCCTCGGCGAGCAGCCCGGCGCCGCTCTCCTCGGCGCGCTCGAACGCGTCGTACTGCCGCTCCAGCGCCTCGACCACGTCGGCGACCTCCTCGTTCGCGGCCAGGTAGCGCGCGACCTCGGCCTCGCGGTCCTCGGCCTCCGCGCGCAGCCCGGACAGGTCGACGGTCAGCCGGCCGGCGATCTCGACCTGCTCGAGCAGCGCGGCGGACGCGCGCGGGTAGTCCATCTGCGCGAGGTAGTGCGGCACGTGCGCGACGAAGCCCATCGCGTCATGGCCCCACTCGCCGAGCCGGATCTCCAGCAGGGCCTGGGCGCTGCTGGGGATCCGCAGCTCCCCCCGCCACGGGCTCTCGCCCGTGAGCAGCCCGGGGTCGTTGGCGTGGTGGGTGATCGCGATCGGCCGCGTGTGCGGCACCGCCATCGGCACCGAGCCCATCCCGACCACGCGCGTCACGCCGAACCGCTCGACCACCTCGCGCACCGCCACGCAGAACGCCTCCCACCGGGTGTCGGGCTCCGGGCCGTGCAGCAGCAGGTACGGCGTGCCGCCGGCGTCGTCGAGCAGGCGCACGACCAGGCGCGGCGCGTCGTACGACGCGTAGTGGTCGCGCACGAAGGACATCGGTGGCCGGCGGGCGCGGTAGTCGTGGAGCTCGTCGACGTCGAAGGTCGCGACCACGCGGCCGTCGGAGAGGTCGATGAGGTGCTGGGCGGCTCGGCTCGCGGCGTTGCCCGCGTCGAGGAAGCCGTCGAGGACCAGCACCATCGTCAGCGCGGAGACGTCCTCGAGCTCGGGGACGTCGTCGACGATGTGGACCAGGCGGTCGGGCATGACGCACACCCTAGTGGCGAGGCTGACGTCACACCGGCGGCGGGTGACCGCGTAGTTACCGAGGGGTAACCTGAGCCCGTTGCCAACCCCGAGGAGACCCCGTTGTCCCGTCAGCTGCGAGAAGTCGTCTTCGTCGACGGCGTGCGCACGCCGTTCGGCAAGGCCAAGGGCCAGTACGCCGAGACCCGTGCCGACGACCTCGTCATCAAGTGCATCCGCGAGCTGCTGCGACGCAACCCGTCGCTGCCGCCGGAGCGCGTCGACGAGGTGGCCGTCGCCGCCACCACCCAGATCGGCGACCAGGGCCTGACCATCGGCCGCACCGCCGCCCTGCTGTCCGGGCTCCCCCAGAGCGTCCCCGGCTACGCGATCGACCGCATGTGCGCCGGCGCCATGACCGCCGTCACCACCACCGCGTCCGGCATCGCCTTCGGCGCGTACGACGTCGCGATCGCCGGCGGCGTCGAGCACATGGGCCGCCACCCGATGGGCGAGGGCGTCGACCCGAACCCGCGGATCATGTCCGAGCGGCTGGTCGACCCGGACGCGCTGGTGATGGGCAAGACCGCCGAGAACCTGCACGACCGCTACCCCACGATCACCAAGGAGCGCGTCGACGCCTACGCCGTGCGCTCGCAGCAGAAGACGGCAGCGGCGTACGACGCCGGCAAGATCCAGCCGGACCTCGTGCCGGTCGCGACCCGCTCCGCCGAGGAGGGCTGGGGCCTGGCGGTCAGCGACGAGCCGATGCGCCCGGAGACCACGCTGGAGTCGCTCGCGGCGCTGAAGACGCCGTTCCGCCCGCACGGCAAGGTGACCGCCGGCAACGCCGCGGGCATCAACGACGGCGCCACCGCCGCCCTGCTCGCCGACGAGGAGACCGCCCGCGAGCTCGGGCTGCCGGTGAAGATGCGGCTGGTGTCCTACGGCTTCGTGGGCGTCGAGCCCGAGGTGATGGGCGCCGGCCCGATCCCGGCGACCGAGAAGGCCCTGAAGAGCGCCGGCCTGACCATCGACGACATCGGCGCGTTCGAGGTCAACGAGGCGTTCGCCGTCCAGGTGCTCGCCTTCCTGGAGCACTACGGCATCGCCGACGACGACGAGCGCGTCAACCCGTACGGCGGCGCGATCGCGATGGGCCACCCGCTGGCGTCGTCCGGCGTGCGGCTGATGACTCAGCTGGCGAAGTCGTTCGAGGAGCACCCCGAGGTGCGTTACGGCCTGACCACCATGTGCATCGGCATCGGCATGGGCGGCACGGTCATCTGGGAGAACCCGCACTGGGTCTCGACGAGCTCGACCACCGAGGAGAACTGATGGCCATCGACGACCTTCTCACCCGGGCCCAGGAGATCTCCTCCGACGCGGAGCGCGTGACGCACGCCCACCTGCGCAAGGTCCGGCTCCCCCGCGCCGGCGTGCTCGGCCTGATCACCCTGGACAACGGCGAGGACCACACCAAGCCGAACACCTTCGGCCCGCGGTCGCTGCTGGCACTGAACGAGGCGATCGACGCGGCGCTGGCCGACGACGAGATCGTCGCGATCGGCGTCACCGGCAAGCCGTTCATCCTCGCGGCCGGCGCCGACCTGACCTCGGTCGCCGGCGGCGGCCCCGACGCGGTGCGCGTGGTGGCCGAGCTCGGCCACGCGGTCTTCCGCAAGCTCCAGGACGGCGCCAAGCCGTCGTTCGGCTTCGTCAACGGCCTCGCCCTCGGCGGCGGACTCGAGGTCGCGCTGCACTGCACGTACCGCACCGTGATGGACAGCGCCCCGGCGCTCGGCCTCCCCGAGGTCATGCTCGGGCTCGTCCCGGGCTGGGGCGGCGCGTTCCTCGTGCCCAACCTGCTCGGCGCGGACGCCGCCGTCACGGTCATCCTCGAGAACCCGCTCAACAACGGCAAGACGCTGAACGGCGCCGCGGCGTACGAGCTCGGCCTCGCCGACGCGGTGTTCTCCGGCGCCGACTACCTCGAGCAGTCGCTGCTGTGGGCGGACGCCGTGCTCAGCGGCGAGCTCGTCGTCGACCGTCCCGCGGTCGACCGCGGCGCCGCGTGGGACGCCGCCGTGCAGCGGGCCCGCGGCCTGGTGCAGGCGAAGACCGGCGGAGCCAGCCCGGCAGCAGCCAAGGCCGTCGAGCTCATCGACGCCGCCCGCGACGGGGACCGTGACGCCGGCTTCGCCCGGGAGGACGAGGCCCTCGAGGCGATGTCGAAGACGCCGGAGCTGATCGCGTCGCTGTACGCGTTCGACCTGGTGCAGAAGCGCGCCAAGCGACCCGCCGGGGCCCCGGACAGGTCGCTGGCCCGACCGGTCACCAAGGTCGGCATCGTCGGCGCCGGCCTGATGGCCTCGCAGCTGGCGCTGCTGTTCGTACGCCGCCTCGAGGTGCCGGTGGTGCTGACCGACCTCGACCAGGAGCGCGTCGACAAGGGCGTGGGCTACGTGCACGCCGAGATCGACAAGCTGCTCGCCAAGGGTCGGATCAACGCCGACAAGGCGAACCGGCACAAGTCGCTGGTCACGGGCGCTGTCGACAAGGGCGAGGTGTTCGCGGACGCGGACTTCGTCATCGAGGCCGTGTTCGAGGAGATGTCGGTCAAGAAGTCGGTCTTCGCCGACGTCGAGAAGGCCGTCTCGCCCGAGTGCATCCTCGCGACCAACACCTCGTCGCTGTCGATCACCGAGATGGCGGCCGACCTCGAGCACCCCGAGCGCGTCGTCGGCTTCCACTTCTTCAACCCGGTCGCGGTGATGCCGCTGCTGGAGATCGTCAAGGGCGAGCGGACCGACGAGGCCACGCTGGCCACGGCGTTCGCGACCGGCAAGGCGCTGAAGAAGACCACGATCCTGGTCAACGACAGCCCGTCGTTCATCGTGAACCGGCTCCTGGGCCGCTTCATGGGCGAGGTCGGGAGGATCGTCGACGAGGGCACCCCGGTGCCGGTGGTCGACGGCGCCTTCGCGGGCGTCGCGCCGATGCCGCCGTTCGTGCTCCTGTCGCTGGTCGGCCCGGCGATCGCGCTGCACAACAACGAGACGCTGCACGGCGCGTTCCCGGACCGCTTCTACGTCTCGCCTGCGCTCGAGCGCGTGGTGGCGGCGCGGAAGTCGTCGTACTACGGCCCCGACGGCGTGATCGACCCCGAGGTCGAGGCGCTGCTGGAGAAGCCGGAGAACCCCGTCGTCCTGGAGCCGGCCGAGGTGCGCACCCGCGTGCTCACCGGCCTGGCCGACGAGGCGCGCCGGATGCTCGACGAGGGCGTCGTCGTCGCGGCCGAGGACCTCGACCTGGCGATGATCACCGGCGCGGGCTTCTCGTTCTGGAACGGCGGCCTGACGATGCTGCTCGAGCGCGAGGGGCTCGGCAGCTTCCACTGACCGCTGCCGGCAGGAGTCAGCCGGGAGCGGGCAGGGTGACGCGGAACGTCGTACCGCGGCCCGGCTCGCTCTCGGCGCCCACCGTGCCGCCGTGGGCGGCCACGATGGACCCGACGATGCTCAGGCCCAGTCCGGTGCCGGTGATCTGCTGCTCGATCGCCCGGCCACCGCGGAAGAAGCGGCCGAAGACGTGCTCGAGCTCGTCCGGCGCGATCCCCATGCCGGTGTCGGCCACCTCGATCACGACGTGGTCACCGTCGCGCATCGCCGTGATCGTGGCGGAGTCGCCGCTGCGGCTGTACTTGATGGCGTTCGAGAGCAGGTTGTCGACCACCTGACGCAGCCGTTGCGCGTCGGCGCGCACCG
The DNA here is from genome assembly GCA_035765695.1 of Nocardioides sp. Taxonomy (GTDB): domain Bacteria; phylum Actinomycetota; class Actinomycetes; order Propionibacteriales; family Nocardioidaceae; genus Nocardioides. The sequence continues at coordinate 100,319 of DASTXB010000010.1, read as the reverse complement.
GCAGCCGCTCGGGCACGTCCGAGGTCAGGACGATGCCGGCGCGCTGGGCGTACACCTCCGCCGCCTCGACCGCCTCGCGCACCAGGCTCGCCACGTCGGCCGGGCCCAGCTGGAGCTCGAGCGTGCCGTCGGCGACCTGGCCGATCAGGAGCAGGTCGGCGAGCAGGGCCTGGAGCCGCACGGCGTTGCGCTGCACGACGCGCAGCTGCCCCGCTGTCTCGGCGGACAGGTCGTCGCTGTCGCAGAGCATCTCGAGGTGCCCGAGGATCGACGTGAGCGGCGTGCGGAGCTCGTGTGACACCGAGGCGACGAACTCGTCCTTGACCTGGATCGCGCGGATCAGGTCGGTGATCTCCTGGTAGGCCAGCACCGCGCCGAGCCGCTCGCCGTGCGGCCCGCGGACCTGGCGGGCCGAGGTCGAGTACGCCGCGCGCGTGGCCGGGTCCGCACCCACCCAGTACGCGTAGTCGTCGAACTCCTCCCCCTGGGTCGCGCGGTAGGACGGCATGTCCTCGCGCGGCATCGGCGTGCGCCCGTCCAGGAAGTACACCTCGCCGAGCTGGCCGGCCGCGCCGGCGTGGCCCTGCGGGAACGGCTTGTGCATGGTCTCGGCGTGCCGCCGGTTCATCCGCTCGTACTTGCCGTCGGGGCCGATCAGCAGCAGCCCGACGTTCACGGTCTCGAAGATCGCCTCGAGCGTCTGCCGCTCGCGCTCGATCTCGGCCGTCGCCGCCTCCAGCTGCTCCTCGTTGGCGCGCTGCTCGCTGACGTCGAGGATCTGGGAGATGAAGTGCAGCGGCTCGCCGTCCGCGTCCCGCACCACCGCGACCGACAGGTCGCCCCACACGACGTGACCGTCGCTGTGCAGGTAGCGCTTGCGCACGCGGTAGGAGTCGAGTTCCCCGGCGAGCGTCCGATGGAACAGTGCGAGATCGGTCTCGAGGTCGTCGGGGTGGGTCAGCTCCTGGAAGCCGCGGTGGGTGAGCTCGCCCGCGTCGTACCCGAGCATCTCGCTCAGCGCACGGTTGACCGTCAGCAGGTGCCCGTCGGGTGCGACGACCGCCATGCCGATCGGCGAGTGCTGCAGCATGAGTCGCCACAGGTCCGCGCCCTCGCCCGGACCTTCCATCCGGCCACCTCCCTGCGCCCCGAGCCGACGGTGTGCCCACCGTAGAGGAGAAGCGCCACCTTGGCATGCGGACGCGCAACGTCGACGATGGTCGGCATGGTCCGGCTCGCCTCCGTGCTCACGGCGCTCCTGCTCCTCACCACCCCGTCGTCCGCGAGCGCCGTTGCGGGTCCGGGTGCGGGCTCCGACTGGGTGGTCACGGCACAGAAGCGGCTCAACGCGCTCGGCTGCCATGCGGGGCCGCCGGACGGGAAGGTCGGTCGGTGGACCCGGTCGGCCGTCGTCCGCTTCCAGTCGCGACAGGGCATCAAGCAGAGCGGGCACCTCGACGCGCGCACGCGCACCCGCCTGTACGCCGAGAAGGCGCCGCGCTGCGACGTCCGGCCGGTGCCGCGGCACTCGGGTGCCGGCCGCCGCATCGTGATCTCCCAGCGGCAGAACTGGGTGTGGCTGGTCGGCCCGGGGGGCGGCGTCGCCACGCAGGGGCCGATGATCGACAACCCGTCCGTGCTGCACCGCGGGTCCTTCCGCGTCGGGTCGTACTGCGGCCGGGCCGCGCGGATCAAGCTCAACCAGTCCACGAGCGGCGACGTCTGGCTCGACAACTTCGTGCGGTTCGCTCCGTGCGGCATCGGCTTCCACCGCATCCCGCGCTCCCAGGCCAACGGCGAGCAGATCCACGCCGACTGGATCCTGGGCACGGACATGACGTCCTCCCACGGCTGCATCCGGCTCAGCCGCGCGCTGTCCAAGCGGGTCTGGGCCTTCACCACCCGGCACACACCGGTGCGGGTCGTCAGGTGATCTCGGGCAGCTCCTGCGCGGACCCGAGCAACACCCGGAACGGGTCGCCGTGCTCCGCCAGCCGGTCGAGGACGGTCCGCACCGTCCACCGGTCCGGGCGCAGGTCCGGGTCGTCGAGCTCGTCCCAGCCGATCGGGACGGAGACCGGGGCGCCCGCCGAGGGCCGCGGGGAGTACGGCGCCACCAGCGTCTTGTTGATCGCGTTCTGCGTGTAGTCGAGCCGGGCCAGGCCCTTGCGGGCCTTGACCTCCCACTTCCAGCTGACCAGGTCGGGCACCACCTTCCCGACCGTCCGCGAGAGCTTCTCCACCCACGCCCGGGTGTCGTCGAACGTGTAGCCCGGCACGACCGGGATCCAGATCTGGATGCCGCGGCGCCCGGTGACCTTGGGCCGCCCGGTCACGCCGAGGTGCTCCAGCGCAGTCCGGTGCAGCCGCGCGATGGCGAGCAGGTCGTCCCAGCCGGTCCGCTCGCCGGGGTCGAGGTCGACCAGGGCGTAGGTCGGCTCGTGCGGCGACTCCGCGCGCGAGGTCCACGGGTGCCACTCGAGCGCGCCGAAGTTCGCGACCCACACCAGCGCCGCCGGCTCGTCCGGCACGACGTACGCCGCGGTCTCCCCCTCGTCGGCGTCCGGGTTCTCCCAGCAGGTCAGCCACTCCGGCGCGTGCGACGGTCGCTGCTTGTGCCAGAAGCCCTTGCCGTCCGCGCCGTTCGGGTAGCGGTGCATGTTCAGCGGGCGGCCCTCGAGGTACGGCAGCGCGACCGGCGCGATCCGGGCGCTGTAGGCGAGCAGCTCCCGCTTGGTGACCGGCGGTCCCGACCCGTCGGCCGGTGCCGGGAACAGCACCTTGTCGAGGTTGGTGACCTTGAGCGTCCGGCCGAAGACCTCCCACGTGCCCTCGTTGCCCAGGGCGCCCAGCGCGTCGATCGCCTCGTCCGGCAACGGCTCCGGCAGCAGCGAGACGCTCGCCTCCGCGGCCGGAGCGTCCGACCGCCAGAGCCGGTCCGGGTCCGCGCGCACCTCGTCGTTCGTCCGCCCGCTCAGCACCGATCGCGGGTGGTCCTCGGGGTCCCAGCCCTCGACGGCGTGCTCGTCGTGCTTGTGCACCAGCATCCACTCGTCGCCGCCGCCGCGCCGGACCAGCACCAGCCGGCCGCTCAGCTTCTGGCCGTGGACCTCCGCGTGCAGCTCGCCGTCGCGCACGGCGCCGCCGGGGTCGTCGGTGTGCACCGGCTCCCAGGTGCCGGTGTCCCACACGATCACGTCGCCCCCGCCGTACTCCCCCGACGGGATCACGCCCTCGAAGTGGAGGTACTCGACCGGGTGGTCCTCGACGTGCACGGCGAGCCGGCGCGCGGACGGGTCGAGGGTCGGCCCCTTCGGCACCGCCCAGCTGACCAGCACCCCGTCCATCTCGAAGCGCAGGTCGTAGTGCAGCCGGCTCGCCCGGTGCCGCTGGACCACGAACCGCCGCTCCCCCTCCCCGCCCGTCACCGCGCCCGCCGGCTCCGGCGTGCGCGCGAAGTCCCGCTTGCGGCGGTACACGTCGAGGGCATCGGTCATGCCTCCACGGTGCCCGATCGGAGGGCGTGTCAGACGACGCCCCGGATCACCGCGACGAGCTCATCCCCGACCCTGCCCGTCGGCGTACGGCGCCCGCCACCCCGTCTCGTAGACCGCGCGCCAGCGGCTCGGCCGGCTCGAGGCAGCTCGGGAGCGCGGTCATGGCGTAGTACGCGCCGCCGTGCTCGTCGATCCGAGGCTCGGCCAGCGCCGCACCGGTCAGCATCCCGGTCGGCCCGGTCCCGAGGGCGAGGACCTCCATGACCCACCACGGTCCGCTCCGCGACCGGGGGTGTGAACGCGATGGGTGCCCGTACCCTCATCCCATGGAGGCGGCGCAGCGCAACACCTACGTCCTCGTCGACGGCGAGAACATCGATGCCACCCTGGGGACGTCGATCCTCGGACGGCGGCCCCGACCCGAGGAGCGCCCTCGGTGGGAGCGGTTGCTGCAGTTCGCCCGTGAGCGCTGGGGCCAGCCGGCCACCGGGCTGTTCTTCCTCGCCGCGAACAACGAGCTCCCGATGTCGTTCGTCCAGGCGCTCCTGGCGATCGGCTACCGCCCCGTCGCCCTGTCGGGCGGCCCGGGCGAGAAGGTGGTCGACATCGCGATCCAGCGGACGCTCGCCGAGATCCGCCACCGCGACGCGGACGTGCTGCTCGTCAGCAACGACGGCGACTTCGTCGACCAGGTCCGCGACCTCCTGGACGGTCGGCGGGTCGGCGTCATCGGGTTCGTCGAGTTCCGCAACCAGGGCTTCATCGAGCTGGTCGAGCAGGGGCTCGAGACCATCGACCTCGAGTACGACGTGCGCGCGTTCAACGAGCAGCTGCCCCGGGTCCGCATCATCCCGATCGACGAGTTCGACCCGGCCCAGTTCCTCTGACGCCTACCGGCCGAACAGCTGGAAGATCAGTCCCATCACGCCGAGGAAGAGCGCGAAGACCAGGAGGAGGGTGAGCTCGGCCATCGCGCCGCCTCAGGTCTCCGCACCGCGGGGCGGCGAGCAGGTCACCGCCGCCGGCACGGCCACGAGTCGCATCAGCATCCCCGCACCGTAGTTCCTCCTGAGACCCGTCCGAATCGCCCAACCCGGTGAATCCCCGACCGGCGCACCCCGAGCGGGTGGCTGGGCTAACCTCCCGCGGTGACCTCCACGACCGCCGACCTGCTCGAGGCCTACGACTCCCAGCTGCGCCTGGAGTCGGAGATGGTGAACGCCCGCAGCTGGGACCGGCACGGGCCGCTGGTCCGGGGCGTCTTCGGCCGGGGCGGCTTCGTCTCCTACCGCGACCTGGACGGGCTCCAGGGCGACCGGCTCGACCGGCTGATCGCCGACACCGTGGCATGGTTCCGCGACGAGACCGACGTGGCGTCGTTCGAGTGGAAGACCCGCGGCCACGACCTGCCCGACGACCTCCCCGACCGCCTGCTGGCACACGGGTTCGTGCCGGACCCGCCCGAGACCGTGATGATCGGCCGCGCCGAGCTGCTCGACCGGCCGGTCGACCTCCCCGACGGCATCACCGTCCGCCGGGCCGGCGAGAGCGGCGACCTGCTGGACGACGCCCGGAAGGCGTCGCAGATGCAGGCCGACGTCTTCGGTCGCGGCGCCGGTCCCGACGCCGTCGAGCTGGCTGACAAGCTGGCTGCCGCGCCCGAGAGCACCGGGTTGTGGCTCGCCGAGGACGCCGACGGCACGGTGGTCTGTGCCGGCCGGCTGGAGGTCGTGCGCGGCACCGAGTTCGCCGGGTTGTGGGGTGGCGCCACCCTGGCCCCGTGGCGCGGACGTGGCATCTACCGCGCACTGGTCGCCGCCCGGGCCCGCGCGGCCCTGGCCCTCGGGGTCGTCTACCTGCACAGCGACTGCACGGACATGTCCCGCCCGATCCTCGAGCGCAGCGGGCTGGCCGCCGTGACGACCACGACGCCCTACAACTGGACGCGAGGCTGAGCTCACGGCGGCTGCTCGCAGGGCTGCTGGCGGCGGAGACCAGGAGGTCCGCTCAGCGCAGCTCGCCCGGCAGCACGCTGTAGACGAGCGTGTCGCGGCGGCCGTCCTTCCAGGCGTACTGCGAGCGCAGCAGTCCCTCGCGGACGAAGCCGCAGCGCTCCGCGACGCGCTGCGACGCCTCGTTGCGCGGGTCGCAGGTGAGCTGCAGGCGCGCGAGCCCCAGCTCGGACAGCGCCCAGCCGCCGAGCAGCCGCAGGCCCCGGGTGGCGTGCCCCCGACCGCGGGCCGCGGGGGTCAGCCAGTAGCCGATCGACGCGGAGGCGTGCTCCCGGTCGAGGCCGTAGAGACACATCGAGCCGAGCACGCCGTCGTCGGGGTCGGCGATCGCGAGGTTGAGCTCGTGGCCGGCCAGCCGGTCCCGCTCGTGGACGTCGAAGGCGCGCGCGATGCGCTCGCGGGTCGGCGGCTCCGACCACGGCCAGGAGTGCGCGACGATCAGCGGGTCGGTGAACGCGTCGTACCGGACGTCGTCCTCGTCGCGGCGCCATGGCCGCAGCGCGATCACCCCGTCGGTCAGCGGCGGATCGGGGAACGCGAGCCCGGTCACCGGCCTCCACCCAGCCCGGCGTCGCGGGCCCGGATGATCGCCTCCGCGCGGTCGGTGGCCTGGAGCTTCGCGAGGATGTTCGAGACGTTGTTACGCACGGTCTTGGGCGCGAGGTAGAGCGCGGACGCGATCTGGGCGTTGTTCTTCCCCGCAGCGATCAGGTCGAGGATCTCCAGCTCCCGCTCGGTCAGCTGCGGGAACGCCGTGCGGTCCGGCGCGGCCGAGCCGGAGAGCAGGTCCGCGATCCGGAGCGCGAGCGAGGAGCCGAAGACCAGGCCGCCGGCGTGCACGGTCGAGATCGCGCGCGCCACCTCGTCCTGCCCGGCGCCCTTGACCAGGTAGCCGCGCGCGCCCGCGCGCATCGCCGCCAGGACGGTGCCGTCCTCCTCCCCCATCGTGAAGACCAGCACCCGGACGTCGGGCTGTGCCTCGGCGATCCGGCGGGTGGCGTCGATGCCGTTCATCTGCGGCATCTGGAGGTCCATCACGACCACGTCGGGGACGAGCTCCGCGGAGAGCCGCACGGCCTCGACGCCGTCGGCGGCCGTCGCCACGACCACGACGTCGGCCTGGGTCGCCAGCAGGGACGCCAGCCCGTCGCGGAAGACCGGGTGGTCGTCCGCGATCAGCACGCGGACCGGCTCGCTCATCAGTTCTCCTCCCCGAGGCCCGGCGCCATCGGCAGCCACGCTCGCACTCGTGTGCCACCAGCGGTCGGGCAGGTGATCTCGGTGCGGCCCCCGAGCTCCTCCGCACGTTCGCGGATGGACCGTAGCCCAACTCCGGCCGTGACGCCGGGATCTATGCCGGATCCGTCGTCGCGGACCTCGACCAGCAGCGCGGCGGTGTCGCCGACGAGCCGGACCTCGGCGTGGCGGGCGCCCGCGTGGCGCGCGGTGTTCGCCAGCGCCTCGGAGGCGATCCGGTACGCCGCCACCTCGACTGCGGCCGACAGCGGCGGGACGTCCTCGGCCGCGACCGTGACGCGGAGGTCGGCCGAGCTCAGCCGCTCCGCCTGCTGGTCGAGCGCCGCGAGCAGCCCGAGGTCGTCGAGGGCGGGCGGCCGCAGGCCGTGCACGAGGCGTCGTACGTCGGCCAGCGCGTCGGTGATGTCCTGCCGCGACTGGGCGACCAGCCGGCGGGTGGTCTCGGGGTCGCGGTCGAGCGCGTTGCCGGCCGCGTCGAGCCGCATCGCCACGCCGCCCAGGACCGGCCCGAGGCCGTCGTGGAGGTCGCGGCGGATCCGCCGGCGGTCCTCCTCGCGGGCCAGCACCAGCTGCTCCCGGGACTGCTGGAGGTCCGCGGCCAGCCGGGCGCTGCGCACCGCCATCGCGGCCTGCCGGACCACGTCGAAGAGCAGCACCTGGTCGCGGCGGGAGAGCATCGACCGCACGCCGCGGGCGGGTAGCTCGAGCAGGCCGACCTCCTCGTCGCCGTACCGGATCGGCACCTCGCGGACCTCGTCCGGGCGGGTGCCGTGGGTGGCCGAGATCGTGCCGCCGGCGTGTCCGAAGACCTCCACCCGGACGTAGTCGAGCTTGAACGCCGCCGCGACCTCGCTCGCCAGCGCCGGCAGCTGCGCGCGGACGTCGGCGGTCTCCTCGAGACGGGCGGCGAGGTCGGCGACGACGGCGTACCGATCACCGCGGCGGCCGACCAGCGCCCGCCGGACGAGGCCGCTGACCCAGCCCCGCACCGGCGCGTAGAGCGTGACGGCGACCAGCACGAGGAGCAGCGTCGCGTCGCGCTCGCTGAGCCGGTCGCCGAGGCCCGCGTTGAGCGCCGCGATGAGGATCGCGTCGAGCGCGATGACCACGCCGGCCACCGTCGCCCAGACGACGGTGGCGCCGATCAGCGCGTCGACGTCCCCCATCTCGGGGTCGGTCAGCCCGATCGCGATCGAGACGCCGGTGACGGCGAGGGCGATGATCAGCGCGGTCGTGACGATCCAGCCGTTGTGCAGGACGACCGCGATGCCCGACATCACCACGCACACGACCCCGGCCCACAGCAGCCAGCGCAGCTGGATCCGCTCCCGGCCCGAGGCCCGGCGCTGACGCGCGAACACGACGGCGACGGCCAGGGGCAGCGACAGGACCATCAGCGGCCGGGCGGTGAGCAGGAGCGCGACGTACACATCGTGCGGGATCGGCAGCTCCGGCATCCCGGTGTGCATGGGCATCGGGCTGCCGTCGGACAGCACGTCATAGGGCGCGAACAACAGCAGCAGCGGCATCGCCAGGGACAGCCCGACGGCGACCTTGCTCACCACGCCCCAGCCGCCGGTCATCAGCCGGCCGGTCGGGTAGAGCACGAGCACCAGTGGCAGACCGACCATGAGGAACGCCCCGAACTGGGCGACGAACCAGACGGCGAACCCGGTCAGCGGGAGGTACGGCGAGTGCGCCATGCCGTACGTCGCCCACGACTCCCCCAGCCCGTCGAGCGCCCAGAGCACCCCGGTCAGCGCGATCACCCACGGCACCGGGTGCCGCGGCTGTCGCCAGAGGACCGCGGCCGCCGTCCCCACCACGATCGCGCCGACCCCGGCCTCGAAGACGCCCCATCCCATCAGCGCCCGGTGCCGGTCGGCGGCGTCGTTGAGGAGGTCGAGCCACGCGCAGACGGCGATCAGCACGATCGACACCCCGGCCAGCACGAGCACGGGCACGCGCCCTGGGGCCTCCCGGACGGCAGTGTTCACCCGAGAAGTATCGGGTGATGGTCGTCCCGCCGTCCCGGGTTCGCTGTCCCGCGCGGGCGGGACGTGAACGAGGGACCCGACGAGGGACGTCGACCCCTGCTGCCCGGGGCGCGGGTCACCGGAGAGTTCCTGGCATCGGCGGTGACCGGCCGCCCCACATCCCAGGAGACCCGCCATGACCCTCGAGCAGACCCCCGCGGCTGCGCGTACCGACGTCCGCCGACCGGCCGCGACGTCGGAGCACACCGCCCCCACCCGTCCCTACTTCAAGCGCGGCATGATGCTCACCGCCGGCGCTGTCGCGTGGGGCATCGACTCCGCCATCTTCGGCAGCGACCCGCACGGCCAGCTCGAGGAGGCGCTGTCCTCCATCACGTCCGGCGCGTTCCAGATCGGCCTCCTCGGACTGCTGACGGTGCTGTGGGCCACCAAGGCGCTCGGCACCGGCCGACTCGCCCGGTTCTTCCTGCGCCTCGAGGGCGTCGTCCTGGTCTTCGCGATGGGTTCCACGTTCGTCGACGGCATCGGCGTCAGCGACCTGGACAAGGTCGGCTGGATCCTGCTCGACCTGTGCTGGCCGCTGTCGATGCTCGGCATGTTCCTCATCGGCATCCGGATCGCCGTCGCCGGCCGCTGGCACGGCAAGTCGCGCTACTGGCCGCTGGTCGCCGAGTCCTGGGGTCCGATCGTCGTCCCGACCTTCGGGATCTTCGGCAGCACCGTCGCCGGCATCGTCTCGTTCGTCCACCTGTGCGTCGGCTACGGCGTGCTCGGCCAGATCGTCGCCCGCAAGGAGTCCTGACCCCACACTCCCCTCGCGGCGCCGGTCAGTGATGACCGGCGCCGCGGCAGGTCGCGATGACGGGCGCCGGTCAGTCGGCGGCGTACGTGAGCCAGGTGATGAACATGAACAACCCGATGATCGCCGCGCCCATCAGCACCGCGAACAGGAACGCGGCGAGATCGGCGCCGCGCTCGTCGTAGGGCCTGTGCTCAGACATCCCGGACAGGTCGTGGACGTCGCCTCCTTCGAGCCACCACTCACGGGTGCCGTGGTCCTCGCTCGTGCTCATGGTCGCCTCCCTGGCCGTGGGTCGGCCCCGCGTCCTGCAGCGGTGCGCTCCCCGCAGTCCCATCGTCCTGCGCCGGGACCTGCGTTGCATCACCACCAGCGGGTGAGATCCGTTCCCGTCACGCCTGGCTACGTCGAGCGGCTGGGAGTGGGTGGTAGGCGGCGCGCCTTGCGCCGATCTCAGGCGGGAGCGATTGCCGCTTGCGCCATCGCAAGCCGGTCGGTGGGTCCTTGGCGAGCCCAGCGGGCGCACTGTCGCCCGACCCCGGCAGCGGGGGTCTCACGCTCACACCGTCGAGCCGCTGCGTGACCGCCCAGCGCTCGCTGTAGCCCAGGTCAGGCTCGCCGATGCCAAGAACCCTGGGAACTGCACAGGTGACGCGCGAACCCACGAAGGGCAGCCACCTCGCCTCCTTGTCGATGGTTGCGCCGCCACCCGGTTGCCGGGGCAGCCGCACCAGCATGTCTTCCCCGAGGCGAAGAGGGCGTTCGACGAACCCGAGTCGTGAGCGGGCGTTAGGTCGTGACCTGCGTACTCGGGGAAGGCCGTATCGACCAGGCGACGTACCAGCGTGACGTCGATCGATAGCTCGTCGCTGTGGAGTTGACTCACCCCGTCATCCTTTCCGGGTCTGGCGATGCGCGGCGGTCGATAGGGACACATCCGATAAGAACCTCGTGTGGATTCCTGAGAGTTCCGGTCGTCGACGCTGATGACGCGGACGCACTCGATGTCCTCGAGTCGTCAGTCGGGGCTGGTGGTGGGGGGCCGGCGCGCGGTGCCCACGCGTCGGGCCGGGCCCGGCCCGACGACCCGGCGGCCGATCGTCCTGCCGGACGTGACATTTGCCCCTGCCCACCCGGGCCGACGGTCACGAGGATCGGGGCATGAGCACGACGATGGATCGCGGTGCCGCCGGCGCCCCGCGCCGGCAGCGGCTCGGTGTCCAGGACGCCCTGTGGATCGAGATGGACACCCCCGGCAACCTGATGGTCGTCGACAGCCTGTTCTGGACCGCCGAGCCGATCGACTGGGACCGCTACCTCGCCGACATGCGCGAGCGCCTCTGGGACCGTTACCCGGTGTTCCGGAGCGTCGCCGTTCGCGACGACGACGGCTCGTGGTGGTGGGAGGAGCAGGAGGACGCCGACTTCGGAGCGCGGTACGAGCACGTCGTGCTCCCAACCCCCGGCGGTGACGAGGAGCTCCAGGCTCTCGTGGCCGAGCAGCGCGTCGCGCCACTCGACCCGGCCGAGCCGCTGTGGCGGTCGGTCCTGGTCGACGGCTACCGCGGTGGCAGCGCCGTGATCTTCCGCGCCCACCACGCAATCGCCGACGGAATCAGGATGGTCCAGCTCACTCTCAGCATCTTCGACACCGGCCCGGACGGCGGGCAGGTCGTCCCGCCGAGCGCTACCGCCGGTGCGGCTGCGGCCGGTGCGGCCGGTGCGGCCGGTGCGACCGACGGCCGGGACCGGCACCCGGGCCTCCTGGGCCGGACGAGCGCCACGCTCGGCGCCTCCGCGCAGCTCGCGCGCACCGCGGCGACCAACCCGCTCGGGGCCGCGCACACCGCGCTCACTCTCGCGGGCGCCGCGGCCGGCGCTGTGGGCACCCGCGCGTTCGGCACGCTCCCGGGCGACCTGGACACGGTCCGCAAGCTGACGCTGGGTACCCGCAACGACAACGCCGTCTGGACCGGGCACGTCGGCGACCGCAAGGTCATCACCTGGTCCGAGCCGCTGTCGGTGGCGGACACCAAGCGCGTCGCCCACGCCCACGGGGCCACCGTGAACGACGTCCTGGTCACCTGCGTCGCGGACTCGCTGCGCGCCTACCTCGACGCCCACGGGACGGTGTGCCACAGCGTCACCTGGGACGTCCCGGTCAACCTGCAGCCCTTCGACCCGGCGCTCCCGATCGTGCTGGGCAACGGCTTCGCACTCGTGCAGCTGGAGTTGCCGACCAACCTCGGGGACATCGACCACGCCCTGCGCACGGTGCAGGACAGGATGGGCCGGATCAAGCGCGGCCACGAGGCCGCCGTCGACTTCGGCATCCAGGCGTTGATCGCCCGGATGAGCAAGGGGCTCTACCGGGCAACCGTCGACCTGCTGGCCAGCCGCGCGGTCGGGGTGCTCACCAACGTGCCCGGCCCCCAGGTGCCGCTGTACATCGCGGGCCGGAAGGTGGAGGCGATGATGGGGTGGGCTCCCCTCGCGGCCGACCAGGCGATGAGCATGACGATCTACAGCTACGAGGGCCGGGTGTTCGTCGGCCTCGCCGCCGACGCGGGCCTGGTGCCCGACGCGCACCGCATCATGACCGGGTTCGTTGATGCGTTCGAGCGCCTGAGCGAGGCGTCGTCCGGCCGCCGCTGAGTCGTCACGCAGACTGTGTTCGGGTGGTCGCGCGCCTCGGCCCGGGCGAGGAGCCTGACGAAGCGAGTCGAGCCGATCTCAGGGCTGGCATGCCCAGCGGCGCAGTTCCCCGACCGCAGTCGTGGCCGCGGGCATCGTGGCCGCGCACGGCGTCAACAGGGACACACCCGGCATGAGTCCCCCGTCGCACCCTGAGGTGCGCAAGACTCCCCGACGTGACCGCGATCCGACCCGCTGCGAGCGCGGAGCCAGCGCGTTGGCTGCTCCGGTCCGACGTCGGGTGGTGGGATCTCGTTCGCTACGGCCCACCTGGCTTCGAGGAGTACGTGCGGATTGCACTCGTCCACGGCGCCGGCGAACGAGGTGAGGAGGGTGAGGAGCCTGCCCTGCGCACGGCTCTCGCGACCCTCGCCGGCCACACCACCACCCCCTGAGATCGCGTATGCGGCGATCTGGGAGGGCTGGGCGAGCAGCGGCCCGATCCCGGACGCGCCGCGGGTGCCGATCCCGAATCGCACGATGCTGCTGTTCACCGGCCCCGTCGACGTGCTCAGGGACGCGCCGGCCCTGGCCTGGTCCGGCACGGCGCGCGGCGTCCACCAGGAACCCCACCTCGTCTGGCCGGAGGATCACGCGTGGTGCCTGGCGTGCGAGGTCGACGAGGAGATCGAGTTCACCGTGGGGTGCACCGTCGGCGCCGCCCGGGCGTTGGACGAGGCGCTGCCGGGCGCCGTACGACCGGTGCTCTACGGAGAGTCAGCTCCGATGTACCGCGACTAGGACGACCATCGGCCGGCTTCGGAGCTGGCTCAGAGATTGGTACGAAGAAAGTTTCGAAAAGCGTCTCACATGGTGAGCGAGACCGCTCCGGAACGGGCCTGGATGTCGGTGGTCCCTGATGGACTGTCCCTGTGCAGCAACCGCAGCTCGAGGCGATGACCGAGGACCAGGTCCTCGAGTTCGCCGGTGCCTGCGCCGAGACCGCCCGGCGGGCCGAGGTGGACCTGTTGCACGCCGCCTACCAGTGGGCGGTCCTGCACTCGGCGGATCGTCTCGACCCCGCCACGACCGCGGCGCTGCCGGGCCGGGAGCGGGCGCGGCGGTGGGGTGGGGAGGGGACCCCGGAGGTCACCGAGTTCGCGGCCGCGGCGTTCGGGGCCCGGATCGGCCGGTCGCCCTACGCGGCGCGGGCGTTGATCGCGGACGCGGTGGACCTGCAGCACCGCCACCCCCGGCTGTGGGCGCGGGTGCGGGCCGGGGAGGTCCGCGCCTCCTACGCCCGTCACGTCACCACCCGGACCCGGGACCTGACCCGGGAGCAGGCCGCCTACGTCGACGCCGCCGTGGTCGAGTCCGCGGACGGCCGGATCCCGTGGTCGCGCTTCGAGACCCTGGTGGAGGCCAAGGTCGCCCAGGCCGCCCCCGAGCTGGCCCGGGAGAAGGAGGAACGCGCCGCGAAGGCCAGGTTCGCCAAGAAGCTCCGGACCACCCAGCCCGACCGCGGGCACGCGATGGCCTCGTTCCTGGTCCGCGCCGACACCGCCACCATCGAGGCGATCGAAGCCGCGGTCGGCGCCTACGCCCAGCAACTCAGCACGGTGTTCCCCGACGCCACCGACGACGAACGCCGCGTGCACGCGGTGCTGCTCCTGGTCACCGGTGCCGACCCCGACGCCGAGACCGCCGACCTGCTGCCCCGGGTACAGCTGGTCGTGCACACCTACGCCGGCCCCGACCGCGAAGCCATCGCCCGCGTCGAGGGCCACGGGCCGGTCACCGACGCCTGGGTCCGCGACTACCTCGGCCCGAACGCCCGGTTCACCGTCCAGCCCGTGTTGGACCTCGCCGGCCAGGCGCCGGTGGATGCCTACGAGATCCCGGACCGACATCGCCGGGCCGTGCGCCTGATGACGCCGGCCGACACCTTCCCCTACGCCTCCTGCACCAGCGACACGATGCAGATCGACCACACCATCCCCCACGCCGACGGCGGGACATCAGGCATCGGGAACTACGGGCCGATGACGGTCAGCCACCACCGGATCAAGACCCACGGCCACTGGCAGGTCCGACAACCCTTCCCCGGCATCTACCTCTGGCGCGACCCCCACGGCACCCACTACCTCGTCGACCACACCGGCACCCGCCGACTCGGCAACACCCCGGACGTCACGCCCGAACGACCCCGACCCAAGCCACTGGTCATCGAGCTCCACCACGTCCCCTTCACCATCGAGCTCGACCTGGCCTCCTGACGGCAACCGAACCCGCCGCGGCGGCGTCTCCGGAGCATGAAGGCACGCATCCTCGGGACCCTGACCCTCCTCCTCGCTCTCGTCGCCCTGCCGGGCCGGCCGGTCGACGCCGCCACCGCACCGACGGACACGCCGCCGGGGCAGGGCTGGTACCTCGCGGTCGTGAACCACGGGCCGCGCGGTGACTACGGGATCGAGCCGAAGCGGCAGCGTCTGGTGCTGGTCGCACCGGACGGCGACCAGCGCACCCTGCTGGCCCGCAGGGCCGGGGGCTACCGCAACGTCCGGCTCGTCGACTGGTCGCCGGACGGCGACACCGCGCTGCTGCTGACCGGGCGGGAGGGTGACAGCACGGCCATCACGGTCGACGTCGCGACCGGCCACACCACCAGGACGTCGCTGCCGCGCAACGCGGCCTCGGTGGTGCTGGCGCCCGACGGCGGCGGCCTGCTCGTCGCAGCGTTCGGTGACAGCTCCGGGGAGCCGATGTACCGCCTTGCCTGGGACGGCACCCGTTCCCGCCTGGAGGCACGGATGAACGCCGCGGCGCTCCCGTCGGCCGACGGGGGCACGCTGCTGACCAACGGCACCGGCTGGCACCAGAAGGTGGTGCGGGTCCTGTCCGCGACCGACGGCTCCGTCGTGCGCCGGATCCACGTGGACGGCCACTGCCAGCCCGTGAGCTGGTGGGACGACCACCGGGCCTTGCTCACCTGCGACGACGACCTGGCGCTGCTCGACCCGGCCACCGGTGACCTCACCCGCCTGACCAGCCGGCACGACCGGAGGATCGGCGACTACGGCCACCTCGACGCCCGCCGCATCGCCAGCGGGCTGTACGTCGAGGTGGCGGGTGCGTGCGGGTACCAGTTCCTGGGTCGGAAGGGCCACGACGGCCGGGTCACGAAGGTCCGCGTGCCGCACGCGCTCGGCAACGTGCTGCTGCTCGGCGCGGCCGCCGACCGGCTGGTCATCGAGCACGCCCGGAGCTGCGACGGCTCCGCGCCGCGGTCGGTGATCGCCCGGTTCGACCCCGTGAGCGGGCGCGAGCGGGCCTTGGTGCGCCTGCCGCGCAGCGAGGACTTCGGCTCGATCCTGGCGTACGGCGAGCGTCAGCCCCTCGGTTACTGAGCGGTTCCGCATTCGCCTAGGGTGTGGTCCCGACGGGTCCGACCGCCGGGCCCGCCGGGACCACGAGGAGCACATCCATGGGCCGTTTTGACGGACGGGTTGTTGTTGTCACCGGCGCCGCGCGCGGCATCGGGTTCGGGACCGCGACGCGGTTCGCCGAGGAGGGCGCGTCGGTCGCGATCCTCGACCTCGACGAGGCCAGCGCCGCCGAGGCCGCAGCGAAGCTGCCGCTGGTCGACGGCGCGAAGTCCGTGGGCATCGGCTGCGACGTCAGCGACGCGGCGTCCGCGGAGGCCGCGGTCGAGCGGGTCGTGAGCGAGCTCGGCGGCATCCACGTGCTGGTGAACAACGCCGGCATCACCCGCGACAACCTGCTGTTCAAGATGTCCGAGGAGGACTGGGACCTGGTGATGGGGGTGCACCTCAAGGGCGCGTTCCTCATGACCAAGGCGGCTCAGAAGCACTTCGTCGAGCAGAAGTACGGCAAGATCCTCAACCTCTCGAGCGTCTCCGCGCTCGGCAACCGCGGCCAGGCCAACTACTCCGCCGCGAAGATGGGCATCCAGGGCCTCACCCGGACCCTCGGCATCGAGCTCGGCCCGTTCGGCATCAACGCCAACGCGATCGCGCCCGGTTTCATCGCCACCGAGATGACCGACGCCACCGCGCGCCGGCTGAAGATGGAGCCCGAGCAGCTCCGTGAGATGACCGCGCAGGCGAACCCGGTCCGCCGGGTCGGCTACCCCGAGGACATCGCCGCCGCGGCGGCGTTCCTGTGCAGCGACGAGGCGTCGTACATCACCGGCCAGACCCTGTACGTCGACGGCGGCGCCAAGCTCGGCTGAGCCCCCGGCTGACCAGATCGTGGGCGCGCCTCCCCGCCGGGGAGGCGCGCACCGGCACACTGGAAGTCGACCAGAACACACGAGTTTCACGAATCGGAGCAGCCCCGTGCGCCGTACCCCCCTGATCCCCGCCGTCCTCGTGGCCGCGAGCCTGGTGCTCGCCGGTTGCGGGGGAGGCTCCGACGAGTCGTCCGGTGACTCGGGCCCGGGCGCCCAGCAGGTCGCGGGGAGCTCCGAGGTCGGCGCCACCTGGCCACTGACCGGCCTGCCGGTGACCGGCGACGACGAGGTGGCCCAGGACCACCCGGTCCTGGTGGCGAAGATGGACAACACCTACTCCAGCGCGCCGCAGATCGGCCTGGGCTCGGCGGACCTCGTGGTCGAGGAGCTCGTCGAGGGCGGCCTGACCCGGCTCGCGGCGTTCTACTACTCCGACATCCCGGACCGGGTCGGCCCGGTGCGCTCGATGCGCGCCAGCGACATCGGCATCGTCGGCCCGGAGGGCGCCACCATGGTGACCAGCGGTGCCGCCAACGTGACGATCAACCGGATCAAGGGCGCCGGCATCCAGTTCTTCGCCGAGGGCTCGAAGGGCTTCGCGCGGGACGGCTCGCGCATCTCGCCGTACAACCTGTTCGCGAACCTCCAGGACGTCGCGGAGGAGGCGAAGACCGACGCGGCCCGGCCGGCCGACTACCTGCCGTGGGGGAGCGACGCCGACTTCCCGAAGGGTCAGCCGGCGAAGTCGATCGCCGCGGTCTTCGGCGGCGGCCACACGACGAACTGGACGTACAACGGCAAGGGCTACGTCAACCAGAACACCTACGCCCAGCAGGGCGACACCTTCCCGGCCGACACGGTGCTGGTGCTGCGGGTGCAGGTCGGCGACGCCGGCTACCTCGATCCCGCGGGCAACCCGGTGCCGGAGACCAAGCTGACCGGCAAGGGCGAGGCGATGATCTTCCACCACGGCCGGCTCGTCCGCGGCACGTGGGAGAAGTCCGACCTGTCGTCCCCGCTCTCCCTGTCGACGAAGGCGGGCGAGCTGACGGTCCCGGCCGGCCACACGTGGATCGAGCTGGTGCCGGCCGCGAACGGCAACGTCACGTTCCAGAAGTAGTCCCCGGCGGCGAGGCCTCGATGACCTCGCCGGACGGGAGCTCCACGCCGCTCTCGGCGAGGGCCTGGAAGCCCGCGAGGATGAAACCGATCGCGGTCTCGACGTTCGCGGCCGCCTGCACCGGGTCGTCCGCACTGGAGACCGACTCGCCCGCCGACGACATGGCGCCGAAGAAGATCCGGGCGAAGGTCTGCTGGAGGTCCTCGTCGAGCTCCCACGTGCCGGCGGTGAGCACGGCGCGGACGATCTCGAGGACGTTCGCGAACGTCGAGCGCTCCTCCTGCTCGCGGAACCGCTCGTACCCCAGCACGGCCGGGCCCTCCTGGATGACGATGCGGCGGTAGCGCGGCTCCCGCACGACCGCGAGGAAGGCCCGCAGTCCGGCGGTCGCCTTCTCCCAGGGGTCGCGGTGCCCCTTCAGCGCCTTCTGGATCGCCCGCGACGCGTCGTCCTCGACCCGTTCGAAGACCGCCTCGAACAGCGCCTGCTTGCCGCTGAAGTGGTGGTAGAGCGCGCCCTTGGTGACCTGGGCGCCGGCGACGATCGCGTCGAGCGACGTCGCGGCGTACCCGCTCTCGGTGAACAGCTCCTCGGCGACGTCGACCAGCGCGCGCTTGGTGGAGGCGGAGTACTGCTGCCGCCGGCTGGCCCCGGGCACGCCGGGGACCTTGGGCACGAGCCTGCTGACCGACGACTTGCTCATAGGACGAGGAGCCTAATACCGACCGTCGGTACGCGTGATCCGGATCACCGGACGCCACGTTGCATACCGGGAGTACGTCTCCGTACTGTGGGTACGTACTTACGGTATGTAAGTGGATCCCCCGAAGGAGAACCCCATGACCTGGAAGTCCTTCCACTCGCGCGGAGAGATCCTCCGCGACGTGATCACCGCGGCGAACCAGCGGCGTGACGGCCGGCTGCCGATGGATGTGGAGGGTGTCGCCGAGACGTTCGGCGACGAGCTGACGCTGCTCGGCGCCCTGCAGCTGCGCTGGCACACCCGGCTCGCCGGCCGGATCGAGCGCGAGCTCATGCACCAGCCGATGGAGCTCGAGGACGCCGTCGTCGCCGCGTGGCACGCGACGGCCGAGGAGCTCCCCGGCGTCCGGGCGGTCGTCGACCACTACCGCGCCGAGCCCGCCGACGCCGCCATGGCGCGGGCGATGGGCAGGGCCGCCGAGAAGGAGCAGATCCTGCTGGCCATGATGGCCGGCCGGGCCAGCGCTCCCGACGCCACTGCGGTGCGCGTGGGCGCGGCCATCGAGAGCCGCGCGCGAGCGACGTACCACCCGGTGCGCGTCCCCACCTCCCGCCGTGCCGAGCAGCCCTCGCTGATCGGGCGGCTCAAGGCGGCCCTGGTCGCCGCCTGACCGACCCGGCAGCCCCGGCCCCGACCGCGTCCCTCCCTCCCTGTGGCGTCGGGCCGGGGCTGTCGCATTCGCTGGTGGCGACCGCGGTCGAAGGTGATGATGGAGCCATGACCGAGGTGCGCGCGGGGATGCTGCTCGTGGCCACGCCCGCCCTGCTCGACCCGAACTTCGTCGACACGGTCGTCCTGCTCCTCGACGTCGACGAGCACGGGGCGCTCGGCGTCGTGCTGAACCGCCCGTCGGGGGTCCGCGTGTCCGAGGTCCTGGACGGCTGGGGCGACGTCGTCGCCGACCCGGACGTGCTCTTCCAGGGCGGACCGGTCAGCACCCAGGGCGCGCTCGCGGTCGGCACGCTGCGCGCCGAGGACGACGTGCCGGTCGGCTTTCGCGCGGTCGAGGGGCGGCTGGGCCTGGTCGACCTGGACACCCCGCTGGAGCTGCTCGAGGGCAGCCTCGACGGGCTGCGCATCTTCGCCGGGTACGCCGGCTGGGGCGCCGACCAGCTCGACGGCGAGATCGAGGAGGGCAGCTGGTACGTCGTCCCCGCGCAGCCGCTCGACGTCTTCCGCGACGACACCGGTGACCTGTGGCGCGACGTGCTGCGCCGCCAGCCGGGCGAGCTCGCGTGGCACTCCACAAGACCGTTCGACCCCGATCTGAACTGAGCCGACGTGACGTACCCTTGGCCCCGTGACCACCATCGGCTTCTCGACAGATACGGACGTCCGTGAGGACCGGCGTACCGTCCCGACCGATGAGGGGGACCACGAGCGGTTCTCCCACTACGTGGAGAAGGACAAGCTCACCGAGGCGATGGTGATGGGCACCCCCGTCGTCGCTCTCTGCGGGAAGGTCTGGGTGCCGAGCCGCGCCCCGGAGAAGTTCCCGGTCTGCCCCGAGTGCAAGGAAGTCTGGGAGTCCCTCAAGGGCGACGCGGGTAACGACGAGTGACGGGCCGGCCGGAAGCCGACCCCCAGCCCAACGCACTGACTCCGGCGTGGCCGGAGCGTGCCGCGTGGGGCACGGCGCCCTCCCTGCGCGCGTGGCAGTCGGCCGCGATGAGGCAGTACTTCGACACGCACCCGCGCGACTTCCTCGCGGTCGCGACGCCGGGTGCCGGCAAGACGACCTTCGCGCTGTCGGTCGCCTCGGAGCTGCTCGGTCGCCGGATCGTCGACCGCGTCACGATCGTCGCGCCGACCGAGCACCTCAAGCTCCAGTGGGCCGAGGCGGCAGCCCGCGCCGGCATGCCGATCGACCCGACGTACGCCGCCGGCAAGGGCAAGACGTCGCAGGACTACGTCGGCATCGCGGTGACGTACGCCGGCGTCGCGGTCAACCCGCTCGCGATGCGGATCCGCACCGAGCGGTTCAAGACCCTGGTCATCCTCGACGAGGTGCACCACGCCGGTGACGCGCTGTCGTGGGGCGAGGGCGTCCGCGAGGCGTTCGAGCCGGCGACCCGGCGCCTCGCGCTGACCGGTACGCCGTTCCGCTCCGACGTGAACCCGATCCCGTTCGTGACGTACGCGCCCGGCGAGGACGGCGTGCCGCGCTCGGTCGCGGACTTCACCTACGGCTACGCGCACGCGCTGGCCGACCACGTCGTGCGCCCGGTGCTGTTCCTGGCGTACTCCGGTGAGATGCAGTGGCGCACGCGCGCGGGCGACGAGATCGCCGCGCGACTGGGCGAGCCGCTCACCAAGGACCTGACAAACCAGGCGCTGCGCACCGCCCTGGACCCGAAGGGTTCGTGGATGCCGTCGGTCCTCGCGGCCGCGGACAAGCGGCTGTCCGAGGTGCGCCGGCACGTGCCGGACGCCGGCGGCCTGGTGATCGCCACCGACCAGGACTCGGCGCGGGCGTACGCCAAGCTCCTCAAGGCGATCACCGGCGAGAGCGCGACCGTCGTGCTCTCGGACGAGAAGCTCGCGTCCAAGCGGATCAGCGAGTTCAGCGCGAACGACAAGCGCTGGATGGTCGCGGTCCGCATGGTGTCCGAGGGGGTCGACGTGCCGCGGCTTGCGGTCGGCGTCTACGCGACCACCACCTCGACGCCACTGTTCTTCGCCCAGGCCGTCGGCCGCTTCGTGCGCGCCCGGACCCGCGGCGAGACCGCCTCGGTGTTCCTGCCGTCGGTGCCGCTGCTACTCGGCCACGCCTCGGAGATGGAGGTGGAGCGCGACCACGTGCTGGGGCGCAAGATCAACGACGAGGGCGACATCTTCGCCGCCGAGGACGACCTGCTCGCCCAGGCCAACGCGACCGAGGCGGCGTCGGCCGATCTGGAGTTCTCCTTCGAGGCGCTCGGCTCGGAGGCCCGCTTCGACCGCGTGCTGTACGACGGCGGCGAGTTCGGCCACTCCGGCGAGGTGCACGTGGGGTCGGAGGAGGAGATGGACTTCCTCGGCATCCCCGGGCTGCTGGAGCCCGACCAGATGCGCGAGCTGCTGCACCACCGGCAGAGCGAGCGGGCGAAGAAGCAGAAGGCCGCCGCCCAGCGGCCCGATCCGGACACCGTCGCCGAGGTCTCGACGCACGAGCAGCTGGCGATCCTGCGCCGCGAGCTGAACGGGCTGGTCGCCGCCTGGCACCACCGCACCGGCCAGGCGCACGGCATCACGCACGCCGCGCTGCGCAAGGAGTGCGGCGGCCCGGCCGCGGCGGTGGCGACCGCCGAGCAGCTGCACGCCCGGATCGACCGGATCCGGGAGTGGGCGCTGCGCAAGTCCTCCTGACGTCGTTACGCTCGGCGACGTGCCGGCCGAGACCTCGCAGACGCTGGACCGGGGACTCCGGGTCCTCGACGTCCTCGCGGGCGCGCCCGAGGGGCTGACCGTCACCGAGCTCGCCGCGCGGCTCGACGTGAACCGGACGGTCGTCTACCGGCTGGTGAGCACCCTGGAGCAGCACGCCCTGGTCCGCCGCGACCCCCGTGGCCGGTTGTACGTCGGCCTGGGTGTGCTCCACCTCGCCTCGGCCGTCCAGCCGGTGCTGCGCGACCTCGCCGTGCCCGTGCTGCGCGACCTGGCCGAGGCCGTCGGCTGCACCGCGCACCTCACGGTCGCGGACGGCGAGGAGGCGCTCGCGCTCGCCGTGGTGGAGCCGTCGTGGACCGACTTCCACGTGAGCTACCGGGTCGGCTCGCGGCACCCGCTGACCAGGGGCGCCGCCGGCAAGGCGATCCTGCTCAGCCGCCGGCCCGGCGCCGCGCCGTACGTCATGACCGAGGGCGAGCTCCAGCCCGGTGCCCGCGGGCTCGCGGCCCCGGTCACGGGTGTCGAGGGGCTCGAGGCCAGCGTCGGCATCGTCACCATCG
This sequence comes from Nocardioides sp., assembly GCA_035765695.1. Lineage (GTDB taxonomy): Bacteria > Actinomycetota > Actinomycetes > Propionibacteriales > Nocardioidaceae > Nocardioides. The sequence goes on along the minus strand of DASTXB010000010.1, from coordinate 78,059 downwards.
GCGACATCGACGCGGACGTGGTCGCCCCCCGGGTGCGCCGGGCGGCCGCCGAGGTCGCGGCCCGCCTGTCCTGAGGAGGAAGCGGAACGGTCGGGCTCAGCCGCCGGACCGGCCGGCCGGGCGTGGTGCCGGATCCAGCCCGTCGGGCCAGTCGTAGAGCAGCTCCTGCGCGAGCCGGCCCAGCGACATGTCCCAGGCAGCACGTGCGCGGAGGTAGGCGTCGGCCGAGTCCGCCCGCACGGGCACCCCTGCCGCGGTCAGCTCGGCCAGTGTCTCCGTGTGGTGCCGGCGCCAGTCCTCGCGTCGGTCCGGAGGGAGCGCCGGACCGGGATCGGCGAGCCCGGCCGACCGGCCGGTGAGGACGGCTGCCGACGCCTCGATCTCGGCGAGCGCGGAGCCGGCCAGCTCGGGACGACCGCGGTCGTCGACATCCACCGCGGTCCGCAGCAGCGTCACCGTCTCCCAGCAGGTGAGCAGGATCCGCGGCAGAGCGTCGTACTCGTGCTGGTAGTGGAAGGAGCGCAGCACGGGGTAGGAGCTGTGGGTCTGCACCACGTCGCGCAGGGACGCCGCCATGGCGGCCAGGTTGATCGCGGCCGCGACGGGCCCCTCGTCCCACAGGGCCTGCACGACCGGGGCTCCCCGCCCGGTCCCGCCGCTGCGCTCGTGCAGCGCCAGCGCGAAGGCGTTGCGGCCGGTGAGCGTGCCGTAGACCGAGATGAAGTAGGAGATGGCCATCGTGAAGGACATGAACCCGGTCGCCGCCTCGCCGACGACGAGCATCCGATAGCTCGGCGAGGTGGCGACGAGGTCCCCGAGGCCGAGCGTCGTGAGGTTGTAGCCGCTGAAGTAGAGCGCGGTCCACCAGGACCGGTCGGTGGTCCCTGTCGCGGCGGTGACGGCGCCGCCCAGCGCGGGCAGGTAGATCAGGGCCCACCCCACGAGGAGCAGGACGAACCAGGACAGGAGCGTGGCGCCGACCTCCAGCGGACCGGCGTAGGGGAGCACGCGCCGGCGCGTGCCGGCCGGTAGGTGCCGGGTCTGTCGGAACAGCCAGCGCACCCCGCGTGCCAGGGGCCTCCGGACCGGGCCGCGGCCGCTGGCCGGGAGCAGCACCGTGTAGAAGATGTCGGCCAGCGCGAGCAGCACCGCCACCGCCCCGGCGACGATGCACGTCACCGCGGTGACCGGGTCGGAGGACGCGTCCCACATGGAGGTCGAATACCCGAAAGTTCTTGCGGGTACGCAATGGATGTTCACCTCATCGCGGGGCCCGTGGGGGCCCGGAAGGAGCGCGCGCCGATGGCCCCTCGACCGAGTGCGACCCCGACCGCACGCGTGCAGCTGCCCCGCGCGCTGCACGAGTACGCCTTGGTGCCGGTGCTCGTCATCGCGACCATGGTCGGCCTGGCGGCGGTGTCGATCATCGGCGACCAGTCGCACGGCGCGGCGTTCACCGCCGTCCGGGGATTCCTCAGGCACTACATCGGCAAGGACGCCGCGGCGACCACGCTGGGCGCGGTGGCGACGGGACTGGTGACGGTCACCTCGATCACCTTCTCGGTGCTGCTCCTCGCGGTCCAGCAGACGGCGTCGAGCCTCTCGCCCGTGGTGTTCGACCAGTTCGTACGCCGACGTGTCAACCAGCTCTACCTGGGGTTCTTCGTGGGCCTGGCGCTCTACGCCTACGTGGTCATGGCGGCCGTGCAGAACGGCACCCCGCCGATCATCGGCGCCTTCCTCGCCACCGTGCTCACGGTGGTCGCTCTCGGCGGTCTGCTCTTCCTCGTCTACTCGACGATCAGCCAGATGCGGCCCGACAACGTGATGCGACAGCTGCACGACCGGGCCATCCGGGCCCACGACCGCGAGGGAGTGCTGGTCTCACGTTCCCGCCGTACCTCGCAGTCGGAGGCGCCGGTGACCGCCGAGCTGCACGCGGACACGTTCGGGTACGTCGAGTCGCTCGACCTCGACCGGATCGTCGCCGCCCTTGCCGCGGCCGGGGGCGACGACGGCGAGGTGGAGATGGTCGTGTGCGTGGGGGACGAGGTGGTCGTGGGTGACGTGCTCGCCCTCGTTCGGCATCCCGATCGGCAGGCGGCCGAGCGGATCCGGCAGGACCTGGAGCGGGCCGTCGCGATCGGCGCGCATCCCGACATCGACTTCGACCCGACCATGGCACTGCGCGACATCAGCAACATCGGGTGGACCAGTGGCTCGACCTCTAAGCACAATCCCGCGATCGCCGGGCAGGCGCTCCATGCCCTGCGTGACCTCGGGAGCCGCTGGCTGGCCGAGGAGGAGCGGACCGGTGACGATCCGGTGCCGGTGGTGTACCGCGACTGCGATACGCACGAGCTGCTCGACGCCCTGTACTCGGCGGCCGTGGTGGCCCGGGAGTCGCGCCAGCACCAGCAGGCGGTGCGGGTGCTCCAGACCTACCGCCACCTGGCTGGGTTGGCACGTCCGGAGCTCGCCGACCGGATTCGCGCAGACGTCGACGCACTGCAGCGAGAGCTGGATCAGCTGCCGGCGTCACCGGCGGTCGATGTCGCGCGCGGCCAGCTGCGCGACTCGTTGACCCCCGAGCCCGCCCGCGGACCGGCCCGCGCCGTCGCCTCGCGCTCCCGCTCCGGCACCGACCGCGCCAACGGCAGCACCCGGTAGGGCAGCTGGGTCGCGAGCGCGATCACCGTCGAGGACCGCACGATCGCCGGGTGCTCCAGCACAGCGTCGATGACCCGCTGGAGGTCGGCGTTCGACCGCGCGACCACGCGGGCCCACAGGTCGCCGGCGCCGGTGATGGTGTGCACCTCCAGGACCTCGGGGATCCCGGCGAGGTGCGCCCCGACCACGTCGTGCCCGCCCTGGCTGGTCTCCTGGCGGATCTCCAGCGTCAGGAACGCCGTCACCGGGAAGCCCAGCGCCGCGGGGGAGAGGTCCGGGCCCCACCCGGTGATCACGCCGGTCGCGGTGAGCTTGTCGAGCCGCGCCTGCACGGTGCCGCGCGCCACGCCCAGCCGGCGGGACGCCTCCAGCACGCCCACCCGCGGGTCGGCCGCGAACAGGTCGATCAATCTGCCGTCCAGGTCGTCCATGCGGCGTCCTCCCGGTGGACAAGTTGACCAGTGTGTCGGCCCACTGTTGCACAGACTGCCCGGTCGCGACGACGCTTCGCCCATGACGTTGACACCTGACGAGCTCAAGGCCGACCTCACCCTCGAGCAGCTCAAGGAGCTGGTCGGACTCGTGGAGTACGACGCCGCCAACGACCCCTTCCCGGTCACTGCCCAGGACGCTGTCTGCTTCGTCGTCGGCAACGCGACCCAGACCGCCACGTTCTACCAGCTCGCGCTCGGCATGGAGCTCGAGGCGTACCGCGGACCCGAGAACGGCTGCCGCGACTCCAAGTCGTACGTGCTGCGCTCGGGCAGCGCCCGCTTCGTGTTCACCGGCGGCGTCACCCCGGACAGCCCCGTCCTCGACCACCACCGCAAGCACGGCGACGGCGTCGTCGACCTCGCGATGGAGGTCCCGGACGTCGACAAGTGCATCGACCACGCCCGCAAGATGGGCGCCACGATCCTGGTCGAGCCCCACGACGAGTCCGACGAGTTCGGCACCGTGCGCATCGCCGCGATCGCGACGTACGGCGAGACCCGCCACACGCTGGTCGACCGGTCGCGGTACGCCGGCCCGTACCTGCCCGGCTACGTCGCCGCCACCACGAAGGTGACCCGTCGTGAGGGTCACCCGAAGCGGCTCTTCCAAGCGGTCGACCACTGCGTCGGCAACGTCGAGCTCGGCCGGATGGACGAGTGGGTGGAGTTCTACAACAAGGTGCTCGGCTTCACGAACATGGCCGAGTTCATCGGCGACGACATCGCCACCGACTACTCAGCGCTGATGTCGAAGGTGGTCGCGAGCGGCAACCACCGCGTGAAGTTCCCGCTCAACGAGCCGGCGATCGCGAAGAAGAAGTCGCAGATCGACGAGTACCTCGAGTTCTACGACGGCGCCGGCTGCCAGCACATCGCGCTGGCGACCAACGACATCCTGCGCAGCGTCGACATCCTGCGCGAGAACGGCATCGAGTTCCTCGACACCCCGGACTCCTACTACGACGACCCCGAGCTGCGCGCCCGGATCGGGGAGGTGCGGGTGCCGATCGAGGAGCTGAAGAAGCGCAAGATCCTCGTCGACCGCGACGAGGACGGCTATCTCCTCCAGATCTTCACCAAGCCCATGGGTGATCGGCCTACGGTGTTCTACGAGTTCATCGAGCGGCACGGCTCGCTGGGCTTCGGCAAGGGGAACTTCAAGGCGCTGTTCGAGGCGATCGAGCGCGAGCAGGAACTGCGCGGGAACCTGTAGTCCTCCGAGCCCCACGTACTCCCTTCTGGGAGGGAGCAACGCCCCGGCCGCCACTGGCAGCCGGGGCGTTGATGCCGTCCGGGGTGGACTGCGCTCAGGCCAGGTCGCCCACCAGCTCGGCCTCGGCCTCCTCGGCGCCGTGGGCCGCCGGGGCGCCGTCCAGTGCGCGGCGGATGACCGGCGTACCGGCCGCGATGATGACGACCCCGACCGCGATGGCGGCCGCGCCGAACCAGAACGGCGCGTGCACGCCCTGGTGCTCGAAGAGCTTCATCGCGACGTACGGCCCGATGGCGCCGCCGGTGAACCGGACGAACGAGTACGCCGCGGACGCGACCGGCCGTTCGACCGGAGCGGCGCCCATGACGGCCTCGGTGACCAGGGTGTTGTTGATGCCGAGCAGGGCGCCGACCACGATGATGCCGACGGTGATGACGGTCTCGTTCTCCGCGAACGCCGCCATCAGCCCCATGACGACGGCGAACAGCGCGAGCACCGACGTCAGCGTGGGCAGCGTGCCGAAGAGCCGCTGGAGCCAGGGCGCGACGACCACGGAGGTGAAGGCGAGCAGCACCCCCCAGCCGAAGAACGTCCAGCCGATCTGCATGATCCCGTAGGTCGGCAGCGCGAACGGGCCGGCGGCCATCAGCGTGAAGAAGCCGAGGTTGTAGAAGATCGCGACGAGCGCGAGCAGCAGCAGGGCCGGGTGGCGCAGCGCGCGGAACGGGTCGGCCAGCGACGTACGCCGTCCCTGCGGGGGCGTGCTCGGCAGGAAGAAGGCGGTCGCCACGAGCGCGATCGCCATCAGCGTGGAGACGCCGAAGAACGGCGCGCGCCACGACTGCTCACCCAGGAGGCCGCCGACCAGGGGGCCGGACGCGATGCCGAGGCCGAGCGCGGCCTCGAAGAGGATGACCGCCTGGGCGACCGAGCCCTTCGACGACTGCACGATCGTGGCCAGCGCCGTCGCGACGAACAGTGCGTTGCCGAGGCCCCAGCCGGCGCGGAAGCCGATGACGGCGCCGACCGAGTCCGAGGAGCCGGCGAGCGCGGCGAAGATGATGATGAGCACCAGGCCCGAGAGCAGCGTGCGCTTCGCGCCGATGCGGCTGGACACCACGCCGGTCACGAGCATGGCGATGCCCATGACGGCCATGTAGCTGCTGAACAGCAACGACACCTGGCTGCCGGTCGCGCCGAGGTCGGCCGCGATCTCCTTGAGGATCGGGTCGACGAGACCGATGCCCATGAAGGCGATGACGCAGGCGAAGGCCACAGCCCAGACTGCCCGAGGCTGCTTGAGCAGGGAACTCACGGATTTCCTTCCTGGAGGACTCCGCGGAGCACGGCGACCGCCGTGGCGAGGTCCTCGGTGGTGATGGTGGGGTGGTCGGCGATGATGCCGGCGACGCGCTCGCCGAACGCCGTGCGGACGCGGGTGAGCTCGGCCTCCCCGGCTCCGGTGAGCGAGACGACCGAGGCGCGCGCGTCACCGGGTCTGGGCGCCTTGGTGACCCAGCCCTCCTCCACGAGCTGGGCGACGGCGCCGGACATCGACGGCTGGGACGAGCGGTCGAGCTCGGCCAGCTGGGTGATGCCCAGTGGCCCGAACTCGTCGAGCAGCGACAGGATCCGCGTGCCCGCAGGCAGGTGCAGCTCCCGGCGTACGGCCCGGACCAGCCTCGCGGCGTGCACCACGAGGTCGCTGGCGAGGTCGGCGTCGGTCACGGGAGACATAATGCATCGGAAACCTATCTAATTCCCAGTCCGGCAGGATGTGGCCGTGGCCACGTACATCGGGTTCCTGCGCGCGATCAACCTCGGGGCGACCCGCAAGTTCCCCAAGGACGCGATCGTCTCCGCCGTGGAGGCGGCCGGCTTCGCCGACGTCGAGACCTACATCAACACCGGCAACGTCCGATTCGACACGACGATGCGGTCACGCGCGCGGATCGAGGCGGCCCTGGAGGAGGCGTTCCTGGCCGATCGCGGGTTCGAGGTCCCCACGATCGTGTTCACCCAAGCCGAGCTGCGGGCGATCGCGGCGGACGCCGCGCGGTTCGGCGACGGCCACGACGGCCGCCACTACGTGTCGCTGCTCAAGTCCGAGCCGACCGACGAGCTCGTGGCCGCGATCCACGAGCGCTCGACCGCCGAGGAGGTGGTCCGGGTCGGTGGACGAGCCGTGCACCTCCTGCTGCAGCCGAACTACCACGAGGCGAGGCTGACCAACACCGTCGTCGAGAAGCACCTCGGCGTGGCCACGAACCGCAACCTGACGGTCATCAAGGCGTTGGCGGAGCGTTGGGGCGAATGACCGCCCGGAGGTGGTAGAACTGCCTCCTCGTCGTCCGTTCCCGGGAGGAACCACCGTGTCCGAAGTCATGCCGTCCCGCCGCGCCGTCATCGCCGGCGGCCTCACCGGAGGCGCAGCGCTCGCGGCCGCCGGGTTCACCTCACCGTCGTACGGCGCTGAGTTCGACCCCCGCCGTCCGGGCAACCGGGTGCGCCTGACCGTGCTGGGCACCACCGACCTGCACGGCAACGTCTTCAACTGGGACTACTACAAGGACCGGGAGTTCGACAACCACAGCCCGAGCAAGCCGGAGTCCGACGCGATCGGCCTCGCCCGCGCGGCCACGCTGATCAAGGCGATGCGCCACCAGCGCCGCGGCGAGCCGATCCTGACGCTCGACGCCGGTGACACCATCCAGGGCACGCCGCTGGCGTACTACTACGCCAAGATCGACCCGATCGACCGCGACACCGTGCACCCGATGGCGCGCGCGATGAACCTCGTCGGGTACGACGCCGCCGCGCTCGGCAACCACGAGTTCAACTACGGGCTGCCGATCCTGCGCACGTTCGAGGACCAGCTGGACTTCCCGCTGCTCGGGGCCAACGCGGTCGACCCGGCCACCAAGCGCCCGGCGTTCAAGCCGTACATCATCCGCACCTTCCACGTCGGCCAGGGCCGTCGGCTCAAGGTCGGCGTGCTCGGCCTGACCAACCCCGGCATCGCGATCTGGGACAAGGCCAACGTCGAGGGCAAGATGGAGTTCCCCGGGCTGGTCGAGCAGGCGAAGAAGTTCGTGCCCGAGATGAAGAAGAAGGGCTGCGACCTCGTGGTCGTCTCGGCCCACTCGGGGCCGAACACGTCCTCGTCGTACGGCGACGCGCTGCCCTACCCCGAGAACGCCTCCTCGCTGCTGGCCGAGGAGGTGCCGCACATCGACGCGATCCTGGTCGGCCACGCGCACCTCGAGGTGGCCCAGCAGTTCGTGCGCAACAAGCACACCAAGCGGCAGGTGCTGCTCTGCGAGCCGGCGTACTGGGGCATGCGGGTCGCGCTGATGGACCTGGTCGTGCAGGCGACCTGGACCCGTCGTGGCGACCTGAAGTGGGTGCTGGTGGCGTCGGGCTCGCAGGTGCTCAACTCCAACACGGTCGACCCCGACCCGAAGGTCGCGGCGGCGGTCCAGGAACAGCACGACACCGTCGTCGACTACGTGAACTCGCCGGTCGGCAGCTCGACCGAGGAGATGTCGGCGGCCCGCGCGGTCGTGGAGGACGTCCCGATCATCGACTTCGTCAACTACGTACAGGCCGATGCGGTCAAGGCCGGCCTCACCGGCGAGGCCGCCGCGCTGCCCGTGCTCTCGATCGCCGCGCCGTTCAACCGGCAGGCGTCGTTCCCGTCCGGCCAGGTCACCGTCCGCGACGTCGCCGGGCTCTACATCTACGACAACACGCTGCTCGGCGTGCAGGTGTCGGGCGCCGACGTGCGCGCCTACCTGGAGTACTCGGCCCGGTACTTCAAGCAGGTCTCGGGGCCGGGCCCGTTCACGATGGCGCAGGTCACCAACGCGGTCACGCCGACCGCGCCGGCACCGAACGGCACCCCGGACTACAACTACGACGCCGTGGCCGGACTGGACGCCCCGCTGACCTACGACATCGACATCGCTGCCGAGCCCGGGTCGCGGATCAAGAACCTGGCGTACGACGGCGCCCCGGTCACCGACGACCAGCAGTTCGTGATGGCGGTCAACAACTACCGGCAGTCCGGTGGCGGCGGCTTCCCCGCGGTCAAGACCGCCCCGGTCGTCTACAACCGGCAGAACGAGATCCGCCAGCTGCTCATCGACTGGGTCACCGCCCACGGCACCATCGACCCGGCCGAGTTCGCCTCGGTGGACTGGAAGCTCGTCTCCGGCGACCAGCCCGTGACCATCACCGGCTGAGCCGACGTCGAGTCAACGGGTCAGTCGCCTCGGAAGACCGGCTTGCGGCCCTCGGCGAAGGCGTCGAGCCCCTCGGTGAAGTCGCGGGTGGTGAAGAGGGCGCGCTGGCCGGAGTGCTCGCGGTCGAGCGCCGCCTCGAGGTGCGGGAGGGTCGCGGCGTTCACGGCCTTCTTGATGCCGGCGAGAGCGATCGGCGGGCCGGCCGCGAGCCGGCGGCTGATCGTCGCGACCAGCTGGGGGAACTCCGGGTCGGGGGCCACGTGGGTGACCAGGCCGGCAGCGAGGGCCTCGGCGGCGGGGAGCGGCTCGCCGAGCAGGGCCATTCGCATCGTCCGGGCGCGGCCGATCGAGGCCGCGACGGTGGCGGACGAGCCGCCGTCGGTCATCAGGCCGATCCGCGAGAACGGCAGCAGGAACGCGGCCGACTCGGCGGCCACGATGATGTCGGAGGCCAGCGCCGCTGAGCACGCGACGCCGGCGGCGATCCCGTTGACGGCCGCGACGACCGGCACGGGACACCCGACGACGGCCCGGATCACCCGGTTCGCGCCGTCCATCGTCTCGACGGGGTGCTGCGGGGCGAGCCGGAGCGTGTCCATGTCGGCGCCGGCGCTGAACCCGGCCCCGGTCCCGGTGATGACGACGACCCGGACCTCGTCGCGGCCGCGGACGCCCTCGAGCTCCGAGGCCAGCTGCGCCATCATCGGGCCGGTCACCGCGTTGAGCGCCTCGGGCCGGTCGAAGGTCAGCGTCAGGACGCCGTCCGCGACCGACGTCAGCAGGTCAGGCAACGACGACCCCCGCGGCCGCCATCTCCGCCAGCGCCGTCTCGGTCGTGGCTGGGTCGACGCCCGCGCAGAGCGACAGCAGCACCCGGGTGGGGAAGCCCGCTGACACGGCGTCCAGCGCCGTCGCCCGCACGCAGTGGTCGGTCGCGATGCCGCACACGTCGACCGCGTCGACCTCGTGCGCGCGCAGCCACTGCTCCAGCGGTACGCCGTCGACCGACCGCCCCTCGAAGCCGGAGTACGCCGCCGCCTGCTCGCCCTTGAGGAAGATCGCGTCGAACGGCTGCGGGTCCAGGTTGGGGTGGAACGCCTCACCGTCGGTGCCCACCTGGCAGTGCACCGGCCACGAGTCGACGTAGTCCGGCGACGACGACCAGTGCGCGCCCGGCGCCACGTGGTGGTCCTTGGTGGCCACCACGTGGGAGTACGCCGGGGCGTCCGGGCCGCGGGCGATCCAGGACCGCAGCAGCGTGCCGATGTCGGCGGCCACGGCCGCCCCGCCGGCGACGGGCAGCGACCCGCCCTCGCAGAAGTCGTTCTGCACGTCGACCACGAGCAGTGCGCGCGTCATGCGCCGAGGGTAACCGTCGGGATCACCGGCTCGCCCCGCGACATCTGCTGGATCGCGACCGGCAGCTCGGCACGCGACGCGAGGTGCCGCTCGCGCGCGGCGGACAGCGGCTCGCGGCCCACGATCTCGCCGGACCGCACCAGCGGCACCAGCAGCGGCCGGTCGTCGCCGTCGTCCTCCGGCGGCGCCCCGATGCCGACCACCTCCGCCTCGGCCACGCCGGCCGCCGAGCGCCGGCGCAGCGCGTACTTCCGCCCGCCGACCGACACCTTGTCCTTGCTGCGCTTGGCCACCGACACCATCTCGCCGGAGTCCGCCGCCCGGGCGACGAGCTTGTAGACGAAGCCGCAGGTCGGGTGGCCGCTGCCGGTGACGAGCTGCGTGCCCACGCCGTACCCGTCCACCGGCGCCGCCGTCAGCGCGGCGATCGCGTGCTCGTCGAGGTCGCTGGTGACGATGATCCGCGTCGACGTCGCGCCCAGGGAGTCCAGCAGTCGGCGCACCTGCACCGCCTGCACCGCGAGGTCGCCGGAGTCGAGGCGCACCGCCCCCAGCTCCGGCCCGGCGATCTCCACGCCGGCCCGCACGGCCGCCTCCACGTCGTAGGTGTCCACCAGCAGCGTCGTGCCCTTGCCCAGCGACGACACCTGCGCCTGGAACGCGTCGGTCTCGGTGTCGTGCAGCAGCGTGAACGAGTGCGCGCTCGTGCCCGCGGTCGGGACGCCGTACCGCTGCCGTGCGGCGAGGTTCGACGACGTCGCGAAACCGGCGACGTACGCCGCCCGCGCGGCGGCGACCGCCGCCTCCTCGTGGGTGCGGCGCGAGCCCATCTCGATGCACGGCCGGTCGCCGGCGACCAGCGTCATCCGCGACGCCGCCGACGCGATCGCCGAGTCGTGGTTGTAGATCGAGAGCAGGACCGTCTCGAGCAGCACCGCCTCCGCGAACGTGGACTCCACGATCAGCAGCGGCGAGTAGGGGAAGTAGGCCTCGCCCTCGGCGTAGCCCCACACGTCGCCGCCGAAGCGGTACGACGCCAGCCAGTCGCGTGTCGGCTCGTCGACGACGTCCGACAGCGCGGCCAGCGTCGCGGGGTCGAAGGTGAACGACTCGATCGCGTCCAGGGCGCGGCCGACCCCCGCGACCACGCCGTACCGCCGTCCCTCGGGGAGGCGTCGCGGGAACAGCTCGAACACCGACCGGCGGTGCGCCGTCCCGGACCGCAGGGCGGCCTGGAGCATGGTCAGCTCGTAGTGATCGGTCAGCAGCGCGGTGGAGGACACGGAGCACAGTGTGCCCGCCGGCCTGTGCAAATATGGGGGTGTGACCGCGCCCGTCGAGGTCGAGCCGACCATCACCCCTGACGAGATCGCCCAGACGGCCAAGCCGTGGGTGACGATCGTCTGGAACGACCCGGTCAACCTGATGTCCTACGTGACCTACGTCTTCCAGAAGTACTTCGGCTACTCGAAGAAGAAGGCGGAGAAGCTGATGATGGAGGTCCACGAGGACGGCAAGTCCGTGGTCAGCCACGGCACCCGCGAGGAGATGGAGCGCGACGTGCAGGCGATGCACGAGTACGGCCTCTGGGCGACGATGGACAAACAGGAATGAGCTGCCCGAGGTGAGTGCTTTCCAGAGGCACCGGCGCAGCAGGCTGATCATCGCGAACTTCACCGGCTTCGAGGCCGACCTGCTGCGCTCGCTGGCCGGCCAGCTGGTCGAGCTGCTGCGCAACGAGGCGGCGGTGCCGCGCGACGACACGGACCCGTTCGAGGCGATGATGGACTTCTCCGGGCCGACCCAGGAGCCCGAGGACCCGGTCCTCGCGCGGCTGTTCCCCACGGCGTACCCGGACGACGAGGAGGCGGCGTCGGAGTTCCGCCGGTTCACCGAGGGCGCGCTGCGCGACGGCAAGGCCGCGGCCGCGGTCGCGATCATCGACGGGCTCGAGGAGGCTGGCCTGCCGCCGGAGCTGACCGAGGACGGCCTGATGATCGACGTCGAGCTGGACGAGCCGACGGCGGAGACCTGGATGCGGTCGTTCACCGACCTGCGTCTGGCGCTGGCGACCCGCCTGGAGATCGAGGAGGGCGACGAGGCGTACTGGCACTCGCTGCCCGACGACGACCCGCGCGCGCAGGCGCACGACATCTACGAGTGGGTCGGCTACCTCCAGGAGACGCTCGTCGACGCGCTGAGCCGGTGAGGGACCGCTGATGCCGATCCCGCCGTTCGTCGCCGAGCTGCGCAGCATGGTGGGCAACCACCCGCTGTGGCTGCCGGGCGTGACCGCCGTCGTACGCCGGAGCGGGCCGACCGGCGACGAGATCCTGCTCACGCACCGCGCGGACGACGGCGAGTGGGCGCCGGTCACCGGGATCGTCGACCCCGGCGAGGAGCCGGCCGTCGCCGCCGCCCGCGAGGCGATGGAGGAGACCGGGGTCGAGGTCAGCGTGGACCGGCTGGCGGCCGTCGCGGTCGTCCCCGACGTGGTCTACAGCAACGGCGACCGCTCGTCGTACCTCGACCTCACCTTCGCCTGCACCTGGCGCGGGGGAGAGGCGCGGGTCAACGACGACGAGAGCCTCGACGTCCGCTGGTGGCCGGTCGACGCCCTCCCGTCGATGACCGCGTCGACGCTGGCGCGGATCGAGGCGGCGCTCGCGGATGAGACCGCGGCCCGGTTCACCCCGCCGTCCTCGTAACCTAGGCGGCATGCTCACCATCACCCGCGCCACGTACGACGCCATCGTCGCCCACGCGAAGCGGGACCACCCGGACGAGGCGTGCGGCATCGTCGCCGGCCCGGTGGGTACCGACCGGCCGGAGCGGTTCGTGGAGATGGTCAACGCCGCCGGGAGCCCGACGTTCTACGAGTTCGACTCCACCGACCTGCTCCAGCTCTACAAGGAGATGGACCAGAACGACGAGGAGCCGGTCGTCATCTACCACTCGCACACCGCGACCGAGGCCTACCCGAGCCGCACCGACATCGGGCTGGCGATGGAGCCGAACGCCCACTACGTGCTCGTGAGCACCAGAGACCGGGGGAATAACGACGGCCCTGTGGAGTTCAGGTCCTACAGGATCGTCGACGGCGAGGTGACCGAGGAAGAGGTCGCCGTGGTCGACGAGCTGCCCCCGAGCAACTGACCCGTTCAAGAGGAGTCACACCCATGGCCATCGAGGTCCGGATCCCGACCATCCTGCGCACCTACACCGCTGGTGAGAAGGCCGTCAACGCCGACGGCGCGAGCCTCAGCGCGCTGATCGACGACCTGGAGGTCAACCACCCCGGCATCAAGGACCGGCTGATCGAGGACGGCGACCTGCGCCGCTTCGTCAACGTCTACATCAACGACGAGGACGTCCGGTTCATCGGCGGACTCGAGGCCGAGCTCAGCGACGGCGACCAGGTCGTCGTGCTGCCGGCGGTCGCCGGCGGCGCCCGCTGAGGTCATGACCCGGTACGACAACCTCCTCGCCTCCGTCGGCGGTACGCCGTTGGTGGGGCTCCCGCGCCTGTCCCCGTCGCCCGACGTGCGGCTCTGGGCCAAGCTCGAGGACCGCAACCCCACCGGCTCGATCAAGGACCGCCCGGCCCTGAAGATGATCGAGGAGGCCGAGAAGGACGGCACGCTGCGTCCCGGCTGCACGATCCTCGAGCCGACGTCGGGCAACACCGGCATCTCGCTGGCGATGGCCGCGAAGCTCAAGGGCTACCGGATCGTCTGCGTGATGCCGGAGAACACCTCCGAGGAGCGGCGCCAGCTGCTGCGCATGTGGGGCGCCGAGATCGTCTCCTCGCCGGCCGCCGGCGGGTCCAACGAGGCGGTCCGCGTCGCGAAGAAGGTCGCGGCGGAGCACCCCGACTGGGTGATGCTCTACCAGTACGGCAACGCCGCCAACGCCCTCGCGCACGAGGAGGGCACCGGCCCCGAGCTGCTCGCCGACCTGCCGTCGATCACGCACTTCGTGGCGGGCCTCGGCACCACCGGCACGCTGATGGGCGTCAGCCGGTTCTTCCGCGCCCACAAGCCGGACGTGCGCATCGTCGCCGCGGAGCCGCGGTACGGCGAGCTCGTGTACGGCCTGCGCAACCTCGACGAGGGCTTCGTCCCCGAGCTGTACGACGCCGACCTGATCGACTCGCGGTTCTCGGTCGGCCCGCGCGACGCCGTACGCCGGGTGCGCGAGCTGCTCGAGCTCGAGGGCATCTTCGCCGGCATCTCCACCGGCGCGATCCTGCACGCCGCGCTCGGCCAGGCCGCGAAGGCGGTCAAGGCGGGGGAGCAGGCCGACATCGCGTTCGTCGTCTGCGACGGCGGCTGGAAGTACCTCTCCACCGGCGCCTACGAGGGCACCGTCGACGAGGCGGAGGATCGCCTCGAGGGCCAGCTCTGGGCCTGACCCGGCACCGGCCTCAGTCGAGGCGGGCCGGCTCCGACCGCACCAGCCCCTCCTCGGGCTCCATCATCGAGCGCGCGGCGGCGAGCGTCGCGTCCAGGTAGGTGCGGCAGCTCTCGACCTCGCCGAGCTCGAGGGCGTACATCGCCGCCGTCAGCCCCTGCACGATGTTGTCGTTGATCTCGACCGCCTGGCGCCGGCGCAGCTGGGTCTCGTTGAGGCGCAGTGCGGCGGCCTCCCGCTCGCGGTCGGCCAGCACCTGCTCGGTGATGTCGATGCAGGTGCCGCGCATCCGCTCCGGTGAGCCGTCGGGTCCCATGACGACCTGGCCGTTGGAGCGCAGGTACCGCTCCTCACCGTCGGGCCGGACGATCCGCTCGATCATCTCGTAGGGCTCGCCGGTGGCGTACGAGTGCTGGTGGATCGCCTGGATCGACTCCCGGTCGTCGGGGTGGATCATCGACAGGAAGCGCTCGTAGCTGGCGTTGAAGGACTGCGGCTCGTAGCCGTAGATGCGGAACAGCTGGTCCGACCACCGGTTCGTGTCGGTCGGGATGTGCCAGTCGTAGTCGCCCATGTTCGCCAGCCGCTGGGCGTTGTCCATCCGCTGCTGCAGGAGCTGCAGCTCCTCCTCGGCGTCCATGACGCTGATTGTGCCCTCTCAGCGCGTGAGCGTGAGGGTTTGGCCGGAGTCGATGTCGCTGCCCGGCACCGCGGCGAGGCCGAGGAGGGACGCGGCGAGGTTGGCCACGTCGCCGTTGCGGACCGGCTGCCTCCCGGCGTACGACGGCCGCCGGGTGCCCGGGTCGCGGAAGTCGGGGTTCAGCTCGTACAGGTCGGCGTGGTCCACGCCGGCTCCCCAGGAGAGGAACGGGATCCGGTAGTTCTCGATGTCCCGGCGCGCCGAGTGGTCGGTCGCGCCGGTCGCGAAGCCGTGGTCCGCGGTCAGGACCACCGTGACGGTCGAGCCCGCGAGCGTGTCCAGCAGGGTCCCCAGCTGGGTGTCGGTCCGCTTCACCGCGCCGAGGTACTTCGCCGACATGCCGCCGTACTCGTGCCCGTTGCGGTCGGGCAGCGAGACGTGCAGGAACGTGAAGGTCGGTGCGCCGTCGCGCAGGTCGGCGCGCGCCAGGGAGACCAGCTTCTTCTGGTTGTCGTTCGCGACGTAGGTGTCGATGCCCTTCGGCCAGGACCGCTCGAAGAGGCCGAACTTGTCCTTGGTCGTGTACAGCGCGGTGGTGCCGCCGTCGGCGTGCACGGTGCTGAAGATCGAGGCGACCCCGTGGCCGGCGGCCTGCTGCACGGTCATCGCCGTGCGGTCGTCGTCCCAGGTCACGCCGTGCCCGCCCTTCGCGGCGGCGATCCGGCGCCCGGTCATCATGCTGGTGTGGTTGGGCAGGGTGACGGTCTGCTCGAGCTCGGTGCGCGCGTTGAGCGTGCCGGCTCCCTCGTCCAGGAGCCGGTGGAACGCCGGCGCCCCGTCCGCGCCGAGCTGCTCGATCGCGGCGACGTTCAGACCGTCCACGGAGATCGCCAGCACCTGCACGTCGGACGGCTCGGTCGCGCCGGGCGACGCGGGCCCGCTGTCGGCCGGACCGGCGATCGTGGTGAGGGCGAGGACGGCGGTCGCCAGGGCGCGGAACACGGGGCCCACCGTAACCGGCGTGACCGCGATCTCCCGTGACCTCCGTCGCGTGCCCATGCGGGAGGGGGTCCGAGGACCTAGCCTTTCGTTCGTGCGCACGACCACGACCGCCGACCGGGACGCCCCGATCGGCATCTTCGACTCCGGCTTCGGCGGCCTGACGGTCGCCCGGTCGGTCATCGACCAGCTGCCCCACGAGTCGATCGTGTACGTCGGCGACACGGCGCGCCAGCCGTACGGCCCCAAGCCGATCGGGGAGGTGCGCGAGTACGCGCTCGAGTGCCTCGACCACCTCGTCGAGCTGGGCGTGAAGGCCCTGGTCATCGCGTGCAACTCCGCCTCGGCCGCGATGCTCCGCGACGCCCGGGAGCGGTACGACGTCCCCGTGGTCGAGGTGATCCTGCCGGCGACCCGCCGCGCGGTCGCCGCGAGCCGCACCGGCCGGATCGGCGTGATCTGCACCCGGGCCACCGCGGAGTCGCTGGCGTACGACGACGCGTTCGCCGCCGCCCCCCACGTCCGGCTGGTCACCCGCGCCTGTCCGCGGTTCGTGGACTTCGTCGAGGCCGGGATCACCGGGGGCGACGAGCTGATCGCGGTCGCGCACGAGTACCTCGACCCGCTCACCAGCGAGGGCGTCGACACCGTCATCCTCGGCTGCACGCACTACCCGCTGCTGACCGGCGTGATCTCGTACGTCATGGGCGACAACGTCACGCTCGTCAGCAGCGCCGAGGAGTGCGCCAAGGACGTCTACCGGATGCTGACCGAGACCGACCTGATGCGGCCGGGCGGCGTGCCGACGTACTCCTTCCTCACCACCGGGTCGCCGGAGGAGTTCGAGACCATCGGCCGCCGGTTCCTCGGCCCCGAGATGGTCGGCACCCGCCAGTTCGTCGGTGGTCTCGCATGAGGCTGACCGTCGTCGGCTGCTCCGGCAGCTACCCCGGCCCGCACTCGCCGGCCAGCTGCTACCTCCTGGAGGCCGATGCGGACGGTCGCACCTGGCGATTGCTGCTCGACCTCGGGTCCGGGGCGCTCGGAGCGCTCCACAGGTACGCCGATCCGCTGTCGATCGACGCCGTGCTCCTCAGCCACCTGCACGCCGACCACTGCCTGGACCTGTCCGGCTACTACGTGCTGCGCAAGTACCACCCGACCGGTCCGCAGCCGCGGATCCCGGTGTGGGGCCCGGTCGGCACCGCCGACCGGATGGCGCGCGCGTACGACCTCGCGGTCGACCCGGGCATGCACCACGAGTTCGACTTCCGCGAGTGGGACGGGCCGGTCGAGATCGGCCCGTTCGCGATCACACCGATGGCGGTCTGCCACCCCGTGGCGGCGTTCGGCCTGCGGGTCTCGGCCGACGGAGCCTCCCTCGCCTACACCGGGGACACCGGGCCGACGCCGGCGCTCGACGACCTCGCCCGGGACGTGGACCTGCTGCTGGCCGAGGCGTCGTTCCGCTCCGGCGACCAGAACCCGCCCGACCTCCACCTCACCGGCACCGACTGCGGCCTGGTGGCCGCCCGCGCCGGGGTGAGGCGGCTGGTGCTCACCCACGTCCCGCCCTGGTTCGACCCCGAGGACGCGCTCGCCGAGGCGACCGCGGTGTACGCCGGGCCGGCCGAGCTCGCGCGCGCCGGCGCCGTCTACGAGCTGTAGACCCGCGCCCGGATGCCGCGCAGCATCCGCCGGGTCATCACCGCGCTGACGACGCTCAGCAGTCGCACGGTCCAGCGGGCGCGGCGGGTGCGGATCCGGTAGCGCTCGCCGACGACCAGCTCCGACCCGGTCGGTGCGCTGTGGACGTCGAAGGTCCAGGTGAACCCGTACGACGGGCTCGTGCCCTCCAGCACCAGCCGCGACCCCTCCCGGACCTCGGCGACCTCCAGCGCCACGGCGGGGTGCAGGTGCACCCGGTCGCCGACCCCGGGGTGCTGCCACTCCTCGTGGACCCGGTCGGCGTTGGTGATCTCGCAGCCGAGCAGGTTCTCCAGCCAGGTGTAGCTGTAGAACCCGCCCCGCTCCTGCCCGATCTGGGCGACCCACGGCCAGACCCGCTCGGGCGGAGCCGCGATCCGGATGCTGCGGGACGCCTCCGTCGTGCTCATGCCCCCAGTCCACCCGCCCCTGCTGTCACGCGGCAGGGTCGAGGGTCCCGGGTTTCGGCTGCTGGCAGCCGAAACCTGCAGTCAGCTCAGTCCCGCATCATGAACACAGATCGCGATCTGGACCCGGTTGGTCACGCGGAGCTTCTCGAACAACCGGGACACGTGCGCCTTGACCGTCGGCACCGAGAGGTAGAGATCCCGGGCGATCTCGGCATTGCTGAGACCGCGACCGACGGCGAGGGCGACCTCGCGCTCGCGGTCGGTCAGCCGCGCCAGGCGTGCCTCGGCGTCCGCGGTGCGGGCCGCGGCCGCGGTGGAGCCGTCGTCGGGCTCGTCGCGCAGGCGGCGGATCAGCGTGCGGGTCACCGAGGGCGACAGCATCGGCTCGTCGTCGACGACCTTGCGGATCGCGTCGACGATCTGCGGGGGAGGGGTGTCCTTGAGCAGGAACCCGTCCGCGCCCGAGGCCAGCGCCTCGACGACGTGCTCGTCGGCGTCGAAGGTCGTCAGCACGATCACCCGCGGCGGGTCCGGCCGGCCGTGCAGCGCCCGGGTCGCCTCGAGACCGTCCAGGCGGGGCATCCGGATGTCCATGAGCACGACGTCCGGGCCGAGCTCGTGCGCCAGCCGTACGCCCTCGTGGCCGTCGCCGGCCTCACCGACGACCTCGATGTCGCCCTCGCCGCCCAGCATCAGCGCGAGCGCCGACCGGACGAGGGGATCGTCGTCGACGAGCAGGACGGTCGTCATGCGGCCCACGGTATCCAGCCGTGGAGGACGAACGTCGACCCGTCGCGACCATGGGTGAGCCGGCCGCCGCGCAGCTCGGCGCGCTCCGACAGCCCGACCAGGCCCAGGCCGGCGCCGGGCGTCCGGCTCGGCCCGAAGCCGACCGGGTTGCGCAGCAGCACCTCGACGCCCTCGTCCGGCGTGCCGGACACCCGGACCGTCAGCAGCGCGCCCGGCGCGTGCTTGCGGGCGTTGGTGATGCCCTCCTGGACGATCCGGTAGATCGTGCGGCCCACCGTGTCCGGCACGGGGTCGTGGACCAGGTCCTCGAACTCGATGCGCACGCCCGAGCCCTGCGCGTCGGCGACCAGCCCCGGCACGTCGGCGTACGTCGGCTGCGGCGCCAGCAGCCGCTCGCCGGTGGTGCCGTCGCGCAGCACCCCGAGCACGCCGCGCAGGTCGGTGAGCGCCTCGTGGGCCTTGTCCCGGATCACCTCGGCGCTGGTCCGCACCTCCGCCTGGGAGAGGTCGTCGCGGTACGCCAGCGCCCCGGCGTGCATGGAGATCTGTGAGATGCGGTGCGCGAGCACGTCGTGCATCTCGCGGGCGATCCGCGTCTGCTCCTGGCCGCGCGCCTGGCGGATGCGGAGCTCCTGCTCCGCCTCGGCGCGCTCCGCGCGGTTGCGCAGCGTCCAGATCAGCTCGCGGCGCGAGCCGATGTACATGCCCCAGCCGAGCACGGCGCCGGTGGCGATCGCGTTCGCGATGAGCAGCAGCCAGATGGGGTCCTCGTCGGCCGAGGTGATCGTGCTGAAGAACTGCGCCGAGGCGAAGTTCACCGAGCCGACCAACGCGATCTCGCGCCACCGGCGGCGGGTGGCGACCGACGCGGCGGCCAGCACCGCGGGCCCGGCGGCGAACCCCGAGACGCAGCCGGCCAGCGCGGTCAGCAGCGCGACCGTGACCGGGCGCCGGCGGCGGAACGTCACGATGACGAACATCGCGGCCCCGAGCGCCAGGTCGCCGATCCACCAGGCGTGGGCGGTGTCGGCCTCGTGCTGCCACACCGGCACCCACGCGACCGCGCTGATCGCCAGCATGGCCCCGACCCGCCATGCGTGGCTCCACCAGCTCAGCGCGGGCTGGTACTCGCTCGGGTCGGGTCGCTCCACGGGCCACAGGCTAGGACGGCGTACGCCGTGGCGCAGGCGCCCGGGGTCGGTGCCGTGCCGGGGTCGCCCCCTACTTTCGTCTGCGACCTCGATCCGCGGGTCCGATGCCGGCGGTGCGCCGCGTCCGGCAGGGTGTGGGCATGATCGTCGTCGAGAACCTGACCAGGAAGTACGGATCGTTCACCGCGGTGGACGACGTCAGCTTCACCTGCCAACCCGGGCGGGTGACCGGCTTCCTCGGCCCGAACGGGGCGGGCAAGACCACCACGATGCGGGTCATGGTCGGGCTCACGCCGCCCACCGCCGGCCGCGTGACCATCGGCGGCCACGTCTACCAGGACATCCCCAACCCGGGTCGCCACGTCGGCGTCCTGCTGGACGCCTCCGCCCAGCACGCCGGCCGCACCGGCCGGGAGATCCTCGAGCTCGGCGCGCGCACGATGGGCCTGCCGTCCTCACGCGTCGACGAGATGATCGAGCTGGTCTCGCTGACGCCGCAGGAGGCCAAGCGCCGGCTCCGCAACTACTCCCTCGGCATGAAGCAGCGCCTCGGCATCGCGCACGCGCTGCTCGGCGACCCGTCGGTGCTGATCCTCGACGAGCCCGCCAACGGCCTCGACCCGGCCGGCATCCGCTGGATGCGCGGGCTCCTCAAGGGGTACGCCGAGCGCGGCGGCACCGTGCTGCTCAGCAGCCACCTCCTGCACGAGGTCGAGCAGATCGCCGACGAGATGATCCTGATCGGCAACGGGAAGATCGTCGCCCAGGGCGACAAGAAGTCGCTGCTCGCCGGCGCCAGGCAGGGCGCCGCGACGACGTTCGTGACCGCGCTCGACAACCACGCGCTCGCCGAGGCGATCCGCGCGAAGGGCATCACGGTGGCCAGCGCGGGCGAGGGCCTGCGGGTGGAGGCCGAGCCGGTCGAGGTGGGGCGTACCGCCCTGGAGGCCCACGTCGTGCTCACCGACCTGCGCGGTGCCGAGGGTGGCCTCGAGGACCTCTTCCTCGAGCTCACCGCCACGACCCAGCGAGAGGCCGTCGCATGAGCGCCCCCGCACCGGCCCTCGGCCACGCCATCGACATCTCCTCGACCACGCCGACGCCGTTCCTCCGCCTGGTCCGGGTCGAGGCCCGCAAGGCCCGGGACACCCGCGCGGGATTCTGGCTGCTGCTCTCGACCGCGCTGCTGTGCGCGATCGTCATGGTGATCCAGCTCGCCGTCGGCATCACCCAGGACGACGTGTTCCTGTCGTACAACAGCTTCCTGACGTCGACGAACTTCTCGATCGCCATCCTGCTGCCGGTCATCGGCATCATGCTGCTCACCAGCGAGTGGAGCCAGCGCACGGCGATGGTGTCGTTCTCCCTCGAGCCGCGCCGGCCCCGGGTGATCGGCGCCAAGCTCGTCGTCGGCCTGGTCCTCGCGGTGGCCGCGGTCGTGATCGCGCTGGTGCTCGCGGTGCTGTGCAACGCGGTGTACGGCGTCCTCTCCGACGATCCGGTCCGCTGGAACGCGACGGTCGCGCAGACCGCGGCGTTCGTGCTGCTCCAGGTGATCGGGATGCTCACCGGCTTCGCGTTCGCGGCGCTGCTGCTCAACACCCCCGCCGCGATCGTGATCTACATGGTCTACTCGTTCGTCCTGCCGGGGCTGTTCGAGCTCGGCGCGCAGCTGATGGGGTGGTTCGACTCGATCCGGCCGTGGATCGACTTCAACTACGCGCAGGGCCCCCTCGTCGACGCCACGATGGCCGGCAAGGACTGGGCCTACTTCGCGACGTCCGGGTTCATCTGGCTGGTCCTCCCGCTGGCGATCGGCTTCTCGCGCGTGCTCCGGGCCGAGGTGAAGTGATGACCGCCGTCCTCGACGTCTCGCGGACCCCGCGGCCGCCGTTCGGCCGGCTGGTGATGGTGGAGCTGCGCAAGTCGTACGACACCCGGGCCGGATTCTGGCTGCTCGCGGTCATCGGCCTGCTGGTGCTCGCCGCGGAGGTGATCGTGCTGGCGGTGGTCACCACCCAGGACGAGCCGGCGTCGTTCGGCGACTTCATCGGGACGGCGGCGTTCCTCACGTCGTTCCTGCTGCCGGTGCTCGGGATCATGGTGCTGACCACCGAGTGGAGCCAGCGCACGGCGATGGTGACGTTCGCGCTCGAGCCGCGGCGGCCGCTGGTGATCGCGGCGAAGGCGATGGTCGGCGTCATCCTGACCCTGCTGACCGTCGCGGTGTCGATCGCGATCGGCCTGGTGTGCACGCTGCTCTACGGCCTCATCGAGGGGCACGCGGACTGGACGTTCGGCTGGTCGGACTTCTTCGCGTTCCTCATCACCCAGAACCTGGCGATGCTCGGCGGGTTCGCGCTCGCCGCGCTGCTGCTCAACACGCCGGCCGCCATCGTGGTGTTCTTCGTCTACAAGTGGGTGCTGCCGGGGCTGTTCGAGGTCGGCGCCGCCCTGGTGGGCTGGTTCTCCGATATCCGGATGTGGCTGGACTTCCAGACCGCGCAGACCGTCATCTGGGACATGTCCGGCACCGCCGAGGAGTGGGCGCAGCTGGTGGTCTCCGGACTGATCTGGCTGGGCCTGCCGCTGGCCCTGGGCATCGGGCGGGTCCTCCGCGCGGAGGTGAAGTGAGCCCGCACTAGGGTCGGAGCATGACTTCACCTCGCGAGGACGCGCCCCGGGCGGACGGCCGGGCCGACGACGAGCTCCGCCCGATCACGATCACCCGGGGCTGGCTCGACCACGCGGCCGGCTCGGTCCTCATCGAGTTCGGTCGCACCCGCGTCCTGTGCGCCGCGTCGGCGTCCGAGGGCGTGCCGCGCTGGCGCAAGGGCTCGGGCCTGGGCTGGGTCACCGCGGAGTACGCCATGCTCCCCGCGTCGACGAACACCCGCTCGGACCGGGAGTCGGTCAAGGGCCGGATCGGCGGCCGCACCCACGAGATCAGCCGGCTGATCGGCCGCTCACTGCGCGCGGTCATCGACTACAAGGCGCTCGGCGAGAACACCATCCAGCTCGACTGTGACGTGCTCCAGGCCGACGGCGGCACCCGCACCGCCGCGATCACCGGGGCGTACGTCGCGCTCGCGGACGCCGTGTCCCACCTCCGCTCGACCGGCGCGCTGGCCGGCGAGCCGCTCACCGGCTCCGTCGCTGCAGTGAGCGTGGGGATCATCGACGGCGTACCCCGCCTCGACCTGCCGTACGTCGAGGACGTGCGGGCCGAGACCGACATGAACGTGGTGATGACCGGCGACGGCAGGTTCGTCGAGGTGCAGGGCACCGCCGAGGGCGCGGCGTTCGACCGCGCCGAGCTCGACGCGCTGCTGGACCTTGCCGGCAAGGGTTGCGCGGACCTCACGCGACTGCAGCAGGAGGCGCTGGCCCGGTGAAGGTGTTCCTCGCGTCGCGCAACGCCAAGAAGATCGAGGAGATGGAGCGGATCCTCCGCGAGCACGTCCCCGACATCGAGGTGGTCGGGCTCGACGACGTCGAGCCCTACGACGAGCCGGTCGAGGACCAGCCGACGTTCGAGGGCAACGCGCTGGTCAAGGCCCGCGCCGGCCTCGCCGCCACCGGGCTGCCGTCGCTCGCCGACGACAGCGGGCTCTGCGTCGACGCGCTGAACGGCATGCCCGGCGTGCTGTCGGCGCGCTGGTCCGGCCCTCCGAAGTCCGACCAGCGCAACAACCAGCTGCTGCTCGACCAGCTCGCCGACGTCCCGGACGAGCGCCGGCACGCGCACTTCCAGTGCGCGGTGGCCTTCTGCCACCCCGGCGGCGAGGAGCTCACGTCCGGCGTGATGCCCGGCCGGGTGATCCGGGAGTGCCGCGGCAGCGGCGGCTTCGGGTACGACGTGCTCTTCGTCGCCGACGACCGGCCCGGCCTCACCACCGCCGAGCTGTCCCGCGAGGACAAGGACGCGATCTCCCACCGTGGCTGGGCGCTGCGCCGGATGGCGCCGATCGTGGCGCGGATCCTGGGCGACGCCTGACCGGTCCCTGGTGCGCCCGGAGAGATTCGAACTCTCACTGGCCAGGACCTAAACCTGGTGCCTCTGCCGTTGGGCTACGGGCGCGCGGCTGCAGTGTCTCAGGCGCCGTTCCCCGGCTCCTCGTCGGCGTGGTTGAGCTTCAGGTCCTTGCGCAGCTTGGCGACGTGGCCGGTGGCCTTGACGTTGTACTGGGCGAGGAAGACCTTGCCGTCCTCGTCGACGACGACGGTGGAGCGGATGACGCCCTCGACGAGCTTGCCGTAGAGCTTCTTCTCGCCGAACGCGCCGTACTCCTTCATCACGGTCCGGTCCGGGTCGGACAGGAGCGTGATGGTGAGCGAGTCCCGCTCGCGGAACTTCGCGAGCTTCTCCGGCTTGTCGGGGGAGATGCCGAGGACCTCGTAGCCCTCGGCCCGGAGCGAGGACAGGGAGTCGCTGAAGTCGCAGGCCTGCGTGGTGCAGCCGGGGGTCATCGCGGCCGGGTAGAAGTACACGATCACCTTGCGACCGAGGAAGTCGCTGAGGGCGACCTCCTTCCCGGCGTCGTCGAGGAGCGTGAACTCGGGGGCGGTGTCACCGGGGGAGAGGCGGGCATTGCTCACGAGCGGGATCTCCTTGTCGCAAATGATGTGCAATAACGTAGGGTGGGCAGCGTTGCAGTTGTCACCGCCAACCTAGCGCCGGACCAGGAGGCTCGATGCACGTCCCCGACGGGTTCCTCGACGCGCCGACCTCGGCGGCGACGGGGGCGGTCGCGATCGTGTGCGTCGGCACTGCGCTGGTCCGGGCGCGCAAGGAGCTCGACGACCGGACCGCGCCGATGGCGGGCCTGGTCGCGGCGTTCATCTTCGCCGTGCAGATGCTGAACTTCCCGGTCGCCTCCGGCACCAGCGGACACCTGCTCGGCGGGGCGCTCGCGGCGGTCCTGGTGGGGCCGTGGACCGGCGTGCTCTGCACCAGCGTGGTCTTCCTCGTGCAGTGCCTGCTGTTCGCCGACGGCGGCATCACCGCGCTCGGCACCAACATCGTCCTCATGGGCGTCACCACGGTCGCCGTCGGCTGGATCGTCTTCCGCCTGCTCCAGGTGCTCCTGCCCAAGCGGCTCGGCGTCGTCCCGGTCGCGGCCGGGATCGGCGCGTTCGTCTCCGTGCCCGTGGCCGCGGCGCTGTTCGTGGCGCTGTACGCCGTCGGCGGCACGGCCGACATCGCGCTCGACCACCTCGCCACCGCGATGGTCGGCGTGCACACGCTGATCGGCATCGGGGAGGGCGTGATCACCTTCCTCGCGGTCGGCGCGATCATCGCCGTCCGGCCCGACCTCGTGTACGGCGCGCGCCGGGTGCTCGCCCGGCGCGAGCTGGAGATCAAGCCGCAGGTCGTCGCGTGAGGACGCGCTGGGTCGTCCTGGTCGGTCTCGGGGTCGCGGTGCTGCTCGCCGGCGTCGTGAGCGTCTTCGCCTCCTCCGCGCCCGACGGGCTCACCAAGGTGTCGCAGGACCACGGCTTCGCGCACACCGAGGAGACGCGGGACAGCGTCGTCGGCGGCTACGGTCCGGTCACCGGGGTGGTCGGCGTCCTCGTCGTGCTGGCGCTGGCCGGCGGCGTCACCTACGTCGTACGTCGCCGTCGCTCCGAGCCGACCGAGTGATGGCCGCCTGATGGGCGCCGGACACGGCCACAAGCTCCACTTCCACGGCCACTCCGTGGTGCACCGCGCGCCGGCCCACCTGAAGGTCCTCGCGCTGCTGGCGTTCGTGATCACCGTCGTCGCGACCCCGCGTGACTGGTACGCCGCGTTCGCCGCCTACCTCGCCGTGCTCGTCCTGGTGATCGGTGTCAGCCGGGTGCCGCCCACCTACGTCCTGAAGCGCACCGTCGTCGAGGTCCCGTTCGTGCTGTTCGCGGTGCTGCTGCCGTTCGTCGCGCAGGGGCCGCGCACCGACGTCCTCGGGGTCACCGTGAGCCAGCACGGCCTCGAGGCCGGGATCGCGCTCCTGGTCAAGGGCACCCTGGGCGTGCTCGCCAGCCTCACCCTCGCGGCGACGACCGAGCCGCAGGACCTCCTGATCGGCCTCGAGCGGCTGCGGCTGCCCACCCAGCTCGTGCAGATCATGGCGTTCATGGTCCGCTACCTCGACGTCGTCACCGGCGAGATGCACCGGATGCGCATCGCCCGCGAGGCCCGCGGCTTCAGCGCCCGCAACCCGCGGCACTGGCCGGTGCTGGCCCGCTCGGCCGGCGCCCTGTTCATCCGCTCCTACGAGCGCGGCGAGCGGGTGCACCTGGCGATGCTGTCGCGCGGCTACACCGGCAGGATGCCCCGATGATGCCCGTCCTCGACGTCCGCGGCCTGGCCTACGCCTACCCCGACGGCCACCAGGCGCTGTTCGGCGTCGACCTGCACGTCCACCGCGGCGAGCGGGTCGCGCTGCTCGGGCCGAACGGCGCCGGCAAGACCACGCTCGTGCTGCACCTCAACGGCATCCTCGCCGCGGGCGCCGGCTCGGTGGCGGTCAGCGGCCTGCCCGTCGAGAAGGCGAACCTCCACGAGATCCGCCGTCGCGTCGGCGTGGTGTTCCAGGACCCCGACGACCAGCTGTTCATGGGCACGGTCCGCGCTGACGTCGGCTTCGGGCCGGCCAACCTCGGGCTCAAGGGCGCCGAGCTCGACCGCCGGGTCATGCACGCGCTCGAGCAGGTCGGGATGGCCGAGTACGTCGACCGGCCGCCGCACCACCTGTCCTTCGGCCAGCGCCGCCGGGTGGCCGTCGCCACCGTGCTCGCCATGGAGCCCGAGATCCTGGTGCTCGACGAGCCGTCCTCGAACCTCGACCCCGCGTCGCGCCGCGAGCTGGCCGACATCCTGCGCTCGCTCGACGTCACCGTGCTCATGGTCACCCACGACCTGCCCTACGCCCTCGAGCTGTGCCCGCGGTCGGTCGTCCTGAGCGGCGGTAGCGTGGTCGCCGACGGCTCGACGTATGACGTCCTCACCGACGAGGTACTGATGAGGCAGCACCGGCTGGAGCTGCCCTTCGGGTTCGACCCGAGGACGGCGCTCCCACCGGCGCGTTGATAGCCTCCAACCCGACGTCGACACGCGAGGAGCAACCGTGGGCCAGGACCAGCAGCTGTCCGCTCTGGAGCGCGAGATCGAGGAGACCAGGGAGAACCTGGCGACCACGATCGACCAGCTCCTCTACCGCGTGCACCCCAAGACCATCGCGACCCGCGAGGTCAACAGCATCAAGGCGCACTACGTCGACCCCGTGACCGGCGAGCCGCGCACGGACAACATCCTCAAGACCGTCGGCATCGTGGTCGGCGTGGTCGGCTTCTTCGTCGTCGTCCGCAAGGTCGTCGGCTGACCGTGGGTGACAAGACCCCCATCAAGATGCTCCACGACCGGGTCCTGGTCGAGGTGGACCGGGAGTCCGGCGAGCGCCGCTCCTCCGGCGGCATCGTGATCCCGGCGACCGCCGCGATGGGCGCCCGCCGGCTCGCCTGGTCGCGCGTCGTCGCGGTCGGGCCGCACGCCCGGGCCGTCGAGGTCGGCGACCGGGTGCTCTTCGAGGCCGAGGACAAGGCCGAGGTCGAGGTCGCCGGCGAGCTGTACGTCGTGATGCGCGAGCGCGACGTCCACGCGGTCGCGGCGGACCGGGTCGGCGACGCCGCCACGGGCCTGTACCTCTGATCGACCTGTAACCGATCGGCCGCCTCGCCCGTTGTGCGGGCATGCTCCGACGCCTGACCGCCGCGCTCGCGGCGAGCGCCCTCGTCCCGCTGACCACCGTGGCGCTGCCCGTCGCCGACGCGGCGGCCCCGGGTCACCACCGCTACCGCGCCACGATCGCGATCACGAAGCACGGGATCCCGCACGTCACCGCCGACGACTTCGGGTCGCTCGGCTTCGGCAGCGGGTACGCCGCCACCGAGGACTCCGTGTGCACCCTCGCCGACACGCTGATCACCGCCCGCGGCGAGCGGTCGCGCTGGTTCGGTCCCGACAAGCGCTACAACGACCAGGTCACCCTCGACGCGAAGAACCTCCAGGTCGACGCGTTCGTCACCGACCTGCACCAGCGCCACGTCGTCGAGAAGCTGCTGCGCGACCCGGTCCGCGGCCCCGGAGCCCAGGCGCGCGCGATGGTCCGCGGCTACACGGCGGGGGCGAACAAGTGGCTGCGGACCC
Source organism: Nocardioides sp. (assembly GCA_035765695.1). GTDB lineage: Bacteria > Actinomycetota > Actinomycetes > Propionibacteriales > Nocardioidaceae > Nocardioides. Next base: position 49,821 of record DASTXB010000010.1, on the reverse strand, counting down.
ACCACGTGACCGACCCGGCCTGCGCCGGAGCCGGCTACCTGAGAGCGAACGTGAAGCCGATCGACCTCTGGTACGGCGTCTACCTCGCGAACCTGCTCGCGTCGGCCGGCGTGTTCGTCAAGGAGATCGTCGACGCGTCGCCGCCGAGCCCGGACGACCCCGGCCTGCCGGAGCTGCCGGTGAAGGCGTCGCAGGTGGACCGCGACGCGCTCCTGAAGGCCCTCGGCCGCGACCCCGAGGCGCCGTTCGGCTCGAACGCCACCGCGGTCGGTGGCGCCGCCACCACCACCGGTCGCGGCATGGTGCTCGGCAACCCGCACTTCCCGTGGCGGGGCCGCTACCACTTCACCCAGCAGCACCTGACGATCCCGGGGAAGTACGACGTCGCCGGCGCCTCGCTGATCGGTAGCCCGGTGGTGAACATCGGCTGGAACAAGGACGTCGCCTGGAGCCACACGGTGTCCACGGCGTACCGCTTCACGCCGTACGAGTACCCGACGCCCGGCCCCGGCACGACGTACCTCACCGACCAGGGCCCGCAGGAGCTGATCCGCGACGTCGTCACGGTGAAGGTGCCCGGCGGCACGGTGAAGGAGGACCTCTACCGCACGCCCGAGGGGTACGTCGTGGACTCGCCCGCGACGCTGATGCCGTGGGGGCCGGCGAGCGTCTGGGCGATCCGGGACGCGAACGCCGAGCACCTGCGCACGATCGACACGTTCCTGGACATGGGGAAGGCGACCGACGTCCGCGACCTGCTCCGCCGCCAGGACGCGGGGGCGGGCATGCCGTGGGTCAACACCACGGCCGCGGACCGGCACGGCGACGTCCTGTACGCCGACCACTCGGTGGTGCCCAACGTGCCCGACGACCTGGTGCAGCAGTGCCTGACGCCGACCGGCGTCCTGCTCCAGCAGGTCGCGGGGCTGCCCGGCCTCAACGGGTCGCTGGCCGACTCGACCTGTGCGTGGCGCACCGACGAGGATGCCGAGCGCCCGGGCATCTTCGGGCCGGCGAACCTCCCGATGGAGGTGCGCCGCGACTGGGTGATGAACGCGAACGACTCCTACTGGCTGCCCAACCCGGAGCAGCCGCTCGAGGGGTACGCCGGGATCATCGGCTGCGAGCGCTGCGTCCGCACCATGCGCACCCGGATGGTCTCGCACTACGTGATGGACCGGCTCGCGTCGGGGAAGAAGGAGTCGCCCCGCAGCCTGCGCGGCCACGAGCACGCCAACCGGGTGATGGCCGCCGAGGTGATGCGCGAGGGCGGCGCGCTCGACCAGGTCTGCCAGGCCACGGGGGAGACCGAGGCGTGCCGGGTGCTGCACGACTGGGACGGCCGCTCGAACACCGACTCGGTCGGCACGCACATCTTCGAGGAGTTCGTGGACCGGCTGCCCACGCTCCCGGCCGACGCGGTCGACCCGGTGTGGCTGACGCAGTTCGACCCGAACGACCCGCTGAACACCCCCCGCGACCTCAACGTCGCCAACCCGCAGGTGATCCAGGCGATGGCGGACGCGATCGCGTCGCTGCGCGACCGCGGCATCGCGTTCGACGCGACCTGGGGTTCGCTGCAGGTCGCGGGGGACCGGGGCGCCCCGCCGATCCCGCTGGGCGGCGGCACCGGCGACGCGGCCGGCAACGCCAACGCGCTCGCCTCCCGGTGGGTCCGCGACAACAAGGACCACTACCGGCCGATCACCTACGGCTCCTCGCACATCCAGGCGATCTCGTTCCTGGACCGCGGCCGCGTCGACGCCCGCACGATCCTGACCTACAGCCAGTCGGAGAACCCGCGCTCGCCGTACTCGGCGGACCAGACGCGGATGTTCTCGAGGAAGAAGTGGGTGCGATTCGCGTGGACCGACGCGCAGATCGCGCACGACCTGGTCCGGCGGTTCACGATCCGCGGCTGACGACAGAGTGCTGCGGCCGGCGCGTCCCCCCGTCGCGCCGGCCGCAGCCGTTCAGATGAGCTCCGTCAGCGGACCCGCACGGTGAGCGTGCCGGTCGTGTCACCGGTCGAGATGCCGGAGCCGGCGACGGCGAGACGGAACTTGTAGGTGCCCTTCTTCTTGAGCTTCGGGAAGGTCACCCGGGCGGTGCCGTCGGACGCCACCGAGATCGCCCTCACGGTGGTCCAGGTCGCGGCCGAGCGGGCGGCCGTCCCGCGGCCGGAGCCGCTCAGGGCCTGCAGCACGAGGTCCTGGTAGCCCGACCCGCCGACGACGACGCTGTCGGTCGCCACGCTGGAGCCTCGGCCGACGGTCAGGCTTCCGGTGCGGAAGCCCTGGACCGCGGTCGCAGCCTTGGCCACGCCGTCCTCGAGCACGCACGAGACGTCGCCCTGCCAGTGGTAGTTCGTGCCGCCGACCTGGGTCCACACGACGTGGAACGAGGTGACGCCCGCCGGCCAGCGAGGGTGGCTGAGGTAGTCGAACACGTGGTTGCCGGACCAGGTGCCGTCGTTGTTGTGGAAGTTCAGCGTGAACTCGCCGACGTTGCTCTCGAAGCGGATGTTCGCGTCGCTGGCCTGGTTCTCCGGGATGTTGGAGGGGTAGGCGGCGGTCAGTGCGGTGCAGGTCGGGTCGGCATACTTCCAGTCCCAGCTGAACGGCGCATCGGGCTCGACGACCGGCACCGGGGCGCAGGAGACGTCGCCGTTCCAGTGGTAGTTGGTGCCGCCGACCTGGGCCCACACGACGTGGTACGTCGTCAGGCCGGCCGGCCACTGCGGGTGCGTCTTGAAGTCGAAGACGTGCGTGCCCGACCAGGTGCCGGAGTTGTTGTGGAAGTTCAGGGTCATCGGCCCCTGGGCCGTCTGGAACCGGACGTTGGCGTCGTTGGCCTGACCGGCCGGGACGTTCGACGGGTAGTCGACCGTGAGCGCGTCGCAGGTCGGGTTCGCGTACTGCCAGTCCCAGTTGAAGGGCTCGGTGGGGTCGGTGGGGTCGGTGCCGTTGCCGCCGCCGGTGCCGGGGTCGGTGGTGCCGTCGTCGCCGGTGCCGGGGTCGGTGGTGCCGTCGTCGCCGGTGCCCGGGTCGGTGGTGCCGTCGTCGCCGGTGCCCGGGTCCGTGGACGGGACGTCGGCCCTGTCGCACTTGGACCAGAAGACCTTCTTCTTGCCGTCGCCCTTCTTGCCGTCGGAGCGCTCGGTGTCGACGGTGACCTCGACGTGATACCCCTGCTGGTCGTGCGGGTCGGCGCCGGTGAAGCGCAGCGTGTAGGTACGGATGGTGTTCAGGTCGCTACCGGACTTGGGGTCACCGAGCTCGACACTCGTCGGACCGGACGCCACGGCGATCTGCAGACCCTTGGACGATCCACCCTGCGGTGCGAAGGAGACCGTCGAGGTGGACCGCTCGAAGCCGTACCACTGGAGGTCGAAGGAGCAGCCGACGTGAGCCTCGTTGCTGTTGTCGGCCGGGCCGCCCACGGTGGAGATCTTGATGTCGCCCTTGTTGCTGCCGCCGTCGTCCTTGCCTGCATATGCGGCGGTGGCGCCGAGCAGCACGAACGCCGGCAACGTCGTCGCGGTGGCGACGGCGGCGGCGGTGACGAGCCGAGCTCGCATGGTGTCTCCCGATGGATCGAATTCCGGTGGTGAGAGCACCGTTTCACGCGGAGGCCACCTCGAGGCGGGCTGTGAACGAACCTTGTACGCAGGGTGGACGAACCTTGAGGATGCCTTGAGGAAAGGCGCCCGATGTCGTCCGAAACGACGTCGAGGGCCCCGTCAGCACAGTGAGCCGGAGGAGGCCCGCGCCGGGCTCAGCGCCCGGTCAGCCGGTCGTGCTCCGCAGCGGGCAGGTGGCCGGCCCCTCGAGCACGGCGCCGTCGGGGGCGAACCGCGACCCGTGCAGCGGGCAGTCCCAGCTCTCCTCGGCGTCGTTCCAGCGCAGGATGCCGCCGAGGTGCGTGCACACCGGTCCGTCGTCGCTGCCGGCGATCCGCCGCGCCCAGCCGGTGGTCATCTCGAGCGCGACCTCCCCGTTCAGCCGGAGGCTGGTCGGCAGGCCGCGCAGCTCGTGCGTGCCCCAGGGCTGGTACGCCGACGCCCAGGGCTGGTGCCCGTCGAGGATCCGGCCGGCCAGCGCGAGCGAGGCCGCGACGCCGTTCGTGAGGCCCCACTTGGAGTAGCCGCCGGCGACCAGGATGTCGCTGGTGCCGGGCAGGATCGGTCCGGCGTACGGCAGCGCGTGGTGGGGCAGGTAGTCCTGCGCCGACCAGGCGTGCGTCTCCTCCGCGCCGGGGAAGTGCTCCGCGGTCCAGGCGCGGAGGTTGTCGAGGTGCTCGCGCTCGGACGTCTTCGCGCCCACCTTGTGGCCGTCACCGCCGACGAGCAACACGTCGCCGGGGGCGTCGCGCAGCGAGCGGGACGGCTGGTCCGCGGAGAGGTACATGCCGTCGACCGTCGGGCCGGACGTGCGGTAGGCGAGGCTGTAGGACCGGGCCGGCTCGGCGCGGGCGAAGAACCCGCCGCGGTCGAGCATCGGCATGTTCGTGGCCACCACCACCGTCTGCGCCTGGGCGTCGCCGGCGTCGGTCACCACCCGGCTCGGACGGTGCCCCTGCACGCGACGGACCCGGGCACCCTCCGCGATGACCGCGCCGTGCCGGCGCGCGTCGGCCGCCAGCGCGTCGACCAGCTCCACCGGGTCCAGCTGGACCTGGTCGTCCATCCGTACGGCGCCGGTGGTGGCGAAGGGCAGTGCGACGTCCTCGTCCAGGGTGGCCTTCTCCAGCCCGGCCTCGTGGAGCGCGTCGAGCTCGGCCAGCACGGAGCGGCGGCCCTGCGGGGTGGTCGCGTAGGTGAACGCGGGCCGGCGCTGGTGCTCGACGCCGTGCTCGCCGCAGAAGCGCGCCAGCCACGCGAGCCCCTCGGTGTTCGCGTCGGCGTACTCCCGGAGCACGGAGGTCGGCTGGCGCCGGGCGACCTTCGAGTAGTGCGTGCCCTGGAGCAGGCTGACCTTCGCGGTGCTACCACCGGTGGTGCCGGCGCCGACGTGCCGCGCCTCGATGACGAGGACGGACTTCCCGGCGCGGGCCAGGAGCCCCGCGGTCGTCAGGCCGGTGATGCCGGCGCCGATGACCACGACGTCCCAGTCGCCGCTGATCGCGGGCGGGACGGGCTCCTCGCGCGGGTGCCGGTCGTGCCAGAGGGAGGTGAGAACCATGGGTCAGTCCTTCCGGGAGCGGGGCTGGCGGCGGGCACGGAGCCGGATCGCCCGGCCGCGGCGCTCGTCGTCCTCCTGCTTGGAGCGGGCCTTGTCGATGCCGGTGTCGTCGCGGGGCGGGAGCCGCAGCACCCGCTCGGCCGGCTCGCCGCTCTGGAGCTCGCGGCCGCGCTCGAGCTCCGCGTCGATCTCGGCGCCGAAGAGCATGGCGAGGTTGGTGAGCCACAGCCAGAGGAGGAAGACGATCACGCCGCCGAGCGCGCCGTACGTCTTGTCGTAGGAGGAGAAGTTGGCGACGTAGAAGCCGAACGCCGCGGACAGGATGCCCCAGGCGACGATGGCGACGAGGGCGCCGATGCTGATCCAGCGGAACTTGGGCTGGCGCACGTTGGGTGTGCCCCAGTACAGCAGCGCGACGATGAGCATCACGACCAGGAACATCACCGGCCACTTGGCGATGTTCCACACCAGCCGGAGCGAGTCGCCGACGCCGAGCTGGTCGCCGATCACGTCGGTGACCGGGCCGGTCACCACGAGCGCGAGGAGCACGGCGGCCGCGAGGACCACCAGCATCATGGTCAGCAGCAGCATGGCCGGGCGCAGCTTCCAGATCGGCCGGCCCTCCTCGACCTGGTAGACCCGGTTCATCGCGCGACCGAACGCGCCGACGTACCCGCTCGCGGACCACAGCGCGCCCGCGAGGCCGAGCACGAACGCGAGGCCGGCGGTCTGCGACTTGCTGATCTCGAGCAGGGGGTCGCGGACGCTGTCGACCACCGAGCCGCCGCCGAGGTCGGTGACGATCTGGAGGACCGTCTCGGTGCTGCTGGTGCCCTGGCCGACCAGTCCGAGCAGCGAGGTCAGCGCGATCGCGGCCGGGAACACCGCGAGCACCGAGTAGTAGGTGAGCGCCGCGGCGAGGTCGGTGCACTGGTCGCGCTGGAACTCGCGCAGCGTCCGGCGCAGCACGTAGCGCCAGGAGTGGCTCGTGAGGTCGGTGGGCGAGTCGACCTCCGAGGCCTCGGGGTCCGCGTGTCGGGTGGCCATGCGGACTCGGTGCCCGACCGCGGCCCGGGGTATGCCGCCCCCGTCGTCGGTCGTCGGGCCCGTCGAGACCCCCCGGCGTCGGGAGGTGGGCTCAGTCGGGCGGCGCGAACCCGTGCTGCAGGCACCACGCGACCGCGCGACTGCGCGAGGTGGCGCCGATCTTGGCGTACGCCGAGCGGATGTAGGTCTTCACCGAGTTGATCGACAGGTAGAGCCGCTCGGCGATCTCCATGTTGCTCGCACCCTGGGCGATGAGGGCGAGCACCTCGACCTCCCGCGGGGTCAGGCCGACCTCGTTGCACAAGGGATCGTGCTGGTCGGGCAGGTCCTCACCCGAGGCGGCCGCCTCGACGACCTGGATCAGCTCCGGCGACGTGACGCTCATCGAGACCCACGTGTGGGCACCGGCGGCGAGCGCCCGGGCGCGCAGGTCCGGGCGCAGGTCGCGGCTCACCGCCACCACGACGCCACGGGTGCGGCCCAGCAGGTCGTCGAGGTCCGAGCCGTTGGTGCGATGCACCCCGAAGACGTCGTACAGGACCACCTCGGCCTGCTCCACCTCGGTCACCACGGACCGGCCCGGGTGCTCGGCGAGCATGGCCTCGAGGCCCTTCCCGATCACCTCCTGCGTGCACACGATCCCCACGCGGGTAGGTCTGCCGGACATGGACACAATCGTGGTGCGGCAGCCCGTCGGCGTCTCGTCCGGCGTTACGCCCAAAGGGGTGATTTTCGGGACCGGCCGGTGTCCGGAAAACACGAAGGGCCCTGACCATGACTTCGGTCAGGACCCTCGGGTGGTACGCCATCAGGGACTCGAACCCCGAACCCGCTGAGTCGTCTGCGCGTGATCCTCGAGCCCGGTGGATCGGCTGATCCGTGCGTGTGACGGGACGAGCAGGAGCGTGCCACCGACCCGATAGCCAGCCCGACTGCTCGACGGTGTCCGGGGTCAACGGTGGCCGGAGGCCACCGCGCAGCGTCCTTGACGCCGACTGTCGGCGAGCACGCCCTCGGCCATCGGGACAGAGGCGCCCAAACCGCCAGGCCTGGCCGACGAGACCATTGAGCTCAGCTGGAGCTTGGTGCGACACCCGGTCTTCTGTGATGTCCAGCACCGGCGCGGTGGCGCGCAGAAGCAGTCCTGGTCAGATCTCGAAGCCACGGTCACGGGCCCACGCTCTGGCGTCGTCGGCCATCACCTTCCGAGCCTCCCGGAGCACACGCAGACGCACGTCGACCTTGTCGAGATTGATCGGTGGCTGCCAGTGGCCGATCACCGCAAGCCCGAACCCGCCCCAGCTCCCCGGCGTCGATGATCTGGCTCAGTTCGTCGAGCATCGACGGCGGCGCCCATCTACTGGTCACGCCGAGCTCCTTGCAGAGCCTGGCGTACTCCTTGGACGTGTCGACCAAGGCGGCGTGCGCCTCCTTCAGACCGTTGGCGCGGCGTGGGGCTTCGATCCGGCTGCGTAAGGGGCCGCCAGTAGTGGCGAGGTTGTCGATGCTCTGCCCGATGAGCTTTCGCCACGTCGCGCGCCCGACGGCCTCCTCGTCGGCACTCTGGAGGTCCTAGGCCGGTGCGGGCAGCGAGACGCGGGTGACGGCGCTTGGCCGTAACGCCGTAACGCCGTGGCCTGGAAGCCAGAGCCGGTGCGGCGGACAGGAAGGAACAGGAAGAACATGTACCGCCTAAGTATTGTGCGCAGTCGATTATATATACTATCGTCGCGTGACCGGCGTCACGAAGGCGTCGCGAGTTCTACGAGGAGAGAACCATATGAAGCGCATCGGGAAGTCGGCCGTTCTGCTGCTCTCGGGATCGTTGATCTGCACGCTCAGCGCCTGTGGCGGCGACGATTCCGGCAGTGCATCGGACGGCGGCGTGAAGATCGGCGTCATCGCGCCGATGTCTGGTGCCTTCGCCGAGATCGGCGACAACATCTCGAACGGCTTCAAGCTCGGGGTAGAGCAGGCGCAGGCGGATGGCCTGGCCAAGGGCGTCGCCATCGACGTGGAGGTCAAGGACGAGCAAGCGGACGCGACCGCAGCTAGCCAGGTAGCCCGCGACTTTATGTCCGACGGCACCATGCTGCTGGCGGGCATGCTCACCAGCACCGCGTGCGGGGCCGTGGCGCCCCTGGTTGATCAGGCCGGCGGCGCCCTGGTGACCGCCGTCTGCGCCGGCAACGACCTTTCCGGCGCCTACTCGGGCAAGGCTCCGTACGAGCGTACGTTCGCTGTGGCGCCGCGCGACTCGATGGTCAGCACCGCGCTCGGCAAGGTGGTGGCCGAGAAGTTCCCGTCGGTCACCGACTACAACGTCTTCGGCTACGACTACACCTGGGGCCACGAGACGTGGGAGGTCTTCCGGGACACCATGAGCGACGCGGGCACGACGGTCAACACGAACCAGGAGTTCTTCGTCCCGCTCGGCGAGGCGAACTTCCGCAACCAGGTCTCAGCCATGTCGCGTGGGCTGGGGGATAAGGACTCGAGCGCGGCCTTCCTGGCCACCTACGGCGCCGGCACTACGGCCTTCCTCAAGCAGGCGGACGCCTTCGGCCTCACCGACAAGGTCAGCCTGCTCGCGAGCGCCGGCGGATACGAGACCGTCGCCCGCTCCCTGAAGGGGGCGGCGCCCGACATGTGGAACGCCTACGACTACGTCTACGCCGCCTACGACAGCCCGGAGAACGACAAGTTCGTCAAGGGCTACCAGGACGAGTACGGCGACCTGCCGGTGGCCTGGTCCTACGACGGCTACCAGGCCGGCTATGCGTACGTGGCGGCGATCGACGCCGCCGGCAGCGGCGACCCCGACGACGTCGTTGAGGCGCTGTCGAACATCTCGTTCACCGGGCCCGCGGGCGAGATGAAGATGGACGGCACGACGCACCAGCTCCTCGCGCCGGTCGTCGTGTCGCACACGGTGGGAGACGCCGACGCACCCGACGGGGTGAAGGTCCTCGACACCGAGGTCGTCCCCGCGGCGGACCTCATCGAGACCCACTGACGAAGTAGACCGAGTCGCAAAGGAGGGAACGTGTCCGAGCTGATCTCGGCCATCATCGCCGGCATCGCCCAGGGTATGCCGCTGTTCATCGTGGCCAGTGGCCTGACGCTCATCTTCGGAGTGCTCCGGGTGCTCAACTTCGCCCACGGCGCGTTCTTCATGCTCGGCGCGTTCCTTCTCGCGACGATGCTGAGCGGAGGTGCCGACAATCTAGCGGTCTTCCTCCTGGCGGCCCTTGCCGCGGCGGCGGTCCTGGCCGTTGTCGGGGTCGCCGCCGACACGGCGGTCTTCAAGAGGCTGTACGGGCAGGATCACATGATCACGCTGCTGGCCTCCTACGCCCTGCTGCTGGGTCTGGAGGGCCTCACGACCATGCTCTGGGGCAACAAGCCGCGCAGCCAGGCGCCGGTCGACGGGCTCGGCGGCTCCCTGTCAGTGGGTCGCGTCGAGGTCGCGTCGTACGACGTCTTCCTCCTGGTGGTCGGCCTCGCGATCGGTGCCGGGCTATACCTGCTGCTGCAGCGGACGCGGTACGGCAAGGTGATCCGCGCGGTGTCGACCGACGAGCTGATGGCACGCGCGCTGGGCATCAGAGCCCGCCGTGTGCAGGCGGGCGTCTTCGCGCTCGGTGCCGCGCTCGCCGGGCTTTCCGGCGCCCTGATGGCGCCCCTGCTCAGCGTGGACGTCGGCCTCGCCCCTACCTATGCCATCCAGAGCTTTGCCATCGTCATCATCGGAGGACTCGGCTCAGTGGGCGGCGCGCTCACCGCCGCGCTAATCCTCGGCATCGCCGACAGTCTGATGGTGAGCTACGTGCCCGACGTGGCGGGATTCAGCCTCTACATCGCCGTCGCCCTGATCCTGCTGCTGCGCCCGCAGGGATTGGCCGGCCGGCCCGTCGGGAGCGCCGCATGACGGCGCAGCAGAATTCCACAGTAGTCGCGCCACCCGAGCCCACCCGGTCCCCGGTCGGGATCGAGCGGCGGCGCCACCCGATCGTAGAACTGGCCAAGATTCTGGTCACCTGCCTGGTCATCGCGTTCGCGGTGCCGACCGTTGTGCACGACGCCAACCTCTTCCTGGTCACCACCGCGGTGATCTACGCGGTCTTCGCCATGGGGACGAACGTGCTGTTCGGCTGGACCGGCATCTCCTCCTTCGGGCAGGCCGCGTTCTTCGGGACCGGCGCCTATGCGGTCGGGCTGACCAAGGACCACATCGAGTCGCCGATCCTGGCCGTCCTGGTCGCCGGTCTCGCAGCGGGCGTCATGGCGCTCCTCTTCGCTGCGCTCGCCGGACGCATCACCGGCGTCGAGTTCGCGATGTTGACTCTGATCTTCGGGCAGATCCTGTGGATGCTGACCTTCCGGATGGACGCCCTGCACGGCGAGAACGGCATCCCGGCGATCTCACGTGGCGAGCTCTTCGGCCAGAACCTCTTCCTCGACGACAAGTTCTGGTGGTTCGCGGTCATCGTCGCCACGGTCGTCGTGCTCGGCCTCGCCCACATCCGGCGCTCCAGCCTCGGCGCGTCGATGAACGCGGTTCGTGACGATCCGCTGCGTGCCGCGGCCCTGGGCATCGATGTGCGGCTCGTACGGGCCCTGGCGTTCACCATCGCCGGCGTCGTGGCCGGCGTGGCCGGTGGATTGATGGCCCAGCAGCAGGGCCTGGTGACCCCGGAGATCCTCGTCTGGGCGCTCTCGGGCGAGGTCATCGTCATGTGCCTGATCGGTGGCATGCGGACGTTCTGGGGGCCGGCCGTTGGCGCGGTGATCCTCACTGTCGTCGAGCACTACCTCTTCGACAAACTGGCGTCGCCGGACTTCTTCGTCGGACTCGCCCTCCTCGTCGTGGTGCTGCTGGCGCCAGGCGGTCTGCTCAGCCTGACCACGGTGTTCCGTCGAGTGCGAAGGAGGGTCGCACGTTGAGCGACCAGCCCATCCTGCGCGTCAGCGCGCTGGAGAAGTCGTTCGGGTCGGTGCACGCCGTCCGCGGCGTCGACCTGGACGTCGCGCCCGCCGAGTGCGTCTCGATCATTGGCCCCAACGGCGCCGGCAAGTCGACCTTCTTCGGGACCGTGGCCGGGGAGCACCGGCCGACCGCCGGCTCCATCGAGTACGCCGGCCGCGACGTGACCTCGTGGTCAGCTGCGCGGCTCGCCAGGCACGGCGTCAGCCGGACCTTTCAGGTGGCGCGCCTCTTCGGCTCGCGCACGGTCGAGGACAACCTGATGGTGGCGCGGGTGGCGGCCGACCGACGCAGCGTCCGGGCCTGGAACGTCTTCGGACGCTCGTCCAGGGGGCGGACCCAGGTACAGGACGTCATGGAAGAACTCGACCTCGCCGCTCTCGCCCAGGCGCCGGCGGGTGTGCTGGCGCAGGGCGACCGGAAGCGGCTGGAGCTTGCGATGGCGCTCGTGCAGGACCCGACGGTCCTACTGCTCGACGAACCCACGGCCGGCATGTCGCTCGATGACACCGAGCGCACCATCCGCACGCTCGCCCGCATCCGCAGCGAGCACCGCAGGATGACGATCATCCTCACTGCCCATGACATGGACGTTGTGTTCGCGCTCAGCGACCGTGTGGTGCTGATGGGCCAGGGCAAGGTCGTCGTCCACGGCACGCCGGAAGAGGTCGAGAATGCACCCGAGACCCGGGAGCTCTACTTGGGAGTGAAGAGCTGATGGCCCTTCTGCAGATGTCCGGCGTGGACGCGTGGTACGGACCGGCCCAGGCGCTCTTCGGCCTCGAGCTCGACATCAACGAGGGGGAGATGGTCGGCATCCTGGGACGCAACGGGGCTGGGAAGACGAGCACCTTCAAGTCGATCATGGGCCTCGAAGCTCGCCGCCGCGGCACCCTCGCCTTCGATGGCGTCGACATCTCCCGGCGGCTGCCCGAGGACAACGCCCGGGGCGGGATCGCCTGGGTCCCAGCGGAGCGTCGCATCTTCGCCGGCCTGTCAGTCCTGGACAACCTGCGGCTGGCCGCCGCCTCGCGCGGCCACCAGGTCGACGTCGACGAGATCGTCGACCTCATGCCGATCATGGGACGGTTGCTCGACCGGCAGGGCTTCCAGCTCTCCGGTGGCGAGCAACAGGCCGTCGCGATCGCCCGAGCCCTCGCGGCCAAGCCGCGGCTGCTGCTCCTCGACGAGCCCACCGAGGGCCTGGCGCCGGTGGTTGTGCAGCAGTTGCAGGAGTCCATCGCCGCCCTGCCGGAGCGATCCGGGATCGCGGTTCTGCTCGCCGAGCAGAACCTTCAGTTCGTGCTGGACTTGGCTAGCCGCGTTTACGTCCTCGAGACCGGGCGGGTGGTCCACGAGTCCAGGGCGAAAGCATTTGCCGCTGCGCCTGACCTACAGCATCGCTATCTTTCGGTAGCGGCGCAGGGCCACCAGGAATTCACCCGGGGCAGCTCGTGACCGCGCTCGTAGGCAGCAGAATCTGGTGATCAGGGGTAGGTCGATGACATCGGTGAACAACAATGCTCCACGACCGCTCAGCAAGGTCGAGTACGTCCTGCAGCGGCTGCGTGAGGACATAGCGAACGGTGAGATTCCCGCCGGCACCTCGCTACGGCAGATGGAGCTCGCCCAGCGCTACGGCGTGAGCGCGACCCCCGTGCGGGAGGCGCTGCGACTCCTCGAGGCGGACGGGTCCATCCAGTACTCCCAGCACCGGGGGGTAACCGTCTCGGAGATGCCGCCCGAGGGCATCCACGACCTCTATCGGCTCCGCTCTCTGGCTGAGGGACTCGCCGTCGAACTCGCGGTCGAGCGAATGCAGCCGGGGCAGCTCGAGCGGATCATTGCGCGCCACGACGAGCTGGCGGCGACCCACGGCCGGGGGGCGCCCGTGGAGCTGTCGCGGATGAACAAGGCCTTCCACTTCTCCATCTACGAGTCCGGTTCGACAGTCGTCACCAACTACCTGACCCAGATCTGGACCGCCCTGCCCGCCTCCAAGACGATCTGGCAGGACGAGGACTGGGCGCAGGTGCTGCTCGCCGAGCACCGCCAGATCCTGGCTGCCATCGAGGCGGGCGACGCCGTCGAGGCGGGCCGCCGGATGGCCGCCCACGTCATGACCAGTGAACGTTTCCGCCAGGAGCAGTCCGGCTCTTGAGCAAGGACCGAAAGGAAGTCGTCACCTGATGAGCACTCTCACCGGCTCGCCCGACCTGCTCGAGGACTCTGGCCTGCCGCCGACGATGACCGCCGTCGTGGCGGGTCGCTGGACAGCGCCGGTGGGCGCGCGTGTGCACGAGGTGCACGACCCGGGGACGGAGTCGGTGATCGCTGAGTTCGAGGAGTCCTCCGCAGACCTTGTGGCGGAGGCGGTGGAGGACGCCCACCGTGCCTGGCAGGGGGAGTGGGCGGCCATGGCGCCAGCGCAGCGGGGGCGGGTGCTGTTGTCCTGCGCCCGGGCCTTCCGCGACCAGGGTGACGTCCTCGCCCGACTGGAATCGCTCGACACCGGCAAGCCGCTGTCCCAGGCGCGTGCTGACATCGAGGTCAGCGCCCGCTATCTGGAGTACTACGCCGGGGCGGTCGACAAGCTCTCCGGGGAGACCATCCCTCAGCCGGCCGGGACCTTCGCCTTCACGGTCCGGGAGCCGTACGGCGTGGTTGCCCACGTCACGCCGTGGAACGCGCCGGTCAGCCAGATGATGCGCGGCGTCGCCCCTAGCCTGGCCGCGGGCAACGCGGTCGTGGTGAAGCCGTCGGAGCTGACGCCGTTGTCCTCCGCGCTCGCCGCGGTGCTCATGGCGGAGGCCGGACTGCCCGCCGGGCTGTGCAACATCGTGCTTGGTGAGGGCTCCACCACCGGCGACGCGCTCACCCGGCACCCGCTCGTGCAGCACATCACCTTCACCGGGTCGTTAGCCGTCGGTCGCGTGGTCGGTCGGATCGCCGCTGACCGGGTGGTCGGTTGCAGCCTGGAGCTCGGCGGTAAGTCGCCGACCATCGTCTGCGCCGACGCCGACCTCGAGAAGGCGGCCGCGGCGGGCGCGCTGGCGGTCATCCGCAACTCCGGCCAGTCGTGCTTCGCCACGACGCGGCTGCTGGTACATCGCGGCGTACAGGAGCAGTTCCTCGAGTTGGTCGCCGCGCGGATGGAGGGGCTCTCGGTCGGTCACGGCCTGGACGACCCAGACCTCGGGCCGCTGGTCTCGGAGAAGCAGCGTGCCCGCGTCCTGGACATGGTCTCCGCCGCGCGCGCCGACGGCGCACGGATCGTCGCGGGCGGATCCACCGGCGACCGCGAGCGGGGGCACTTCGTGCTGCCGACGTTGCTCGCGGACGTCACCAACGACATGCCGATCGCGCGACAGGAGGTCTTCGGGCCCGTGCAGTCGGTCATCGCCTTCGACGACGTCGACGAGGCGATCCGGATGGCCAACGACACGCCGTACGGCTTGTCGGCCGGTGTCTTCACCGCCGACCTCGGCCGCGCGCACCGCGTGGCCGCAGCGCTCAAGGCGGGACAGGTGCAGGTGAACCGGTACGCCGGCGCCGGCGTCGAGGTGCCATTCGGTGGCTACAAGGAGAGCGGGATCGGGCGCGAGAAGGGCATGGAGGCTCTGCGCCACTACAGCCAGGTCAAGAGCGTCATCATGTCGGTCGCCTGAGCGACCGGCCCACCATCACCGAGAAAGAAGGCAGAGAGCTGTGTCGGATCGTAGGACCCTGGGCTTCGTTGGTCTCGGCGTCATGGGCGGACCGATGTGCGCAAACCTGACCCGCAAGTCGGGGTTGCCGGTGGTTGCCTACGACGCCGTCCCGGAAGCACTCGACGCCGCGGCCCAGGCGGGGGCTGACCGTGCTGCGGACCTGGGAGACGTCGCTGCGCGGGCGGACGTCGTGTTCCTCTCGCTGCCCAGCATCGTCCAGGTCGAGGAGGTCGTCGACCAACTCCTCGCCGCGTCGCGCAGCCCTGCGGTGATCGTGGACATGAGCACCAGCGACGTAACCCGCGCCCGCGCGCTGGCGGCACGGACCGCCGCGGCGGGGGTGACGTTCGTCGACGCCCCGGTGGCGAGGCTGCGGCAGGCGGCCAAGGACGGCACGCTGCTGATCACGGTCGGTGCGACGCCCGAGACGTTCGCCGAACTGGAGCCGTTGCTGTCGTGCATGGGCACCGACATCGTCCATGCCGGCGGCATCGGCAACGGCCAGGTCATCAAGATCCTCAACAACATGGTCGTTTTCCAGAACGTGCGGGCCTTAGCGGAGGCGCTGGCCATCGGTCGCACGGCCGGGGTCGACGGCCGGCTCCTCTTCGAGACGTTGCAGCTCGGCTCGGCCGACAGCTTCCAGCTTCGCAACTCGGCGATGGCCACGCTGGTGCCCGACGAGTTCCCTACCAAGACCTTCCCGACGCTCTACGCGATCAAGGACCTCGCCCTGGCGTTAAAGCTCGCCGAGGACGGCGGGGTGCACGTCAGAGGGGCGGAGCAGACCATGGAGCTGCTCGAGGCGACGAGGGATGCCGGCTACGCGGAGAACTATTATCCGGCGATGATCAAGCTCATTGATGGTCGCGGCTGACGGGGTGACGGGGAGGCAGCACGCGGGGCCGTTCGAGGTCTACGCCATCCGGCTGGGCACCGTCGACCGGGCCGCCCGCGACAACTTCCTCCGCGGCGCCGGGCGGGACGGCACGATGCGGCTCGACTTCGACATGTGGGTGATCCGCCGCGGGGACATCGCCGTCGTTGTGGACACGGGCTTCAGCGAGTACTCCGGTGCTCGACGCGGTCGGGTCATGGACCGGCGCCCTGCCGAGGCGGTCCGCAGCCTCGGGATCGACCCGGATGCCGTGTCGTACGTCGTCCTGAGCCATCTGCACTACGACCACGCCGGAAACGTCGCCGACTTTCCGACTGCCGAGGTGTGCGTGCAGGAGCGCGAGCTCGGTTACGCGTTCGGCGGGAGCATGCGGCACCCGTCGCTGAACCACTTCTTCGAGGTGGAGGACCTCGCGGATCTGGTGCGGCGCCTGCACGACGGCCGCGTGGCCGTCTTGAACGGGGTGCATCGGCTCGCTGACGGACTCGAGCTGCACCTGGTCGGCGGCCACACCCGTGGCCTGCAGGTCGTCCGGGTCCGCACGGCGCGCGGCTGGGTGGTGCTAGCTTCCGATGCGCTGCACTACTACGAGAATTTCGAGCTGCGAGACCCGTTCCCCGGCATCGTGGACCTCGGCGAGATGCTTGACGGCTACGACCGGATCGCCGCGCTGGCCGACAGCCCGCAGCACATCGTGCCGGGGCATGATCCGCTCGTCATGGAGAGGTATGACGGCACCGGTTTGCCCGATGGAGTGGTCGCACTCCACCTCCAGCCCGGCGATTGATCCGAGCGCGAGACCGGGGTGCCGGGCTGTAGCCGGCAGGGGGACTGGCCGGCTCCGGTCCCCCCGCCGGCATTGCCGGTTGCCGACGCGGATGAGGCGCGTCAGTTCCGGTCGCGTGTGGTGCGGGCTCGCTCCAGCGTCGGGCGGAAGTAACCCAGGAACCGTTCGGGGTCCTCAGACATCGGGAAGTGGCCCATGCCGGACATGATCTGCACCTCGTCGGTTCCGATCGCCTCCGCCACCGCGTGCGTGTCGTCGGGAGTGGCGGAGTAGTCGTACTCGCCGGAGAGCAGGAAGACCGGGCATCGGTCGATGTCGATCGCCGACACCGTGTCGCGGATGTCCCCCTCGCCGGCGTAGAAGTACAGGTCGCCCTTGAAGACGCCCGGCCCGCCCTGCATGTAGTGCCACAGGGTCTCCCACCGGTCCGCGGCTGGAGCGGAGGGTCCAACCAGGCCCGAGACGATGCCGGCGCATGCCATGCCACCATGAACGTCGGGACGGTCCAACCACTCCAAGTCGTAGTACGGGTCTACGTGGGCGCCGGACTGCAGCCCAATCACCCCGCCGAACAGATCGGGGTGGCGCAGCGCGAGGTGGAGGACTACCCTCCCGCCGATCGAGCAGCCCACCACGAGCGGTCGGTCCAGCTTCAGGGCACGCGTGACGGCGAGTATCACCTCGACGTACGCATCGGTGGTCAGCGCGTAGTCGCCGTCCTCGTGCCAGCCCTCCGGCGGAGAGGATTTGCCATGCCTGGGCAGGTCGAAGGCGATGACTCGGTGGTGCGCGGTGATCTCCGGGTCGTTGAGTACCCCGCGCCATTGACGGCTGTCGGCCCCCGCCGTGTGCAGGCAGAGCAGCGGCGTGCCCGACCCAGCCTCCTCGACGTACAGCCGATGGCGGCGACCTGCGATCTCGAGGGAGAGGTAGCGCCCAACGACCGGCTCGAACTCCGCCGCGGTCCCGGCGCTCATCGGGCCGCTCCGGCGGCTACCGCGTGGAGCGCCCGGGGCGCTGCGAGGACATCCTTGAACCACAGCAGGTTCGCCATGAACGGGTGCAGGTCGCCTTCCGCGACGAGGCGGCGGAACTTGACCAGCGCCATCACGTCGTGCCAGCCGGGCCCGGGATCCGGTTGCCAGAACCGCTCCCAGGTGCTCGCCGACGCCCGCAGGGCGAACCTCCAGCGCGGCATCACGAACGGGCCCTCTGCCACGCGGATGCGTCCCTCGTCGACGCCGACGAGCCAGGAGGTGTCGTCCGCGCCGATCAGGAAAGTGGTGCTGACGTAGCGGCCCCGACGGACCAGGTCAGCGTCGGCGTTCACCAGCTCAGGGAGCCGGCTGAGCGCCGACCCAACGGACAAGCCTTCAGTCACGGTGTCTCCTTACTTGTTGCGTCATCGTGCGATGCATTATATATAATGCATCGTAGATAGTCACGGACATCACATCAGGAGGGCAGTGTGACCGGAGCGCAGGGGCTCCATCTGACGGTTAGGCCCGACGGGGTCGCGCTCCTTCGCATCGACAGGCCCGAGGTCTTGAATGCGCTTGACCAGGCGACGATGACGGCGATCGTCGGTGCCGTTGAGCAGATCGAGTCGGATCCCGCAGTGCGAGCCGTCGTTCTCACCGGCACGGGTACGCGCGCCTTTTGCGCCGGCCGCGACCTCAAGGAGCGCGCGGCCGTCGACCGGGTCGGGGAGCGGGCGGGACACCCCATGCGAGGGCTGCACCGAAATCCCTTCGAGGCCCTCTGGGAGTGCCGAAAGCCCACCGTGGCAGCCGTCAACGGCGATGCTGTGGGCGCCGGCTTCGAGCTCGCCCTGGCGTGCGACCTCCGCGTCGCGGCCGCCCATGCCCGGTTCGCGCTGCCCGAGGCCAAGCGCGGCATGGGGGCTGTGTTCGGGTCCACGATCCTGGCGCGGTCGGTTCCTAGTGCCGTGTACTACGAGTGGCTCTACCTCGGCGAGCTCATGCCCGCCGCAGACGTCGCCCGCTGGGGCGTGCTCAACCGCGTGGTCGATGCGGACCCGCTCGCAGCCGGCCTCGCGCTGGCGCGCGAGGTCGCGGGCCGTGCGCCGGTCTCGCTGCAGCGTTTCAAGGCCACACTCATCAGCGGCCGGGAGATGCCGGTCGCCGCCGCGCTTCGCACGGACTTCCACCCCGACCCCTACTCGAGCGAGGACCGGATCGAGGGCGTCGCCGCCTTCGTGGAGAAGAGAGAACCGATCTGGCGGGGACGGTAGCGCGTCTCTGAACCACCCGTCCTGAACCGGCCGCCCCGGCGGGACCCCACAGCCACCCGCACCACACGAAGAACTGGAGCACCCATGGACTTCCGACTCCCCGACGAGATCGCGACCTTCCGCGAGTCCGTCGAGGCCTTTGCCTCGCGGAACCTGGCGGCCGGCGCGCTGGAGCGAGCCCACGCGGCCGACTTGCCCTGGGACGTCGCTCGCGCGCTGGCGCGCCAGGGCCTCCTCGGTCTCACCATCCCAGAGGAGAAGGGCGGCCAGGGCGCGTCCCTACTCGCCGCGGTGACCGCCATCCAGGCCATCGCGAAGTACTGCCCTCGCAGCGCCGACGTGATCCAGGCCGGGAACTTCGGCGCCATCCGGACCTTCGCCGAGTACGCCACTGACGACCAGCGGGAGCGCTACCTGCCGTCCCTGCTCGCCGGCGAGTCCGTGATCGGGCTGGGCATGAGCGAGCCCGAGGCCGGCTCGGCGGTCACCGACCTGACCACCACGGCGACCCAGAAGGGTGACGGCTACGTCGTCAGAGGAACAAAGGTGTTCGGGACGCACAGTGCCGAGGCGTCGGTCTTCCTCGTGTACGTGCGCTTCGGCCCGGGCGTCGGCGGCATCGGGTCGGTCCTCATCGACCGTGATACCCCCGGCCTCACGGTCGGAACGCCGTCGCAGTTCATGAACGGCGAGCATTGGTGCCAGCTGTACTTCGAGGATTGTTGGATCCCGGCCGAGCAAGTGCTGCTCGGGGAGGGCGGGTTCAAGCGTCAGATCAGCGGCTTCAACGTTGAGCGGCTCGGCAACGCCTCGCGCTCGATAGCCGTCGGCCGCTATGCCTTCGATGCCGCCGTCGAGCACGTCAAAACCCGCGAGCAGTTCGGCCGGCCCCTCGCCGAGTTCCAGGGCCTGCAATGGATGTTCGCCGAGCAGGCGGTGCAGCTGGAGTCGGCCCAGCTTCTCCTCCACCGGGCGGCGGCCGAAGCCGACGCGGCGCTCCCGTCCGCCTACGGCACCGCCGTGGCGAAGTACGCCGCCAACCAGGCGGGCTACGGGGCGGCCAACCTCGCCGTCCAGGCGATGGGCGGCACTGGCTTCAGCCAGGAGTCCCTCGTGGAGTACTGCTTCCGGCGCACCCGCGGCTGGATGATCGCGGGAGGCTCGACCGAGGTCCTCAAGAACCGGATAGCGGAGACGGTCTTCGACCGGCGGTTCAGCCAGCGCCCCGCCCCGACCGAGGCGAAGCAGGGCGTGCGATGAGTGCCGCCGGGCGAACTCTCCACGACGCTCTCTTGCGGCCGCGGACGGTCGCCATTGTCGGCGCCTCCGACAATCCAGGGAAGACGACCGCCCGTCCGCTGGACTACTTGCTGCGATCCCAGTGGGACGGTGTCGCGTATCCCGTCAACCCGACCCGGACCACGGTGCTCGGCCAGAATGCGTACCCCAGGGTCGGCGACCTCCCGACGGTGCCCGAGCATGTCTACGTGCTCGCCGCCGCCGACACGGCAGTGGATGTGGCGGCCGAGTGCGCAAGAAGCGGCGTGCCAGTGGTCAGCATCATGGCCGACGGCTTCGTCGAGGCCGAGCCCGAAGGGGCACGACGCGCCGCCGCCCTGCGCGAGATCGTGGCGGGGTCGGCGACCCGCATCCTGGGGCCGAGCACGCTCGGCGTCGCCAACCTCAACGACGGGTTCATGCTGACGGCGAACGCGGCTTTCGCCGAGCGGGACCTGCCGCGCGGCGACGTCTTCGTCGCTTCACAGTCTGGCAGCGCCATCGGTGCGTTGGTCTCACGCGGCAAGAGCATGGGCATCGGGTTCCACGCTTTGGTCTCGACCGGCGGCGAGATCGACCTCTCGCTCGGTGAAATCTGCCTGGCCACGGTCGATGACCCCGACATCGCCAGCTACGCGCTCTTCATGGAGAACCTCAACGCCGCGGACGACCTGCGTCGGTTCGCCCGCGCTGCGGCCGAGCGGGGCAAACCCGTGCTCGCCTACAAGCTCGGTCGCTCCGAGGCGGGCGCCGGGCTTTCGGTATCACACACCGGCGCCCTGGCCGGCGACGACGCCGTGGCTGGTGCGTTGTTGCACGACCTGGGGATCGGCCGCGTCACGAACTTCGAGGCGCTCCTGGAGGGGCAGCACCTCGCGCGCGCTGTCACCCTGCCCGAACGCCCGAACCCCCGCCCGCGCGTCGGCGTCGTCTCGACGACCGGCGGCGGCGGCGCGATGATCGTCGACTGCCTCGCCATGGAGGGCGCGATCCCCACGGCGCCTTCGGACGAGACGGTTGCACGTCTCGCCGAGCGGGGCGTCGACGCTGGGCACGGCGTCCTGATCGACCTCACCCTCGCCGGCACCCGGTACGACGTCATGAAGGCCGTCCTCGACGTCGTGTGCGCCGCCCCCGAGTTCGACGCGGTCGTGGCGGTCGCCGGATCCTCCGCCCGTTTCCGGCCGGAGTTGGCGGTCAAGCCGATCGCCGACAGTGCCGACCTGCCGAAGCCGCTGGCCGCCTTCGTGATGCCGGACGCCCCCGAGGCGCTGCACCTGCTGCGCAGCCAGGGCGTGGCCGCGTTCCGCACGCCGGAGGCCTGCGCCGAGGCGCTCGTCGCAGTCTTTGACCGCCGCACGCCGTCTGCCGACCCCGTCGTGTCGACTCCGGCAGGAGTGGTGAGCCGAGTGCTCGACGAGCAGCAGTCCTATGAGGTGCTGGCCGAGGTGGGGATCAAACACGCAGACTTCACCGTGCTCGAGACCTCCGGCACCGGGGCGCGGCTGCTGGTGAGCGCCCCTGCGGTCGTCAAGGTCCTGGCCAGCGAAGCCCCCCACAAGTCCGACCTCGGTGGCGTCGTCCTCGGTGTCCAGGACGACGCCGGCCTGGACGCGGCCATCAAGAAGATCGTGACGTCGGTGGCGCACGCGGCCCCGGACGTGCCCGTCGACCGGGTGCTCGTCCAGGAGATGGTCCGCGGCCTTGGCGAGGTACTGATCGGGTACCGCCACGACCGTGACGCTGGTCCGATCGTCCTGCTAGCGGCGGGCGGGGTGCTGGCCGAGATCCACCAGGACCGCAGCGTGCGCACGGCGCCGGTCGACCTCGCGACGGCCCACGACATGATCGCCGAGGTGCTTTCCCTGCAGGCGCTCAGCGGCTACCGGGGCATGCCCCGCGGGGACCTCGATGCGCTCGCCGAGGCCATCGTTGGGCTTTCGCGGATCGGGCTGGCGACCAACGGGCGCGTGGTGGAGGCCGAGGCCAACCCCGTGATGGTGCTGTCCGAGGGACGGGGCATCGTGGCCGTGGACGCGCTGGTCCGCATGCTCGTCTCGGATGGGGAGGCACGGTGACGGCGCCCGGAGATGCCCGGCCCGCCGTGCGGCAGGAGACCCGAGGAGACGTCCTCGTCCTCATCATCGACAACCCGCCCGTGAACGCCAGCTCGCAGGCGGTCCGCGCCGGAGTGCTGGCCGGCATCGAGCGGCTTCGCGAGCACGACGGGCTCGCCGGTGCGGTCCTCGTGGGCGCCCGCGGCTCGTTCATCGCGGGCTCCGACATCAGCGAGTTCGACGGCGTTGTGCCCGACCCGCTGCTTCCCGCGGTGATCGCCGCAATCGAAACCTGCCCGCGCCCGGTCGTGGCTGCCCTCGACGGACTAGCGCTGGGAGGCGGCCTCGAGCTCGCGCTGGGCTGCGACGCCCGGCTCGCGACGCCGCAGGCCGTCGTCGGTCTGCCCGAGGTGACGCTCGGCATGGTGCCCGGCGCGGGCGGCACCCAGCGGCTGCCCCGGCTGACCGGCCGCGCCGCCGCATTGGACCTGATCGTCAGCGGACGTCGGGTCGGAGCTGCCGAGGCGCGGCGGCTGGGCATCGTCGACGACGTCGTGGACGACGACGTGGTGGAGGCCGCCGTGACACTCGCGCGCACCATCGGCAAGC
Organism: Nocardioides sp.; assembly: GCA_035765695.1. Classification (GTDB taxonomy): domain Bacteria; phylum Actinomycetota; class Actinomycetes; order Propionibacteriales; family Nocardioidaceae; genus Nocardioides. The sequence continues at coordinate 27,011 of DASTXB010000010.1, read as the reverse complement.
GCCGGGTCGGCGACCTGCCGATGCCGCCGGAGGATGAGGCGGCGTATGACGCCTTTGAGAAGGCGGCGACGGCTGCCCTACGCCGGACCGTAGGTGCGGCCGGCGAGGCGGCCGAACTGGTGCGCACGGCCGGCACTCGGCCCCTCACCCAGGCGCTGCTCGACGAGCGCGCACGCTTCGATCGGCTGCGAACCTCCCCGGAGGCCGCCGCGCTGCGCCACGTCTTCTTCGCCGAGCGCGCGGCACCTCGACGCGGTGGAGTCCGGCCCGCTGTCCAGCCGGTCACGCGCGCAGGCGTCGTTGGCGCCGGCGCGATGGGCGTCGGGATCGCCGTCGCCCTCGCCACCCACGGCGCCTCGGTTCACCTGATCGACCGCGATCCCGCCCAGGCCGAGCGTGCCCTCGGTCAGGCCCGCGACCTTGTCGCGCGCGCCGCTCGTCGGGGTCGCCTCGACACCGAGGCCGCCGAGCGCGCCTCCCGGTCGCTTAGTGCCTCCGCCGCCATCGCCGACCTGGGGGGCAGCCAACTGGTCGTGGAAGCGGTCTTCGAGGACCCCGACGTGAAGGCGGCCGTGCTGCGATCCGCCCAGGAGGTCGTTCCGCGGGCCGTGCTGGCCACCAACACTTCCTACCTGGGAGTCGGCAGGCTCGCCGAGACCCTCGACGACCCGACCCGCCTCGTTGGGCTGCACTTCTTCGCCCCCGCCCACGTGATGCGGCTGGTCGAGGTCGTGGCCGGTGAGCGGACCGCGCCCGAGGCGGTCGCTCTCGCGCTGCGCGCCGTGCGCGACATGGAAAAGTGCGCCGTGCTGGCTGGTGACAGCGAGGGCTTCATCGGCAACCGCGTCTTCGCCGTCTACCGACGGCACGTCGAGTACCTACTCGAGGACGGCGCGCTCCCCGCCGAGGTGGACGCGGCGCTGGAGGGCTTCGGCTTCGCCATGGGCCCGTTCGCGGTGGCCGACCTTTCCGGGCTGCAGATCGCGCAATCGCTGCGCCGGCGCTGGCGGGCGACGGACCGGCTGCCCGCGAGGTACGTCGATATTCCCGACGAGCTCTGCGATCGCGGCCGACTGGGCCGACGCACCGGTGCCGGCTATTACACCTACGCGGAGGACGGCACCAGGTCCGTCGCCGCGGAGGTCACCGAGTTGGTGCTCAGCGAGTCGCGCCGCAAAGGCATCGCACGGCAGGCGCTGGACCGGGGCACGATCGTCACCCGCGCCGTCGCTGCCATGGCCGTCGAGGGCGCGCGCGCCGTCGCCGCCGGGGTCGCCGCACATTGCGACGACGTCGACGTCGCGATGGTGAACGGCTTCGGCTTCCCACGGCATCGCGGCGGACCGATGTGGTGGGCCCGGCAGCAGGATCCCGACGAGTTCGCCGCCGCTGTGCGCGCCGTCACCGAGGCGGCGCACGAGGATGACCTCTCCGAACTGGTGGCCGAGGTGCTGCGCCGTGCGTGAGCCGACTGTCGCCGAGTCGCTGTCATCGGTCGTCGTCGGACTCCGCTCCACGCAGCTGGACACAACGGCACGCGCTGGGCTCACGCGCGCGCTCTTGGACTGGTTCGGGGTGGCCCTCGGCGGCAGCGGGGAACGGCCGGCGGAGAGCCTCGCGCTCGGCCTTGTGACCGGCGGCCCTGCCCGGCTGGTCGGCCGCCGTGAGTCCGCCGACCCGGCCCTCGCGGCGCTTGTCAACGGAACCGCAGCGCACACGCTCGAGCTTGACGACATCTACGCGCCGGGGCTCTTCCACCCCGGTGCGCCAATCATCGCCGCTGCGCTGGCTGCGGCGGATCAGCTCAATTGCTCCGGTGCGCGGCTCGAGCGAGCGGTGGTCGCGGGCGTCGAAGCGGGCTGCAGGGTTGCGACGGATCTCGGACCCACCCACTACCGGCACTGGCACACCACCGGCACGGCCGGTGCCGTCGGGGCCGCCGTCGCGGTCGCGGACCTGCTTGAGCTGGACCGGTTGCACACCGCCCACGCGATCGCGCTGGCCGCGACGATGGCCAGCGGGCTGCAGCAGACCTTCCGCCGCGGCGCGGCGGGCAAGCCGTTGCACGCCGGGCACGCCGCGCAGTCCGGTGTCGTGGCCGCGGTAGCGGCCGCCCGCGGTATCACCGGCGCGCTCGACGCGCTCGAGGGTGCCGCGGGCCTGGGTCCGGCGACGGGCGTGTGGAGCAGCTGGTCGACCAGCCGCAGCCCCGACACGGAATCCCTCCTCATTGCGCAACTCACCGTCAAGCCCTACCCGTGTTGCGGGCACACCTTCGCCCCGATTGACGCGATGCTCGCCCTGCGCGCCGCCGGCCTGCGTGCCGACGACGTTGAGACCATCGAGGTGGCGACTTACGGTACCGCCCTCGATGTCGCGGGGGACCCCGCTCCCGACACCGTGGCAGGGGCACGCTTCAGCATTGGGTACACCGTCGCGGTGGCGCTCCTCGACGGCCGCGTCACCCGCGGTGGCTTCGCCGAGGAGCGCATCGCCGACTCACGACGCAAGGCGCTCACCGATTGCGTCCGGCTGAGCGTCGGGACGGCGTTCGACGAGGCGTTCCCCGCGCGGCGCGGAGCGAGCGTCCGGGTGGTGACCCGGGATGGCGCCACACTCACCCGGGAGGCGCCCGACCGCTCCGGCAGTCCGGAGAATCCGCTGTCAGACGACGCTGTCTCCGCCAAGTTCACCGACTTGGCCGGGCCGGTGCTGGGAGCTAGCCGTGCCGCCGAGCTCGAGAAGACCATCCGCGGGCTCGCGGGTATCGCCTCGGTGCGCGACTTGGCGGTGACGAGGGACGGCTGACCGTTGCCGACGTCAAGGCAGGCGCCCCACCGCCGGCGGGTCCGGCATCCTGCCCCGAGGTCGCGAGGACGTCATCGAGCTGGGCGTATCTGTCGATGACCCCTCCTTCATCGGACTGGCGATGACCAAGTCGCGGATCTCGAAGGACCACGACGGCTCAGCGTGACGACGGGCGCGTCCGCCCGGCACCCCCGAGGGAAGGTCTCGAGCGAGACGCGGTCAGGCCCGCCTCTCGGCTGAAGCCCTGGCAATCCGGCCGGAGCCTGTGCCGGCGGCAGCAATGGCGAAGCTTCTTCCGGCCAAACATGGGCGCGTGAGGACGACGTCGACCACCCCGCACCCGCCACGGTGAGCAGGATGGCTATCAACCGCTGCAGGGATTCCTCGCGGCCCAGGTTGAGTGGGCGCCAAAGAGCTCCCGGTCTTCCCGCTCGGCCATGAACCGCAGCGTAGATCGCGGATCTTCCCGCAGCAGGCTGCGGGAAGAGTGAGAGGTGAGCCGAGGGAAGTTGGGGAGGTCTCGCGTTGCCCGTGCAGGTTTCGAATCGTCCCCACGGCGTGGCGTGAACGTCCCGACTGATCGGCGTCAATGGGGGAGGTTCCTCACGTCTAACTCCGGAGGCCCCGATGTTCGTTAACCCCGTGTCTTTGTCGCCCCGGCATGAGAAAACCCGGCGGACCGTGGTCTGCCGGGTTGTCTGGTACGCCATCAGGGACTCGAACCCCGAACCCGCTGATTAAGAGTCAGCTGCTCTGCCAATTGAGCTAATGGCGCGTGCTGTGAAGCGACGTGAACTCTACCAGCGAGCCACCGCTGCGAAAAATCGAGGGGGCGGTCCTCATCGCACGGCGAGCAGGGCGTGCGCCGCGCTGTGCCCGCCGAGGCCGGTGACGCCTCCGCCGCGACGTGAGCCGGACCCGCACACGAGCACCGACGCGACGTCGGTCTGGACGCCCCACTGCCGCGCCGCGGTGTCCAGGCGGGCCCGATTCGGCGCCCAGGGCCAGTCGAGGTCGCCGTGGTACCAGTGGCCGCCCGGCATCGCGAACTCCCGCTCGACGTCCGCCGTCGGGACGTCGGTGTCGCCGTCCCAGTGCGGCTTGGCGCTCGGGTCCTCCTCCTGGCCGAGGAGGATGGTCAGCACCCACGGCGCGACGTTCGCCAGGACGTGTCGGGCGCCGACCGTGTGGGACGACGCGCCGTCGTGCCAGGTCACCTCGGCGCCGTCGTCGCCGGCGTCGATGCCGCTGACACCGGCGGAGGTGATCACCTCGACACCGGCCGCGGCCACGGCGGTCTCGAGGGCGTCGGCGACGGCGGTCCCGCCGCCGATCACCCGCGGTGTGCTCGCCCGGAGCCGGTGGTGGACGTCGAGCGGGGTGGTGACCAGGGCGTCCCACCCCTCGACCCGGGCGCGGATCTCGCGCTCCAGCGGGAGCGGCTGCACCAACGTCGGTACGACGACGCGCGCGAGCTCGTCGGTCGGCGGCCGGGCCTCGAGCCGCAGGTCGAGCGCGAGGTCGGCGACCAGGGTCTCGGGGAGCGCGGCTCCGGGCGACCAGCGCGCGGCACCGCCGGTCCGGCCGAGGCGCTCGAGCACCAGCACGGACCGGCCGGCCCGGGCCAGGTAGGCGGCGGCGACCAGGCCGTTGTGACCCCCACCGACGACCACCACGTCGTAGCTGCTCGTCACGGAAGTCACCCGGCCAACCTAGGACACGTCGGCAGTTCGGACCCCAAACGGGGCCGCCCGACGACAAGATGGGGCCGGAGGGCAGGGACGAGGGGAGGAGTGCGTCGTGACGCGGTCTCGGCTGGCGTGGGTCGCCTGCCTGCTCGCGCTCATCGCGTTCTTCGGCACCATGGCCACCTGGTCGGCACCCAGCGGTGGGCACGGGATCGGGATCTGGCCGGTCGGTGCCGCGACCGCGACGCTGATGATCTCGCCGCGACCACGCACGTGGGTGCTCGTCGCCCTCATCGCGCTCATCGCCGTGGGCTCCATCCGACTCGGCGGCCGCGACCTCGACGTCGCGGTCGGGCTCGGCCTCGGACTCGCGGTGGAGGCGTGGGTGGTCTGGCGGATCGTCGCCGAGGGCCGGCGCGAGCGTCCGCCGCTGCGGACCTCGGTCGACCTGGCCCGGTTCCTCGCCGCGGTCGCGTGCGGGCTGGTCGTCATCGCCGCAGCGGCCGCGCTCACCAGCGTGGTCACGGGCTTCGGCGCGCCCGGGGCCCTGACCCTGAACATGGCGGCGTCGAGCCTGCTGGCTCAGCTGACCGTCCTGCCGCTCTTCTGCCGGCTGCGCAACCACGCGCCGTTGGCAGGGCCGGCCGAGCGGCTCGCCCAGTGGGCGCTGCTGCTGACGATGACGCCGCTGGTCTTCCTGCCCCAGGACTTCCCGTCGATCGTCTTCACGCTGCTGCCGGTGCTGGTCTGGGGCGCGCTGCGCAGCAGCCCGTACGAGTCGATGGCGCAGCTGATCGCCGTCCTGGTCGTCGCGATCCCGATGACGACGTGGGGTCACGGCCCGTTCGCCAACGCCGGACCCCGCTTCGACATCTCCGTCGACGGGCAGGGGATCCTGCTCGGCACCTTCGGTGCCGTCTGCGCGCTGGTCGTGCTGCCGCTCGTCCTCGCCGTCGGCGAGCAGCTGGAGAACGCGCGTCAGGCCGCGGCCGAGCGCGACAAGGTCCAGAACATCGTGAACGGCGCCGCCGGCGTCGCGATCATCGGCACCGACGACCGGGGCGCCGTCACGCTGTTCAACCCCGGCGCCGAGCGGCTGCTCGGCTACACCGCCGAGGAGATGCTGGGCGACACCACGCACCGGCTGCACTCCGCCGAGGCGATCGCCGAGAAGGCCCGCGAGCTCGGGGTCGACGACGACTTCACGACGGTCGCGCGCACGCTGCTCGACGCCGGTGCGAGCGACATGAAGTTCCTCCGCAAGGACGGCGTCGAGCGGGTGCACTCGATGTCGCTGAACCGCATCGAGGACGACCGCGGCGTCGTCAACGGCTACGTCAGCACCTCCGAGGACATCACCGACCGCATCGAGGCCGAGCGCCGGCTCGTCGAGGCCGTCGAGCGGCTGCGCGAGGTCGACCAGGTCAAGGACGCGTTCGTCTCCAGTGTCAGCCACGAGCTGCGCACGCCGATCACGAGCATCCTCGGCTACACCGAGATGCTCGAGGACGGCGTGTACGGCGAGCTCGGTCCCGAGCAGCTCGACGCCGTGCGCCGGCTGTCGGCGAACAGCACCCGCCTGCTCTCGCTCATCGACGACCTGCTGACGCTGTCCCGGGTGCAGGAGGACGGGCTCGCCGTCGTCGACCGCCTCGTCGACCTGCGCAACGTCGTCGCCGCCGGTGCGGCCGTCGTCACGCCGACCCTGGAGCGGCGTGCGCTCGAGATGCGCCTCGACCTGCCCGACGAGCCGATCCCGTTCCTGGGTGACCGCGACATGCTGGAGCGCGTCGTGATCAACCTGGTCGGCAACGCCGTGAAGTTCACCCCCGAGGGCGGCCGCGTGGAGGTCGCGCTCCTCGCCGAGCCGGACGCCGCCGTGCTCGAGGTCGCGGACACCGGCATCGGCATCCCGGCCGAGGAGCAGGAGCGGCTCTTCAGCCGCTTCTTCCGCTCCTCGCTCGCCCAGCAGCAGGCGATCCCGGGCAGCGGCCTCGGGTTGTCGATCGCGCACGCGATCGTCGACAAGCACGGCGGCACGATGTCGGTCGAGTCCGAGCCCGGTCACGGCACGACGTTCCGCGTCCGCCTCCCGCTGCTCACCGCCGCCTGATGGCGACCCTCCGCCGGGACGGCCACGGGATCCCTCACGTGCTCGGGCACGATGTCCTCGACCTCGCGCACGGGCAGGGCCTGGCGACCGCCCAGGACCGTCCGGCGCAGCTCGCCGCGCTGCGCCGCGCCGTCGACGCCCCGCTCGCCCGGCGCACCGGCACCGCCGACCTCGCGCGCCGCGCGCACGCCCGGCTGCGGCCGGAGACAGCGGCGTTCGTCGCGGCGTACGTCGACGGGGTGAACGCCGTCCTCGACGATCCGTGGGAGCCGTGGGCACCGCTGGCGGTCTTCCGCGTCCACCACCTGCTCTTCGGCAACCTCGCCACCAAGCTCTGGAGGGAGCGGGCACGGGAGGTGCTCGGCGACGACGCACGGCTGCTCGCCCGTGAGGGCCCGCTGTCGGGCGGCAGCAACGCCTGGGCGGTCGGCGGGGCGCGCACGGCGTCCGGGCTCCCGCTGGTCGGCGGCGACCCGCACCGTGCCCTGGAGTCGCCGAGCGTCTACCTCCAGGTGCGGCTGACGTGCGACGAGCTCGACGTGGCCGGGTTCGCCTTCGCGGGCGTGCCGGGGGTCCAGCACTTCGCGCACGCGGGTGACGTCGCCTGGGCGATCACCAACGCCATGGGCGACTACGAGGACGTGTACGCCGAGCGGCTGCGGCGCACCGGCCCGGGCGTCGAGGCCCTCGGCCCGGACGGGTGGGAGCCGGTCGCCGAGGGCGACGGCTGGCTGCGCACCCTCCGGGGACCGGTGTTCGCGGGGTCGGTCGAGGGCGGCGCGCTGAGCGTGCGCGCGCCGAGCCAGGAGCTCGAGGACCTCGGCTTCGACGCGTTCCTGCCGCTGCTGCGCTCCCGGTCCGCGGACGACGTGATGGCGGCGCTCGACGGCTGGGTCGAGCCGGTGAACAACGTCGTCGCCGCCGACCGTGGGGGAGCCGTGCTGTTCCGCGTCGCCGGGCGGGTCCCGCGGCGGCAGGAGGCGAACCGGCTCGGCGTCGTCGACGCGGCCGACCCCGGCGCCGGTTGGGACGGCTGGGTCGACCTCCCCGTCGAGACGGTGCCCGCCGACGGCCAGGTGGTGACCGCCAACGAGCGGCGCGGGCCGGAGAGCGACGCCATCGGCAGCGACTTCGCGCCGCCGTACCGGGCCGCGCGCATCCACGCGCTGCTCGACGGTCGCGCCGGCCTGACGGCCGCTGACTTCGCGGAGATCCACCGCGACACGCTCCTGCTCGCAGTGCCGGCCTTCCAGGACTTCCTGCGCGACCTGCCGGCGGGGCCGGTGCGCGACGAGATCCTCGCCTGGGACGGGCACATGGATGCGACGTCCCCCGGGGCGGCGGCGTTCGCGGCGTGGCGGTCGGCCCTGACGCGGCGGGTCGCCGCCGAGCCGGTGCTCGCGCCACTCGCCGAGCCGCTGGTCGACGACCCCGAGCTCGCGCCGTGGCTCACCGTGACCGCCCACGTCGCGCTGGCGCTCGGGGCGCTCGTCGAGGCCCGGGCGCCGTTCGGCATCGACCTCCCCGCGCTGGCGACCGCCGCCCTCGTGGACGCCGCGGGGCACCCGGCCGTCTGGGGCGAGACGCACGTCGTCGCCCCGGTGGGGGAGCCGGTGCCCGCGCTGCCGCTCTCCGGCGACATCGACTGCGTGCGGTGCACCTCCTCGCAGCCCGGCGTCACGGACGCGTGCGCGCGGGCGTCGGTGGCGCGCTACGTCTGGGACCTGGCGGGCGGGGGCGGGTGGGTCGCACCGTTCGGCGCCGCCGACCACGGCCAGCACCGCACCGACCAGCTGCCGCTGTGGGTCGACGGCGAGCTGCTGCCGATCAGCCGATGACCTTCTCGAAGAACGCCTGGGCGTAGGGGTTGTCGTTGTACCGCGCGATCGGCGTGTAGCCCGCGCGCTCGTACATCGCGATCGCCTCGACCAGCGCCCGGTTGGTGTCCAGCACGATCCGCCGGTGCCCGAGGCGTACGGCGAGGGCCTCGAGCTCGCGCAGCATCCGCGACCCCAGCCCGGCCCCGCGCCACGCGTCATCGACCCACATCCGCTTGATCTCGCCGGTGCCGGGCGACTCCGCGCGCACCCCGCCGTACGCGACCGGGCGGCCGCCGCTGGTCGCCACCAGGAAGGTGCCCTCGTGGTCCGGGAGGCCGGGGTCGAAGCCGGCGGGGAACCGCCGGTCGAGCTCGGCGAAGTACAGCCCTGCCGCCTCCCGGGCCACCGGCTCGTCGGGGTCGACCTCCCGTAGGTGGATCGTGGCGGCGCGGACCAGGAGGTCGGCGGTCGCCAGCGCCTCGGTGAGCCGGGTGCGCTGCCGCTCGGTGAGCGGAGCGACCAGGCGCCGGGCCAGCTCCTCCGAGCGGTCGTCCAGCTCGCGCCACGACGCGACCCCGGCGGGCGTGAGGCTCGCGACGCGGCGGCGCCGGTCCGCAGGGTCCGCCGAGACCTCGACCAGCCCGTCCTCGGCCAGCCGGCGCAGCAGCCGGGTCAGGTAGCCGGAGTCGAGGTCGAGGCGGTCGCGCAGCTCGCGCACCGCGGCGCCGCTCGGCCCGATCTCGAACAGCAGCCGCGACACGCCGAGCGGCCGGCCGGTCCCCAGGAAGGACTCGTCCAGCACGCCGATCCGCTGCGTGTAGGTGCGGTTGAAGCGGCGGAGCGTGGCGGTGTGCGCATCGTCCGGCATTCTCTGACCATAGTCAGAGACCAGGGAGGTGTCGACCGATCCGGTCCGACCTGTGACAGTGGGGGCATGCGCCAGACGATCGCCGTCCCGATGGCCGCCCTCGCCACCCTCGCCGCCCTCCTGTCCGGGTGCGGCGACGACACCGGCGACACGACGGCCGGGGACCCCACCGCCCCCGCCTCGACTGCGGGCACGCCGTCGCCGTCGACGGAGCCGGTGAGCGTGCGGAAGACCTGTGCCGAGCTGTACCGGCCGCCGGGCCAGCTGATGCCCCGGGCGATCGAGCTGGTGCACGGCTCACCGTCGGCCGAGGACACGGCGAAGGCCGACGACCTGGTCGCCGGCCTCGCGGCCGCCGAGGCGCAGGCGGCCGAGACGCTCGCGGTCGACATCGTGACCACCCGGGAGGGCGTCGAGGCGCGGGTCGGCGGGGAGCAGCCGGTGCTGGCGGAGTTCGACCAGGCCGTCAACCGCCTCGGCCACCACTGCGAGCTGTACAACGACTGACGGCTCCGGTCGGGCCGTGACGGTTGGCCCGATCCGGGTGAGGTAGCTCCCGGAGCGCCGCCGCCACGATGCGGGAGTGACCAAGGCCGCGACCGGCGCCGGGCTGGTGCTGACGACGCTCGCGTCGGCGCAGTTCCTCATGACCCTCGACAGCTCGGTCATGAACGTCTCCATCGAGGAGGTCGCGACCGACGTCGGCACCACCGTCACCGGGGTGCAGACCGCGATCACGCTCTACACGCTGGTCATGGCGACCACGATGATCACGGGCGGCAAGATCGGCACGATGATCGGCCGGCGGCGGGCGTTCTCCCTCGGGTGCATCGTGTACGGCGCCGGCTCGTTCACCACGTCGCTGGCGCCCAACCTCACCGTGCTGATCATCGGCTGGTCGGTCCTCGAGGGCCTGGGTGCGGCGCTGATCATGCCGGCGATCGTGGCCCTGGTCGCCGGCAACTTCCCGCCCGCGGGCCGTCCGCGCGCCTACGGCCTGGTCGCCGCCGCCGGTGCCGTCGCCGTGGCCGCGGGCCCGCTGATCGGCGGCGCGGTCACGACGTTCTGGACCTGGCGCCTGGTGTTCGCCGGCGAGGTCGTCATCGTGCTCGCCATCCTCCTGGTCGCCCGCCGGATCCAGGAGGTGCCGCCCGAGTCGCGGGCGAAGCTCGACGTCGTCGGCATCCTGCTGTCGTCCGCCGGTCTCGGCATGGCGGTGTACGGCGTGCTCCGGTCCAGCGAGTGGGGCTGGGTGCTGCCGAGGTCGGGCGGACCGGACCTCCTCGGCCTGTCGCCGACGGTCTGGCTGGTGCTCGGCGGCCTGGTGGTCGTGCGCGTGTTCTTCTGGTGGGAAGGCCGTCGCGCTGCGAGTGGCAAGGAGCCGCTGGTCGACACCACGATGCTGGCCAACCGGCAGCTGACCGGCGGGCTGACCATGTTCTTCTTCCAGTTCCTGCTCCAGGCCGGCCTGTTCTTCACGATCCCGCTGTACCTCTCGGTCGCGCTCGGGCTCAGCGCGCTCGAGACCGGCGTACGGCTGCTGCCGCTCTCGATCACGCTGCTGCTCGCCGCCACCGGCGTGCCCCGGCTCTGGCCGCAGGTCTCTCCGCGACGGATCGTCACCTGGGGCCTGGTGGCGCTGCTCCTCGGCATCGTCTCGCTCGTGGGCGCTCTCGAGGTGGGCAGCGGCGCCTCGATCGTGACCGTGCCGCTGCTGCTCGCCGGGCTCGGTGTGGGGGCGCTGGCGTCGCAGCTCGGCGCGATCACCGTGTCCTCGGTGCCCGACGAGCTCAGCGGCGAGGTCGGCGGGCTCCAGAACACCGCCACGAACCTCGGCGCCTCGCTCGGCACGGCGCTGGCCGGCTCGGTCCTCATCGGCGCGCTGACCGCGTCGTTCCTCTCGGGCCTGCAGTCCAACCCCGACGTACCGGCCTCGGTGTCGAAGACCGCGTCGGTCGACCTGGCCGGAGGGGTGCCGTTCGTCTCCGACCAGGACCTGGACGACGCGCTCGCCAAGGCCGGGGTGACGGGCGAGACCGCCACGGCGGTCGAGGACACCAACGAGTCCTCGCGCATCGCCGCGTTGCGGCTGAGCCTGAGCGTCCTGGCCGGGATCGCGGTCCTGGCGATGTTCTTCACGCGGCTGCTGCCGCGCGAGCCCGCCGGATCGGGGTGACCGTCAGCGGAAGTCGACGGCGCCGCAGTCGTCGCAGGCGAACTCCTGCGTGCTGAGCCCCTCCTCGAGGTGCACCGCCTGGAGGTGCCACGCGTGCTCGTGCGCGGCGAGCGTGGGAGACATGGACCGGCGGTACCCCGCCGGAGCACCCGGCAATCCTGGGACGATCCACCGCTCGACGACGAAGGGCCGCCGCCTCTCGCGAGGCGGCGGCCCTTGCCGTCTGGGGTGAGTGACGGGACTTGAACCCGCGGCCACCTGGACCACAACCAGGTGCTCTACCAGCTGAGCTACACCCACCATGGGCCCACCGTTGGCGGACCGACGCACAGTGTAGGGGACTCAATCCCCGTTCGCTGAATCGGCCGGGGCCTCGTCGCCGGTGAGGCCCGTGAGCGCTCCGCCGTGCCGTGCCGAGATCTCCCGCGCCACCTCGCTCTCGGGTCCCGGGGACGGCACGAAGACCGCCTCCCGGTAGTACCGGAGCTCCTCGATGCTCTCCTGGATGTCGGCCAGCGCGCGGTGGTTGCCGCGCTTGGCCGGCGCCTGGAAGTAGGCCCGGGGGAACCAGCGCCGGGAGAGCTCCTTGATCGAGGAGACGTCCACGATCCGGTAGTGGAGGAAGGTCTCCAGCGTCGGCATGTCCCGGGCGAGGAAGGCGCGGTCGGTGGCCACCGTGTTGCCGGCCAGCGGCGGGCGGCTGCCGTCGGGGCAGTGCTCGCGGACGTACGCCAGCACCTGCTCCTCGGCCTCCTGCAGGGTGATGCCCGAGTCGAGCTCGCGCAGCAGCCCGGAGGTCTCGTGCATCTGGCGCACGAAGTCGTTCATCTGGTCCAGCGCCTCGGCCGGCGGCTTGATGATCAGGTCGACGCCGTCGCCGAGCACGTTGAGGTCGAAGTCGGTCACGAGCGCGGCCACCTCGATGAGCGCGTCGGCGCCGAGGTCGAGCCCCGTCATCTCGCAGTCGATCCAGACCAGTCTGTCGTTCACGCTGGTCACCTTAGACCCCGGTCGAGGGGACCTTCGTCTCAGTCGCGACTCAGGATGGGCCCCTAGGGTCGGGGGCGTGAAGGAGTGGCTCGGCCTGGTCGCCCGCGTCGTCGTCGGGTGCGTCTGGCTCTTCGCCGGTGCCTCCAAGCTGCTCGACCCCGCGCAGAGCGTCGCCGCCGTCCGGGCCTACCAGCTGCTCCCGGGCAACCTCGCACAGCCGGTCGGCCAACTGCTGCCGGTGCTCGAGGTCGTGGTCGGCACGATGCTCGTGCTGGGCCTGCTGACCCGGGGCGCCGCGGTGGTCTCGAGCATCCTGTTCGTGGCGTTCATCGTCGGCATCGCGTCGGTCTGGGCCCGCGGGCTCACCGTCGACTGCGGCTGCTTCGGTGGCGGTGGCTACGATCCCGACGCGGCGTCGAAGTACCCCTGGGAGATCGCCCGGGACGCCGTCCTGCTCCTCGCCTCCGTGTTCCTCGTGTGGCTGCCGTCCACGAGGCTGTCGATGGACGCCCTGCTGTTCCGGCGTGCTCCCGAGATCGAAGGAACCTGATGTCGAAGAAGAACCGTGACGTCGGCCGCGTCGACCGGGTCGCTCGTGCCGCCGCCCTCCGCCAGGAGCAGGAGCGCAAGGAGCGCCGGCGGCGCACCCTGATGATCGGCGGTGTGGTCGTCGCCCTGCTGGTGATCGTCGTCGGTGGCTACTTCCTCTCCCGCGCGCTCGACACGACCGGGAACGTCGACGCCCCGGCGGCCGGCAGCAAGTACGGCGTCACGATCGGGTCCAAGGACGCCCCGCACAGCGTGGTCATCTACGAGGACTTCCTCTGCCCGTTCTGCGGCGAGCTCGAGAAGGAGACGCGCGACGACCTGACGTCGCTCGCCCAGGACGGCAAGGTCCGCGTCGAGTACCGCCCGTTCAACCTCCTCAGCACGCTCGGCGACTACTCCGCCCGGTCCGCGGGCGCGTTCTCGATCGTGCTCGACAAGGCGGGCCCCGAGGTCGCGAAGAAGTACCACGACCTCCTCTACGAGAACCAGCCCAGTGAGAAGGGGCCGTTCCCCAGCGACGACGACCTGGTGAAGTGGGCGGTCGAGGCCGGCGCCAGCGAGTCCGACGTCAGGGCGCCCATCGAGAACCAGGACGCCAAGGCGTGGGTCACCGACGCCACCCAGGCGGCCCTGGACGCCGGGGTCCGCGGGACGCCGACGATCCTGCTCGACGGCTCGGTGTTCCAGGACGGCCGCACCCCCGCCGAGCTCGGCGACAACCTGGTCCAGCAGGTCAGCTGAGGTCCTGCCAGACTCACTCTCCGTGAGCCTGTCCGACTTCATCGCCGGCCTCCCGAAGGCCGAGCTGCACGTCCACCACGTCGGGTCCGCGTCGCCGCGGATCGTGTCGGAGCTCGCCGAGCGGCATCCCGGCACGGTCCCGAGCGACCCGGACGCGCTGCGCACGTTCTTCGAGTTCCGCGACTTCGCGCACTTCATCGACGTCTACCTGGCCGTGGTGGGGCTGATCCGGACGCCCGAGGACATCCGGTACCTCACCTACGAGGTCGGCCGCGAGATGGCGGCCGGCCAGGCGCTGCGGTACGCCGAGCTCACGTGCACGCCGTACACGTCGGTGCGGCCGGACCGTGACGACCTCGGCATGCCGATCGAGGCGTACACCGAGGCGATCGAGGACGCCCGCGTCGCCGTGGAGCGCGACTTCGGGCTGGTGCTGCGCTGGATCTACGACATCCCGGGGGAGTCCGGGCTGCCGGCCGCGGACGCCACCCTCGACTACGCGCTGCACCACGGGCCGGACGCGCTGGTCGCGTTCGGGCTCGGCGGTCCGGAGGTCGGCGTCCCGCGGGCGCAGTTCCAGCCGCACTTCGACGCCGCCCGGGCGGCCGGCCTGCGCAGCGTCCCGCACGCCGGCGAGACGACCGGGCCGGACACCGTCTGGGACTCGCTCCGGCTGCTCGGCGCGGAGCGGATCGGCCACGGCACCTCGTCCGCGCAGGACCCGGAGCTGCTCGCGCACCTCGCCGAGGCCGGCGTACCGCTGGAGGTGTGCCCGTCCTCGAACATCGCCACCCGCGCCGTACCCACGCTGGAGGAGCACCCGATCCGGGCGTTCCGGGCCGCCGGCGTCACCGTGACCGTGAACTCCGACGACCCGCCGATGTTCAACACCACGCTGAACCGGGAGTACGAGATCGCGGCCGACCTGCTCGAGCTCGACGAGGCGGGCGTGGCCGACCTGGCCCGGAACGCCGTGCGCGCGTCCTTCGCGGACGGCGACGTGAGGACCCGGCTGCTCGGCGAGATCGACGCGTACGCCGCGGGGAGTGGCCGGGCAGAGTAAGGGCCCCGCGAGCTCATACCAAGCGGGGCCTGAGTCCTTTCTATGCCCGGTCGGGCCGGATTCCGTGCATTCACGCGCGTGTCGGTCGGATCACACTAGGGTTTGACCATGGCCAGTCCGATCCGCGTGGCGGTCGTCAACGACTACGAGATCGTGGTCGCCGGCGTCGCCGCCATGCTCGCGCCGCACCACGAGCGCGTCAGCATCGTCGAGCTGTCATCGGGGCTGCCGGTGGTCAGCGACGTCGACGTGATCCTGTACGACACGTTCGGGCAGGTCCAGGGCGACGGGGTGGACCTCGAGGACCTGGTCGACGGCAACGACGCCCGGGTCGTGATCTTCAGCTGGAACCTCCAGCCGGACCTGGTCCGCCGGGCGATCGAGCGCGGCGCGTCCGGCTACCTCTCCAAGGGCCTGCCCGCCGACGAGATCGTCGCCGGCCTCGAGGCGGTGCACAACGGCGAGACGGTGACGCCGCGGGAGTCGGCGGACTCCGTGGACCGCGACGCCGCGGGCCAGTGGCCCGGGCGCGAGCAGGGCCTCACCGCCCGCGAGTCCGAGGTCGTGGCCCTGATCACGCAGGGCCTGAGCAACCAGGAGATCGCGGACCGCACGTACCTGTCGATCAACTCGGTCAAGACCTACATCCGCACCGCGTACCGCAAGATCGACGTCACCCGCCGGTCGCAGGCGGTCGCGTGGGGGATGCGTCACGGCTTCGAGCCGGACCGGATGCGCAGCATCGACACCTCACCGCGGGTGTAGGCGGCTTTCACCCGATCGGGCCCGGTTGCACGGGGTCGACCCGGGTACCGGCGCTGGGTGACCACGACCGACCTCGCACGGGTGCCGCGCCCCAGGCCCGGCGCGCCGACCATCGCCTCCGTCCCGTCCGGCCACGTCTACGTGCGCCACCTCGCGCCCGAGCTCGGCGCCGGCGCGCAGCGGCTGCCCGACCCGGACCCGCAGCTGCCCGCCAGGCCTGCCGGTGCGGTGTGGTGGCCGCCGGTGATGCTGCGGCCGGAGTGGGTGGAGTCGGCGGACTTCGACGTCTTCCACCTGCACTTCGGGTTCGACGCGTGCAGCCCGGACGAGCTGGCGACACTGGTGGCCGCGCTGGAGTCCCGCGGCAAGCCGTTCGTCTTCACCGTGCACGACCTGCGCAACCCGCACCACGAGACCCGGGACCTGCACGACGCGCAGCTGGACGTGCTCGTCCCTGCCGCGGACCGACTGGTCACCCTGACCCCGGGCGCGGCCGCGGAGATCCGGAGCCGCTGGGGACGCGACGTGCTGGTGCTGCCGCATCCGCACGTGGTCGAGCTCCCCACGATGGCGGTCGCCCAGGACTGCCGCGCCCGGCGGCACGACGCACCGTTCCGCGTCGGCCTGCACGTCAAGAGCCTGCGGCCGAGCATGGACCCGCAGCGCATCCTGCCCGCGCTGGTCGAGACCGTCCGCGGACTCCCCGGCGCGGTCCTGCAGGTCAATGCGCACCGCGACGTCCTCGACGACGACGGGTCGCGCCTCGACATCGAGCTCGCGGCGTACCTGCGCGAGCACGAGGCGAACGGCGACCTCGAGCTGCACGTGCACGACTACCTGTCCGACCACGACCTCTGGTGCTACCTCGGATCCCTCGACGTCTCGGTCCTGCCCTACCGGTTCGGGACCCACTCCGGCTGGCTCGAGGCGTGCCGCGACCTCGGGACCACGGTCGTCGCCCCGAGCTGCGGCTACTTCGCCGAGCAGGGCCCGGTGCTGGGCTACGAGCACGACGAGACGACGTACGACGCGGACTCGCTCGCGGCCGCGATCAGGACGGCATACGAGGAGCGGCCCCGGTTGGGTGCGTCCGTCGACGAGCGCCGGCGGCAGCGCAGGGAGGTGGCCGAGGCGCACGAGGCCCTGTACCGCTCGATGGCGGGGTGACGGGGTGCACGTCTGCCTGATCGCGTCCAGCCGGTTCCCGGTGCGGGAGCCGTTCGCCGGTGGGCTCGAGGCCCTCACCCACCAGCTCGCCGTGCAGCTCGTGCGCCGGGGCCACGAGGTGACGCTCTTCGCAGCTCCGGGGTCGGACCCGGACCTGCCGGTGCGGGTCGTGCCGGCGGCCGCGTTCCTGCCGAGCGAGGCCGCCCGGCGCGACGTGAACGCGCCGTCCGACCTCTGGATGGCCGAGCACCACGCGTACCTCGGGTTGATGCTCGAGCTCGCCCGGTCCGGGCGCACGACCTACGACGTCGTGCACAACAACAGCCTCCACCACCTGCCGGTCGCGATGGCGCCGCTGCTCGACGTCCCGGTCGTGACCACGCTGCACACCCCGCCCACGCCCTGGCTGGAGTCGGCGATCACGACCGCAGCGGGCACGTCGACGTTCACCGCGGTGAGCCGGGCCACCGCCGAGGCCTGGGCCCACGTCGTGCAGGCGGTCCCCCTGCCCAACGGGGTCGACACCGCCGCCTGGACCCCCGGGCCGGGCGGCGGTCCGGCGGTGTGGTCGGGCCGGCTCGTGCCCGAGAAGGCCCCCCACGAGGCGGTCGACGCCGCGCGGCTCGCCGGCGTCCCGATCGTGCTGGCCGGACCGGCGCCGGACGACGCCTACTTCGACGCGGAGATCGGCCCGCGGCTGGGGCCCGACGCCGTGCACGTGGGCCACCTCGACCACCGCGCGCTGAAGCGCCTGCTCGGGCGGGCGGGTGTCGCCGTCGTGACGCCCGCCTGGGACGAGCCGTACGGCCTGGTCGCGGCCGAGGCGATGGCGTGCGGCACCCCGGTGGCGGCGTACGCCCGCGGCGCGCTGCCGGAGCTGGTGACCGACGAGGTCGGCGCCCTCGCGACCGGTGGTCGTGTCGACGAGCTCGCAGCGGCGATCGCGCGCGCGGCCGGGTGCGACCGGACGGCGGTGCGCGCGCACGCGGTCGCACACCTCTCGTCCGAGCGGATGGTGGCGGGCTACGAGGCCGTCTACGCACGCGTGGCGGGGGGCGAGGAGGCGGCGTGATCGGCTACTACGTCCACCACCACGGCCGCGGGCACCAGCACCGCGCGCAGGCGCTGGTCCACGCGCTGGACGAGGAGGTCGTCGGGCTCTCCTCGCTACCTCGTCCCGCCGACTGGTCGGGCCGGTGGGTCGAGCTCGAGCGGGACGACCTCGCGTCCCCGGCCGGGGATCCGACGGCGGGCGGCCGCCTGCACTGGGTGCCGACCGGAGATCCCGGGCTCAGCCGGCGGATGCGGCAGCTCTCCACCTGGCTCGACGAGGCCCGTCCGCGGCTGCTCGTCGTGGACGTGTCGGTCGAGGCCGCGCTGCTGGCCCGGCTGCACGGCGTACCCGTCCTGGTCGTGATGCAGCCCGGGCGCCGCGACGACCCGGCGCACCTGCTCGGGTACGACGTGGCCGACCGGCTCGTGGCGTTCTGGCCGCCGGCCGCGACCGCGGACCTGCTGCCCGGGCTGCCGGACCGCCTGCGGGACCGGGTGCAGGCGGTCGGGGCGCTGTCCCGGTTCCCCGTCGCGCCGCCGAGCCGGCGACGGCCGGGCCCCCGCCGCGCGGTGGTGCTCTCGGGAGCGGGCGGGCCGGAGCTGACGCGCGCCCCGCTGCCCGGGTGGGAGTGGACGGTGCTCGGCAGGTCGAGCTGGCGCGACGACCCGCGGGCGGTGCTCGCGGACGCCGACGTGGTCGTCACGCACGCGGGCCAGAACGCGGTCGCCGAGGTGGCCGCCCTGCGCCGCCCGGCCGTGGTCGTCGCGCAGGACCGGCCGCACGACGAGCAGCGGGTGACGGCCGCGGTGCTCCGGGCGGGGGACTGGCCGGTCGCGGACGAGGTCGCCCACGCGGCGGAGCTCGACGGCGACCGCTGGAGCGCCTGGTGCGACGGGGACGCCGCGCACCGGTTCGCCGCGGTGGTGGCGGCGTGAGCGGGCTCGGCGTCGTCACGATCGCGCACGGGCGCCACGACCACCTGCGCGCCCAGCACGCCTCCCTCGCGCGCTGCGTCCGCCGGCCGGACGTGTACGTCGTGGTCGCGATGGGCGACCCGGGCCTGGAGGACTGGCCGGCGGTCGACGGTCTGCCCGTGCGGGTCGTCCCGATCGACCTCGACCCCTGCGGGCTGCCGCTCGCCGCGGCCCGGAACTGGGGCCTCGACCTCGTCGCGGCCGCCGGCTGCGACGTGCTGGTCGGCCTCGACGTCGACTGCCTCGCGGGCCCCACCCTCCCGGCGGCGTACGAGGAGGTCGTGCGCGCCGAGCCCGAGCGGGTCTGGGCCGGGCCGGTCACCTACCTCGACCCGCCGCCACCGGACGGGTACCCGCTGGACCGGCTCCACGAGCTCGACCGACCGCACCCGGCGCGTCCGGCTCCCGCGCCCGGCGAGCTCGTGCGGGGCGGCGACCCGGACCTCTTCTGGTCGCTGTCGTTCGCCCTGTCGGCCCGCACCTGGGCCGCCTCCGGCGGCTTCTGCGAGGCGTACGCCGGGTACGGCGGCGAGGACACCGACTTCGGCCGGCAGCTCGCCGACCGGGGGATCGGGCTCGGCTGGGTCGGCTCGGCCCGCGCGTACCACCAGCACCACCCGGTCAGCTCGCCCCCGGTCGAGCACCTCGACGACATCCTGCGCAACGGCCGCACCTTCCGCGACCGCTGGGGCAGCTGGCCGATGGTCGGCTGGCTCACCGAGCTCGAGCGCCTCGGCCTCGTCGTACGCCGGGGGGACGACTGGGTCCGCGCATGACGCGAGCCGTGCGGGGTACACGTCGGGCATGTCGGAGGAACAGCACACCCGGGAGCACACGAAGCAGCCGCGCGAGGAGCTCGCGGACGAGATCGCGGAGGCGCCCGACCAGCAGGACGTCGACATGGAGCCCGAGGACCACGTCAACCGGCCCGACCAGCCCGACTTCGACCCGGCCGAGCGGCGTCCGTACGTCGACCCGGACGCCGAGCTGCCGACCGAGCACGACGCGTAGTCGCACCTGGCGCCCCCGGCAGGATTCGAACCTGCGACCAGCGGATTAGAAGGCCGCTGCTCTATCCAGCTGAGCTACGGAGGCAGGGGGGCGACACTACAGTCGCATCAATCCTCGAAACAACCGCGGTGTGATTAGTCCCGGCCGAGGAGATCCCGGTCAGGTCGCCCAGCTGGCCGCAGACGACGTTGACGGCAACGCCGGTGAGGAACCCGGTCCTGACCGGGTGGAGACGAGCCGGGGTGTAGCGGCCCGGCGCTGTTGCTCCTGACCTTCCTCGCCGGCCGCCTGCGGTCGCTGGTCGGCCTCGTAGCCCCGACACCGCTGAGCCTGCCGCGATGGCCGCTGTCGGGTCTCAGTGCTCTGTCCGAGGCCTGTCATCACGCATCGATCCGTGGCACTTCTTCCACTTCTTGCCTGAGCCGCAGGTGCAGGGTTCGTTCCGGCCGCGGCCCAGGTCGTCGCGGGCGTAGACGGCCATCAGCTCCGCCGGGGCGCGGCCCTCTCGCAGCAGCTGGGCCATCGCCGCCATCGGCCGGCGGACGTGGTGGAAGAACGCCAGGTATCCCGGGCAGAGGTAGTGCTGGCCTGGCTCACCGCTCGGAGCGGTCGCGAACCGGTCCTTGGGACATCCCCCGTTGCAGGCGAACCGCACGTCGCAGTCGCGGCAGAACCGGGTCAGCGTGTCGCGCTTGTCCTGCCCGAACTTCCGCTGCTGCGGCAGGTCGACCAGCTCGAGCATGGTCCGGTCGCCGATGTTGCCCAAGAGGTAGCCCGGCTCGACGAAGTGGTCGCAGGAGTAGAGGTCTCCGTTGTGCTCCAGCGCCAGCTGGGAGCCACACGTCTCCGCGTGGACACACATGCCGCCGCCCTCGCCGTACCAGGAGGCCAGCGCGGTGTCGAAGATCTGGACGTACACCGACCCGATGTCACGACGGACCCACTCCTCGAACACCTCGATCACGAATCGGCCGTACTGGCCGGGTGAGACCGAGCGACGGGTCACCAGCGAGCCGTCTTGGACGTACAGGGGTCGGCCGTGCACGCCGGTGCCCCAGCCCTCGTCGGCGACCTGCAGGGTCTCCGGCGTCGCCCGCTCGATGACGGGGATGAGCTGGATGAACGTCGCGCCGAGCTCGTCGCGCAGGTAGCGGTAGACCTCGGCGCCGTGGTCGCCGTTGCCGGCGTGGATCGTGGTCAGCACGTTCCACTCGACCTGGTGCCTCTTCAGCACGTCGAGCCCCTTCAGCACCCGGCGCGATGTGGGCTTGCCGGCCTTGTCGACCCGGTACGTGTCGTGCATCGCGGGTGGCCCGTCGATCGAGATCCCGACCAGGAAGCCGTTCTCCCTCAAGAAGGCGCCCCACTCCTCGTCCAGCAGGGTGCCGTTGGTCTGCAGCGTGTTCAGGACCCGCTGCCTCGGGCGCCTGTACTGCTCCTGCAGCTTCATCGCCCGCCGGAAGAAGCCCAGGCCCATCATGGTCGGCTCGCCGCCCTGCCAGGCGAACACGACCTCTGCCGCGTCCGGGTGGGCCTCCAGCAGCTGCCGGATGTAGGCCTCCTGCAGGTCCTCGGCCATGCGGAACCTGCTGCCGGGATACAGCATCTCCTTGGACAGGAAGAAGCAGTACTCGCAGTCCAGGTTGCACACGGCTCCCGTCGGCTTCGCCATCACGTGGAACAGGCGTCGGGTCCCCCGGGCGGGGGTCGGACCCGCGGTGGCCCCGGGCTCCGTCATCGACTCAGCCGATGGCGCAGCGGGGTGACCTCCACCGGCCCCCCGGGCTCAGGACCGGCAGCGGCCGCGAGGGCGCCGTAGCGTCGGGCGAGCGGTGCCGCGGTCAGTCCATGGGCAAGGACGCTGATGAGGACGGTCGTCGCGAGGACGGTCACGGCCTCGTCGGCGTGGGTCCCGAGCGCCTCCAGCGCGAGGAGCGCGAACACCAGCGAGGCCAGTCCGCGGGGGCCGAACCAGCCGACGAACAGGACTGTGCTGCGGTCCAGCCCCGCCCCGATCGAGACCAGCGCCACGGGCAGCATGCGGACCACCGTGAGGCTCAGGACGGCGTAGATGATGCTGGTGGGGCCGATGCGGTCGAGCATGATCGGGACGGCGACGGCACCGAAGGCCATCCACACCAGCGACGCCAGCAGGGTACCCATCTGGTCGAGGAACTCCAGCTCGGCCGGTGCCCGGCGACCGGCGCACGCTCCGAACGCCAGCCCCCCGCAGAAGGCTGCGACGAAGCCGTTGCCCTGGAGCGCGAGGGAGCACGCGTACGCCGCGAGCGCCAGCGCAAGGACGGCGATGCCCGCGAACGACTCCGCAGCGGTCCCACGGCGACGCGCCGCACGCAGTGCCAGACCGCCCACCCCGCCGACCCCGACGCCCACCGCCGCACCGATGAGCAGCTCGACGGCGGCACGCCCGGCGCTCTCGGCGTGCTCCAGTCCCGCAGCGGCAGCCGCGCCGGCGATGGCCAGCATCACCACCGGCGTGGCGATGCCGTCGTTGAGGCCGCTCTCGACGGTGATGAGCTGCCGGATACGTGAGGGAATGACCGGGTTGGTCACGACCGGCACACCGAGATCGGCGTCGGTGGGGGCCAGTGCGGCACCCACGAACAGGGCCAACCAGATGCCGAGCCCCGGGAAGAACCAGGCGGCCAACCCCCAGCCGAGCAGGATGGTCAGCGGCAAGCCGATCGCCAGCAACCGCAGGTAGCGGCCCGCGTCGCGGCGCAGCTCCTGCACAGGCAACCGCGCGGCGTCGGAGAACAGCACCCACACCAGCGTGAGCTCGACCAACGGCGTCAGGGCCTCGGGTCCCGACGGTCCTTCGACCAGGTCCAGTCCGGCCATGGCGAGGCCGACGGCGACGAACGCGATCGGGGCTGTCACGTCGGCCCGCTCCAGGCGGTTCGAGATCAGGCCCCACGCGAACAACGCTGCGGTGGCCACCAGAATGGCCGTGACGTCCATGGCGGGCTCTCCTGTCGCTGCGGGTCGCCGGCAGGGCTCGTCCCGGTGCCCGAGGTTCGGCGAGGACAGCGGCCGACCCCTCCGGGTCTGACCCCTGCCTGTCGGGACGGCTCAGCGGCGGTCGCGGCGGTCGTCGCGGTCGTCGCGGCGGTCGTCGCGGCGGTCTTCTCGTCGGTCGCCCCGACGGTTGACGCCGTGCGCCACCACGACGGCACCTCCGACCGCGGCGACGGTCCTTCTCCTGCGCCTGGCTGCCATGGGCATGTCAGTCTCCTTCCTCGTCGGCCTGTGCGGCGTCGGCCTCTGCGGCGTCGGCCTCTGCGGCATCGGCCTCGACGGCCGCGATCACCGCCTGGATCGGGATCCGTCCGCTGGCTGCCAGCTGGCCGCCGGCACGGCGTACGGCCGAGCCGAACGGGGCGGCCCACAAGTTCTCCCACACGAGAACCGCAGCCGAGCTGCCCGGCTCGATGGTCTCGACCAGGTCGAGGACGTCCTGCTCGCTCAGCAGCATCGCCAGCTCGCTCTCGAACGCGCGCAGCTCACCGATCTCGCTGTCGTCCATGTCGGTGGACTCGAAGACCTCGTAACCACCGTCCTCGTCCCTGGTCAGGAAGATCAGGTCCAGGACGCGGATCAGCTCGCGGTCGACCAGGTCCTTCAGGATCGGGGCGACCTCGCCGGTGAACTTCGGTTCAGGGAACTCGACCACGATCCAGTCGACCGGGCCGAGCTCGTCGATGTTGATGCTCATGCATGGCTCCTCTCGTACTGCTGGTGCGCCGTGCCGGTGGGTCCCGGCGCGTGGGCTCAGCCGGCTGCCCCGTGGGCGAGTGCGGCCTGGGCAGTGGACCGGTGGAGGGAGAGGTCGTCGTCGTGGGCATGGGGCGCGAGGTCGAAGACGACGTTGCGGACGGTGCCGGTGAAGGCGTACGGCGCTCGGTCCTCGTAGTCGAGGTCGACGACGCCGCCGTTGTCCCGGGAGATGTCCATGCCCGCGTAGGTGGTGAAGATCAGGGAGATCGTGCGCGGGATGTCTCCCTCCCCGATCTGCTTGTCGTCTGCCCACAGGGTGACGTGCCCCCCGGTGCCCGGGGTCGTCTGGTCGGCGTCGAAGAGCATCTTGAGGGTGACGTCGCCGGTGGGGATGGGCTCGGTCGACGTCTGTCGGTAGGTGTCGATGCCCAGGTACTGGTAGGTGTGGTTGAGCACGCCGTTCTCGTCGACCCAGAGGGCGAATCCGCCGATGAAGTCGGCGAAGGCCACCAGCACGCCCTCGGCGCCGCCCTCGGGCACGTGGACATCGGCCTCGATCGCGTACGAGCGACCGATGATCCGCGGGATCTGGGTGGTCTGGATGTTCTGCACGTCGCCGGCGAAGGTGAACCTGGTCTGGGTCGGCATGGGCGGCAGCATCCCGAAGAACACCGCGAACCCGCCGAGGAGGGGCAGCACGCGGTTGCGTTCGGCCTCGGTCCAGAAGAGCTCGACCAGCTCGGTGACCTTGTCGGGGTTGTCAGCGGCGAGGTCGTGGGCCTGGGAGAAGTCGTCGGGCAGGTAGTACAGCTGCCAGGTGTCCTGGCTGGGGTGCCATCCGCTGCCGGGCCCGAACTTGGCCAAGGTCTCTGGGGAGAAGTCCCACGGCAGCTTGTCGAGCTTGGTGCAGGCCCACCAGCCGTCCTTGTAGATCGCGCGACTGCCGTACATCTCGAAGTACTGGACCGTGTGCTGCTCGGCGGCCTCGGGGGCGTCGAAGGTGTAGGCGAAGCTGGTGCCGTCCATCGGCTCCTGCCGGATCCCGTCCACGACGGTCGGCTCCGGGAGTCCGATGACGTCCAGGACCGTGGGGACGACGTCGATGCAGTGGGTGAACTGCGTCCGCAGGTCGCCGCCGCCGGTGATCCTCTTGGGCCACGAGATGACCATCGGGTCACGCGTCCCACCGAGGTGGCTGGCCATCTGCTTGCCCCACTGGAACGGCGCGTTGTTCGCGTGCGCCCAGGCCGCCGCGAAGTGCGGGGCGGTGTGGAAGCCGCCGAGCTCCGCGAGGCCGCCGTACTTGTCGATCATCTCGAACTGCTCCTCGGCGTCGAGCACCACGCCGTTGAAGAACGTGGTCTCGTTGAACGAGCCCGTCACGGTGCCCTCCATCGAGGCCCCGTTGTCGCCCCAGACGTAGATCACCAGCGTGTCGTCGAGCTCGCCCATCTCCTCGACCGCGTCGAGCATCCGGCCGACGTTCCAGTCGGCGTTCTCCGAGTACCCGGCGAACACCTCCATCTGACGGGCGTACAGCTTGCGCTCCGCGTCACTCAGGCCGTCCCAGGCCGGGTACGCCGCGGGTCGCTCGGTGAGCTCGGTGTCGGCCGGAACGATGCCGAGCTTCTTCTGCCGTTCGAGAGTCTTCTCGCGGTACACGTCCCAGCCGTCGTCGAACTGGCCCTTGTACTTGTCCGCCCACTCCTTGGCCACGTGATGCGGGGCATGGGTCGCACCGGTGGAGTAGTAGACGAACCACGGCTTCTCGGGGTCCTGGGCACGGACCGCGTGCAGCCACTCGACCGCCTTGTCGGTGATGTCGTCCGGGAAGTAGTACAGCTTCCCGTCCGCCCCCTCGGGAACGCCGAGGGTCGAGTTGTCCTGGGTGATGATCGGGTCGTACTGACCCGCGGCCCCGGTCAGGAAGCCCCACCAGTGGTCGAAGCCCCACCCCGTGGGCCAGTGGTCGAACGAGCCCGCCGCGCCCATGTCATGCCCAGGAGTCATGTGCCACTTGCCGAACCCGCCGGTGACATACCCGTTCTCCTTCAGGATGCGAGGCAGTGCGGTGCAGGACCGCGGGCGGATACCGGTGTAGCCGGGGAACGGGGCGGGGAACTCGGCGATCCCGCCCATTCCCACTCGGTGGTGGTTGCGACCGGTCAGCATCGCGGCGCGGGTCGGGGAGCACACCGCGGTCACGTGGAACCTGTTGTAGGTGATGCCCTGCTGCTGCACGCGGCTGAGGTTCGGCGTCCGGATGCCACCGCCGAAGGTGTCGGGGCCGCCGAAGCCGGCGTCGTCGATGAGGATGATGAGGACGTTGGGCGCACCGTCGGGTGCCTTCGTCGGCGCCACGATGCTCCAGTCGCCCTCGGACTCGTCGATCGTCCGACCGCCGACCCCGCTGAAGCTGCGGTCGGGCATGGGGAGGACGCTGCGATCGGGCTTGAACTTGCCCATCGCCTCGGACAGTTTCGCCTTGAGCTCGTCGATCCCGCGCTCGTCGCTCTCCACCACGGACTTGAGGGGTGCGCCCGGAAGGGCCCGCTCGACGTCGAGGCGGGACTCGGCCGGGAACACGCCGATGATCACGCCTGTGCCCGCCTTCAGGGCGGCACCCACCTGCTCCTGGACGGTCGCAGTGAGCTTGTGGCCGGCGAAGTGGCCGACGACCCCGCCGGCCGCCGCGCCCACCACCACCGCACCGAGCATGGGCGGCGCGAATACCCCCACGAGCAGGCCCGCGCCCCCGCCCCAATCCGCGCCACGACGACCGAGGTGGTTCCCTGTGTCCAGCAGCCGAGGTGTCCCGTCGGTGTCCTTGCCGACGAGGATCATGCCCTGGCTCGACAGCTTCCTGGCCCCGACCTGACCCGCCAGCGCGCGGAACTCGGCGGTGGCGACCTCGACATCGGGGTAACCCGCCACGATGAGCATCTGCGTACTGGACATGGTCGGACCCCGTCTCTCGGCTCCCGGTCTGAGCACTCACTAGGAGGCTGGCCGCGGCCTTCGGGGGTCCCACAGAGGCAAAAGACCCGGGTAGGCCGCGGTGCGACCCGGCTCCGACGGGCAGCGGGCGGCGGGCGGGACTCCGGGTTTCGCGGAGGGACCCTTCGGTGCCCCGGTCTTAACCCGGACGCCGGAGTGATCTCCAGTGGCCGTTACTTCCCACAGGTCCTCGACGATCTCCCGGGCGAGCCTGGACCGTCCGGTTCGGTGGCCCTCAACGCGCCAGTTCCGGAGGTCCCCTCGTGGATGGTCAGCGCCGGAATCCGCCTTCGGAGTTGAGCACCTGTCCGACCATCCACTCGCCCTCGTCGCTGACGAGCCAGGCGATCAGGCGCGCAGGGTCCTGTGGTGCTCCGAGCCGGTGTTGCGGGAACCGGTCGAGCACGGCCGGTGGAGCACCGTCGAGGTATCCGGTGTTCACGGGACCGGGATTGATGGTGTTCAGCATGATCCCCTTGCCGACGAGGT
>DASTXB010000009.1:0-31283 GCA_035765695.1 Nocardioides sp. | reverse complement strand
GGTGAGATCGCCTCGATGGAGCACACCGGCGACGGCACGATCGTCGTCGGCCGTGCCAACGAGGACCTCGCCGGCGAGCTGGCGGCGTACGCCCTCTGACCCGCCCCGTTGAGTCGAGACTTCCGTCGATCGAGTCGAGACAACTGACGAAAGTCTCGACTCAACCGACCTGGCCGAGGCGCTTCAGGTCGGCCAGCACGTCGCCGAGCAGGTCGACCACCGACAGGTGGCCCTCGTCCTCGAACAGGTGCGCCTCGGCGCCGGGGACGGCTGCTGCGAGCCACTCGCCGTGGGCGAACGGCACCATCGCGTCCTGGCGGCCCTGCCAGACCGAGACCGGCACCCGGATGCTCGCGAGGTCGTAGCCCCACGGGGTCACGGCGGCGATGCCGTCGTCGCGTACGCCGGTGACGCCCTGGGCGCCGGCGTTGTTGAACGTCCGGCTCAGCCAGTCGGCGAACTCCGGCGTCATCGCCTCCTTGTCGACCGGCGTCACCAGCCCGCCCAGGGCGTCGGCCAGCTCGTCGGCCGACGCCGAGAGGATCGGCAGGAAGTTCTCGGTGAGGTACCGCTCGTAGACCTCCCGGCCCTGCTCGGCGGCGTGGTACTCCTCGTGGTTCTCCTCGGCCATGCCGTCGAACCAGTCCAGCCCCTCCGCGTGGTACGGCGCGACGCCGGCGACCGAGGCCGCGGCACGGCACCGCTCGGGGAGCAGCGCCGCGCACGCCAGCGCCCGCGGCCCGCCGCCGGACCAGCCGAACGTCACGAACTCGCCGATGCCGAGATGGTCGAGCACCAGCACCGAGTCCTCGACGTCATCGGCGTAGCAGCCGGCGGCGGGGCGGGGCGTCGAGGCGCCGTACCCCGGCCGGGAGTAGGTGACCAGCCGCAACCCGAGGGAGCGGGCGGTCTCGTCGAGCGGCGCGTACTCGGCGACGGCCGACGGCGACCCACCGTGGTAGAGCAGCCCGAAGCCGTCGGGATCGCCACCCAC
This sequence comes from Nocardioides sp., assembly GCA_035765695.1. Classification (GTDB taxonomy): domain Bacteria; phylum Actinomycetota; class Actinomycetes; order Propionibacteriales; family Nocardioidaceae; genus Nocardioides. Next base: position 30,289 of record DASTXB010000009.1, on the reverse strand, counting down.
GAGGACCTCGATGCTGCGACCGTCGGGACCGGGGACCTGGAGGCGCTCGCTCATGGGGCCCACCTTCTCACCGCGTTCGAGCCGCGCGCCGGCGAGGTCAGAGCACGCGCTCGAACCACACCTGGTCGAGCAGCGGGACGCCGTCGACCTCGAGCCCGGCCGGGTACCCGTTCGCCGGCGTGAACACGTCCGGTACGACGCGGGTCATCCGGAAGCCGGCCCGCTGGTAGAACCGCAGGTTGCCGATGTCCGCGGTGGCGGTGGCCACCACCAGTCGCCGTACGCCGGCCGCGCCCGCCTCGTCACCGGCGCGCTCGAGCAGGGCACGCCCGACGCCGCGGCCGCGGTGGCTCTCGACGACCGCGGTGTTGGTGATCTCCCAGGTCTGCTCGTCCCGGGGCACGGCCTGGAGGTGACCGACCACCGCTCCGTGCGACCGAGCCACCCAGACCGACCCGAGGTCGATGTAGCCGTCGAGGAGCTCGCGGGAGTCCTCGGCCTCGCGGAAGGACCACTCGAGGTCCCGGTGGTCTCCCTGGTAGCGCTCGATCACGATGTCCACACGGACCATCGTGCTCGAGGGTTCACGTCCGAAGGGCGGTTTGTTGCAGGTCGGTCACGACTGCGCAAGTTCCCAGCGCGGGCCCGGGTCCGCACCCCACCATTGCTCCCGTGGTCCTCCGGGGGGTCGCGAGCACGGGCTCGCTGTGGTCAGTACGCCGTCGCACGGTCGTGGTCGGCGCGTTGCTGCTGTTCCTGCTCGCCGCGGTCCTCGTCGTCCACGCCGACCGGGCCGGCGCGAACGGCGACAAGTGCGACCGGTTCGCGGCCGACTCCGACGCCCGGGCCGCGGCCGTCACCGGCACCGGCGCCCCGGTCGTCGTCATCGGCGACTCCTGGTCCGCCGGCCTCGGCCTGGACCGGATCGCGTCGTCCTGGCCCTCCCGGCTGCCCGGCACCGTCCACGTCGCGGCGTTCTCCGGCTCCGGCTTCAGCGAGCAGGCCGGCCCCTGCCGGGACGTCTCGTTCGCCGACCGGGCGCCCGCCGCGGTCCGCGGTGGCACCGACCTGGTCGTGGTCGAGGGCGGCCTGAACGACTACGACGTCGCGAACCCCGACATCCGCGCCGGGTTCCGCCGGCTCATGGCCGAGCTGAGGGGGCAGCGCGTGGTCGTCGTCGGTCCCGCGAGCGCCCCGTCGCGCGCCTCCGAGGTGCCCCGCGTCGACGCGCTGCTGACCCGGCTCACCACGGCGTACGGCGTCGGCTACGTGCGGACGTCGGGCCTCGAGCTGCCGTACCTCGCGGACCGCCTGCACCTCACCGCGGCCGGTCACGAGCAGTTCGGCGACTTCGTCGCCGGGGAGATCGCCGCGCTCACGCCCTAGGCGCGCCTAGAGTTCGGTCGTGCGCCATTCCCTCGCGGGCCGTGCGGAGAACGCGATCCAGGCCCGGATCCTCGCCCAGCTGCGCGACGAGGGGCCTCTCTCGAAGGCCCAGCTCGCCGACCGGCTGCAGGTGTCCCGGACGACTATCGCCGCCGAGGTGGCGCGGCTCGCCGAGGTCGGGCTGGCCCAGGAGGCCGGGCCGGCAGCGTCCCGCGGCGGGCGCCGGTCGACGCTGGTCGACCTGTCCGGGGACAACCGCTTCGTCGGCATCTCGATCGGCGCGACCGGCCTCTCCGTCGGCGTGACCGACGGCCGGCTGGCGGTGCTCGCCACCCGGTCCCGGGCCTGCGACATCCGGCAGGGCCCGGAGGCGGTCTTGGCCGTGGCGCTCGAGCTGGCGCGCGAGGTGCTCGACGAGGTCGGGGTGGAGCGGCCGATGGGCGCCGGCGTCGGCGTCCCCGGCCCGGTCGACTTCAACCGCGGCGTCTCGGTCTCGCCGCCGATCATGCCCGGCTGGGACGGCTACCCGGTCCGCGACGCGGTCTCCCGCGAGCTCGGCTGCCCGGTCGTGCTCGACAACGACGTCAACGTGCTGGCGGTGGGGGAGCAGCACGCCGGCGTCGCCAAGGGCGCCCAGGACTTCCTGTTCGTCAAGATCGGCACCGGCATCGGCTGCGGCATCGTCATCGACGGCGAGCTCTACCGCGGGGTCAACGGCTGCGCCGGCGACATCGGGCACATCCGCGTCGAGGAGTTCGGCCCGACGTGCGCGTGCGGCAACACCGGCTGCCTCGAGGCGTTCTCCGGCGGCGCCGCCCTGGCCCGCGACGCCACGGCCGCGGCCCGCAGCGGGCGGTCGCCGGCCCTGGCCGCGCTGCTGGAGGAGAAGGGCGAGCTGACCGCCGCGGACGTCGGCGTCGCGGTCTCCCAGGGCGACGCGCAGGCGGTCCAGCTGATCCGCGACAGCGGTCGGCACATCGGCCAGGTGCTCGCCGGGCTCGTGTCGTTCTTCAACCCCGGCCTGATCGTGATCGGCGGTCGGGTCACCGGGCTCGGCCACGCGCTGCTGGCCGAGATCCGCGGCGTCACCTACCGGCGGTCGCTGCCGCTGGCGACCGGCAACCTGCCGATCGTGCTCTCCGAGCTCGCCGACGAGGGCGGGGTCATCGGTGCGGCGCGGCTGATCAGCGAGTCGGTGTACTCCCCGTAGGAGTCCGCCCAAGCGACCGACTGGTCCAGACTTTCGCAGATAACTTTCGAAAGTTCTGACAAGACTTGGCGATCTTTCGCCAGTTCCCCTTGCGGTGCCCGCTCGACGGCACCTACTTTGTGCGGTGTCCCAACAAACAGGTGACGGCCGTCACGAGCAAGGAGGTGCCTGGTGCCCAGCGCCAACCTCGCCCTCGTGCTCCGTCAGCTCCGGGACGGGGGACCGCGGTCCCGGGCCCGCCTCGCCACCGAGCTCGGCCTGACCCGCTCGGCCGCGTCCGCGCTCGTCGGCGAGCTCGAGGACCTGGGCCTCGTGCGCGCCGCCGGCGTCGAGCGCGGCGGCCTGGGTCGGCCCGGGACCGCGGTGGAGCTGGACGGCGGCTCGGTCTGCGGGATCGGCGCCGAGGTCAACGTCAACCACGTCGCCACCATCGCACTCGACCTCGCCGGGAACGTCGTCGCCGAGCACCGCCTGGCCCTGGACGCCAACCGGCTCGCGGTCGCCGAGGTCCTCGACCGGCTCGCCGAGCTGGTCCGGCGCACCGAGGCCGACGTGCGCGCCGCCGGCCGGGAGGTCGTCGGCTGCGTGGTCGGCGTCGCGGGCCTGCTCGACCGCACCCACGAGCTGCTCACCGTCGGCCCCAACCTGCGCTGGACGGACGTCCCCGTCGGCGCCGAGCTGCGCGGTCGGCTGGGGGCGGCGTACCCGGTCCGGATCGAGAACGAGAGCAACCTCGCCGCGATCGCCGAGGCCACCCCGGGCGACCCCGGCCGCCAGGACATCCTGGTGATCTTCGGCGAGGTCGGCATGGGCGGCGGCATCGTCGCCGGCGGCCGGCTGCTGCGCGGTCACCAGGGGTACGCCGGGGAGTTCGGCCACATGATCGTCGACCCGGGCGGTCGCCGGTGCGGCTGCGGCCGGGTCGGCTGCTGGGAGACCGTGGCCGGTCTGCGGGCGCTGCTCGACGCGGCCGCCGACCCCGACGACCCGCTGCGCGACCCGGACCTCGCGCTGGACGACCGGCTCGCCGAGATCAACCGGCGCGCCGACCTCGGCGACGCCCGCACGCTCGCCGCGCTCGACCAGCTCGGCAACTGGATCGGCATGGGCGCCGCGATGCTCACCAACGCGCTCAACCCCGCGGCCATCGTCCTCAGCGGCTACTACGCGGCGATCGGCCGGCACCTGCGCCCGTCCATCGAGGACCACCTGCTCGCCGGCGTCCTCGCGCCGCACGCCGGTGGCACCCGGGTGGAGTTCTCCACCCTCGGCTTCACCGCGGCGGTCCGGGGCGGCGCGACCGTCGCCCTCGACGCCGTCTTCGACGACCCGACCGCGGCACCCGCCCGGACCGACGCGCTCACCGGAGGAACCCGATGACCAGCCCGACGACCGGCCCGACGACCGGCTCCGTAGGCACGGCGCTGTTGCAGATGACCGGGATCGTCAAGGAGTTCCCGGGGGTCCGCGCCCTCGACGGCGTCGACCTCGACGTCCGCGCCGGCGAGGTGCACTGCCTGCTCGGCCAGAACGGTGCCGGCAAGTCCACGCTGATCAAGGTCCTGTCGGGCTTCCACCAGCCCGACGCCGGCACGATCACGTGGGACGGCCAGGTGACCTCGCTGTCGACGCCGGCCCGGGCGATCGAGCACGGCGTCGCCACGATCTACCAGGAGCTCGACCTGGTGCCGCACCTCGACGTCGCCGAGAACATCTTCCTCGGCCACGAGGTGTCGGTCGCCGGCATCACCCAGCGCGGCCGCGCCCACCAGCAGGCCCGGGAGCTGCTCGGCCGCCTCGGCCACTCGGAGATCTCGCCGACCCGGCTGGTCGGCAGCCTCCCGCCCGCCGCGCAGCAGATCGTCAGCATGGCGCGGGCGCTCTCGCACGACACCCGGCTGCTGGTCCTCGACGAGCCGTCCGCCGTGCTGGACCAGGAGGAGGTCAAGAACCTCTTCCGCGTGATCCGCGGCCTCACCGCCGAGGGCGTCGCCGTCGTGTACATCTCCCACCGGCTCGAGGAGATCCGCGAGATCGGCGACCGGCTCACGGTCCTCAAGGACGGTCGCACCGTCGCGACCGGCCTCGCCGTCGCGGACACCCCGACCGCGGAGCTGATCCGGCTGATGACCGGCCGGTCGATCGAGTACGTCTTCCCGCCCCGCCCCGAGCAGCCGGGCGACGGCCGCCCGGTGCTGGAGGTGCGGGACCTGGGCCTCGCCGGCGTGTTCACGGGCGTCGACCTCACCGTGCACGCCGGCGAGATCGTCGGCCTCGCCGGACTGGTCGGCGCCGGGCGCTCCGAGATCATCGAGACCGTGTACGGCGCCCGTCGGGCCTCGTCCGGGACCGTGACCGTCGACGGGAAGAAGTTGCGCCGGGGCTCGGTCCAGCAGGCGGTGCGGGCCGGGATGGGCCTCGCTCCCGAGGAGCGCAAGAGCCAGGGCCTGTTGCTCGACGAGGCCGTCTTCAAGAACATCACCGTGTCCTCGATGGGCCGCTTCGCCCGGCTCGGGTTCCTCGACAGCGGCGAGGAGCGGCGCCGGGCGACCGAGCTCACCGAGAGCCTCGACGTCCGTCCCGCCGGCGTGACCCGCGCCGCCCGCACCCTGTCGGGTGGCAACCAGCAGAAGATCGTGCTCGCCCGGTGGCTGATGCGCGACTGCCGGGTGCTGCTGCTCGACGAGCCGACCCGGGGCGTCGACGTCGGCGCCCGGTCCGAGATCTACCAGCTGATCCGGTCGCTCGCCGGCCGCGGCGTCGCCGTCGTGGTCGTGTCCAGCGAGATCGAGGAGGTTCTCGGCCTGGCGGACCGGGTCCTCGTCGTCCGGGAGGGCGAGGTCGTCCACGAAGCCGCCGCCACCGCGATCGACGAGGCAGGGGTCCTCGACCTCATCATGGAGAGAAAGGTTCCGGCATGAGCCAGGACAGTGCCCGGGTCGAGCGTGCGGCGCTCGATTCCGAACGCGAACCCAACCCGGTCCTCGGAGTGCTGCGCACCAGCGTCGGCCGGAACGCCGGTCTGGTCGTCGCCCTGCTGCTGATCTGCGTCGTCGGCGCGATCACGGCCGGTGACCGGTTCTCGTCGACCGACAACGCGCTCACGATCCTGCGGCTCGCCGCCACGATCGGCGTGGTCAGCATCGGCATGACGTTCGTGATCATCGGTGGCGGCATCGACCTCTCCGTCGGCGCGATCGTCGCACTGTCCTCGGTCTGGTGCACCACCCTCGCCACCCAGCAGATGGCCGAGGACACCCACTGGATCGTGATGGTCGGCGTCGCGCTGCTCGTCGGTGCCGGGTGCGGCCTCGTCAACGGGTTGCTGATCGCCTACGGCAACATCGTGCCGTTCATCATGACGCTGGCCATGCTGGCCAGTGCGCGCGGCCTAGCCGAGATCATCAGCGACAAGAAGACCCAGATCGTCGGTTCCGGCGTCAGCGGTTTCAAGGACTTCTTCAACAAGGACGTCCTCGGCGTCGACGTCCAGATCTGGCTGTTCGCTCTGGTCGCGGTCGTCGGCTGGATCCTGCTCAACCGCACCACGTTCGGCCGCCGCACCGTCGCGGTCGGCGGCAACCCCGAGGCCGCCCGCCTGGCCGGCATCGACGTCAAGCGCCACACCGTCTACCTCTACGTGCTCATCGGCGTCTGCTGCGGCATCGCGGCCGTGATGCTGGTGGCCAAGACCTACACGGGCAGCTCGACGCACGGCAACCTCTACGAGCTCGACGCGATCGCCGCCGTCGTCATCGGCGGCACCCTGCTCACCGGCGGTCGCGGCACCATCGTCGGGACCGTCCTCGGCGTCCTCATCTTCTCGACGCTCACGAACATCTTCATCCTCAACAACCGCTCCTTCTCCGAGCAGTCGCTCTTCAAGGGAGCCATCATCGTCGCCGCCGTGCTCCTCCAGCAGCGGCTGGCGTCTCGGAGCAACACCTAGCAACTCCTCGCAACGCAACACCGGCACCACCACGGCACCACCACCACGGCACCACCGCCACGGCACCACCACCACTGCACGAACCAAGGAGCACCACCATGTCCCTGCGGTCCACCACACGTCAGTCCAGGAAGGTCGTCACCGGCCTGGTCGCCGGTGTCGCCGTCCTCGCCCTCGCTGCGTGCACCAGCAACAGCGAGGGTGGCGGCGACACCGCCGACACCTCCGGCGGCACCTCCGCCGCCGCGGCCGGCTCGAACGACGAGCCGGGCGACAAGGTCGTCATCGGCTTCTCGGCCCCGGCCGCCGACCACGGCTGGATGGGCTCGATCACCGAGTCCGCCAAGAAGGAGGCGGCGAAGTACGACGACGTCGAGCTCAAGGTCGCCGAGGGCACCAACGACGTCAGCGTCCAGATCAGCCAGGTCGAGACCTTCATCAACGACAAGGTCGACGCGATCGTGCTCCTGCCCTTCGACGGCGCCGCGATGACCCCGGTCGCGCTGAAGGCGATGGCGGCCGGCATCCCGGTCATCAACGTCGACCGCGAGTTCGACGACCCGAACGCCGCCCGTGTCACCGTCCTCGGCGACAACTACGGCATGGGCGTCTCCGCCGGTGCCTACGTCTGCGAGCAGGCAGACGGCAACAAGGACGCGGTCGTCGCCGAGATCGCCGGCATCGACTCGCTGCCGCTGACCCAGGACCGCAGCCGGGGCTTCAAGGACGCGCTCGCCGAGTGCGGTCTCGACGTCGACAACCGCGTCGCCGCCGACTTCACCGTCGAGGGCGGCTCGGACGCCGCGGAGCAGCTGCTCCAGGCCGCGCCCAAGATCGACTTCCTCTGGAACCACGACGACGACCAGGGCGTCGGCGTGCTGGCCGCGATCGACAACGCCGGACGCGACGAGTTCACGATGATCGGGGGCGCCGGTTCGAAGAACGCGATGGAGCTCATCAAGTCCGGCGACAGCGTCCTCAAGGCCACGGTCATCTACCCGTCGACCCAGGCCGCCGACGGCATCAAGCTGGCCCGCCTGCTCGTGCAGGGGAAGGCGATGTCCGACCTGGTCGAGGTGGAGGTCCCGCGGACCGTCCAGCTCTACGCCCCGGTGGTCACGGCCGACAACGTCGATCAGTACATCGGATCCGCGTTCGAGTCCTGACCGACAGCGTGCCCGCCCCCGACACTCCATCTCGGGGGCGGGCACCTCACCATCCGGGAGATCGCATGACCAGCACGAACCTCCGCGTGGCCATGGTCGGCCACGCGTTCATGGGCAACGCCCACTCGCAGGCCTGGCGCACCGCGCCCCACTTCTTCGACCTCCCGCTGCGGCCCGAGATGGCCGTGCTGGTCGGCCACGACGCCGGCCGCGCCGCCGAGGCCGCCACCCGCCTCGGCTGGGCCGAGAGCTCGGCCGACTGGCGCGAGGTGATCGCCCGCGACGACGTCGACCTCGTCGACATCTGCACGCCGGGCGACACCCACGCCGAGATCGCCATCGCCGCGCTGCGCGCCGGCAAGCACGTGCTGTGCGAGAAGCCGCTGGCCAACACCGTCGCCGAGGCCGAGCAGATGACGGCCGCCGCCGAGGAGGCGCGCGCACACGGCGTACGCACCATGGTCGGCTTCACCTACCGCCGCGTCCCCGCGATCGGCCTGGCCCGCCGGCTGGTCGAGGAGGGCCGGATCGGCGAGATCCGCCACGTCCGCGCGCAGTACCTGCAGGACTGGATCGCCGACCCCGACGCCCCGCTGTCGTGGCGCCTGGACAAGGCCAGGGCGGGATCGGGCGCCCTGGGCGACATCGGCGCCCACGTCATCGACCTGACGCAGTACATCACCGGCGACCGCATCGCCGAGGTCTCCGGTCGGCTCGAGACGTTCGTCAAGGACCGGCCGTACCCGGCGGGGGACACCGCCGGCAGCCTGGGCGGCGGCGGCTCCACGACCGAGCGCGGCCCGGTCACGGTCGACGACGCCGCGTCGTTCCTGGCGACCTTCGGCTCCGGAGCGATGGGCGTCTTCGAGGCGACCCGGTTCGCCACCGGCCGCAAGAACGCCATCCGCATCGAGGTCAACGGCTCCCTGGGCAGCCTGGCCTTCGACTTCGAGGACATGAACGTCCTGGAGTACTTCGACGCCCGCGAGGACGCCGAGGTCGCCGGCTTCCGGCGGATCCTGGCCACCGAGCCCGGGCACCCGTACGTCGCCGCGTGGTGGCCGCCCGGCCACGGGCTCGGCTACGAGCACGGCTTCACCCACCAGGTCGTCGACCTGGTGGAGGCGATCGCGGCGGGTGGCGACCCCACCCCGTCGTTCGCCGACGGCCTGCAGGTCCAGCGCGTGCTGGCCGCGGTCGAGACCAGCTCCGACACCCGCACCTGGCAGGAGATCCCCCACTGATGAGCTACGACCCCACTCCCGAGGACAAGTTCTCGTTCGGCCTCTGGACGGTCGGCTGGCAGGGCACCGACGTGTTCGGCCCGGCCTCGCGCCCGCTGCTCGACCCGGTCGAGGCGACGTACCAGCTCGCCGACCTGGGTGCGGCGGCGGTGACGTTCCACGACGACGACCTGCTGCCCGACGACAGCGCCCGCGAGGCGACGCTCGACCGGTTCCGCAAGGCGCTGGCCGACACCGGCCTGCGGGTGGAGATGGTCACCACCAACACGTTCTCCGACCCGGTGTTCAAGGAGGGCGCGATCACGGCGAACAACCGTGAGGTGCGCCGCTACGCGCTGGCGAAGGTGCTGCGCAACATCGACCTCGCCGCGTCCCTCGGCGCGGAGACGTTCGTGATGTGGGGCGGCCGCGAGGGCGCCGAGCACGGCGCCAGCAAGAACGTACCGGCCGCGATGGACCGCTTCCGCGACGCGCTCAACATCGTCTGCGGCTACGTCAGGGACCAGGGCTACAACATCCGGTTCGCCCTCGAGCCCAAGCCCAACGAGCCGCGCGGCGACATCCTGCTGCCGAGCATCGGGCACGCGATCGCGCTGATCTCCGAGCTCGACCACCCCGAGATGGTGGGCCTCAACCCCGAGGTCGGCCACGAGGAGATGGCCGGGCTCAACTTCGCGCACGGCATCAGCCAGGCGCTGTGGCACGGCAAGCTGTTCCACATCGACCTCAACGGCCAGCACGGCCCGCGGTTCGACCAGGACCTCCGCTTCGGCGCCGGCAACCTGCGCGGTGCGTTCTGGACCGTCGACGCCATGCTCGGCGCCGGCACCGACCTGCGGTACGACGGCTACGTCCACTTCGACTACAAGCCGCCGCGCGCCGAGGCGATCGACGGCGTGTGGGAGTCGGCGCGCGCCTGCATGCGCAACTACCTGATCCTGCGGGAGAAGGTGCAGGCCTTCCGGGCCGACCCGGAGGTCACCGCCGCCCTCGAGGCGGCCGGGGTCGGCGAGCTCGCCGTCCCCACCGTGGCCGAGGGGGAGTCGCTCGACGACGTGCGGAACGCTGCCCTGAACATGAGCCACGCCGACCTCGAGGCCCTGCGCCACCGCAGCGTCGCCATGGAAGCCCTCGATCAGCTCGCGATGGAGCACCTGCTCGGCGTGCGCTGACGCCGCTGATCGAGCTCGTCGAGATCCCGGAACCCGAAAGGACACATCAGATGCCTCGACCGATCACGCTGTTCACCGGCCAGTGGGCCGACCTGCCGTTCGAGGAGGTGGCGCGCCTCGCCTCGGAGTGGGGGTACGACGGCCTCGAGATCGCCTGTTGGGGCGACCACCTCGACCCGTGGCAGGCCGACGACGACGGCTACGTCCAGGGCAAGCTCGACCTGCTCGAGAAGTACGGCCTGAAGGTCTGGACGATCTCCAACCACCTCAAGGGCCAGGCCGTGTGCGACGACCCGATCGACGCCCGGCACGAGGCGATCCTGTCGTCCCACGTGTGGGGCGACGGCGACCCCGAGGGCGTCCGGCAGCGGGCGGCCGAGGAGATGAAGATGACGGCCCGTCTGGCGCAGCGGCTGGGGGTCAGGACCGTCGTCGGGTTCACCGGCTCGTCGATCTGGAAGTACGTCGCGATGTTCCCGCCGGCCTCGGCCGAGCAGGTCGCCGCGGGCTACCGGGACTTCGCCGACCGGTGGAACCCGATCCTCGACGTCTTCGACGAGTGCGGGGTGCGGTTCGCCCACGAGGTCCACCCGTCCGAGATCGCCTACGACTACTGGACCACCGTCGCCACGCTCGACGCGATCGGGCACCGCGAGGCGTTCGGCCTCAACTGGGACCCGTCGCACTTCGTGTGGCAGGACCTCGACCCGGTCGGCTTCCTGTGGGACTTCAAGGACCGGATCTACCACGTGGACTGCAAGGACGCGAAGCGGCAGGTCGGCAACGGCCGCAACGGCCGCCTCGGCTCACACCTGCCGTGGGCCGACCCGCGCCGCGGCTGGGACTTCGTGTCCACCGGTCACGGCGACGTCCCGTGGGAGGCGTGCTTCCGGATGCTCAACACGATCGGGTACGACGGCCCGATCTCGGTCGAGTGGGAGGACGCCGGCATGGATCGTCTCGTCGGTGCCCCCGAGGCCCTGGAGTTCGTCCGAAGGCTCGCCTTCGACGCTCCTGAGGCCGCCTTCGACGCGGCGTTCTCGACGAAGGACTGAGCCCGGCCGGTTGTCACAGCGGCCGGGGCTCCTCCAGCCGCAGGGCCAGCCGCGGGCACATCCGCACGGCGGCGCGGGCGTCGGCGAGGAGGTCGGGGGTCACCTCCCCGCCGACGATCGGGTAGCCCCACTCGTCGAGGTCGACGAGCTCGGGCAGCAGCTCGTGGCACAGGCCCCGGGCGCGACACGCGGGCCAGTCCACGCGTAGCCGGGCGGTCACGACGCGACCCGCAGACGAGCCAGGGAGCGCACCAGTCGCGCCGTGCCGTCGGGGTGCGCGCAGGCGCCACGTCCGGTGACCAGCCGGGCGAGCTCGGTCGTCCGCTCCTGGTCCCCGGTGCCCACGGCGGCCGCCAGTGCGGGGAGCCCGTGGCGGCACGGCCCGCAGCGGCCGGCGCTCTGGCCGGCGAGATAGCCGACCAGCCGCGCGGTGTACGCCGCGGGCGGCTCCTCGGGGCAGATCAGCACCCCGGCGCCGAGCGGCGTCCCGGCTGCGCGCATCGCGTCGACCGAGACCGTGCCGGCGGCCAGCTCCTCCCACGACACCCAGGACCCGTGGAAGCCGCCGACGAGGACCGGCCGGCCCGCCCAGGATGTGGGGAGCACGTCGCGCCAGGGCGTCCCGAACGGCACCTCGAGCACGGTCGGGGTCGCCGCGGAGAGGGTCACCAGCGTGGTGCCCGGCTCGTCCGCGGTGCCCAGAGCGGCGTACCCGCGCTCGCCGCGCAGCACCAGCAGGCCCACCTGCGCCCAGGTCTCCGCGTTCGACAGCAGGGTCGGGCGGCCGCGGTGGCCGGAGACCGCCTCCGGCGTCCAGGACGTGACCGGCAGGTTCGGGCGGCCGGCGATCAGCTCCAGCGCCGCGCGCGCCTGGCCGGCGACGAAGCGGCTGTCGGCGGTGTGCACGACGGTACGCCGGCGCACCGGCCGCTCCGCGAGCGCGGCGCGTACCGCCGACGTGACCCGCGGCCGCTCGCCGGGCAGCACCACGTGGACCTCGCGGGCACCCAGCGCGGCGGCCGTCGCGTCCACGCCGTCGAGGACCAGGTGCGGCCGGGCCGTGGCCAGCGCGCAGTCCTTGGCGCTGGCCGGCTCACCCTCGCTGAGGTTGACCACCAGCACGGGCCGGCGGCGGCCGGCGACCGTGCGCAGCTTGGTCTCGAAGGGGAACGCCGCACCGCCGCGGCCCCGCACCCGCAGCCGGCCGAGCGCCGCGAGGAGGTCGTCGGTCCCGACCCCGGGGAGCTCGCCGTGCTGCCGGCGGTGCGCCGCCAGGCCAGGTCCGCCCCCGAGACCCGCCAGGAGCGCGGGCCCCTCGAGCACGCGGGGGGCGTCGCTCGCCGCGACCGGCGGGGCACTCATGCCCGGCTCCCGGCCGGGACCGCGAGCCGCGCGACCCGCAGGACGGCCGCGCCGGCCACGACCGCCGCGCAGCCCGCCACCACGAGGTCCGCCCAGCCGGTCCGGGCGCGCACGTCGGTGCCGATCCCGAGCGTGTGGGCCATGGCGGCGGCCCAGCCGGCGTACGCCAGCAGGTGCACCGCGCGCCAGGACCGGTACCCCAGCCGCGCACGCACCAGGCTGGTCAGCACCACGACCAGCACCAGGTCGAGCGCGAGGGTGCCGAGGCCGAGCCAGAGCGGCAGGTACGTCGAGCCGACGTACGGCACCAGCGCCTGCCACCACCGGATGTCGACGTAGCCGTCGGCGACCGCGGTGCCGACGTGCGCGGCCAGCAGCGACACCGAGACCAGGGCCAGGTTGCGGTGCAGCGACTGGGTCACGAAGCGGGGCACGCCCCGGCCGGCACGGCCACCGGTCGCCAGGATCCCGAGGACGGTGGTCGCGGTGAACAGCCCGAGGATCACGAACCCCGTGCCCCGGTTGAGGTACCACAGCAGCGGTCCGTCGATCATGCGCCTCTCCTCAGCTCGTCGGCGGGCCATGCGCCGGTCGTGGTCACGGGTCCGCCGGCGGCGACCAGGCGGGCGGTGACGCCGCGGGCGGCCAGCCACGCGGGTGCCTCCGCGCCGAGCACGACGGCGGCGGTCGTCGCGGTGTTCGCCGCCGCACAGGTCGGTCCCGTCGCGGTCACCGTGCGCCACACCTCGGGCGCTGGCCGCCCGGTCCGGGGGTCGACCAGGTGGTGCAGGCGTACGCCGCGGCGCGCCCAGCGGCGGACCTGCGTGCTCGAGGTCGCCAGCCCGCCGCGGTCGAGGGCGACCGTCGTCTCCACCGGCCCGTCCGGGTGCGTGGAGATCGCCACCGGCCACGGGTCGCCGTCGGGAGCGGCGACGGCGAGGTCGCCGCCCAGGCTGACCACCGCGGCGCCGTCCAGCTCCTCGGCGAACGCGGTGGCCACGAGGTCCGCGGCCCAGGCCTTGCCGGTCGCGCCGAGGTCGAGCGCCGTCCCGGGCGGCACCCGGATCACGCCGGTGGCGTCCAGCCCGATCTCGCGCCACCGGTCGAGCCCGGGGGGCTCGGACGGCCACGGCGCCGGCGTCCGGGAGTCCTCGGGGAGGGCGGCGAAGTCGCGGTCGTACCCGAGCTCGACCAGCGACCGGCCCAGCAGCGGGTGGACCAGGCCGCCGGTCTGGAGGGCCGCGTGGCAGCCGGCGGTGACGGCGGCGACGAGCAGCGGGTCGACCTCGACCCACCGGCCGGGGACGGCGTTCGCGCGGGAGAGGTCGGAGTCGGGGCGGAACCGGCTGCAGGTGCGGTCCACCTCCGCGAGGATCGCGTCGGCCAGCCGGCGGGCCACCGGCAGGTCTGCCGCGCGGCGGGTGGCGACGTGCACGTAGGTCCCCAGGGCGGTGCTGGTGGCGGCGGGCACCGCGCTCACGACCCCGAGCTCGGCGCCGGCGGCGGTGCGGGCGCGGGGGCCGGAGCGGGCGCCGCCGGCTGCGGGGCGGGCGCCGGTGCGGCGGGCGTATGGGTGACCGGCTGGGAGACGGTGCCGCCCGAGCCGACCGGGGCCGACGGGGTGCCCTGGACGTAGCGGACCGACACGTGCGTGCGCTGGGGCCGCTGCCGCAGGATGACCTCGGGCTTGTCGTCGGTCCTGGCGTCGGCCCGCACCCGGCGGTCCGCGTGGCGGTTCGTCGGGGTCTGCGTGGCTGGGGTGGTCGGGCTCGCCCGGTCGGCCTCGGTCGCGCGGGCCGCGGAGCCGGCCACCCAGCCGGTGGCGGACAGTGCGGTGATCGTGGTGAGCCCGGAGACGGCGGCGACGGCGATGCGCGAGCGGTCCCGGGCGGTGGTGGAGGAAACCATGCCGGCAGCGTGCCGGGACCGGCTCCATGGCTGCCTCATCGCTCCGTCAAGAGCGGGTCATGGGATTCCTTGACCCGGTCTTGACGCTCTCGCGAGGCGGTCGTGAGGCCGGCGGCGACACCCTCTGGCCCATGAAGATCGTCTCCGTACTCCTCTCAGCCGCCGTCGTCGCCGTGGGCCTCTTCGCGGGCGTGGTCGCCTACCAGGCCGCGTCCGCCACGCCGGGCGCCGGCCAGTCCGGCGCGACCGCCGCGCCCGCGTCCCCGGCCGCGCAGCGCCAGCACCGCCAGCGCCCCGTGGTCCGGTGGGGGCCGTGCAAGCCGCCCGCGAAGCTCCAGGGAAGGGTCTGCGTCACCGAGGAGGTGCGCACCGTCGTCGTCGCGCCTCCGGCCGCCGCGGCCCCCGCCCCTGCACCCGCCGTGGCGCCGGCCCGCGCCGTGGGCGCGACCCGCGCCGAGCCCGGGGACGGCGGCGGGCACGAGCACGAGAGCGAGCACGGCGAGGAGCGCGAGCACGAGCATGAGCACGAGGACGACTGACGGGCTCGGATCAGGTCGCGGCCAGTGGCAGGCGGACCTGCACGCGGGTGCCGGTGGGGATGCCGGAGGCGATCCGCAGGTCGCCGCCGCTCCCGGTCGCCGTCCGCCGGGCGATGTCGAGACCCAGGCCCGTGGTGCCGATCCTCGGGGGTGGCGACGGGCTGAGGCCGGGGCCCTCGTCGGCGACGGTCAGCAGCGCCTCGCCGGCGTCCACCGCGAGCTCGATCGCGAACGCCGTGCCGTCGGGGGTGTGGGCGAAGACGTTGTCGACGAGCACGTCGACCAGGTCGGCCAGGTCGTCGGCGGCGACGGGGACGACCACGCCGCGGGCGGGGAGGGACAGCGTCAGCGCACGACCCTGGTCCTCGGCCAGCGGCCGCCAGAACTCCACGCGCTGCCGGACCGCCGCCGCCAGGTCGCCGGACGCCGCCAGGTCGGTGCGCACCGGCCGCCGCGCCTCCTTCACGATCGCGTCGATCGACCGCTGCAGCGTGGCGATGTGGGTGCTCAGGCGCCCGGCGACCTCGGGGTCCTCGACCGCCTCGGCGTCGAGCCGGAGCGCGGTGACCGGGGTGCGGAGCCGGTGCGACAGGTCGCCGACCGACGCGCGCTCGGCGGCGAGCAGGTCGACGGTCCGGTCGGCCAGGCCGTTCAACGCCCGGGCGAGCTCCTGCGTCTCCTCCGGCCCGGTCACCTCCGCCCGGGCCTGGAGGTCGCCCTCGCGGAGTCGGTGCGCGACGGCCGCGACGTCGCGGACGGGTTCGCTGACGCGCGTGCCCAGCTTGGCGGCGACCAGCAGCGCCAGCGCGAGCAACGTGACCCCCAGACCGATGATGCCGGCCCAGGCCGCGGCGACGCCGCGGTGCAGCTCCTCGGGGGTGACGCTGCTGCGCACGACCGCCGTACCGGCCTCGGTGACCACCGGGAGCAGCACCCGCCCGCCGGCGTCATCGACGACCTGGAACCCCTCACCGGCCGCGGCTCGTCGTACCTCGGGATCGCGGCGCATCGCGACGTCCGCCCCGATCACCCGACGGTCGGCGGTGAGCACGCTCGTGGACGGCGCGCCTCGCTGGTCGAGGTCCTCGACCAGGCCGGCCAGCTGGGGGTCGTCGCCCAGGGTCGAGACCAGGATCGCCACGTTGCGCGCCTCCTGGTCGGTGGCCGCCATCGCGCGGTCCTCGGCCATCGCGCGCACCAGCAGGCACAGCGGGATCACGAATGAGACCACGACGGTGGAGGTCGTGGCGACCACGAGCCAGGAGATCCGGCGTCGCATCAGCCGGCGTCCGGGTCGACCAGGCGTACGCCGACGCCGCGCACGCTGATCAGGTAGCGGGGCTCGGCGGCGGTCTCGCCGAGCTTGCGGCGCAGCCAGGACAGGTGGACGTCGATGGTGCGGTCGCCGCCGCCGTACGCCTGCTGCCAGACCTCCGCCAGCATCTCCCGCTTGGTCATCACCTGGCCGCGGCGCTGGGCGAGCGCCAGCAGCAGGTCGAACTCCCGTCGGGCCAGCTCGAGCCGGCGGCCGGCGAGGGTCGCGGTACGGGTGCCCTCGTCGACGACCAGCTCGCCGATCCGGATGGGCTCCGAGACCGGGGCCTGGTCACCGGTGCGGCGCAGCACCGCCCGGACCCGGGCCTCGACCTGGCCGGTGCCGAACGGCTTGACCACGTAGTCGTCGGCGCCGCTGTCCAGCGCCTTCACGATCGTCGGGTCGTCGTCCTGGGCCGTGATCACCAGGATCGGCGCGGCGCTGGCCGCCCGGATCATGCTGATCAGCGTGAGGCCGCTGACGTCGGGCAGGCCGAGGTCGAGCAGCACCGCCTGCGGCCGCTCGGCCAGCACGTGCTCGAGGCCGGCCAGCCCGGTGGGAGCGGTGGCCACGGCGTGCCCGCGCTCCGTCAGTCCGCGGCGCAGCGCCTCGCGGATCGCTTCATCGTCCTCGATGACGAGGATGCTCGCCATGTCCCAGAACCTACGCGGTCGGACCCCACCTCCACGGGGAGAATGGTCAGGTGAGCTCCCCGCGGGCCGTCGTCACGGCCGTCGTCGCCTGGCTGGCCGTCGTCGCCGTCGGGTCGACGGTCGTCTGGCTGGTGATCTCGCGAGCCGGCGCCGGCATCACGCCCGCGACGGGGCCCGGGATCACCCCGCCGTCGACGGCGCCGCCGACGCCGGGAGGGCCGCGGTCGACCCCGCCGGCGACGCCCGCGGCCACGGACCGGCCGACCGCGCAACGCCGTACCTGGCAGGGCGCCGGGGGGCTGGTGACCGCGGAGTGCCGCGGCGCGAGGATCACCCTGGTCGCCACGTCGGCGGACGCGGGGTTCGTCGTCGAACCCGAGTCGCGCGGGCCGGACGAGGTGCGGGTGAAGTTCGAGGGCCAGGGCGACGAGGGCCGCGAGACGTCCGTCCGCGCGCGGTGCAGCGGCGGTGCGCCCGAGTTCGAGGCCGAGACGCGCGACGACTGAGCTGGGGATGGGGCCGCGCGCCCGTCGGAGCCCGCGGCTAGGGTTTCCGGGTGCCTGAGAGCCCCACCGTGACCGAGCTGCTGAGCACCGCGGTCGCGGCGCTCGGCGGGCAGGAGCGCGCCGGGCAGGTCGCGATGGCCGAGGCCGTGACCGAGGCGATGGAGAGCGGGCAGCACCTGCTCGTCCAGGCCGGCACCGGCACCGGCAAGTCGCTGGCGTACCTCGTCCCGAGCCTGCTGCACGAGGACCGGGTCGTCATCGCCACCGCCACCCTCGCGCTCCAGCACCAGCTGGTCGAGCGCGACCTCCCGCGGCTGGTCGAGGCCGTCAAGGACAGTGGTGTCGACACGTCGTACGCCGTCCTCAAGGGCCGCTCCAACTACGCCTGCCTGCACCGCATCCGGGAGGGCGTGCCGGACGACCAGGGCGCGCTCGTCGAGCTGCCGGAGGGGTCGCTCGGCAAGAAGGTCCTCGAGCTGCGGGCCTGGGCCGAGGAGGAGGCCGAGCAGGGCGGCAGCGGCGAGCGCGACAACGCGCCGCGGCACACCGACAAGGAGTGGCGCCAGGTCAGCGTCAACCACCGCGAGTGCCTCGGCGCCGCGAAGTGCCCGTTCGGCCAGGAGTGCTTCGCCGAGCTCGCGCGGGAGAAGGCGCACCGCTCCCATCTGATCGTCACCAACCACAGCCTGCTCGCGATCGACGCGATCGAGGGCGTGCCGATGATCCCCGAGTACGACGTCGTGGTGATCGACGAGGCCCACGAGCTCACCACCCGGGTGACGCAGGCGGCCACCGACGAGCTGTGGGCCGCCGAGGTCGAGCGGGCCGCCCGCCGCAGCCAGCGGCACGTGTCGGCAGGGGGGGACGGCTCCGAGGCCGACGACCTCGCCGACGCTGCCGACGTGCTGCGCGAGGCGATCAACGACGCCCGGCCGGGCCGCTTCGACCGGATCCCGCAGGACCTCGGCGACGCGCTGGTCCTGGTCCGTGACGCGGCCCGCGCCTGCCTCTCCGCGTACCCGAAGGGCAGCGACGCTCAGTCCGACCACGGGGCGGATGCGGGGATGCAGCAGGCCAAGGGCGCCGTGCAGGAGGTGTTCGCGACCGCCGAGCGGATGGCCGCCGACCTCGACTCCGACGTCCTCTGGATGAGCGAGGGCACCGAGCGGATGCCGCCGCGGCTGTGCGTGGCGCCGCTGCAGGTGTGGGGTCCGATGCGCGACAAGCTGCTCGCGGACAAGACCGTGGTGTTCACGTCGGCGACGCTGATGCTGGGCGGCGACTTCGGCGCGGTCGCACGGACCGTCGGCCTCAAGGCCGACGACACCGAGATGCCGTGGCGCGGACTCGACGTGGGCAGCCCGTTCGACTACGGCAAGCAGGCGATCCTGTACGTCGCGCGCCACCTGCCGCCGCCCGGCCGCGACGGCCTGGTCGCGGCCCAGCTCGACGAGATCGTCGACCTCGTGGACGCCGCGAACGGCCGCACGCTCGGCCTCTTCTCCAGCCGTCGCGCGGCCGAGGCGGCCGCGGCCGCCGTACGCGAGCGGCTCCCGCACCTGACCACGCTCGCCCAGGGCGACGCGCAGCTGCCCGAGCTCGCCGCTCAGTTCGTCAACGACCCGCACACCTGCCTGTTCGGCACGCTCAGCCTCTGGCAGGGCCTCGACGTCCCGGGCGACACCTGCCAGCTGGTGCTCATCGACCGGATCCCCTTCCCGCGACCCGACGACCCGCTGCTCAGCGCCCGGCAGAAGGCCGCCGACGAGGCCGGCGGCAACGGCTTCATGCAGGTCGCCGCGACCCACGCGGCGCTGCTGCTCGCCCAGGGCGCCGGCCGGCTGATCCGCACGCACACCGACCGGGGCGTGGTAGCCGTCCTCGACCCGCGGCTGGCGACGGCGCGGTACGGCGGGTTCCTCAAGGCCAGCCTGCCGCCGATGTGGACCACCACCGACCCGGCGCTGGTGCGGCAGGCGCTCGCGCGACTGTCGGCTAGCGCAGTGCCTTCGCCCGCACCCTGAACGCGAGATCGTCGTCCTTCGGCCGGCCCATGCAGGAGAAGCCGGTCCCTCGCCAGCACGTGTAGCCGGTGCCGGCGTTGGCGAGCGTCACCTCGACGACCTTCACGTCCCGCCCGAAGTCGAGCTTCGTCGTGGCGTTGCCGGCGCCGTCGAGCCGGACCGGCTTGGTGCGCGGCCGGCCGTGGGTGCGATAGATCGTGGCCACGGCGCCGGAGCCCCGCTTGGTCGCCGGGAGGTCGAGGCGGAGCTTCAGCGCGCTCGCCCTCATCTTCGGCGCGCGGCTGAACCGCATCGTGCTCGCGGCGAGGTGGTCGACGCGCTTGGTCCGCCAGCCCGAGTCGCGGGTGTGGCCGGTGATCGCGAACCGCCCGCCGAGGCGGGCCTTCGGGTAGTGGTTGGCCCTGCCCTCGTCGTACGACGTCCCGGGCCGGCGGTTCGCGTCGGCGAACTGCGCCCACACCGACCGCAGGTGGGCCCCACGCGCGTCGAGCGCGTCGGCGACCGCCTTGATCGAGTACTCGTCCGGGCCGCCCTTGGCGCCGTCGGCGAGGTCCCAGGTGTCTCGGACGAGCGTGGGCAGGCCGCCCTCGGCGTCCGGGAAGCGCTCGGTGAGGTAGCGGAAGAAGATCCAGTCGCCGTACTGCCGCACGCCGTAGTTCTCGAACTGGTCCATCGAGCTGGCCGGCTGCGACAGCGGGCTCTCGACGAGGTACTGCAGGTTGTCGTTCACCTCGTCGTACAGCTCGTCCTCGGCCCAGGTCGCGGTGGCCTCCATGAACCACGCGTCCTCGAAGTAGTCGTAGGCGAACTGCACCGCGTGGAAGAGCTCGTGCGCCGCGGTGACCTGGAGGTTCTCCAACGGCGTGTGGTTCGTGAACTCCGAGTAGTCGTTGTCGAAGGCGCAGTACGCCGGCGCGTCGTACGGTCCCGGGTCGTCCGGCGGGGCGTCGCTGTCGCAGTAGCCGTACAGCCCCTGGGACCCGAGGTCGCTGAGGTAGATGTCGAGCAGCCCGTTGCCGCCGGCGAGACCGTCGGACTCGGGGGCGCGGTACCCGGCCGCGGCGTACGTCTTCAGCACCGACTGCGCGGTCTTCGCGACCTTGTCGACGAAGCCCTGCGTGGCCTTGTTGGCGCCGGTCGTGTACCAGTGCACGCACACGGTCGTGAAGCACGTCGACGCACTCCCGCCCGGCCGCTCCAGCAGCGCGGCGGCGCGGGCGCGGTCGGCGGTGCCGAGCTCGTCGCGGTGCGCGCGCAGGTCGCGCAGCACCAGCGTCTGGTCGCGCGAGCCGTCCGGGTGCTCCGCGGCGGCGAGCACGCGCGCGGCGAGCGGGCTGCTCACCCGGTCGTGGTCGGCGGCCTGGACCGGAGCCGTCCCGGCCGCCAGGGCCAGGGACGACAGGGTCGCGACCAGGGCGACGGAGCGGCGGAGCACCCGCCTACTCAACAGCACGGACCTGAGATTGCCCAACCGGCTGGGCGGCGCGTCGCTCAGAGCAGGGCGCGACCGTCCCAGCCGCCGCGTGGCCTCCCGACGCCGAAGAACGACGCGAGCGTGGGCGCGACGTCGAGCGTGCGGGCGAGCCGCGGCGTCGCCCTCCTCGTCGGTACGGCGGGGTGGCCGCCGCCGATGAAGAACGGGATCGACCGGGTCGCCGGGTGCCCGTGGTTGCCGGGGATCGGGTTGGAGCTGAGCGGGTCGGGGTCGCTGAAGCGCCACCCGGCCCGGCAGAAGACCACGACGTCGCCGGCCGCCGGGCCCAGTCGCAGCCAGTCGGCGCGGCGGTCCCAGGCGGCGAGCACGCCGTCCTGGGCGCGGGCGATCGCGCGCATCCGGCGTACCGCCTCGGCGCGGTCGCGGCGCGGCCCGGTCCAGTACAGGAGGTCGGCGCCGCCGTTGTCGGCGATCTGCACCTGGCCCGCCAGCAGCGGGTCCGCGGCGAGCGGCCCGGCCAGGCTGATGACCTGGTCCGGCGTGGACCAGTCCATCGAGTGGTCCGCGAGGACGATCACCATCGAGTGCTCCCACCGCCCGGACGACGTCAGCGCGTCGACGAACCGCTGCACCTGCAGGTCGGTGTCGGCGAGCGCCGCCCGCCGGGCGGCGCGGAGCGTGGTCCCGGACAGGTCGCCGTGGCCGAACCGGTCGATGTCGCCGAGGTTGACGAACATCAGGCTCGGGTCGAGCTCGTCCACCATGCTCAGCGCCGCCTGCATCGTGAAGACGTCCGGCGCGTGCCCGGTCACCGGCAGCGTCGGCTGCGGCTCCCACCGGTGCGTGGCGCGGTCGCCGAACACGCCGTACAGGTACTCCTTGCTGAGCACCGTGCCGGTCGTGAAGCCGCGCCGGTTGAGCCGCTCGATCACCGTGTCGCAGCGGATGTCGCTCGCGCGGTCCAGGTCCCGAACGGCGCCGAGGGCCCGGTCGTAGACGGTGTTCGCCGGGACCCCGGAGCGGTCCGGCCGCACCCCGGTCATCATCATCACGTGGTTGGGGATCGTCTCCATCACCGGCATCGACGACGCCTGCGGGAAGCGCAGCCCGCCGTCGCGCAGCGCCGCGAGGTTCGGCGTCAGGCCGCTGTCGATCTCGTCGGGTCGGCAGCCGTCGATGACCAGCACGTAGGCCCGCCTGCGGCGCCCGCCCACGGCCAGGGACGGGGCGCCGACGGCGGTCGAGAGGACGACGCCCGCGCCGGTGGCGAGGAAGGTGCGGCGACCCAGGCCGGCGGGGCCGCTCACACCGGCTCCGTCGCCTGCTCGACGCGGCCGGTGCCGGTGCGCGTCAGGTACGACACCGACCAGCTGACCGGGGTGTCCCGGTCGGCCCGGTCGCCGATGACGTACCAGTCCATCTGCGCCCGCTCGGCGGTGACGTCCAGCACCGAGAACCCGTGGCTGTCGAAGTCGAGGTACTTGATGTGCCGGTTGTTGGCGAGGATCGCCTGCTCGACCGCGAGGCTGGTCGTCCGTGGCGGCGAGCCGGTGATGTCCTTGAGGTTGTTCGAGGTGACCGAGGAGCACACGAACTCCACGCCCGCGCTGTCGCCCACGGGGTACGCCGAGGCGTCGTACGGCAGCTCGGCCGCCCACCCGGAGTGGATGTCGCCGGTGATGAACAGCGCGTCGCTGACCTGGTGGTCGCGGATGTGCGCGAACACCTCGCGCCGGTCGTCGGTGTAGCCGTCCCACTGGTCGACGTTGTACGGGAAGCCGTCGCGAGGGAGGAGGCCGGTCACGTCGTTGATCGGGTCGAGCAGGTCCTGGGGTACGGCGCCGAAGTCGACCGGCGCGATCATCACCGGGTTGCCGACGATCTTCCACTGCGCGCGGCCGCGGTGCAGCGACTGCTTGAGCCAGGCCATCTGCTGCCGGCCGGTGATGGTCCGGTCGGGGTCGCTGACGCCCGAGTCCGGCACCGGCAGCGGCTGCGGGACGTCGGTCTGCACCTGCCGGCTGCGGTAGCTGCGCAGGTCGAGCATGCTGATCTCGGCGAGCCGGCCGAAGCGGAACCGGCGGTAGAGCCGGTCGCCGTCGCGCAGCCGGGCGGTCCCGTCCAGGCGCACCGGCATCCACTCGTCGTACGCGCGGTGCGCGCGGGCGCGCCGCAGCCGGTAGGAGCCCTGGGTGGCCGCGTCGTGGTTCTTCGCGCCGTCGCGCCACTGGTCGTCGGCGACCTCGTGGTCGTCCCAGGTGATGATCCACGGGTACTTCGCGTGCAGGTCCTGCAGGTCCGGGTCGGTCTTGTACTGCCCGTGCCGGCGCCGGTAGTCGTCGAGCGACACCATGTCGTGGCCGGGCACGTGGGTGCGGATGTCCTCGTCGGAGAAGCCGTAGCCGTACTCGCCCGGGCCGTACTCGTAGAGGTAGTCGCCCAGGTGCACGACGGCGTGGAGGTCGTCGCGCCCGGCGAGGCCGCGGTACGCCGCGAACCAGCCCGCCTGCCAGTTCGCGCACGACACGACGCCGAAGCGCAGGTGGTCGGGGTTGGCGTCACGCGCCGGGGCGGTGCGGGTGCGACCGGTGCGGCTGGTCACGCCCGCGCAACGGAAGCGGTAGTAGTACCAGGTCTCCGGTGCCAGGCCCCGGACGTCGACCTTGACGGTGTGGTCGCGGCTCGGTCCGGTGCCGAACGTCCCGCGGCGCACGACGCGGCGGAACCGGGGGTCCGTCGCGATCTCCCAGTGCACGTCCACCGTCGGCCCGCGACCGGACCCCGGCGTGCTCACCGCGGTCGGCGTCACCCGGGTCCAGATCAGCACCGCGTCGGGCAGCGGGTCGCCGGAGGCCACGCCGTGCCGGAACACGTGGCTGCGCCCGGCGGCCGCGAAGGACGGGTTCGCGGGGGTGCCGGGCAGGGCGAGCGCGCCGGCGGCCGCGGTCGTGCCGAGGATCGTGCGTCGACGTACGGGAAGCGGTGTGGTCACGCCTCGCTAACGACGCGCGCCTCCTCGGGTTCTGCCGGTTCACCTGATGTTCGCCCGCGCCGCACCCGGTGCCAGAGCCGGCTCAGGGGGATCCGGCCCATCGCCTCGGCCAGGGCCCAGCCCACGATGATGACCATCCATCCGACGACCGCGTCGATCACCCAGTGGTTGCCGGTGCCGACGATGACGACGACGGTGCCGATCGCGTAGAGCCAGCCGAGGGCGCGCACCCAGTAGCGGGTCGCGTACAGCTGGAACGCCAGCGCCACCCACAACGCCCATCCGGCGTGCAGGGACGGGAACGCCGCGAGCTCGTTGGTCAGGCCGCCCAGGCCGCGCGGGGCGGAGGCGTCCGCGCCCCACCAGCCGTCGGCGGAGTGGAGGCTGAGCACGTCGACGTACCCGGCGAGGAACCGCGGGGGAGCGGTCGGCAGCGAGATGTAGGCCAGCAGGCCCAGCAGGGTGCCGACGGCGAGCGCGCGCCGCGCCGGGCCGTAGCGGTCGGCGCCCAGGCGCCACAGCCAGATCAGCACGGCGCCGGTGACGACGTAGTGCAGGGAGGCGTACCAGTAGCTGCCGGCCAGCCCGAGCACGCGGTGGTCGGTGAACATCTGGTTGAGCGGACTCTCCCACTGGATGCCGATGAGGCTCTCGAGGTGCAGCAGCTCGTTCGCGCGGTGCAGCGCGGGGTCCATGCTGGTGTCGGCCAGCAACCGGGCCAGGCTGTAGAGGACCCACAGGCCCATCACGAGGATGATCTCGAGGATCGCCCGGACCCACCGGGGCATCGGATGATGGCGGCGCGCGTACGCAGGTGCCGAAGTCACAGCACCAGCGTTGTTCATGCACCCTCCCGTTGACATCCGGGTTGTGCCCGGAAACAACACCAGGGTCTGCTCAGGGATTCCCCCGTCTGGTCAGAGGCCGTCAGACCCGGCGCAGCACTGCAGTCACCTTACCGAGGATCGTCGCATGCGTGCCATCGATAGGATCGTAGGCCGCGTTGTGGGGCAGCAGCCACACATTTCCGTCCTTGCGCTGGAACGTCTTGACGGTGGCCTCGCCGTCGATCATCGCGGCCACGATCTCGCCGTTCTCGGCGGTCGGCTGCTGGCGGATGACCACGTAGTCGCCGTCGCAGATCGCCGCCTCCACCATGGAGTCGCCGCGCACCTCCAGCAGGAACAGCTGGCCGTCGCCGACCAGCTGCCTGGGCAGCGGGAAGACGTCCTCGACCCGCTCCTCGGCCAGGATCGGGCCGCCGGCGGCGATCCGGCCGACCACGGGCACGTACGCCGCCGCCGGGGCCGCGTCGCCCACCCCGGTCTCGTCGAAGGAGGTCTCCTCCGCACCGGAGATCGAGCGGCGAGCCGCCATCACCTCGGGCAGGAAGACCTCGAGCGCCCGGGGGCGGTTGGGGTCGCGCTTGAGGAAGCCCTTCTCCTCCAGCGTCTTGAGCTGGTGGGCCACGCTCGAGGAGCTGGTCAGGCCGACCGCCTCGCCGATCTCGCGCATCGACGGCGGGTAGCCGCGCTTCTCGATGGAGTCCTTGATGTGCGCGAGCACGCGCTGCTGCCGCGGGGTGAGCCCGGTCGCGTCCGGGGGACCGTCGGGCAGCTCGCTCACCTTCGGGGAGCCCTTCTTCTGGGTGGCCATGCGCTGACGGTAGTCCTGCGGACCCTCCGGGTTCAAACATCTGTTCGAACGGCGTGTCGTCGGACCGGGGCGGGGAACCCGTTCGAACAAATGTTCGCGTCGGTCCTTGTGTCGTTCGAACACGTGCTCTAACGTCGTACACACGTTCGATCGAACACCTGATCGAGAGTGCCGGTCCAGACCGGTCCGGAAGGACTGTCGGTGGCCGCCTCTAGAACTGGTGCCAGGCAACTTCCCCCACTTTCCCAGGAGCCTTCGATGAGCACGATGACCGCCACCACGATCCGCCCGACCAGCACCGTGCGCCTGACCCGGCGCGGCCGGCTGGTGGTGTTCGCCCTGGCGCTGCTCGTCGTCCTCACCGTCGGGCTCGTCCTCGCCTCCGGGTCCGTCGCCACCGACGAGCCCGGCACCCCTGAGCCGACCCGCGTCGTGCTCGTCGGGTCCGGCGACACCCTGTGGGACATCGCCTCCGGCCTCGCCGACGACGGCGACGTCCGCGCGATGGTCGACAGGATCCAGAGGCTCAACGCGCTCGACTCGGGCATGGTCGTCGCCGGCCAGAAGCTGGTCGTGCCGCTCGGCTGAGCGCACACAAGACTTCGCCGGCCGCCTCGACCCCGGCCGGCGAAACCGGGGAAGACGAGGGGCGGGACCACACGGTCCCGCCCCTCGCGGCGTCTCCCGGCACTACGTTCTCGCCATGGCCGGCTACTCAGGCACCCCGCTGGAGCGCAAGCTCGGCATCCGGCCCGGGCACACGGTGTTCCTCGACCACGCCCCGGACGCCCTGGTCCTCGACGTCCCGGAAGCCCGCGTCGTGCGGCGCCTCCCGGCGACGGCCGACGTGACGCTGACCTTCCACACGACGCTCGCCGGGCTCGCCGGCCGGCTGCCCGTGCTCCTCGAGCGCACCAGCACCGCCGGCATGGTCTGGGTCTGCTGGCCCAAGAGGGCCGCGCAGCAGGCGCGCGGGATCGCCAGCGACCTCGACGAGGGCCGGGTGCGCGACCTGGGGCTGCGCCTGGGGTTCGTCGACGTCAAGATCGCCGCGATCGACGAGACCTGGTCGGCGCTGAAGTTCGTGCGCCGGCTCGCCGACCGGTAGTCAGCGAGCCGCTCGGCGTCCGCCGATGGGGCGGGGCTCCGCCGCCTCGTCCGGCTCCTGGGGAGCCGGCCCGGTGGTGATGCCCAGCCGGCGCAGCAACCGCGCGACCAGCATCAGCCCGACGAACAGGCAGGCGACCGCACCGAGCGACGCCAGCGCCAGGAACCACCACGCCATCGAGTCGCCCCCGCGGGCGGTCGAGCCGAAGTCGATCGCGGCGAACACGAGGTAGCCCCACGCCACGACGCACCCGGTGATGCCGAGGGCGAGCAGCAGCAGGGCCGGCTGGAACGTCCGCTTCGGGCGCGCGCCGCGGCGCGAACCCGCGCGCTTGCCGCCCGTCCCCGTCGCCACGGGCGCCATTGTTGCCGATGGCACCGGCCAGGTGGTGAGGCCGGGTCGGCGCGTACGCCGGAGTCAGGCTGAGGTCAGGCCGCGACGGTCAGCTCGGAGCGCAGCCGGGCGACCAGCCGGGCCAGCAGCCGCGAGACGTGCATCTGGCTGACGCCGATCTCGGCGCCGATCTCGGCCTGGGTGCAGCCGCGGAAGAAGCGCATCTCGACGATCAGCTGCTCGCGTCGCGACAGCTTGGCGAGCAGGGGAGCGAGGGTCGCGCGAGCCTCGGCCAGGTCGAACTCCGGGTCGAGGTCACCGATCCGCTGCCCGACGCTCTCCTCGGCGTCCGACAGGCTCGGCGCGTCCAGCGACGCCGGCGCGAAGCAGCCGTTCGCGCCGAGGGCGTCGATGACCTGCTCGAGCTCGAGGCCGAGGTGGGCGGCGATCTCGCTGGGACGCGGGGCGCGGCCCAGCTGCTGGTAGAGCTCGGCCTCGCAGCCGGTGATCTTCTGCTGCGTCTCCTGGATCGACCGCGGCGGCCGCACGGTCCAGCCGAGGTCGCGGAAGTGGCGGCGGATCTCGCCGCGGATGGTCGGGACCGCAAAGCTG
This sequence comes from Nocardioides sp., assembly GCA_035765695.1. Taxonomy (GTDB): domain Bacteria; phylum Actinomycetota; class Actinomycetes; order Propionibacteriales; family Nocardioidaceae; genus Nocardioides. Next base: position 2,664 of record DASTXB010000009.1, on the reverse strand, counting down.
GTGAACTCGTTGCCGGTCTCCGGCTTGAAGCCCTTCACGGCCTTGACCAGGCCGACGTACGCGACCTGCTCGAGGTCGTCGTCGGCGATGCCGCGGCCGCGGAAGCGGCGGGACAGGTCGCGGGCCAGGGGCATGTTCAGGCGGACCAGCTGGTCCTCGAGCGCGGCGCGCTCGGACGGATCGGCGTCCACACGCTCCGCGAACAGGCGGGCGGTGGCCTCCGAGCGAGACTCAGAAGATTCGGCGAGCACGGGTGACACAGTCATCGCAGACAACGCAGGAGCCTCTCGTATGCGGTTGTGCAGGGGGTGTGCGACCGATCTCTCGACCGGTCATGTCTAGTCCTTTCCGCCCCTGGTTGAGCACGAAACCACCCATTCGGGTGGACCTGCCCGCACCCGGTCCCCACGGCCGCCCCGGGCCGTCTCGGCGGCGCCCGCCGGAACCGTGCGACACGCCCCCGCGGACCACCAATTTCGGGTACTCAAATGCGGGCTGACCTGCGGTTTTGCGCTACGGCCCCGGGCCGGCCGAGGAAGTTCTCCGGGACGGCTTGCGCACCCTCGAGTCCGGGCGTACGGTTACCCCAACATCTAGTACTTACAACGATGTAGTTATCCACATCTAGTGCACAGCGCAGCGGTGGAAGCCCACAGGGTGACTGCTTGTTGTACACAGCAAGACCCCCGATATCCACAGGCCAGGGCTCCCTCTCCGAGGGTGTCTTTGTCGTGCCCGGATGCCGGGACACGACCGACCACGGATCATCACAGCACCAAGGGAGAGGAGGCCCGGGATGCACTGTCCGTACTGCCGCAACACCGACACCCGGGTCCTCGACTCCCGGGTCGCCGAGGACGGCGGCTCGATCCGCCGCCGGCGTACCTGCTCGGCCTGCGAGCGGCGGTTCACGACCGTCGAGATGATGCAGCTGACCGTGCTCAAGCGGTCCGGCGCGACCGAGCCGTTCGCCCGCGACAAGGCGATCGCCGGCGTGCGCAAGGCGTGCAAGGGTCGCCCGGTCACCGAGGACCAGCTGGCCTGCCTGGGCCAGGAGGTCGAGGACGCGCTCCGGCTCGCCGGGGCGGCCGAGATCCCGGCCCACGAGGTGGGCCTGGCGATCCTCGGGCCGCTGCGCCGCCTCGACGAGGTCGCCTACCTCCGCTTCGCGTCCGTGTACCGCGCCTTCGAGTCGGCCGACGACTTCGAGGACGAGATCGCGGCACTGCGCGCCGAGCGCGAGACCCAGCCCGTTCCTACGGGCTGACCCAGACCGCCCGGCGTGTGTAGTGGGGAAGCTGCACGCGCCGGGCGCACCAATCCTCAGAAGTGGACCGCCGACGCTGTCGGTGGTCGCAGCAACAATCGAAGTACACGACCACACAACCTCCAGAGACGGGACACAGAGGGATGACCGAGACGGTGAGCGGGGCCACCGGCGCCGAGGCCAAGGCCGGCGCAGCACTGAAGATCGAGCGGGTCTTCAGCACCGAGGGGGTGCACCCGTACGACGAGATCACGTGGGAGCGCCGTGACGTCGTGCAGACGAACTGGAAGACCGGTGAGACGGTCTTCGAGCAGCGCGGTGTGGAGTTCCCGGACTTCTGGTCGGTCAACGCCTCGACCATCGTCACCACCAAGTACTTCCGCGGCGCGGTCGGCAGCGACGAGCGCGAGTGGAGCCTCAAGCACATCGTCGACCGGGTCGTGAAGACCTACACCAAGGCCGGCGTCGACCACGGCTACTTCCGGTCGGCCGCGGACGCCGAGGTCTTCGAGCACGAGCTCACCTGGCTGCTCGTGCACCAGTACTTCTCGTTCAACTCTCCCGTGTGGTTCAACGTCGGCACCCCGTCGCCGCAGCAGGTCTCGGCCTGCTTCATCCTGTCCGTCGACGACTCGATGGACTCGATCCTGAACTGGTACAAGGAGGAGGGCTTCATCTTCAAGGGCGGCTCCGGCGCCGGCCTGAACCTCTCCCGGATCCGCTCCTCCAAGGAGCTGCTCTCCTCCGGCGGCACGGCCTCCGGCCCGGTCTCCTTCATGCGCGGCGCCGACGCCTCGGCCGGCACCATCAAGTCCGGCGGCGCCACCCGCCGCGCGGCGAAGATGGTCGTGCTCGACGTCGACCACCCCGACATCGAGGAGTTCGTCGAGACCAAGGCGCGCGAGGAGGACAAGATCCGCGCGCTGCGCGACGCCGGGTTCGACATGGACCTCGGCGGCCGCGACATCACCTCGGTCCAGTACCAGAACGCCAACAACTCGGTCCGCGTCAGCGACGAGTTCATGCGCGCCGTCGAGGACGGCACCGACTTCGGCCTGCGCGCCCGCAAGACCGGCGAGGTCATCGAGCGCGTCGACGCCCGCGAGCTGTTCCGCAAGATCGCGACCGCCGCGTGGGAGTGCGCCGACCCGGGCCTGCAGTACGACGACACCATCAACGACTGGCACACCAACCCCGAGACCGGCCGGATCACCGCGTCCAACCCGTGCTCGGAGTACATGTCGCTCGACAACTCCTCGTGCAACCTGGCGTCGCTGAACCTGCTGAAGTTCCTCAAGGACGACGACACCTTCGACGCCCCGCTGTTCGCGAAGGCCGTCGAGCTGATCATCACCGCGATGGACATCTCGATCTGCTTCGCCGACTTCCCGACCGAG
>DASTXB010000008.1:0-17937 GCA_035765695.1 Nocardioides sp. | reverse complement strand
TTCGGCGACGCGGCCGCGGTGTCCTCGTCCACGATCACCAGCGCGCACGCGCCGTCGGAGGACGGGCAGGTCTCGTCGTACCGGATCGGGTCCCACAGCATCTGGGACGCGAGCACCGACTCGACGGTGGTGTCCGGGTTCTTCAGGTGCGCGTAGGGGTTCTTCGGCGCGTTCTGCCGGTCCTTCGCCGCCACGATCGCGCCGACGTGCGTCGGAGCCTCGGAACGGCGGATGTACGACCGGACGTGGGGCGCGAAGTAGCCGCCCGCGCCGGCGTGCACGGGCATGTTGAAGGGCAGCGGCACCGAGAGCGCCCACATCGCGTTCGACTCGGACTGCTTCTCGTACGCGACCGTCAACACCCTCTTGTGCACGCCGGCCTGCACGAGCGAGGAGGCGACGATCGCGGTGGAGCCGCCGACCGAGCCCGCGGTGTGGACACGCAGCAGCGGCTTGCCGGCCGCGCCGAGCGCCTCGGCGAGGAACAGCTCGGGCATCATCACGCCCTCGAACAGGTCCGGAGCCTTGCCGACGACGATCGCGTCGATGTCGTCCAGCGTCATGTTCGCGTCGAGCAGGGCGCGGTCGATCGCCTCGCGGCACAGGCCGGCCATCGAGACGTCCTCGCGCTTGGCGCGGTGGTGGGTCTGGCCGACCCCGACCACGGCCGCCGGCGTCTTCCGGTGGTTGAGCCCGTCGAGACCGGCCATCAGGCACGTCCTTCCATGACGCAGAGGAGGTTCTGCTGCAGCGCCGGGCCGGACGTCGCGTGCCCGACCGCCTTGCTGACGTCGCCGGACCAGATCCGGGCGGCCGCCTCGCCGATGCGGATGCCGCCGCCGGAGAACATCGGGTTGCTGGTCAGCGCCCCGCCGGAGGGGTTGATGCGGACGTCGTCGGCGAGCCCGAGCTCGCGCCGCAGGATCAGCTCCTGGTGGCTGAACGGCGCGTGCAGCTCGGCGAGCTCCACGCCGTCGAGTTCGACGGCGGCCGCGGCGCGGGCCGCGGACGGGGACCGGGTGAGGTCGCGGGTCCCCATGCTGATCGGGTCGATGTAGTGCGACACCCCGGTGATCCACGCCGGCCGGTCGCGCACCTCGCGCGCCCGGTCGCCGGCGGCGAGCACGATGGCCGCCGCGCCGTCGGTGACGGGGGAGCAGTCGTGCTTGCGCAGCGGGTCGGCGTACATCGGTCGCGCCATCAGCTCCTCGACCGAGGAGCCGCCCTTGCGAACGGCGTACTCGTTCTTCTCCGCGTCGGTCAGCGACCGGTTGGCCACCTCGGCCATCGCCCGCTCGTCCCAGACCCCGGCCTCGATGCCGGCGCGCGCCTGCAGGCCGGCCAGCGACACGGTGTCCGGCCACAGGGGCGTCATCGTGTACGGCTCGAGCTGGAGCGCGAGGGTGCGGCGCAGCACGCCGGCGGACGCCTTGCCGAACGCGTAGACGAGCGCGGTGTCGACCTCGCCGGTCTGGATCTTCAGCCAGGCCTCGTACATCGCCCACGCGAGGTCCATCTCGACGTGCGACTCGTTGACCGGCGGGATCACGCCGATCGCGTCGACCGCCGACACGAACGAGAACGACCGTCCCGCCAGGTAGTCCGACGAGCCCGAGCACCAGAACCCCACGTCGCGCCGGGTCCAGCCGGTCTGCTCGTAGCACTCGGCGAACAGCGGGACCAGTAGCTCCACGCAGGTCGGCGACCCGTCGAACTCCTCCATCTGTCGCTGGGCGAAGCCCACGACCGCAACGTCTCTCATGCTGTGTACTCCATTTCCGGGGCCCCTCAGAGGTGGTGCCGGTAGGACTCGTAGTCGGCGTCGGGCTCGCCGGTCGGCTCGAAGTGGTCGATGTTCTCCAGCGAGTACGTCCACTCCTCGCGCGGCTTCCAGACCGCCCTGACCCGCATGCCCATCCGCACCTCGTCGGCCGGGACGCCCAGGATCAGGTGCAGGACGGCGATGTCGGCGCCGTCGAGCAGGACGTACGCCGACACGTACGGCGGGGTGATCTTCTGGCCCAGGAACGGCACGTTGACGATGCAGAACGTCGTGATCGTGCCGGTCTGCGAGACCTCCACCTCCTCCGCGGTCGGTGTCCCGTCGGACGGGCACGCGCTGCGCGGCGGGACGTAGACCTTCTGGCACGTGGGGCAGCGCTGACCGACGATCCGGCCCTCGTTGAGGCCGCGGTAGAACGCCGACTCCTCGGGGCTGGCCGCGTAGACGTAGTCGAGGGAGACCGGCGTGATGACGCCGGTCACGGCCTCGTCGTCGGTCGAGCCTGTCGACACCCCGGAACCACCGTCGCTCAGTGGTTCGAAGCACGCGATGTCGGTGATCGCGCCGACCCGCTCCTCGGCCCACCGCACCTGCACCCGCATCCCGGTGGAGACCTGGTCGGGGGAGGAGACGTCGAGCGCGTGCAGCAGGGGCGCGTCCGCGCCGTCGAGCGTCACCAGCGCGAACGCGAACGGCCGGTCGAACGGCTGGCCCTTCACCGGCTCCGGCACCCAGGTCCACGAGGTGACGGTGCCGGTCGGGGCCACCTCGACGAAGTCGTCGATCGCGGTGTGCGTGACCGGGTCGAACTCCGGGGGCGGCACCACGACCTTGCCCTCCGAGGTGCGGCCGCCGACCAGCGTCGCGTCCCGCAGTCCGGTGAGGAAGCGCCCGAGGACCGGTCCCGTCGAGCGGGTGTAGTCGAACGCTACGGTGACCGGTGCTGACAGTGTTCGTGTCATGGTCCGAAAGTAGAACACGTTCTACACTTCGACAAGCTCAGTGACCGGCATGTGAAGCTCGGCGACCGCCCTGTGAAGCTCGGCGACCGCCCTGTGAAGCTCAGCGACCGGCACGTGACGTCGAGGAGAGTGCGTGAGATGAAGCTCGGACTGCAGCTCGGCTACTGGGGCGCCCAGCCCCCGCAGGGCGTCGGGGAGCTCGTCGCCGCCGCGGAGGATGCGGGCTTCGACGCGATCTTCGCCGCCGAGGCGTGGGGGAGCGACGCGTTCACGCCGCTGGCCTGGTGGGGCCGCGAGACGTCCCGGATCAAGCTCGGTACGTCGATCGTGCAGATGTCCGGGCGCGCGCCGACGTCGATCGCGATGCACGTGATGACGCTCGACCACCTCTCGAACGGGCGCGTCATCCTCGGCATGGGCGTCAGCGGCCCGCAAGTCGTCGAGGGGTGGTACGGCCAGCCCTTCGGCAAGCCCCTGGCCCGCACCCGCGAGGTCGTCGACATCATCCGCAAGGTGCTCGCTCGCGAGGCGCCGGTCACCAACGACGCCCCGCACTACCCGCTGCCGTACCGCGGCGACAACTCCGTGGGCCTGGGCAAGCCGCTCAAGCCGATCGTGCACCCGCTCCGCGCGGACGTCCCGATCTGGCTCGGCGCCGAGGGCCCGAAGAACGTCGCACAGACCGCGGAGATCGCCGACGGCTGGATCCCCATCTTCTACACGCCGAAGTCGGCCGGCATGTACCGGCCCTGGCTCGACGAGGGCTTCGCGCGACCCGGCGCCCGACACTCTGCTCCGTGGGAGGGCGGTTCCGACTTCGAGATCGCCGCGACCTGCCACCTCCAGGTCGTGGACAGCGCGGAGGAGAAGGCGGCGGTGCTCGACGCGATGCGGCCGTTCGTGTCGCTCTACATGGGCGGGATGGGCGCCAAGGAGGCGAACTTCCACAACCAGGTGTTCGTGCGGATGGGCTACGAGGACCTCGCGGCCGAGGTGCAGACGCTCTACCTCGGTGGCGAGAAGGACCGGGCGACCGCCCTGATCCCCGACGAGCTCGTCGACGACATGCACATCATCGGCACCGCCGGCGAGGTCCGGGAGAAGGTGGCCCAGTGGGAGGAGACCGGCGTGACGACGCTGATGCTCAGCTGCCGGTCGGCCGACGAGGTGCGCTCGGTCGCGGAGCTGCTCGCCTAGCTCTCGCGCGAGCCAGACCCCGGCGAGCCCACCCGGATCACCGTCTTGTCGCCGGTGCGGCCGACCGCGTGCTCGAAGGCGTCGGCCGTCCGCTCGAGGGGGAACCGATCGCTCACCAGGTCGTCGAGGTCGATGCCCGACGTCGCCAGGCGCAGGGCCCGCGGGTAGGTGTCGTGCATGCGTCGCACCATCGCGAACGTGAGCCCCTTGCGCCGCGCGGGCGCGGCCGGGAAGGCCGAGAGCGGCGTGGACGGGATGCCGCCGAGCGCGACCCGGGCGCCGGGCCGGGCGGACGCGACCGCGGTGGCGATGGCGTCGTCGGTGCCGGCCATCTCGACCACGACGTCGACCCCGCGTCCCGCCGTCGCCGCCCTCACCTCGTCCTCTGCCTCGTCGGGCGACCAGGCGGCATCCGCTCCGAAGCGCAGCGCGGTCGCGCGTCGGTGCGCGAGCGGCTCGCTGACGAAGACGCGGACGGCCCCGGCGCGGCGGGCGACCGCGCCGGTCAGGACACCGATCGGGCCGGCGCCGACGACCAGCACGTCGTGACCGGGGCGGACGTGCCCGTGGTGGACCGCGTGGACCGCCACGCCCAGCGGCTCGAGCAGGGCGCCGGCGTCGTCGCTGAGCGAGTCGGGGAGCGGGACGAGCAGCTCGTCGGGCCACAGCAGCCGCTCCTGCAGGCCGCCGTCGAGGCCGGCGTGCCCGGCGAACCGGACGTCCGGGCAGAGGTTGCCGTGCCCCGCCCGGCAGGACTCGCACCGGCCGCACGGGATCGCCGGGTCGACGGCGACCCGCTGCCCGGCGTACGGGCCGTCCAGCGCGAGGCCCGCGAGCTCGTGGCCCGGCACCACCGGGTCGCCGATCGACACCTCGCCGGTGCCGCCGTCGGCGTACCAGTGCAGGTCGGAGCCGCACAGCCCGACCGACGTGACCGCGACCGTCGACCACCCCTCCGGTGGCCGGTCCGGGCCTGCGGTCTCCTCGATGCGGACGTCCCCGACGGCATGGAGCTTCGCGGCGCGGTGCACGCCCCCATCATGGCCGGGCCACCATCCCCGGGTGGACCGGCCGACGGTCACGACCCTTCGCCCCCGGCCGAGTGCCAGCGAGCCACGGCGGGCGTCGGGTCGGTGTTGCCGGCGAGGTCCGTGGCGCGCACCTTGAGGGTGTGCCACCCCGCGGCCAGGTCCACGTAGCGGATGACCGCGCTGCACGGCTCGTAGCCCGCGCCGTCGAGGCTGCAGGCGAAGGTGGCGGGCTCGTCCGCGCCGACCATGAAGACCGCGGAGTCCGGGGCCGGGAACTCGCTCGACATGCTGGTCTGCGGAGGCGTGCTGTCCGGGGTGGCCGACGTGCTCGGCTCGGTGGTCGGCGCGGTGGTCGGTGCCGTGGACGGGCCGGCGGCCGTGCTGGCGGTCGCGGGCGGCGGGGCGACGGTCGCCGACCCGGCGCTCCCGGACGGGCTCGCGGCCGAGGGGCCGGCTGCTGACCCGGTGGGCGGGGCCTCGCCGGCCGCGGATGTCGGGCGCGGTGCCCGGGATCGCTCGGCGGTGCCGGTGGCCCCGGTGTCCGGGCGCTTGCTGTGCGGCTGGAGGGCCCGGCTCGCCGTCGGCGACTCCGTCGGGGCCGTCGGCGGGACACGGGGAGCGCTGGAGGCGCCGGAGGACGGCGTCGGGGAGGACGACGCGGCATGCCCGTCCGCGCCCGGGCCGACCAGCGTCCGGCCGACGACGTACCCGCCGACTCCCAGGCCCGCGGTGACGAGGACCAGCACCAGCAACCGGCGCAGCACCCCGGGTGCTGCCGGCTCACGAGGAGCGGCGGCGTCGGGGCGGTCGAGGTGGTCAGGGCTGAAGTGCGGCATTCAGGGTCTCCGGGGATGGCTCGCGAGCACCCCCCAGGTCCCTCCCTCTGCTCGCGGAGCCGACTGGACGACGCTAACAGGCAGCTGGTGGAGGCGGAGATTGCCGTAAAATGGAACACGTTCTAGTCTCGGGTCCCATGACGGACGAGATGCGCGTCGGCACCCACAACGGTCACCTCATGGTGGCCGCGCTCAAGCGGCACCGGGACAAGCCGGTCATGCACCTGGGGGACACCACGATCACCGGTCGTCAGGCCGCGGAGCGGATGAGCCAGTACGTCCAGGCGTTCGAGGCGCTCGGCGCCGGTCGCGGTACGGCGGGCGCGCTGCTCGCCCTCAACCGGCCCGAGGTGCTGTTCATCCTGGGCGCTGGCCAGACGCAGGGCTACCGGCGGTCGTCACTGCACCCGCTGGGTTCGCTGGACGACCACGCCTACGTCATCAACGACGCCGAGATCACCTCGCTGACGATCGACCCGGTGCCGATGTTCGTCGAGCGCGCGCTCGGCCTGCTCGAGCGCTGCCCGAAGCTGGAGAAGGTCCTCACGATCGGGCCGGTGCCCGAGGAGCTCAGCCACGTCGGCCACGACCTGGTCGCCGCCGCGGCGTCCTTCGACCCGCAGCCCCTCGAGGCCGTCACCCTCGACCCCGACCACGTCGTGTCGATCACCTACACCGGCGGCACCACCGGCAGGCCCAAGGGCGTGATCGGCCTGTCGCGGCAGATGAACACGATGACCCAGATCCAGATGGCCGAGTGGGAGTGGCCGGAGTCGCCGCGGTTCCTCATGTGCACGCCGTTGTCGCACGCGGGCGCGGCGTTCTTCGTCCCGACCGTGCTCAAGGGCGGCTGCCTGTACGTGCTCGCCAAGTTCGACCCGGCCGAGGTGCTGCGCACGATCGAGGAGCAGCGCATCACCGCGACCATGCTGGTGCCGTCGATGCTCTACGCGTTGATGGACCACCCCGACTCGCGCACCCGCGACCTCTCGTCGCTGGAGACCGTCTACTACGGCGCGTCCGCCATCAACCCGGTGCGCCTGAAGGAGGCGATCGACCGGTTCGGCCCGATCTTCGCGCAGTACTACGGCCAGTCCGAGGCGCCGATGGCGATCACCTACTTCGCCCGGGAGGACCACGTGGGGGGCGACGACCGACGGCTCGCGTCCTGCGGGCGCCCGTCGGCGTTCATCCGTACGGCGCTGCTCGACGAGGACGGCAGGCCGGTCCCGGTCGGCGAGCCGGGGGAGATCTGCGTGGCCGGGCCGCTGCTGGCCGGCGGCTACTGGAACCTGCCCGACGAGACCGCCGAGACGTTCCGCGACGGCTGGATGCACACCGGCGACGTGGCCCGCGAGGACGAGGACGGCTTCTGGTACATCGTCGATCGCACCAAGGACATGATCGTCACCGGCGGCTTCAACGTGTTCCCGCGCGAGGTCGAGGACGTCGTCGCCGAGCACCCCGCCGTCGCGCAGGTCGGCGTCATCGGCACCCCGCACGAGAAGTTCGGCGAGGCCGTCACCGCCATCGTCGTCCTGCGTCAGGACGCGCCGCGCGACGAGGAGTCGGTGGCGCGGATGACCGCGGAGATCCAGCAGATGGTCAAGGACCGCAAGGGGTCGGTCCAGGCGCCGAAGCAGGTGATCGTGGCGGACTCGCTGCCCCTCACGGGACTCGGGAAGCCGGACAAGAAGGCGCTGCGGGCTCAGTTCTGGACGGGGGACCGGGCGGTCGGCTGACCCGGCCCTCGAGGTAGCGCCGGTAGGCGGAGTCGAGCGCGAGCCCGCCCAGCAGCAGCAGGACCGCGACCACGCCGTCGAGCCACCAGTGGTTGGCGGTCGCGGAGACCACGAGCGTGGTCACCACCACGTGCAGCAGGAAGAGCCAGCGCCACGCGCTCGTGCTCGCCGCGACGATCCCGAACGACACGACCGCGGCCCAGCCCACGTGGATCGAGGGCATCGCGGCGAACTGGTCGGAGACGCCGCGTTGCACGTCGGCGCCGTACACCGAGATGCCGAAGTGCTGGGCGACGTCCTCGTACCCCAGGTCGGGGAAGAACCGGGGCGGCGCGACCCGGATGAACCGGATGACCAGGCAGCCGGCGGTCAGGAGCACCAGCCCGTTGCGCCAGTGGGGGTACCGGTCGCGGTGCCGCACGAACAGCCACACCAGGAAGACCAGCAGTGCCGGGACGTGCAGGGTCGCGTAGTACCAGCTGGCCGCCGAGGCCAGCCAGTCGTGGGCCAGGACGAACCGCTGCAGCGCGAGCTCGGTCGGCAGGTGCAGGTGCTGCTCGATGGCGGCGATGTCGCGGCCGCGGGCCAGGGCCCCGGTGGTCGTCGCGAGCGGCAGCATCCGCGCCAGCCGCCAGACGCAGTACAGCGACGAGATGAGGGCGAACTCCAGCGCGAACGGCGCGACGTGCTGGGTGAGACGGCTCGGTCGGGCCCGGACCGTCACCCAGGCCAGCATGCTGAGCGCGGCCGCGATCGCAGCTTGGTCCCAGGTCGGCCACGGCACGCCCGGATTCTTTCACCTCGGTGCGGGCGGCGGGCCGCAACGGGTGCTCAGCGGCCCCGGAAGTCCGGCGAGCGCTTCTCGGCGAAGGCCCGCGGGCCCTCCTTCGCGTCCTCCGAGGCGAACACCGCCATCCCGACCCGGGCGTCGTCGGCCCAGCACTCCTCCTCGTGCTTGCCCTCGGAGTCGCGAGCCGTCCGGAGGATGGCCTGGACGGCGAGCGGGCCGTTCGCGCAGATCAGGTCCGCGATCTCGTGCGCCTTGGCGAGCGCCTCGCCGTCGGGGACGACGTGCCCGATCAGCCCGATCTCCTTCGCCTCGGGCGCCTTGATGTGGCGGCCGGTCAGCAGCAGGTCCATCGCGACGGTGTACGGGATCTGGCGGGGGAGCCGGACCGCGGAGCCGCCCATCGGGTAGAGGCTCCACCGCGCCTCCGAGATGCCGAACCGCGCGGACTCGCCGGCGATGCGGATGTCGGTGCCCTGCAGGATCTCGGTGCCGCCGGCGATCGCCGGCCCCTCGACCGCGGCGATCAGCGGCTTGGTCAGCCGGAAGCCCTTGAGCAGCCCCTTGATCACCGACGGGTCGAAGCCGGACTCGAAGCTCTCGCTCGGCGGTCGCCTCGTCGCGGCCTTGAGGTCCATGCCGGCGCAGAAGTAGCCGCCCGCCCCGGTGAGGATGCATGCGCGGATCTCCGGGTCCGAGTTCACCCGGTCCCAGGCCTCCTCCATGGTCGCGAGCATCTCGCCGGAGAGCGCGTTGCGCGCCTCCGGGCGGTTCATCGTGACCACGAGCTTGTGGCCGTCCTGCTCGACGAGGCAGTGGGGGGCTGGGTCCGGTCCTGGCGGGGTCATGGAGCGCGATGCTAGCCAAGAACGAGAACGTGTTCTAGTCTCGCGGCGTGGCTCACAACATCGCTGATCTCTTCGAACACGCCGTCGACGCCGCACCCGACAACCCCGCCCTGAAGGTGGGGGACCGGGTCGTGACGTACGCCGAGCTGGAGGCCGACGCGAACCGTCTCGCGCACTACCTGCAGGCGCAGGGCGTGCGGCCGGGGGACCACGTGGCGATCTACGCCAAGAACAGCATCGAGCACGTCGTGGCCATGCTCGCGATCGTCAAGATCCGCGCCGTGATGATCAACGTGAACTACCGGTACGTCGAGGGCGAGCTGAACTACCTGTTCGACAACGCCGACGTGGTGGCCGTGGTCCACGAGCGCTCCTACGCCCCGTTGGTCGCCGCGATCTGGGACCGGCACGACAAGCTGACGACCGCCGTGGTCGTCGACGACGCGCTCGAACCGGACGACGCGTCCGACTTCTCGTCGTACGGCGGGGTCCACTACGACGACGCGATCGCCGGCCAGAGCGCCGAGCGGGACTTCGGCGAGCGCAGCCCCGACGACATCCACATCATCTACACCGGCGGCACCACCGGCTTCCCCAAGGGCGTCATGTGGCGCCAGGAGGACTGGTGGCGCGTGCTCGGCGGCGGCATCGACTTCTACACCGGCGAGCCGCAGGACGAGTACGCGCAGTCCCGCCAGGCCAGCGACCCGCGGATGGTGACGTTCCCGCTCAGCCCGCTGATGCACGGCGGCGCCCAGTCCGGCCTGCTGATGCACCTGTTCGCCGGACACCTCACGATCCTCGAGCCGAAGTTCGACCCGGTCCGGACGTGGGAGATCATCGAGCGCGAGAAGGTGCAGCTGATCTTCATGACCGGCGACGCGATGGCCCGGCCGCTGATCGAGGCCTACGAAGAGCACGGTGGCTACGACTGCTCCAACCTGGTCGCGATCTCGAGCAGCGCCGCGATCTTCAGCCCACCGGTGAAGGCCCGCTGGATGGCGGCGTTCCCGAACTCGATCTTCACCGACTCCGTCGGCGCGACCGAGACCGGCTTCCAGGGCATGGGCATGCAGGACCCGAACAACATCAGCCCCGACGGTCCCGTGGTCGGGATCGGCCCCGCGACGATCGTGCTCGACGAGAACGACCGGCTGCTCGACCCGGCCACCGACATCGGCAGGGTCGGGCGCCTGGGCCGCGGCGGCTCGGTGCCGGTGGGCTACTACAAGGATCCGGAGAAGTCCGCTGCGACGTTCCTGGAGATCGACGGCAAGCGCTACTCGGTGCCCGGCGACTTCGCCCGGATCGAGGAGGGCAACCGGGTGACGCTCCTGGGCCGCGGCTCGAACTGCGTCAACACGGGCGGGGAGAAGGTCTACCCCGAGGAGGTCGAGATGGCGATCAAGAACCACCCCTCCGTCTACGACGTGCTGGTGGTCGGCGTCCCCGACGAGAAGTACGGCCAGGCGGTGGCCGCGGTCGTCGAGCTCCGCGAGGGCGAGACGCTCGAGCTCGAGGAGCTGCGCACGTTCCTGCGCGAGTACCTCTCGGGCTACAAGCTGCCGCGCACGCTGACGATCGTCGACCAGGTCCCGCGCAACGCCGCCGGCAAGGCGCAGTACCCGGCCGCCAAGGAGCTCGCGCTGGCCTCGTTCGCCGCCAAGCACCCGACGGCGGTGGTGTGAGCGATGCGCACCCCGCTGTGTGACGAGTTCGGGATCGAGTACCCGATCTTCGCCTTCACCCCCTCCGAGCACGTCGCGGCGGCCGTGTCCCGCGCGGGCGGCCTGGGCGTCCTGGGCTGCGTGCGGTTCAACGACACCGACGAGCTCGAGCAGACGCTGACGTGGCTCGACGAGAACACCGACGGCAAGCCGTACGGCGTCGACATCGTGATGCCGATGAAGATCCCGACCGAGGGCAAGTCCGTCGACCTGAAGGCGATGATCCCGCAGGACCACATCGACTTCGTCGAGCGGACGCTGCAGAAGCTCGGCGTGCCGCCGCTGCCCGAGGGCGAGGGCCGCGACGGCGTCCTCGGCTGGCTGCACTCGGTCGCGCGGTCGCACCTCGACGTGGCGCTCAACCACCGGCCGGTGCTGATCGCGAACGCGCTGGGGTCGCCCCCGGTCGACGTCATCGAGAAGTGCCACGAGCAGGGGATCAAGGTGGCCGCGCTGGCCGGCGCCGCCAAGCACGCGCTGTCGCACGTGCAGAACGGCGTCGACATCATCGTCGCCCAGGGCTACGAGGCCGGCGGCCACACCGGCGAGATCGCCAGCATGGTGCTCCAGCCGGACATCGTGGACGCGGTCGGCCCCGACGTGCCGGTGCTCGGCGCCGGCGGCATCGGCTCCGGTCGCCAGATCGCCGCGTCGCTGGCGCTGGGCTCGCAGGGCGTGTGGACCGGCTCGATCTGGCTCGGCACCGAGGAGTACCAGAACCTCCAGTCCAACGCCGGCTGGACGCAGGCGTTCACCCGGGCCACGTCGTCGGACACCGTGCGCACCCGCATCTACACCGGCAAGCCGGCCCGGCTGCTCAAGACGAAGTGGACCGAGGCCTGGGCCGAGGAGGATGCGCCGCAGCCGTTGCCCATGCCGCTGCAGAACCTGCTGGTGGCCGACGCGCACAACCGCATCAACGCCTCCGGCGACCCCGACGTCATCTCCATGCCGATCGGCCAGATCGTCGGGCGGATGAACGAGGTGCGCCCGGTCGCGGACGTGGTCGCATCGCTGGTGGCGGAGTTCGAGGAGGCCGTGGCCCGGCTGAACAAGGTGCTCTGACGAACCGCCTCGGAGGCCCGTGGCTCAAGTCCTCCGCAAGAAGCGGCGCGGGTCCTCGGATCCCGCGCGCCCTCTGCCATCATGGCGAGTGAGGGAGAAACGGCTTCACCCGCATCACGAGGGTCTGGGGGGACTTCGATGCGTGACGTCCTGCATGCCGCCGCAGCGGCCGCGGTCATCGCGGTGGCCGCGCTCTGCACGCTCGTGCAGCTCAGCGACGCCAACCGCGCGTTCGACCGGCTCGGGCACGACGAGCAGGTCCTGATCCAGCAGGTCGGCAGCAGCACCGTCGGCGGCACCGGCGGCAGCACCGGCGGTGGCCCCGGCCGCGGCCACGGGCACCGCCGGTGAGTTGCGGGCTCGACGTACCGTCGGGCCCATGAGCGCTGCCCCCACCGTCGCCCTGCTCGGAACCGGCACGATGGGCCTCGGCATGGCCCGCAACCTTGCGGCCGCCGGCCTCCCGCTGCGCGTCTGGAACCGGAGTCCCGAGAAGGCCGCGCCGCTCGCCGATGTCGCCACCGTGGCCGGCACGGTCGCCGAGGCGGTGGAGGGCGCCGACGTCGTGGTCACGATGCTGTTCGACGGCGACTCGGTCGCGGAGACCATCGACGCCGCCCGCGGTCCGCTCGCCCCGGGCACCGTGTGGGTGCAGAGCACGACGGTGGGCGTCGACGCCGCCGAGCGGCTCGGCCGGCTGGCCGCCGACCTCGGCCTGGTGTACGTCGACGCGCCGGTGCTCGGCACGAAGAAGCCGGCCGAGGACGGCACGCTCGTCGTGCTCGCCTCCGGCCCCGACTCGGCCCGGTCGACCGTCGAGCCGGTGTTCGACGCGATCGGCGGCCGGACCCTGTGGGTCGGGGACGCCGGCGCCGGGTCGCGGCTGAAGCTGGCCGCGAACGCCTGGGTCTTCACGGTCGTCGAGGGCGTCGCCGAGTCGCTCACGCTGGCCCGGGAGCTCGGCCTCGACCCGCGGCTGTTCCTCGAGGCGGTGCGGGGCGGCGCGATGGACGCGCCGTACGTCCAGCTCAAGGGGAGGGCCATGCTCGACGACGAGGTCGCGCCGGCGTTCGGCCTCGCCAACGCCCTCAAGGACGTCGAGCTGATCCTGGCGGCCGCGGAGTCCTCCGGGGCCGACCTCGCGCTGATGCCCGGCATCCGCGAGCACTTCGCGCGCGCCGTCGACGCGGGCCACGGCGACCTGGACGTCGCTGCGACGTACCGCGAGCACTGAGGCCCGGGTCAGCGCAGGTCGGGGTGTGCCCGCCCGGCGACGAGCGGCAGGTCGAGGTAGGTCCGGATGCCTGGATCGGCGGCGACGACGTACGGGATCGAGTTGACGCAGTGCACCGCGGTGGCGACCACGCCGGGGTTGCGCACGAGGCCCTCGGCGACGGTGTCGGGCTGCCAGCCCTTGATGGTGACGAAGCAGCCCGGGTCGCCCTGGACCTCGACCTCGAACCGCTCGCCCTGCGGGCCGAAGCTCCAGGGCGGGTCCAGGTGCTCCTCGCCCATCAGCCAGTTCACCGCGATCCTCACGACGCAGGTGTCCCGGACGAACGCCTCCCACACGAACCGTTGGCCGGCGACGTGTCCCGCTCCGATCACGCCGATCGGGGTGTCGATCGGCCGGGTCGCCACCGCGACCTCCTGGGAGGTGCGGATGTGCGGGTCGGCCGCGAAGCCGAGCGCGTCGACGCACATCCGCGCGGACTGGATGAAGCCGCCGGACAGCAGGCCGAGCATCGGGCCGTCCATCGCCTCCTCCGGCTCGCCGCCGAACATCATGATGTGGCGGACGACGTCCGGGGCGTTGTAGGTCCGGATGTCGCTGAACTCCTCGCCGCGCACGAACGTCACCGCGGACGACAGCGCGGAGAACATCAGCGGGTGCAGCTCGGTGATGCCGCCGGGGTTGATCCCGGTGCCGTGCAGCGTGGTGCCGCCCTCGGCGCACGCCGCCGTCAGGGGAGCGCCGTCCCGCTCGGTCGGGTAGAACCAGCCGACCGGTGTCACGACGTTCTTGCCCGAGCGCAGCAGGGCGGCGACCTCGTCGCGGTCCGGGACCAGGGGCGCGTAGACCACGGCGTCGGCGTCCAGGGCGAGGATGTCGGCGGCACTGCTGGTCGCGCGTACGCCGAGCGGCGCGGTCCCGATGATCTCGCCGACGTCGAGCCCGTGCTTGTCGTCGGAGTGGACCCAGCAGCCGACCAGCTCGAGGTCCGGGTGCAGCAGGACGCTCTCGATCGCGGCCCTGCCGACGCCGCCGGTGGCCCACTGGATGACGCGCACGGCGCCAGCCTCTCAAGTAGAACGTGTTCTCGTCCAGCGTGCGGGAGCGGCTACATCACGCCGACCGGCTCGGGGGAGAAGCCCGGGAACACCGCCGCGGTGGTGGCACCGAAGCGGGACCGCACGACCTCGGACAGGACGCTGCGGTAGTCGGTCGTCACCAGCACGTCGGAGTCCAGGTCGTCGGTGAGGCCGGGCCAACGGCCGTAGTACTTCCCGCCCTTCACGCCGGCGCCGGCCAGGAACATCACGTTCCCGTAGCCGTGGTCGAGACCCTGGCTGGCGTTCTCGACCGTCCGGCGGCCGAACTCGCTGATCGTCAGCAGCGTCACCTTCGCGGCCTGGTCGCCGAGGTCGCCGAAGAACGCGGCGACCGACCGGGCCAGGTCGCGGGCGTTGTCGGTCAGCCAGCCGCGGTCGGCGGTGCCCAGGTCGGAGTGCATGTCCCAGTCACCCTGGTCGACGGTGATCACCTCGACGCCCACGTCGCCGCGGATCACGCGCGCGACCTCGGCGAGCGCCCGCCCCAGGTCGGTGCTCGGGTAGCTCGTGCGGTGGTCCTCGGTCGCCTGGACCGGCGCGAAGTCGTCGAGCGCGCCGAACATCGACCGCATCGCGGTGCCGAGCGGCCCGCGATCGCCGTCCCACAGGGTGTGCAGCGACGCCCGGCGCCCCTTCGTCGTGTCCCACTTGTCGTCGCCGGGGACCTTGACCGCGTCCACCCCGGCGGCCGACATCACCGGCTGGTCGCCGTACAGCGAGGTGGGGACGACGCCGCCGCCGGCGTTGAAGCCCTGCAGCGGCGAGGTCGAGGCGTCGGTGCCGATCAGCCGGTTCAGCCAGCCGCTGCGGACCGCCGAGCCCGGGTCGGCGTCCTCGACCTCCTCCATCGCGGAGAAGTGCGAGCGGTTCGGCGCCGGCAGGCCGGTGGCGTGGACCGCCGCGAGCCGGCCGGCGTCCCACAGCGGGAGCAGCGGCGCCAGCTCCGGGTGCAGGCCGAACATGCCGTCCTTGGCCAGCAGGCGGTCGGACGGTACGGCGATGCTCGGCCGGGCGTCGTAGTAGACGGGGTCGCCGTGCGGCACGACGAGCGACAGGCCGTCGGCGGCGCCGCGCAGCGACAGCACCACGAGCACCGACGAAGCGGGTGTCAGCGCGGCGGCGGAGGTCGTCACCGCCGCGGAGCCGACGAGGGTGGTCGCGCCGAGCAGCGCCGCGGTGCCGCCCACGCCGCCGAGGAAGGAGCGGCGCGAGAGGCGGGCGAACTCGTTGCAGCAGGGAGGCGTCATGGGGACCATCCGGTCGGTCATCGGGTCAGGAAGGCAGGGGAGTCGAGGAAGGTGGTCAGCAGCCGGTAGAAGTTCCAGCGGACCAGCCCGTGGTCGCGGGTGATCCGCTCGTGGGGCTGGACGTCGACGGCCTCGCAGCACGCCTGCAGGAGCTGGGCGGTCGACCGGCGGTGCAGGATGCGCTGCGAGAGGTGGTCGACCAGCAGGTCGAACCGGACCGGGTAGCCCGGGACCCACCAGGCCGGGGAGTGGTACGTCGCGCCGGTCTTCGGCCACCAGGTGCCGGCCATGTCGACGTGGACCGACATCGACGCGAGCATCCGCGACGGGGACGCCCAGGCGGCGTTGTCGATCGGCTGGCCGTCCGGTCGCGGCCAGTCGAACGGCTTGGTGCCGATGGCGTCGGCCTGCCAGAGGATCTGGTCGGCCGCCCACGACTGGCCGGCCCTCCCGCTCGGCGGGCGCTCGACCCGGACGTCGAGGGCGCGGTAGGTCGCGACGACGTCCTCACCGGGGTCGCGGACCTTCGCGCCGACGGACCGGGTGAACTCGGTCGACCGGACGAGCGCCCGGAGCACCGGCCGGATCTCGGTGTCGTGGTCGAGGTAGACCTGCGCCAGCATGTCGACCAGCTCGTCGGACGGGTCGTCGCGCACGAACTTCACGGCGAGCTTGCGGGCCACCCGGCGCGCGGTGGCCGGGTGGTGGGCGAGGTGGGTGAGGTACTGCTTCGTGACGTGGCGGCCGTCGGCATCGCCGTTCGGGTGCGTGAAGTCCATGACCTGCACCGGGCCCGTCCAGTGCCAGCGCGGGCGGTAGACCGCGTCGAACGTGTTCCACATGTCGACGCTCCACCCGGTGAGGATGCGCGCCGAGCCCTTGACGTCGTCCTCGCCGTACTCCCCGCGACCGACGGTGTGCAGCTCGAGCAGCTCGCGCCCGAGGTTCTCGTTCGGGTGGCGCGCGCTGGAGCTGACGTTGTCGAGGTTGATCAGCATCGCCGGGTGCGTGGTCACGGCGTGCAGGAGGTCGTCGAACCGGCCGAGCGCTCGGGCGCGGATCGTGTCGCCGAACTGGGTGCGCCAGAACCAGGCGGCGTCGCCGTACACCGGGACGTTGAAGTGGTTCTCCCACAGCTCGGTCACGACCTCGAGCACCTGGCGCCGGGAGTGGATGCGGCGCAGCAGCACCCAGCGCTGGTAGTCCGCCATCACCTCCCAGCCGCCCTCGACGTCGTCGCGCTGCCGGTGCCAGATCTCGGTCGCGCTGCGCGACAGGCTGGGCCACCAGGAGCGGAGGCTCTCGGAGTGGCCGTCGGCGATCGAGTCCGGGTCGAGCTGCTGGTCGAACCAGCGTCGCGCACCGCCCGCGGCGCGCGCCTGCCGGGCGAGAGCGGGCGTCAGGCCGTACGAGAAGCGGCCGACGAGGTGCCGGGCCGCCGCCGGCAGCAGCTTCTGCCCGCGGTGATGCGCCGGCGTGTACGTCGTCATGGGGGAGGCTCCCGAGTCTCCTGGTCGCAACGGGGTGTCGTAGGCGCGGGTCCCCGGAGTCGCAGCAACGCGGCGCCGCCCGGTGTCGCCCGGTAGAGTATCGGCTCGACCGCCCCCGACCTTGAGGACACGACTCCCCACCCATGGACGGCTCCCAAAGTCCCCGGCTCTCCCCGCTGACTGATCGCGGAGGAGAGCCCCGATGACTTCCTGGCTCCTGCTGCTCGCAGCACTGCTCCTGATCGCGGCCTGCGGCGTCTTCGTCGCCGCGGAGTTCTCGTTCGTCACCGTCGACCGCAGCCAGGTCGAGCGGGCCGCCGCCGCCGGCGACGGCAGTGCGCGCGGCCTCCAGCAGGCCCTGCGCTCCCTGTCGACCCAGCTCTCCGGCGCGCAGGTCGGCATCACGATCACGAACCTCGCCATCGGCTACCTCGCCGAGCCCGCGATCTCCGAGCTGATCGACGGCCCGCTGGCGTCCCTCGGCGTGCCGGAGGGCGCGATCGCCCCGGTCGCCGTCGGCATCGGCCTGACCCTCGGCACCATCCTGACGATGATCTTCGGCGAGCTGGTGCCGAAGAACCTCGCGCTGGCCAAGCCGATGAGGGTGGCCAAGGCGACCCAGCGCTTCCAGCGCGGGTTCACCGCCGTCATGCGCGCCCCGATCCGGCTGCTGAACGGGTCGGCGAACGCCGTCGTACGCCGCCTGGGCCTCGAGCCCCAGGAGGAGCTGCGCTCGGCCCGGAGCTCGACCGAGCTCGCCTCCCTGATCGCCCGATCGGCCTCCGTCGGGACCCTCGACCCGGACACCGCCGAGCTGATGGAGAAGTCGGTGGAGTTCGGGTCGCGCACCGCCGGGGAGATCATGACCCCCCGCGTGCGCACGCTCAG
>DASTXB010000007.1:0-4028 GCA_035765695.1 Nocardioides sp. | reverse complement strand
AACTGGCTCAACGTGCTGTGCGGCGAGCAGCGCGACACCGAGGTCACCTCCTGTACCCGCACCGTCGACCGGACCACGACGATCCAGGCGGCGGCCGGTCACATGCACCTCCTCGGGCGCTCGATCAAGATCCAGGTCGATCCCGGGACGCCACGCGCGCGCACCATCCTCGACATCCCGGTCTGGGACTTCGACAACCAGGGCACCAAGCCGATCGAGCCACTCCACCTCGACGCCTTCGACAAGGTGCGCGTCACCTGCGTGCACCAGCAGTGGCCGCGCGACCGGCTCCCGGCGTTCCAGGGCCAGCAGGAGCGGTACGTCGTCTGGGGCGAGGGCAGCACCGACGAGATGTGCCTGGGCATGCTCCAGGTGGCGTTCGACGACGAGAGCTGAGGGCGGGCGCGGGATGCCCGGACCTCCCGATGGGTACGGCGCCCGCGTGACCACCGACGCTCCCGACCAGTTCGTCCGCGTCCGCGGCGCCAGCGAGCACAACCTGCGCCACGTCGACGTCGACATCCCGCGGGACGCCATGGTCGCGTTCACCGGGGTGTCCGGGTCGGGCAAGTCGTCGCTGGCGTTCGGGACGCTGTACGCCGAGGCGCAGCGCCGCTACTTCGAGTCGGTGGCGCCGTACGCACGCAGGTTGCTGCAGCAGGTGGGGGCGCCGCACGTCCAGGAGGTCACCGGCCTGCCGCCCGCGGTGGCGCTCCAGCAGCGCCGGGGGGCGGCGACGGCCCGCTCGACGGTCGGCACGATCACCACGCTGTCCAACCTGCTCCGGATGCTCTACTCCCGTGCCGGCGACTACCCGGCCGGCGCCGACCACCTCGCGGCCGAGGCGTTCTCGCCCAACACCGTGGCCGGTGCCTGCCCCCGGTGCCACGGCCTGGGCGTCGTGCACGACGTCACGGAGGAGCTGCTGGTCCCGGACCCGTCACTGAGCATCCGCGAGGGCGCGATCGCGGCCTGGCCGGGCGCCTGGCAGGGCGCGAACCTGCGCAGCATCGTCACCGGCCTGGGCATCGACATCGACCGGCCGTGGAAGAAGCTGCGGAAGAAGGACCGCGACTGGCTGCTGTTCACCGACGAGCAGCCGTCGGTGCTCATCAAGCCCGAGCGCGACCGCATCGACTACGGCTACTACGGGAAGTTCTGGAGCGCCCGCAAGCACGTCATGCACGTGCTGGCCGACTCCAAGAGCGAGCGGATGCGCGAGCGCGCGCTGCGCTTCGTCGAGGACGCACCCTGCCCCGACTGCCACGGCAGCGGGCTGCGGCCGGAGGCCCTCGCGGTGACCTTCGCCGGCCGCTCGATCGCCGAGGTCAACGAGCTGCCGTTCACCGACGTCGTCGCGCTGCTGCGACCGGTGGCCGAGCTCCCCGAGGAGAGCAACGAGGTCGCGGTACGGCTCTGCGCGGACCTGGTCGCCCGGGTCGAGGTGCTGCTCGACCTGGGCCTGGGCTACCTCAGCCTCGGGCGCAGCTCGACGACGCTGTCCCCGGGCGAGGCGCAGCGGCTGCGGATCGCCACCCAGCTGCGCTCCGGGCTGTTCGGCGTCGTCTACGTCCTCGACGAGCCGTCCGCGGGCCTGCACCCGGCCGACGCGGAGCCCCTGCTCGACGTGCTGGACCGCCTGAAGGCGGCCGGCAACTCGCTCTTCGTCGTCGAGCACGACCTGGACGTCGTACGCCGTGCGGACTGGGTCGTCGACATCGGCCCGGGTGCCGGCGAGGCGGGCGGACGGGTCCTCTACAGCGGCCCGGTCGCGGGGCTCGAGGAGGTCGCCGAGTCGGCGACGAGCGCGTACCTGTTCGGTCGCGCCGAGCGGCTCGAGCACGACGTGCGGGCTCCCCAGGGCTGGCTACGGCTGGACGGGGTCACCCGGCACAACCTGCACGACGTCTCCGTCGAGATCCCCCTGTGCGTGCTCACCGCGGTGACCGGGGTCTCCGGCTCCGGCAAGTCGACACTGGTGAGTCAGGTGCTCGCCGAGGACCCGGCCGCGACGGAGTCGTTCGACCGCCTCGTGCTCGTCGACCAGCGGCCGATCGGCCGGACCCCGCGGTCGAACCTCGCGACGTACACCGGCCTGTTCGACGCGGTGCGCAAGGTGTTCGCCGCGACGGACGAGGCGCAGGCCCGCGGGTACGGCGCCGGCCGGTTCTCCTTCAACGTGCCGGAGGGGCGCTGCGAGACGTGCCAGGGGGAGGGGTTCGTCGCCGTGGAGCTGCTGTTCCTGCCCGGCACCTACGCGCCGTGCCCGACCTGCCACGGCGCACGGTACGACGACGAGACGCTCGAGATCACCTACCGGGACAGGAACATCGCCGAGGTGCTGGGCCTGTCCGTCGACGAGGCGGCGTCGTTCCTCGCCGACGTGCCGGCCGCCGCCCGGAGCCTCGCGACGTTGCGCGACGTGGGCCTGGGCTACCTGCGCCTGGGCCAGCCCGCCACCGAGCTCAGCGGCGGCGAGGCGCAGCGGATCAAGCTCGCCACCGAGCTCCAGCGGGCGCACCGCGGTCACGCGCTCTACCTGCTCGACGAGCCGACCTCGGGGCTGCACCCCGCGGACACCGCGCTCCTCCTGCGCCAGCTGCACCGGCTGGTCGACGCCGGCAACACCGTGGTGCTCGTCGAGCACGACCTCGACGCGATCGCCACCGCCGACTGGGTCGTCGACCTCGGCCCCGGCGGCGGCGACGCGGGCGGGCGGGTGGTCGCCACCGGCACCCCGGCCGACGTGGCGAGCCATCCGGACAGTGCGACCGGGCGCTACCTCGGGCGGCGGCTTCAGAAGAGGTAGAAGACCCGCATCACCGCGAACACCACCGGCAGCCCGAAGACGACGAGCATCACCCACGCCGCGACGCGGTGCACCGGCTTCGTGGAGTCCAGGCGGCCGGCGAAGTCGAGGATCGCGCCGTCCGGCACGTGGTGGGTCAGGCCCGTGCGACGGGCGTCCTCGGGCAGGTGCTGCCCGGCGAACCACGACGGCGGGGTGTCGTCGTCCTCGTCCTCCCACGAGAAGAGCTCCCTCTCCATGGACTCACGCTACTCGCCCGACCGGGCGCGGGTCCTTTTCCGTTGGGCGGCTCCCCGGCGCTCCCGTAACATGGAGGAGCCGAATCGCCGACACGGAAGGCCGCCCACCCGGGCATCCATGACTGACACCGACCAGGGAAACCGCCCCGCCAACGCCACGCGCCACACCGTGGTGGTCCCGAACAGCATCAACATGGTCAGCCTGCTCGGCCCGGGTGACGAGTTCCTCGGGATCATCGAGGGCGCCTTCAACGCCGAGATCCACGTCCGCGGCAACCGCATCTCGCTGTACGGCGAGCCGGGCGAGGTCGCGCTGGCCGAGCGGCTCCTCGACGAGCTGGTCGCGATCATCCGCACCGGCCAGGGCGTGACGTCCGAGACCGTCGAGCGGGTGCACTCGATGCTGCGCGCCGAGACGACCGAGCGCCCCGCCGACGTGCTCAGCCTCAACATCCTGAGCAACCGGGGCCGCTCGATCCGCCCGAAGACGCTCAACCAGAAGCGTTACGTCGACTCGATCGACAAGCACACGATCACGTTCGGCATCGGCCCCGCCGGCACCGGCAAGACCTACCTCGCGATCGCGCTCGCGGTCGCGGCGCTGCACGAGCGGCAGGTCGGCCGGATCATCCTCACGCGGCCGGCCGTCGAGGCCGGCGAGCGGCTCGGCTTCCTCCCCGGCGACCTGCTGGCGAAGGTCGACCCCTACATGCGCCCGCTCTTCGATGCGCTCTACGACATGATGGATCCCGAGAAGCTGAACACGTACATCGACCGCGGCACGATCGAGGTCGCTCCGCTCGCGTTCATGCGCGGACGCACGCTGAACGACAGCTTCATCATCCTCGACGAGGCGCAGAACACCTCGCCGGAGCAGATGCAGATGTTCCTGACGCGGCTCGGCTTCGGGTCGAAGATCGTCGTGACGGGGGACGTGACGCAGATCGACCTGCCGCGCGAGTCGCGCTCCGGGCTCGTGC
>DASTXB010000006.1:0-7028 GCA_035765695.1 Nocardioides sp. | reverse complement strand
CGGGTTCGGGCTCGTCGGCTACGGCTGCACCACCTGCATAGGCAACAGCGGCCCGCTCATCCCGGAGGTCAGCCAGGCCGTCAACGACAACGACCTCGCGGTCGTCTCCGTCCTGTCCGGCAACCGCAACTTCGAGGGCCGCATCAACCCGGACGTGAAGATGAACTACCTCGCGTCCCCGCCGCTGGTCGTCGCCTACGCGCTGGCCGGCTCGATGGACCTCGACCTGTTCAACGACTCGCTCGGCAAGGACACCGACGGCAACGACGTGTTCCTCAAGGACATCTGGCCGTCGCCGTCGGAGGTCGAGGAGGTCATCGGCCGGGCGATCAGCTCCGACATGTTCACCCGCGACTACGCCGACGTGTTCGCCGGCGACGAGCGCTGGCAGTCGCTGCCGACGCCCGAGGGCGACACGTTCCAGTGGGACGCGGAGTCGACGTACGTCCGCAAGCCTCCGTACTTCGACGGGATGCCCGACGAGCCGGAGCCGGTCTCGGACATCGAGGGCGCGCGGGTGCTGCTCAAGCTCGGCGACTCGGTCACCACCGACCACATCAGCCCGGCCGGCGCGATCAAGAAGGACTCGCCCGCGGGCAGGTACCTGGCCGAGCACGGCGTGGCGCAGCGCGACTTCAACTCCTACGGGTCGCGCCGCGGCAACCACGAGGTCATGATCCGCGGCACGTTCGCGAACATCCGGTTGCGCAACCAGCTGGCGCCGGGCACCGAGGGCGGCTTCACCCGCGACTTCACCAACGGCGGCGACGTCACCACGGTCTTCGAGGCCTCGGAGAACTACCTGGCGGCCGGCACCCCGCTGGTCGTGCTCGCCGGCAAGGAGTACGGCTCCGGCTCGTCGCGCGACTGGGCCGCCAAGGGCACCTCGCTGCTGGGCGTCAAGGCGGTCATCGCCGAGTCGTACGAGCGGATCCACCGCTCGAACCTGATCGGCATGGGCGTCATCCCGCTGCAGTTCCCGCAGGGCGAGAACGCCGAGTCGCTGGGCCTGACCGGCGAGGAGGAGTTCTCGATCACCGGGATCACCGAGCTCAACGAGGGCCGCACGCCCAAGACCGTCAAGGTCAAGGCGGGCGACAAGGAGTTCGACGCGGTCGTCCGCATCGACACCCCCGGTGAGGCGAACTACTACCGCAACGGCGGCATCATGCAGTACGTCCTGCGGAACCTCCGCAAGGCCTGACCCACCGCCTGACGCCGAGTCGGCGCTGTGTCACCCCTGCTGATGGGTGACATGGCGCCGACTCGCGATTTCGGAACCCTCCTCGTCGGGTGCTCGTGGGGTGAGCACCTCTGGGAGGACCGCACGACCACGCTGCACGAGCCGCAGGACGTCAGGCGTTGACATGGTCGTCCTCCTGGTCGGCCGCGTCGACCAGCGAGAGCGCGGCGTCGGCGAACCGTCCGGGTGCGCCGGCCGGGTCCAGCTGACGGGCGACCGCCCGGGCCTGCGCGGACATCGCCATCGCGCGACGAACGGCGTCCCGCAGCCGCTCGGGGGTGAGCTGCTTCGGCTTGAGGGAGACGCCGGCGCCGGCCTCGGTGACCCGGCGGGCGATCTCGGGTTGGTCCCGTCCGAACGGCACGACCACGGTCGGTACGCCGGCGGCCGCGGCCTTGGTGACGATGCCCATCCCGCCGTGGCAGACGACGGCGGCGGCGTCCGGCAGCACGTGGCCGTGGGGCACGAACCGCTCGACCCGCACGTTCCCGGCCGTGCTCAGCGCGGCCTCGGCGTACGCGTCGGCGAGCGTGACCAGCACGCGCACCGGCTCGTCGCGCAGCGCCTCGACGGCGACCCGGGCGAGCTGCTCGTCGCCCTGGTACTCCGTGGAGCAGGTGACGAGCACCCACGGGTCCCCGGGCTCGTCGAGGTACGCCGGGCGCTCGGCCGGCGGGTCCCACGGCTGGGTGCCGACGAGGTGGACGTTGGCGGGGAGGTCCGAGCGCCGGTACTCCAGCGGCTCCGACGTCAGAGCGATGACCGTGTTCGGCGCGAGCAGGTTGTCCAGCGCGGAGGTCAGCTCGGGGAGTCCGAGCTCGCGGCGCATCTCGTTGAGCCCCGGCAGCATCGCCCGGGAGAACATCCGCTCGACGACCCGCCACAGCACCGCGTCGCGCACCCGGCCGAGCGGGCCGGCCATCGGCTTCATCCCGAGCCCGTAGGCCGGCAGGCCCCTGCCCGGCACGGGGACGACGGACGGCAGGAGGGTGGCGTGGGGGAGCCCGCTGCGCTCGGCGTGGATCTTGGCGCCGTACGCGTTCACGTCGACGAGGAGCACGTCGGGCCGCACGGCGTCGACCGCGGCGGCCAGGTCGGGCCCGTCGTACCGACCGCGGGCGATCAGGTCCACCTGGCCGGCGTGCAGCCGGTCGGTGTCCGTCTCCGCCAGGTGGTCGGTGATCGGGGCGGCCAGCACGTCGTCCGCGACGGGCGCGGCCTCGATGCCGGCGTCGCGCAGGACGGGCACGAGGGACGGCATGGTGCGCACGTGGACCTCGTGGCCGCGGCGCTGGAGCTCGAGCAGCCCCGGCACGAGCGGCAGGGTGTGGCCGACGGCGGGGGAGACGTAGACGAGGAAGCGGGTCATGGGTGGACTCCTGGGAGACTGGTGTTTTGATTAGTGTCCCGCTATATTGATTTGTGTCAAGCCCCATTTGAAAGGTCTGGACGTTGGCACGACGTTACGAGATGGCCGGCCGCGCGGCGGCGATGCAGCGCACCCGCGAGTCGATCCTGGATGCCGCCGTCGAGCTGTTCGGGTCGAGCTGGTTCGACGAGGTGACGCTCGCCGACGTGGCGGCACGGGCCGGCGTCTCGCAGCAGACGGTCGTCAACCACTTCGGCAGCAAGATCGGGCTCTACCTCACCGGCATCTCCGAGCGGTTCGTGCCCGCGGTCAAGGAGCTGCGCGGCCAGGCCGTCCCGGGCGACGTCGACTCGATCGTGGCGACCGTCATGGCCGACTACGAGGTGTCGGGCGACGGGTCGTACCGCAACGTCGTGCTCGCCCAGCGCATCGAGGAGCTCCAGCAGATCGTCGACGGCGGCCACCGGTCGCACCGGGCGTGGGTCGAGCACGTCTTCGCCCCGCAGCTCGCCGGACTGCGCGGGAAGCGCCGCGAGCGGACCGTCGTCCTGCTGGCCACCGCACTCGACGTCTCGCTCTGGAAGCGGCTGCGTCGCGACGAGGGCCTGGATGCCGGGTCCACGGCCGAGCACCTGCGCGTGCTGGTCGAGGGCGTGCTGGCTACCGTTGCCGCATGATCGTCGCGTTCAGCATCTCACCCACGACCGGTGACGAGACCGGCAGCGTGTCCGAGGCGGTCGCGGCCGCCGTCCGCGTGGTCAAGGAGTCGGGGCTGCCCTACGAGCTCAACTCGATGTTCACCAACGTCGAGGGCGAGTGGGACGAGGTGATGGCGGTCGTGAAGCGCGCCGTCGACGTCGTCGCCGCGGTGTCGCCGCGGGTCGGGCTGGTGCTCAAGGCCGACATCCGGCCGGGCTACGACGGCCAGCTGACCGCCAAGGTCGAGCGCGTCGAGCGGCTGCTGCGCCCCTGACGGAGGCACCGTGATGTCCGAGCTCCCCACCCACCCGCCGCCGGCGTACCCGCCTCCGCCTCCGCCGTCGCCCCCGCGCGGGCGGGCGCTGCCGGTGGTGCTCGCCGTCCTGGCTGCGGTGCTGGTGCTGGGTGTCGCCGTGACGGTGCCGCTCGTCGTGCGCGACGCGACGCGCGAGGTGGCCACGGCCGGCCCGCCCAGCCTGGCCGAGGTGCGGGAGTACGACGACCTCGCGGTCACGCACACGACCGAGGACGTGGACTACCCGCAGAGCCCGCCGGTCGGCGGTCCGCACGCGCCGGTGTGGCTGGACTGCGGGGTGTACGACGAGCCGGTGCGCGACGAGAACCTCGTGCACGACCTGGAGCACGGCACGACCTTCATCGCCTACGACGCGGACGCGGACGTGGACGTCGCGGCGCTCGAGGACGTGCTTCCGCAGAACGGCATCCTCTCGCCGTACGACGGCCTCGACGCGCCCGTCGTGGTGACGGTGTGGGGCCGCCAGCTGGCGCTGGACGGGGCGGACGACCCGCGGCTGCAGCTGTTCATCGACACCTACGGTGGCGGCGAGACCGCGCCGGAGCCGTTCGCGTCCTGCGCCGGCGGCGTGCGCGCGAGCGACGGCGAGCCCGGGATCGGCGTCTGACCTACGCCGGCGGCCTGCGCTGGGCCTGCAGCTGGGTCTCGGTGTCCTCGAAGCCGACCGAGCGGTAGATGCGGATCGCGAGGTAGTCGGGGTCGGCGACCATCACCAGCGTGTGCGCGCCGAGCTCGTCGAAGCCGTAGCGGCTGACCCGGTGCACGAGCGTCCCGGCGAGGCCGCGGCCGCGCGCGTCGGGGTGCGTCTGCACCTGCTGGAACCGGGCGAGCCCCGGGCTCGCGGCGAACAGGCCCATCGACGACAGCAGCCGGCCACCGTCGAAGGCACCCCACCACGCGCCCTGGCCCGCCTCGACCATCCGGCGCTCGGCGGCGACCTTCGCGACCACGAAGTCGCGGGTCGCGCCCTCCTCGGTGGACGCCAGCCACAGCTCGACCTGCTGGTCCCAGTCGTCGTCGTCCGCCAGCGGGCGGTACGTCGCGTCCCGGTTGGGCCGCGGCGGCGCGTGCACCTCGGTCGCCGTCATCACCGACGACGCGTCGACCTCGAGCCCGGCGGCGGCGAACGCCGCCAGGTCCTCGCGGGCGCCGCCGGCAGTCGCGACGCCGTACGCCCGGTGCCGGCACTGCGGGAACGTGCGGACGAACGTCTCCTCCCAGGCCGGCAGCTCCTCGGCGGACGGCGCGTGGGGGAGCAGGAGGTAGTTCCCCCAGTAGTAGCCGGGGTTGTCCTGCGTGCGCACCGCGACGTACTCGCCGTGGTCCTCGACCTCGCTGCCGGCGAGCCGAGCGAGGGCGAGGTCGGTGCGGAAGGCGAGGGAGGGGATGTCCACGCGGGGACGGTAGCCGTCCGTGGCACGATCGTCGCGTGGATTCCGAGACGCGCAGCTACCGCACCGGCGATCGCGACACCGTCCTCGACATCACCCGCGACTGCAGCGACTTCGTCGCGTCGCGGGGTGACGGACTCCTGCACGTGTTCGTGCCGCACGCGACGGCCGGCATCGCGATCATCGAGACCGGCGCCGGCAGCGACGACGACCTGCTGGCCGCCCTGGAGGACCTGCTGCCCGCGGACGACCGGTGGCGCCACGCGCACGGCAGCCGCGGGCACGGACGCTCGCACGTGATGCCGGGCCTGGTGCCGCCGTACGCCACGGTGCCGGTGCTCGACGGCCGGCTCGCGCTCGGCACGTGGCAGAGCATCTGCCTGGTCGATCTCAACGTCGACAACCACGAGCGCGACGTGCGCCTGAGCTTCCTGGCCGGATGAGGGCGGCCTGATGGACGACACCGCGCTGCTGGCGCTGTACGACGAGCAGGTCCGCGGCACGTTGGGGGTGCGCGTGCCACCGACCTGGACGGTCGAGCTCGACGGACCCGTGACCCGCTGCGTGACGCCGCGGGACGGCTTCACGATGTTCACCGCCGACGCGAGCGGGCTCGACGCCGACGAGCTGGAGGCGCTGGTCGACCGGACCTTCGCGTCGTTCCGCGAGCACGGGGTCGGCTTCGAGTGGAAGACGTTCGACCACGACCGGGCGGACCTGGTCCCGCTGCTGCTGGAGCGTGGCGCCCGCGCCGAGGCGCGCGAATCGCTGGTGCTGGGGGAGACGCGGCTGCTCGCCGCGGAGCCGGTGCTGCCGGACGACCTGCGGATGCGCCGGGTCACCGCACGGGCGGACCTTGAGCGGATCGCGGCGATGGAGAGCGAGGTGTGGGGCGAGGACTGGGCGTGGCTCGCCGACGACCTCGAGGAGCGGCTGGACTCGATCGAGGTGCTGGTGGTCGAGGACGGCGACACCGTGGTGAGCGCGGCCTGGCTGGTGCCGCTCGGCGACACCCAGGTCGCCGGCCTGTGGGGCGGGAGCACCCGGGCGGCGTACCGAGGGCGTGGCATCTACCGCGCCCTCGTCGCGGCGCGCGCGACGTCCGCGCTGGCCCGCGGCTGCACCGTGCTGCAGGTCGACGCCTCCGAGGACAGCCGGCCCATCCTCGAACGGCTGGGGCTGCGGACGGTGGGCGGCACCACGCCGTACGTGGTGGACCGTGGCTGAGCATGGTGTCGACAAAGCAATGAATGTCTCGATGTCGAGCTACTGGGTGCGCACCGGCGCGTCCACGTTCCGCCCGACCCGGCACGTCGGCGGTGCGTGGCAGCTCGACGAGCAGCACATCGCGCCGGCCCTCGGCCTCCTGACGCACCTCGTGGAGTCCGAGCGGGGCTCGGCGCTGGCGGCGTCCCGGCTGTCCTTTGACATCCTCGGGGTGATCCCGATGGAGGAGGTCTCGGCCCTGGTGCGGGTCGTCCGGCCGGGCCGGACCGTGGAGCTGGTCGAGGCCGAGCTGTCCCACGCGGGCCGACCCGCGGTGCTGCTGCGCGCCTGGCTGATGGCATCGCGCGACACCACCGACCTCGCCGGGACCGGCCTGCCGCCGCTCCCGCCGCCGGGCGAGATGGAGGCCTGGGACCCGACCACGGTGTGGCCCGGGGGGTTCATCGAGGCCGCGGAGGTGCGCCGCGCGTACGACGGACCGGGGCGCGGGCGCTTCTGGGTGCGCAGCGACGTCGCTCTCGTCGACGAGCCGGTGAGCGCGCTCGCCTCGGCCGCGGGGCTCTTCGACATCGCCAACGGGATGGCCGTCCGCGCCGACCCGCGCGCCGTCGCGTTCCCGAACGTCGACCTCACCGCGCACCTGGTCCGTCCGCCGGAGCCGGGCTGGCTCGGCTTCGACACCACCGTCACCTTCGGGCCGACCGGCCACGGGCTCACCAGCAGCGTGCTGCACGACGAGCGCGGCCCGTTCGGCACGCTCGCGCAGTCGCTGACCGTGCGCCC
>DASTXB010000005.1:0-51131 GCA_035765695.1 Nocardioides sp. | reverse complement strand
AACAGCTCATCAATTGTCGGTACGTGATCGGGCGCGGCGCCGCGGGGGAAGGGAAAGCGAGCAATGCGACGCAAGCACCAGCTGCGTCGGGGGGGAGTCCTAGCGGCGGTCGGTGTGACCGCGCTTGTCACGTCCCTCCTGACCATCCAGTCGGCCCAGGCGGCCCCGACGGCAGACCTGTCCGTCACCAAGACGGTGGCCCACCTGACGCCGCCGGCGGTCTTCGACCCGGCGCTCAGCGACACCCGGGCGACCGGGCACTACGAGTGGACGTCCGACGGGCTCCACATCCGGACCGAGGGCGCCACCAGCACTGACAAGGTCGCGGAGTACATCGACACGTCGACCCCCCTGAGCGCGGTCGGCGAACCGTCCCTCGACTACACGAAGATCGCGCCGAACCCGGACCCCGAAGGTCCTTTGAACCACATTCCGGGATTCCAGCTGGTGACCGACTTCGACAACAACGGCACGCCCGACGGGATCCTCGTCGGTGAGCCCATCTACGGCAACGACTGGTGGGTGCCGGACTCCGCGGCCTCCTTCGTGAAGAGCGGCGCGCCCTTGCACGGCACCGGCTTCGGTTCGACCAACCACGGCACGCTCGACCAATGGCGAGCCGCGTTCCCGAACGCGAACGTGTTGGCCTACGGATTCTCGCTCGGCTCCGGCGTGCAGGGCGAGGGGGTCATCCACGCGATCAACTTCGCCGATGGCGGCTACGACGTCGCTCGACCGTGGTTGAGCCTCGGGTACCAGTCCTCGATCCAGGCCGCCCCGGGCGAGACCGTCGAGTACAGGATCACGGTCGCCAACAAGGGCACCGCAACAGCAGGCACCGTCGTAGTCACTGACCCGCTGCCCGCCGACCTCACTTACGTCACTGGATCGCTTGTCGACAATGGCAACGGCTGCGCTTTCACTGGCCAGAAGCTGACGTGCGACGCCGGCTCATTCCCGCCGGGTACGAGCAGTTCGATCTACTTCAAGGCGAAGGTCAGCGACACCGTCAGCAGCGCGGGCATGGGTTCCACCATCGGCCACATCGTGGACGTTCAGAAGCAGGAGGTCTTTGCGGACCTGCCCGGGTTCCAGACCAAGACCTACGACGTCATGTGCCCGGCCGGCTACGTACCCACCGACGGCGGCCTGCTGCTCGACGCGGTCGACCAGGACGGCTTCTACTCCGCCATCGTCGTGATGAAGAGCGCCCCGACGGTCCTCGGCGGCGTCAACGGCTGGACGGTTACGGCGTCGAACCTCGGCGAAGAGCGGGGTCAGGGCAAGGTCAAGGTCACGTGCCTTGCCGGCACGATCGGCTCCGCGAACGGCCACACGCACGAAATCGACACGACCTCTTCCAACGGGCCACGCCCGCTGTCGGCTGGGGCGTCGGGTAACGCCGGCGAGCTGGTGACCGCGACGTGCCCGGCCGGATCCACGCCGATCGCGCCGCAGCACTCCGTGGCCAGCGGCAGCATCGCGGTCGTCCGCAGCTCCTACGCGGATGGGAACAGCTGGAAGTGGGTCGTCGACCACGAGGCCGGAACGGTCGCAACCTTCGACGTCGACTGCCTGGCCTCGCAGACGAAGTCCAGCAGTGGTCACACGGCAACGCTCCCGATCTCCTCGGAGAGCCACACCATCACCGTCGCCCCCGAGAAGCGCGACGAGGGCATCGAGCAGTGCGGCTCGAGCGAGAACGCCATCGTCGGCGGCTTCAAGGGCGAGGACGCGGAGCTGCTGTCGCTCGGCAAGGAGCCGCGCGGCAACAACTACATGTTCCGCTTCTACAACGACGACTGGGAGCAGCCGTGGCACGCTGACATCTCCGTGACCTGCGTCGGCGTCCGGACGCCGGACGAGCCCCGGTACTACCACGTCGTCAACACCGCGACGGTGAGCAGCGACAGCACCGGGCCGCGCTCCTCGTCGGCCGACATCGCGATCGTCGGCGACGCGGTCCAGCCGAGCGGTGGCGTCCTGGTCGGACCCACGGCGACTCGCAGCGGCACTGACGGTCACATCAAGAAGCTGACCCTCCAGATGGCCTGCAGCTCTGCCTGTGCCTTTACGGTGAAGGTCCTCCAGGGCGGCACCGTCGTCGCCAAGGGGACGAAGTCACTGGCCGGGTCGGACACGCCGAAGAACGTCGTCGTGACCACGACCCGCGCTGGAAAGGACCTCACCAAGAACGACGTGGTCACGGTGAAGGTCACGACTCCGACTAGCACCACCTCAACCGCGGTCAAGATCAAGAACTGACCGAACCCACGGGGTCCCCCGTCACCGCGTCCGCGCGGCGGCGGGGGACTCCGCACATTCGGCGTAGCGTGCGGCCCCATGAGCGAGCAGCCGCAGCTGGACCCGAGCCTGCTGGAGGCGGTGGTCCGGACGACGCCGGACGCGGTGGTGTCGATCGACGCGGACGGGACGCTGACGGGGTGGAACCCCGCCGCGGCCACGCTGTTCGGCTGGCCCGCCGAGGAGGTGCTCGGCCAGCCGCTGACCGAGGTCCTGGTGCCGCCCGAGCTCCGGTCAGCGCACCGCAACGGGCTGAGCCGCTACGTCGAGACGCGGACCAGCAGGGTCAGCGGCCGCCCGCTCGCCCTCACCGCGCTGCGCCGTGACGGCTCGCGCCTGCCGGTGCAGCTCACGATCTGGCCGAGCGAGACCGACGAGGACATCCGGTTCCACGCGTTCCTGCGCGAGTCGGTCGAGTCGTCGGTCCAGCGCGCCCGGCTCGAGCACAGCCGCGCGCAGTACCTGCGCCTGGCGACCGCGGCGCCCGGTGCGTCGTTCACCCACCGCGTCGGGCCGGACGGCGTCGGTCGTACGGCGTTCGTGGCCGGCGGCACCGACCTGCTCCTCGGGCTCGCCGCGTCCCGGACCGCCAACCTGGAGGACCTCGTCCACGCCGACGACCGGGCCGGCTTCGGGGTCGCCCTGGACGTGTCCCGCGGCGACCTCACGATGCTCACCTGGGAGGGGCGGCTGGTGCTGCCCGGCGGTCCGGAACGCACCGTGCTGGTGACCGCGACCCCGGTCGCCACCACCGACGGCGGCACGCAGTGGGACGGGCTGGTGCTCGACGTGACGGCCGAGGACCTGGCCCACCGCACGATCGTGGACCAGGCCCGCCGGGGCGACCTCCTCATGCTCGCGCTGGACGCGCTCGCCGCCGAGGTGGCGCCGGCACTCGTGGTGTGCGACGAGGCCGGGTTCGTGGTCGCGGCGAGCCCCGCGGGCCGCAGCGCCCTCGGGGAGGGCATCGACCTGGTGCCGTCCGCGACGCTGGCCACGGCGGAGCCGCTGCGCGACCTCGCCGGCGACGTCCTGGGTTACCTGCTGCGCGACCTCGACCCGAGGTAGCTAGGGCTTCAGCCGGTCCGTCGTCAGCGACTCGACCAGGGAGTGCAGCTCGTCCTCCGGGGCGGAGCCGTAGACCAGGACGGTCTGGCCCTCGACGTCGGCGGCGTACCCGTGGTCGCCCCCGGGGTCGGAGAACGTCCGCCAGCGCGGCGCGACGGCACTGTCGATCGCGACCGTCTCGCCCTCGGTCGCGTCGGTGCCGACGTAGGTGTCGACGAGCTCGTCGACGTCCTCGTCCTCCTCGTGCAGGCCCGCGAAGTGGTCGTCGGCGGTGGTGAGCGCCAGGTCGAGGACCGGCCGCTCGCCCGGGTCGAACGTCGCGTCCTTGACGTACCAGCCGTCGGGCAGCTCGGCCGGGTACGCCGGGGTCACCCCGGTCTGCTGGATGCTGACCACGAGCGAGCGGTAGTCGATGTGGTCCGGCTCGTACTCCGGGGTGGTCCGGAACGCGCCTCGGAAGGCGACGATGCCGAGGACGACGAGCACCAGCACGATGATCGAGCCGATCAGGCCACCGAAGCTGCGCTGGTACCTGCTCGGCTGACCGGTCTCGGGTGCCTGGCTCACGGGCCCATTCTCCCCGGTCGTCTATCGTCACCGCGTGCCGCCCCTCGACGCGATCCCACTGGGGGCGCTCCTCGTGCTGCTCGTCACGGCGTACGTGCACCCGTCGGCGCGCACCGAGCTCGGGGTCGGGCTCGCTGCGGCCGCGGTCACGCTGACCACCGGCATCCTCGACGCGGGCGACGTCGAGGACGTCGTCCGCCACCTCGGCCCGGTCGTGCTGTTCCTCGTCACCATCCTCGTCGTCGCCGACGTGTGCGCCCGCGCGGGCCTGTTCGCGGCCGCGGCGGCCCGGATCCGCGAGGCCGGCTCAGGTCGCCCGGTGCGGCTGTTCACCGGGGTCTTCCTGCTGGCGGCCGCGGTGACCGCGGTGCTCAGCCTGGACGCGACGGTCGTGCTGCTGACGCCGGTCGTGGTCGCCGCCGCAGCCGCCGCCGGCACCTCGGCCTGGCCGGGCTCCCACGCGTGCCTGCGGATGGCGAACTCCGCCTCCCTGCTGCTCCCCGTCTCCAACCTGACCAACCTGCTGGCGATGCCGCACCTGGACCTCACCTTCGGCGGCTTCGCCGTGGTGATGGCGCCGGTGCTGCTCGCGGTGCTGGTCGTGGAGTACGTCGTCCTCCGCCTGCTGTTCCGCCGCGACCTGGGGGCGCCGACCCGGCCGGCCGCACACGGCCCGGACCCGGCCATCGCGCCGGTGCCGCTGGTCGTCGTGGCGCTGATGCTCGTCGGCTTCGCGGTCGGGTCGCCGCTCGGTGTCGAGCCGTGCTGGGTGTCGCTGGTCGCCGCGGTGGTGCTGGTCGCGTGGGCGCGGCACCGCCGCCTGGTCACGCTGGGCCAGGCCGGCCACGCAGCGCACCCGGCGTTCGCGGTGTTCGTGCTCTGCCTGGGCGTCGTCGTCGCAGCGCTCTCGACCGGATTCCTCGGCGACCTCGTCGGCGACCTCGTGCCCGGCGGCACGTCGTACGTCGACCTGCTGGCGATCGCGGTGCTGGCGACCGTGCTGGCCAACCTGCTCACGAACCTCTCGGCCACGCTGCTGCTCGTCCCGCTGGTCGCGCCGCTCGGCAACACCGCCGTGCTGGCCGCGCTGCTCGGGCTCAACATCGGCTCCGGCCTCACCTACACGGGCTCGCTCGCGAACCTCCTGTGGCGGCGCACGCTGGTCCGGCTCGACACCCGGCCGTCGCTCGGCCAGCTGCACCGCGTGTCGCTGGTCGCCACGCCGCTCAGCCTCGTCGTCGCCGTCACCGTGCTGTCCGCAGTTGCGGGCTGATCGGGCGACAATCATCCGCAGGTGCGGCATGATGTCCGCGTGACGACGTACCGGATTGCGGAGGCTGCCGAGCTGCTGGGCGTCAGCGATGACACGATGCGCCGCTGGGTCGAGGCCGGCCGGGTCGCCAGCGCCCGCGAGGACGGCCGCACGGTCGTCGCCGGAGCCGACCTCGCCGCGTTGGCCGAGTCGCTGGCCGACCACCCCGACCGCGAGGCCACGCGGGCCGCGTCCGTGAGCGCACGGAACCGGCTGGCCGGCATCGTCACCAGAGTCACCAAGGACACGGTCATGGCCCAGGTCGAGATGATCTGCGGCCCGTACCGGATGGTCTCACTGATGAGCTCCGAGGCGGCCGGCGAGCTCGGCCTCGAGCCGGGCGTCCGCGCCATCGCC
Source organism: Nocardioides sp. (assembly GCA_035765695.1). Lineage (GTDB taxonomy): Bacteria > Actinomycetota > Actinomycetes > Propionibacteriales > Nocardioidaceae > Nocardioides. The sequence continues at coordinate 45,523 of DASTXB010000005.1, read as the reverse complement.
TCGGTCAAGTCCACCAACGTCGTCGTGGAGCGCCCGTGAGGAGGCTGCTGATACCCGCCCTGCTCGCCCTGGTCGCGCCCCTCGCCGCGTGCGGCAGCGACGACGACAGCGGCTCGGGCGACACCACCCTGACGGTGTACGCCGCCGCGTCGCTCACCGCGACCTTCGAGAAGATCGCGGACGAGTTCGAGGCCGCCCACGACGGCGTCGACGTCAAGCTCAGCTTCGGCGGGTCCTCCGACCTGGTCGCGCAGATCCAGAACGGCGCGCCCGCAGACGTGTTCGCCTCGGCAGACACCGAGAACATGGACAAGCTGGTCGAAGCCGGGATGGCGGACGGCGACCCGCAGGACTTCGCGACCAACGTCCCGGAGATCGCCGTCCCGCCGGGCAACCCGGCCGGCGTCCGGTCCTTCCAGGACCTCGCGGGCCAGGACGTGAAGGTCGTCGTCTGCGCGCCCGAGGTGCCGTGCGGCGCCGCGACGCAGGAGGTCGCGGACAAGGCCGGCGTCACGCTCCACCCGGTGAGCGAGGAGCAGTCGGTCACCGACGTCCTGGGCAAGGTCGCCTCGGGCGAGGCGGACGCCGGGGTCGTGTACGTGACCGACGTCCGGGCCGCGGGCGACCAGGTCGAGGGCATCGAGCTCCCCGAGTCCGACCAGGTCGTGAACACCTACCCGATCGTGGCGGTCGAGGGCACCGACGCGCCCGACCCGGCCCAGGAGTTCCTCGACCTGGTCCTCGGCGACACGGGCCAGCAGATCCTGCGCGATGCCGGCTTCGGGCGACCGTGATCCCCCGCTGGATCCTGGTGCCCGCGGCCGTGGGGGTGGTGTTCGTGCTGCTCCCCCTCGTCGCGATCGTCGCCCGTGTCGACTGGGCCGACTTCCTCGACCTGATCACCTCGCAGGCGTCGAAGGACGCGCTCTGGCTGAGCCTGCGCACCTCGGCGATCGCGACCCTGCTCTGCCTGCTGTTCGGTACGCCGATGGCGATGGTGCTCGCCCGCACGTCGTTCCCCGGCCAGGGGGTGCTGAGGTCCCTGGTGCTGCTGCCCCTGGTGCTGCCGCCCGTGGTCGGGGGCATCGCCCTGCTCTACACGTTCGGCCGGCGCGGCCTGCTCGGCCACGAGCTCGAGGTGCTCGGCCTCGAGGTGGCGTTCTCGACCACCGCGGTCGTGCTGGCGCAGACGTTCGTGGCGCTGCCGTTCCTGGTGGTCAGCCTGGAGGGGGCACTGCGCACCGCCGGGCAGCGCTACGAGGTGGTGGCGGCCTCGCTCGGCGCCGGGCCGACGACGGTCTTCCGCCGGGTCACGCTGCCGCTGGTGCTGCCCGGCCTCGTCTCCGGCGCCGTGCTGGCGTTCGCGCGGGCGCTGGGCGAGTTCGGCGCGACGATCACCTTCGCCGGCAGCCTCCAGGGCGTCACCCGCACGCTGCCGCTGGAGATCTACCAGCTGCGCGAGACCGACGTCGACGCGGCGGTCGCGCTCTCGCTGGTGCTGGTCGTGGTGGCGGTGCTGGTCATCGGCTTCGCGCGCCAGGGACGGAGCAGCCTGTGAGCCTCCGGCTCGAGGCGGTGGTGGCCGACCGCGGGCTCGACGCCTCCCTCGAGGTCGCCGACGGCGAGACGCTGGCCGTGCTCGGACCGAACGGCGCGGGCAAGTCGACGCTGCTCGCCGTCGCCGCCGGTCTGCTCCGCCCCGATGCCGGCCGGGTCACGCTCGACGGGCGGGAGCTCACCGCGCCCGGCACGTTCGTGCCCACCCACGACCGCCGGATCGCGCTGCTCGCCCAGGACCCGCTGCTGTTCCCCCACCTCACAGTGCTCGAGAACGTCGCCTTCGGTCCCCGCAGCCGCGGCACCCGCCGTGGCGAGGCGTACGCCGCCGCCCGCAGCTGGCTCGAGGAGGTCGGTGCGGCCGACCTCGCGGACCGCCGCCCGAGCGAGGTGTCCGGCGGCCAGGGCCAGCGGGTCGCGCTCGCCCGGGCCCTGGCGGCCGAGCCACAGCTGCTGCTGCTGGACGAGCCGATGGCGGCCCTCGACGTGGCCGTGCTCCCGGGGCTGCGGCAGACCCTGCGACGCGTCCTGGCCGACCGGACCGTCGTCGTGGTCACCCACGACGTGCTGGACGCGCTGCTGCTCGCCGACCGCGTGGTGGTGCTGGACGACGGCCGGGTCGTCGAGGCCGGCCCGACCGCGGACGTGCTGGAGCGGCCGCGCAGCGCCTTCGCCGCCCGGGTCGCCGGGCTGAACCTGGTGTCCGGACCGTGGCAGGACGGCGTCGTCGGGGGCGTGCGCGGGATCTCGGCCGGTCCCCCGCCCGCCGAGGGTGCCCCCGCGGTCGCGGTGTTCCGGCCAAGCGCCGTCTCGGTGTTCCGGGCTGCCCCCGGGGGCAGCCCGCGCAACAGCCTGCCGGTCACGGTCACCGACCTCGAGCCGCGCGGCGACCAGGTGCGGGTGCGGGCCGACCACCTCGCCGCGGACATCACCGTGCAGTCCGCCGCCGAGCTGGACCTCGCCCCCGGCGCCCGGGTGGTGTTCGCCGTCAAGGCCAACGAGGTCGCGGTCTACGGGACCTGAGGCAGGGTCACGGATCGGTCACGGATCGGTACAGTCAGCCCCATGACCGAGCCCGAGAGCCTGTCCGTCTCCCCGCAGTCGCCCGACCGGAACCTCGCCCTCGAGCTGGTGCGGGTCACCGAGGCGGCGGCGATGGCCGCCGGCCGCTGGGTCGGCCGGGGCGACAAGAACGGCGCGGACGGCGTCGCGGTCAACGCGATGCGGGTGATGATCTCGACGATCGGGATGAACGGCACGGTCGTCATCGGCGAGGGCGAGAAGGACAACGCCCCGATGCTCTACAACGGCGAGTCCGTCGGCGACGGCACCGGCCCCGAGTGCGACGTCGCCGTCGACCCGATCGACGGCACCACGCTGACCGCCAAGGGCATGACGAACGCCGTCTCGGTGATGGCGGTCGCCCCGCGCGGCTCGATGTACGACCCCTCCGCGGTCTTCTACATGGAGAAGCTCGTCACCGGCCCGGAGGCGGCCGACGTCGTCGACATCCGCTACCCGGTCGCCGAGAACATCCACCAGGTCGCGAAGGCCAAGGGCAAGCGCCCGACGGACGTCACCGTCGTCCTCCTCGACCGGCCCCGGCACGCCCAGCTGGTCGACGAGATCCGCGAGACCGGCGCGATGATCAAGTTCATCACCGACGGCGACGTCGCCGGTGCGATCATGGCGGCCCGCGCCGAGACCGGCATCGACCTGCTGCTGGGGGTGGGCGGTACGCCGGAGGGCATCATCACCGCCTGCGCGATGAAGTCGCTGGGCGGCACCATCCAGGGTCGGCTCTGGCCGCAGGACGACGACGAGCGGCAGAAGGCTCTCGACGCCGGCCACGACCTCGACCCGGACCACGTGCTGACCACCGACCAGCTGGTGACCGGCGACGACTGCTTCTTCGTCGCCACGGGCATCACCGACGGCGAGCTGCTGCGCGGCGTGCGCTACCGGGCCGGCGGCGCGACCACGCACTCGCTGGTGATGCGGTCCCGCAGCGGCACGATCCGCTCGATCACCTCGGAGCACCAGCTCCAGAAGCTACGCGCTTTTGCCGCGATCGACTTCGACAGCTGAGGTGTCGGTGCGCAGCAGCGCACCGGACACCGCGTCGATGACCCGCGGGTCGAACGCCATGCCCAGGTGGGACGCGGTCACCTCGACCGCCCGCGCGAGCGGGTCCACGCAGGCACGCCAGTCCACGATGCCGTCGCGGCGGGAGTAGATCGCGGTGAAGTCGACGCCGTGCGGCAGCGCGGCGCGGCTCTCGCCGAAGCTCTGCCGGGCACAGTCGCCGCGCACGCAGTCGGCCGACATCAGGCCCGGCACCCCGGCCCGGCTCAGCCGGACCAGCAGGTCGACGGCGGCGGCGAGCGAGACGTGGTGGGCGCCCGGCGCCAGCATCGGGCTGCCCATGGTCACGATGTTGGAGACGAGGTCCGGCCGGCGTACGGCGACGCCGCGCGCCAGCATGCCGCCGAGGGAGTGCCCGACCATCTGGACGCGGGTGCCGCGCCGCATGGCGATCGACTCCAGTCGCGCCTCGAGCTGGGCGGCCGCGTTGAGGGTGCAGCCGATGTTGGAGTGGATCTGGGACCGGTACGTGCGGAAGCCCTGGGCCCGCAGCGACCGGGACATCAGCGCCAGCGTGCCGTCGCCGGCCAGGAACCCGGGCACCAGCAGGACCGGGTCGCCGAGGCGCGAGCCGGGCCGCGCGGCGTACGGCGTCGACCGCCGCGTCCGTCGGTCGGAGACGGCCCGGAGGGCGTAGCGCCCGATCTCCGTCGCCGCACTCCCCTCCCGCAGCACGGCGGCGGGGTGCGGGACCGCGAAGCCGTGCGGGAGGAGGAAGTCCGCCAGCGAGGTCGACATGTGATTCACGTTACGACGTCTACCCGCTCTCGAGCACTTGAATCGGGGGTGTCGTGTCCCTTTCGTGTTCAACTGGTTCACTGGGCCCCATGCCCCGACTCGACCCCCGATCCGGCACGGTCCCGGTCTCCGAGGAGCTGTTCGCCCCCGTCGGCCGCGGGATCGAGCTCTGCTACCAGACGTACGGCGACCCGGACAGCGAGCCGCTGCTGCTGGTGATGGGCCTCGGCGGGCCGATGACCTGGTGGGACCCGGAGCTGTGCGCCGCGCTCGCCCGGGCCGGGTTCTACGTCGTCCGGTACGACAACCGCGACGTGGGCCGCTCGACGGTGCTCGCCGGGCGGGTCAACCGCTCCGCGCTGGTCCGGGCGTTCACCGGCGGCCGGGTGCGGGCGCCGTACTCGATGGCGGACCTGGCCGACGACGCGTTCGGGTTGCTGGACCACCTCGGCCTCGAGTCGGCGCACGTGGCCGGGGTCTCGATGGGCGGCATGATCGTGCAGACCATGGCGATCGCGCGCCCGGAGCGGCTGCGCTCGCTGACCAGCATCATGTCGACGACCGGCAAGCGCACCGTCGGGTGGCAGCACCCCTCACTGCTGCCGGGGCTGATCGGCAGTCGCAAGCCGGGCCGGGAGGCGTACGTCCGCAGCAGCGCGGCGTTCTGGAAGCTGATCGGCTCCCCGGCGTACCCGCAGCCGCGGGAAGAGGTCGAGAAGCGTGCCGGCGACACCTTCGACCGCGGCGTCAGCGCGAACGGCGTGATGCGCCAGATGCTCGCGGTGCTCACCCAGCCGAACCGCAGCGCCCGGCTGCGCGCCGTGCGCGTGCCGGCGCTGGTCGTGCACGGCCTCGCGGACAAGATGGTGCACGTCTCCGGCGGCCGCGCCACGGCTGCCGCCATCCCCGGCGCGGAGCTGCTGCTGATCAACGGCATGGGCCACGACCTGCCCCCCGCCCTCTTCGAGACGATCACCGCCGCGATCCGGCGCACCGCCGACCGCGCCTGACCGCCGAGTGGGCGCCGTGTCGCCCCCGACATGCGCCGAGTCGGCGCCATGTCACCCCAGCTCGGGTGACACAGCGCCGACTCGGCGGTGATCAGTCGGAGAGGCGCTCCCCGGTCGCGGTGTCGAACACGTGGACGTTCTGCGGGTCGGTCGTGACGTACATCGTCTCGCCCTTCTGCGGGTGGTCGCGGCCGCTGACCCGGATGACGATGTTGCTCGGCGTGCCCTCGACGCCGGGGACACCGTGGATGAACGCGTCGGCGCCGTGGTCCTCGACGACGGTGACCTTGACCGGCATCCCCTCCTCGCTGTTGCCGACCACGCGCCACGCCTCGGGACGCACGCCGACGGTGATGTCGCCCTGCATCTTGGCCGACGCGCCCGGGTCGACCGGCACCCGGTAGTCACCGATCTTGGCCTGGCCGTTGTCGGCCTTGGCGCCCATCAGGTTCATCTGCGGGGAGCCGATGAAGCCGGCCACGAACAGGTTGACCGGCCGGTCGTACAGCGCCAGCGGCGTGTCGACCTGCTGCAGGATGCCGTCCTTCATCACGGCCACCCGGTCGCCCATCGTCATCGCCTCGACCTGGTCGTGGGTGACGTAGACGGTGGTGACGCCGAGGTCGGACTGCAGCTTCGCGATGTCGGTGCGGGTCTGCACGCGCATCTTCGCGTCGAGGTTCGACAGCGGCTCGTCCATGCAGAACACCTGCGGCTGGCGGACGATCGCGCGGCCCATCGCCACGCGCTGGCGCTGGCCACCGGACAGGGCCTTGGGCTTGCGGTCGAGGTACTCGGTCAGGCCGAGGATCTTCGCCGCATCCTGGACCCGCTTGTTGCGCTCCTCGTGGGGCACCTTGGCCATCTTCAGGGCGAACGCCATGTTGTCCGCGACCGACATGTGCGGGTACAGCGCGTAGTTCTGGAACACCATCGCGATGTCCCGGTCCTTGGGGGGCATGTTGGTGATGTCGCGATCACCGATGTAGATCTTCCCCTTGTTGACCTCCTCCAGCCCGGCGAGCATCCGCAGGGTGGTGGACTTGCCGCACCCGGACGGGCCGACGAGGACCATGAACTCCCCGTCGCCGATCTCGAGGCTGATCCCTGGAACAGCGGGGCGGTCGGCGCCGGGGTACCAGCGCTGCGCCTCCTCGAACCTGACAGTGGCCATGCTTCAACAACTCCTTCACCGGCAGGTACGTGCCGGACGATCCGTGGTAAAGGTGAGCGCGGTCACACTACCGCTTCCGCTCGACGGACACACCGCCCCAGACCGCCACACCGCGGATGCGGACGGTCGGGGAGTTCTCGTCCAGCTCGGCCCGGACGCGGCGGCTCGGTCCGGAGTAGCTGCCCATGATCCCCGTGCCCTCCAGGACCACGTCCACGTGCGGCGGCACCGTGATCTGCGCGCCGCCCATGAAGCAGTTCACGGTGATGGTCACCTCCCGGGCGGCGAACCTCGCCTCGCGCAGGTCCAGCTCCGCACCGCCCAGCACCGCGAAGATCGAGAGCCGCGGGGGCACCACCCAGGCGCCCGCGCGGTCGAATCCACCGAGGATCGCCACGTGCCGCTGGGTCGTGGGCTGCTGCTCCGGGGGCGGCGTGGCCTGCGGCGCCGGGGCCGGCGGCGCGAGGCCCGGCTCGGGCAGGTCGTGGGTGATCGGGACCAGGTCGGCATAGGTGCGGGCGGCGTACGTCGCCTCGAGGCGCTCGTCGAGCTCGGCGATCTCCAGGCGCCCCTCCCCCGCAGCTCGGCGGAGGACCTCCGCCACGCGGTGCCGGTCGGCGTCGGAGATCCGCAGCCGTGACGGGTCGGGCTCGAGCTCTCCCACCATGCGCGCCAGCGTAGTGCGGCCGATACCCTTGCCGTTCGTGAGCGAAGCAGAGTTCCGGTACTCCGACCTCCTCCCCACCGGGAAGGACGAGACGCCGTACCGGCTGATCACGACCGAGGGCGTCTCGATGTTCGAGGCGAACGGGCAGACCTTCCTCCAGGTCTCCCCCGAGGCGATCCAGCGGCTGACCGCCGAGGCGATGCACGACATCTCCCACTACCTGCGGCCGGCCCACCTCGCGCAGCTGCGCCGGATCATCGACGACCCCGAGGCATCGGGGAACGACCGGTTCGTGGCGCTCGACCTGCTCAAGAACGTCAACATCTCCGCCGGCGGCGTGCTGCCGATGTGCCAGGACACCGGCACGGCGATCGTGATGGGCAAGAAGTCCGAGGGCGTGCTGACCGGCGCGGACGACGGCGAGGCGATCTCGCGAGGCGTGTACGACGCGTACACGAAGCTCAACCTGCGCTACTCCCAGCTCGCGCCGCTGACGACGTACGAGGAGAAGAACACCGGCACGAACCTGCCGGCGCAGATCGAGATCTACTCCACGCCCCGGTCCTCCGGCAAGCCGGAGTACAAGTTCCTCTTCATGGCCAAGGGCGGCGGCTCGGCCAACAAGTCGTTCCTGTTCCAGGAGACCAAGGCGATCCTCAACCCGCAGCGGCTGCTGGCCTTCCTCGACGAGAAGATCCGCTCGCTCGGCACGGCGGCCTGCCCGCCGTACCACCTGGCGGTGGTGATCGGCGGCACGTCGGCGGAGTTCGCGCTGAAGACCGCGAAGTACGCCTCGGCGCACTACCTCGACAACCTGCCGACCGAGGGCTCGATGTCAGCGCACGGCTTCCGCGACCTGGAGCTGGAGCAGCGGGTCTTCGAGCTGACGCAGTCCTTCGGGATCGGCGCGCAGTTCGGCGGCAAGTACTTCTGCCACGACGTGCGCGTCGTGCGGCTGCCGCGGCACGGCGCGTCCTGCCCGGTCGCGATCGCGGTCTCCTGCTCGGCGGACCGGCAGGCACTGGGCAAGATCACGCCCGAGGGCGTGTTCCTCGAGCAGCTCGAGACGGACCCGGCGCAGTACATGCCGGACGCGGGAGTCGCGGAAGACATCTCCGGCGGCGAGGTGGTCTCCGTCGACCTGAACCGGCCGATGTCGGAGATCCTCGCGCAGCTGTCGCAGTACCCCGTGAAGACCCGGCTGTCCCTGACCGGCCCGCTCGTGGTCGCGCGCGACATCGCGCACGCCAAGATCAAGGAGCGGCTGGACGCCGGCGAGGAGATGCCGGCGTACCTGCGCGACCACCCGGTGTACTACGCCGGCCCGGCCAAGACCCCCGCCGGCATGGCATCGGGATCGTTCGGGCCGACCACGGCCGGGCGGATGGACTCCTACGTCGAGCAGTTCCAGGCCGCGGGCGGCTCGATGGTGATGCTCGCCAAGGGCAACCGGTCCAAGCAGGTCACCGAGGCCTGCGCCGCGCACGGCGGCTTCTACCTCGGCTCCATCGGCGGCCCCGCCGCCCGGCTCGCCCAGGACTGCATCAAGAGCCAGGAGGTGCTGGAGTACCCCGAGCTCGGCATGGAGGCGGTCTGGAAGATCGAGGTCGAGGACTTCCCGGCGTTCATCGTCGTCGACGACAAGGGCAACGACTTCTTCACCGACCCGTCCGGCACCGTCACCGTGCCGGTGACGGGCCTGCGGGTCCGGTCGGCGGAGTAGCTCTCAGCCGGTCGTCTCGACGTCGTCCTTGTCGGCGTAGCGGCCCTGGTCCGGGTCGAACGTCGGGGCGTCCGGGCCGGTGGGGCCGTCGTCGACCTTGCCGCTCTCACCCTCGGGCTGGCCGGACACCGCGTCCCCGTCGGAGACCGACTCGCCCGGAGCCTTCATCCCGCTGACCTCGGACACCTGACCTTCGTCCTGCTTCTCTTCAGCCATAGGCCTCCGGTACCCACTGCGGGCGTTCCGTACGGTTGCCCCCGTGGAGTACGTCGAGATCGCCCGGGCCGAGACCCCGCGGGGCGAGCTGGTGCTGCGGGAACGCCGCGCCGAGCACGCTCCGACGACCCTGGAGCTGCGCGCGAACGGCGTGTTCGTCATGGACACCCTCGAGGTCAGCACCGAGCGCGCGCTGGCGACCGCCGCCCTCGAGGTCGCCGAGCACCCCACCCGCGTGGTCGTGGGCGGTCTCGGGCTCGGCTTCACCATGCACGAGGTCCTGGCCGACCGTCGCGTCGAGAGGTGCGCGGTGGTCGAGATCGAGCAGTCCCTGGTCGACTGGATGCGCGACGGCACCGTGCCGCACGGGCCGGCGCTCCTGGCCGACGAGCGCGTGCACGTCGTCGTCGCCGACATCGCGGTCGCGCTCGCCGAGGCCCCGCCCGCGTCGTACGACCTGGTGCTGCTCGACGTCGACAACGGCCCCGGCTACCTGGTGCACGACCACAACGCGGCGCTCTACCGGGCGCCGTTCCTGAAGACCGCGAAGGGAGCGCTCACCCCCGGCGGCGCTCTCGTGATCTGGTCGGCGGCCGAGGCGCCGTCGCTCGAGGCGGCTCTCCGTGAGGTGTTCGGCAACGCCGAGGCGCGACCGTACGACGTCCTCCTCCAGGACCGCGACGAGAAGTACTGGCTCTACGTCGCGCGGGTCAGCTGACCGGGGTGCTCAGGTCGAGGCCGCCCGCCCAGCCGGACCAGACGGCCACGACCAGCAGGCCGACACCGAGGGCGGCGAGCGGCAGGTCCCAGCGGCCGCGGTCGCCGCGCACCGGCAGGGGCAGCGCCAGCGCCGCCACCGGGCCGAGGAGGGCCAGCAGGGACGGGTAGCCCCAGTCGAAGTCCATGCCGCTGTGCAGGAGCAGCGCCAGGAGGGCGCTGGCGCCACCGGCGCGGACGGGGTCCGCGGGGAGCCCGCGCAGCACGCGCCACGAGACGACGGCGAGGAGCGCCACGAGCGGGACGATCAGGACCAGCCCGCCGTCCGCGGCCGCCTGGAGGTAGCCGTTGTGCGCGAACGCCGTGCGCACGTCGTCCCGCGGAGTCGTCGCGACGCGGGCGGCGCTGTCGAAGGAGTTGAAGCCCGCGCCGGAGAACGGCCAGTGCTCGAAGATCTTCGCCGCCCGGCGCCAGTCCTCGAGGCGCTGCGTGCCGTTCCCGACGAAGCTGGCCGACCGCGCCTCGGTGCTGGCGGTCGGCGAGACGCGCTCGGCGAAGAACGGCGGCCCGGTCAGCAGCCAGGTGATGCCCCAGGAGAGCGCGAGGGTCACGAGCACCTGGAGGCGCCGCGTGCGCAGCAGCGCCAGCAGCATCACGACCCCCAGGGCGAGCGCGATCTGCGAGCCGCGGCTGGTCGTGTAGACGGTGCCGGCGACGCACAGCGGGGTGACGGTCCAGCCGAGCAGCGCGACGGGCCGGCCGGCGGCGACCGCCGCGCAGCCCAGGACCGCCCCGGCGGCCAGGAAGATCCCGGCCTGGTTGTGCCAGTAGAACGTCCCCTGGAAGAGCTTGCCGGGGTCCTGCGCCCCCCACCACGGCAGCCAGCCGGCCGCGAACTGGGCACCGGCGGCGCCGAGCACCGCCGCCAGCACGACGTACCGCCGGACGGCGTCGGTCGCCCAGGCCCAGGTCACCAGGCCCAGCTCGGCCGCGAGCGTGTACGCCGCGACCTCGTCGCCACCGGCCCAGCCGGTGGGCGCGGTGAGGACCACGGCCCAGGCGCCGAGTGCGACCGCGTGGACGAGCGCCGTCGGGACCGGTCCGACGACCCGCCAGGGCCGGACGGCGACGTACGCCGCCGCCAGCAGGGCGCAACCGACCGAGAGCACGTGCGGCTCGCGGCCGCCGGTCCCCCACGTCAGGTACGTCGCCCACCACGCCAGCGCGGCGCCGACGGCGAGGTCCGGGGCGTGGGCGAGGACGCGGACGCCGACGGGCGTGCGCTCGAGCGGCAGCGCCGGTGCGGACAGGGTCACGCTGGGGTATCGGTCGTCACAGGCACGTCCTTGAGGCCGGATGGGTAACGTCCCGGACATGAGCGACGACGGCCGGTTCCGGATCGAGCACGACAGCATGGGCGAGGTCCGCGTGCCCGCGGACGCGCTCTGGCGGGCGCAGACGCAGCGCGCGGTCGAGAACTTCCCGATCAGCGGCACGCCGATCGAGCCGGCCCTGATCCACGCGATCGGCCGGGTGAAGGCCGCCGCGGCGACGGTGAACGGCGAGCTCGGCATCCTCGACGCCGCGCAGTCGTCGGCGATCGTGACCGCGGCGACCGAGGTCGCCGAGGGCGGGCACGACGACGGGTTCCCGATCGACGTGTTCCAGACCGGCTCGGGGACGAGCTCGAACATGAACGCCAACGAGGTGATCGCCACCCTCGCCCAGCGCGCCGGGACCGAGGTCCACCCCAACGACCACGTCAACGCGAGCCAGTCCAGCAACGACACCTTCCCGACCGCCATCCACGTCGCGGCGACACTGGCGGTCACCGGCGACCTGCTGCCGGCGCTCGACGTGCTCGCGACGTCGCTCGAAGGCAAGGCCGAGGAGTTCGCCGGCCTCGTGAAGTCCGGCCGCACGCACCTGATGGACGCCACGCCAGTGATGCTCGGCCAGGAGTTCAGCGGGTACGCCGCGACCGTGCGGTACGCCGCCGAGCGGCTCGAGTCGGTGCTCCCCCGGGTCCGCGAGCTGCCACTGGGCGGCACGGCCGTCGGCACCGGCATCAACACCCCGGCTGGCTTCGCGGAGCGCGTGATCGCCGTCCTCTCCGAGACGACCGGGCAGCCGTTCACCGAGGCGCGCAACCACTTCGAGGCGCAGGGCACCCGTGACTCCCTCGTCGAGCTGAGCGGGGTGCTGCGCACCTACGCCGTCGGGCTCACCAAGATCTGCAACGACCTGCGCTGGATGTCGTCCGGCCCGACGACCGGGCTCGCCGAGATCCACCTGCCGGACCTCCAGCCGGGGTCGAGCATCATGCCCGGCAAGGTCAACCCGGTGCTTCCGGAGGCGACCCTGATGGTCTGCTTCCAGGTGGTCGGCAACGACGCGGCCGTGACCGCCGCCGGCGCGAGCGGCGCCTTCGAGCTCAACGTGGCCATGCCGGTGATGGCGCGCAACGTGCTGGAGTCGGTGCGGCTGCTCGCGGCGTCCTCACGCGTGCTGGCCTCCCGATGCGTGGACGGGATCACGGCGGACGCCGACCGGATGCGGCAGTACGCCGAGTCCTCGCCGTCGGTCGTGACGCCGCTGAACAAGTACGTCGGCTACGAGGCCGCCGCCAAGATCGCCAAGCAGGCGCTCGCCGACGGCGCGACGATCCGCGCGACCGTGATCGCGCTGGGGTACGTCGAGCGCGGCGAGCTCACCGAGGAGCAGCTGGACGAGGCGCTCGACGTGGAGTCGATGACGCACCCGTGAGGCGGTGGCGCGGGGGTCAGTACCACCCGTACGACTCGGAGTGACCCCAGGCACCGCACGGGCTGCCGTACCGGTCGCGGATGTAGCCGAGGCCCCACTCGATCTGCGTGGCGGGGTTGGTCGCCCAGTCGGCGCCGACGGAGGCCATCTTCGAGCCGGGCAGCGACTGCGGGATGCCGTAGGCGCCCGAGGAGGCGTTCTGGGCCGAGGGGTTCCAGCCGCTCTCGCGGGTCCACAGGGAGTCGAGGCAGCCGAACTGGTCGGAGGAGAACCCGAACTGCGGCATCAGCGCGCGGGCGATGTCGCGCGGGTCGCCGTCGGAGAGCTCGACGCGCTCGGTGACGGCCGGGCCGCTCTGCACCGAGAGCGCGGCCTCCTTGGCCGGGTCCGCGGCGTCGCGGCGGTCACCGGAGCGGGACACGACCGGCGCCCGGTCGGCCACGTGGAACGACCCGCCCTGGACGGGCGACGACACCTGGGTGCCGAGGTCCTCGGCGGCGCTCGAGACGCCCGCGGGGGCGCTCAGGACGCCGCCGGACACGGCGACTCCGGTGGCGGCGACGGCGACGGACGAGAGGACGACGGTGTTGCGCAGGACCTTCCTGGGGGCCTGGGCGAGCGTCGGCTCGGGGGCGTGCCGGTGCTTCGGAACGTACTTGGTGCGTTTCGACAAGGGCTCGACGATCGGGGTAGACGACTCGGGCATCCCGCGAACCGTCCCGGCGCGTTGTCCCCGATGACGCTGAGCCGGAAGGTCACGAAAAGATCACGGGCCACCCTGCCTGACGAGGGAGGTGGTTGCAAACCCAACGGACGGGTACGGCGGGTAATTTGCCGCACGATCCCACCTCCCCCGTCACAGAAGTCACAGGGGCCTCAGGAGCATCGTCAGAGCGTCACGTTCTCCAACATCTCCGTGACCAACGCCGCGATGGGCGACCGCTCCGACCGGGTCAGGGTCACGTGGGCGAACAGCGGGTGCCCCTTGAGCTTCTCGATCACCGCCACCACGCCGTCGTGCCGGCCGACCCGCAGATTGTCCCGCTGGGCCACGTCGTGGGTGAGCACGACCTTGGAGTTGGCGCCGATCCGGGAGAGCACCGTGAGCAGCACGTTGCGCTCCAGCGACTGCGCCTCGTCGACGATGACGAACGCGTCGTGGAGGGACCGACCGCGGATGTGCGTCAGCGGTAGCACCTCGAGCATCCCGCGGTCGAGGATCTCGTCGATGACGTCCTTGGAGGTCATCGCGCCGAGCGTGTCGAACACCGCCTGCGCCCAGGGCGACATCTTCTCCGACTCCGAGCCGGGCAGGTAGCCGAGCTCCTGGCCGCCGACGGCGAACAGCGGGCGGAACACCACGACCTTCTGGTGCTGGCGGCGCTCGAGCACCGCCTCGAGACCCGCGCACAGCGCCATCGCGGACTTGCCGGTGCCGGCCCGGCCGCCGAGGGAGACGATGCCGACCTCGGGGTCGAGCAGCATCTCCAGGGCGATCCGCTGCTCGGCGGAGCGGCCGTGGATCCCGAACGCCTCGCGGTCACCGCGCACCAGGTGCACCTGCTTGTCGGGGCCGACCCGCCCGAGCGCCGTACCGCGGTCGGACAGCAGCACCAGGCCGGTGTGACAGGGCAGGTCGCGCGCCTCCTCGAGGTCGACGACGCCGCCGTCGTACAGCTCGTCGAGGGCGCCGGCGACCACCTCGAGCTCGGCCATGCCGGAGTAGCCGGTGTCGGAATCGCTGATCCCTTCCGCGCGGTACTCCTCGGCGTCCAGGCCGACCGCGGACGCCTTGATCCGCAGCGGCAGGTCCTTGGAGACCAGGGTGACGTCGGCGCCCTCGTTGGCGAGGTTGCGGGCGACGGCGAGGATGCGGGTGTCGTTGTCACCGAGGCGGAAGCCGGACGGCAGGGACTGCGGGTCGGTGTGGTTGAGCTCGACGCGGACCGTGCCGCCCAGCTCGCCGACCGGGACCGGCTCGTCGAGGCGGCCGTGGGTGATCCGCAGCTCGTCGAGCATCCGCAGCGCCGTCCGCGCGAAGAAGCCCAGCTCGGGGTGGTGCCGCTTGCCCTCGAGCTCGGTGATCACCACGACGGGAAGCACGACCTCGTGCTCCTCGAAGCGCCGGAGCGCGCCGGGGTCGGCGAGCAGGACGCTGGTGTCGAGGACGTAGGTGCGCACGGAGGGCGCGGTTCTCGCGCGGGTCTTCGTGGCCGGAGTGGCGGAGCGCTGGGTCTTCGGAGCCTGGTTCGGCACGGTGACACCCCTTTGCGGGCCGGCGCGCGCACTCTGCGCTCCGGCCGTGGTTTCAAGCAGACGGACCGGAACGGGCCCGAGCGCCGGAGTGCCGGCTCCCGGTCGCGCCGCAGGGAGTATTCAGTACCCACTGTCGCGCTGTGCAGTCGCGATTTCTCACGAACGGGCCTCCCGATACGGGCAGCTTCCCCACTCCCCGATATCCGGAAAGTACGCCCGCGTGGCGGCCGTTCTCCGGCGACACGCCAGAACGCGGGGTGACCGTTGGGTGACGGCTGGCGTGCGTGATCGGGCCGCGGGTTTCGGCTGCTGACCGCCGAAACCCTCAGGCGCCGAACCGACGGTCGCGCTGCGCGTACGCCCGGATGGCGCGGAGGAAGTCGACGCGGCGGAAGTCGGGCCAGTACGCCTCGCAGAAGTAGAACTCCGACTTCGCGCTCTGCCAGAGCAGGAAGCCCCCCAGCCGCTGCTCGCCCGAGGTGCGGATCACCAGGTCGGGGTCGGGCTGGCCCTTGGTGTAGAGGTGCTCGGCGATGTGCTCGACGTCGATCCGGCCGGCGAGCTCCTCCAGCGTGGTGCCCTCGGCGGCGGCCTCCTGGAGCAGGGACCGTACGGCGTCGGCGATCTCGCGGCGCCCGCCGTACCCGACCGCGACGTTGACGAGCATCCCGTCGACGTCACGGGTGGCCTCCTCGGCGGCCTTGAGCTTCTCGGCGACCGCCGCGGGGAGCAGGTCGAGGGCCCCCACCGGGTGGAGGCGCCACTTCTGCTGGTCGGCCAGGGACGCGACCGCCTCGCCGATGATGTCGAGCAGCGGCGCCAGCTCACCCTCGGGGCGGTTGAGGTTGTCGGTCGACAGCAGCCACAACGTGACCACCTCGATGCCGACCTCGTCGCACCAGCCGAGCAGCGGCTCGATGTTCGCGGCGCCGGCCTGGTGACCGTGCGCGGTGTCGCGGCCGACCGCCTTCGCCCAGCGGCGGTTGCCGTCCAGCATCACCCCGACGTGCTTCGGGACGTTGCCCGGCATCCGGCGCAGCATCCGTGCCTCGTACGCCGGGTAGAGCACCCGCCGGAGCCCGCGCTTCCAGTCCGCCACGCTGGCGATCGTACCGGCGCGACGTTCCTCACAGGTCGACCTCACGATCACCGGGCGTGGGGTTCTCGTGCCCGTACCCCGGGTATCTTTGCCGCCATGAGCCAGACGATGCGCGCAGGCCTGGAGTCGCTGCACGACGCCGTCGCGGACCTCACCGCCGAGATCAAGCCCCGCCTCCGCGGCTGGCTGCACCTCGCCTCGGCCCCGCTCACCCTGGCGGCCGGGATCGTGCTGACCTGCCTGTCGCCGACAACCGCGACCCGCGTGGGATCAGCGCTGTTCACCGGCTCCGCGCTCGTGCTGTTCACGGTGAGCGCGATCTACCACACCGGGTCGTGGTCACCGCGGGTGTGGGCGTTCCTCCGCCGGTTCGACCACTCCAACATCTTCCTGCTGATCGCGGGCTCCTACACGCCGTTCAGCCTGCTGCTCCTCGAGGGCACCCAGCAGGTGGCGCTGCTCGCCACGGTCTGGGGTGGGGCGATCCTCGGCGTCGGGTTCCGCGTCTTCTGGACCGACGCGCCGCGCTGGCTCTACGTCCCGATCTACATCGCGCTCGGCTGGGCCGCGGTCTTCTTCATCCCGAGCTTCTACAGCGGCGCCACCCGCCTGGGCATGGGCGCCGGCATCGCGACGTTCACGCTGATCCTCGTCGGCGGCGCGCTCTACACCTTCGGCGGCGTGGTCTACGGCTTCAAGCGCCCGAACCCGTGGCCGCGCTGGTTCGGCTTCCACGAGGTGTTCCACACCTTCACGGTGCTGGCGTTCGTGGCGCACTACGTCGGCGTCTCGATCGCGACCTACGCCCTGCGCTGAGGGTCGTCACGCAGCGAGCGTGACCTCCGGCGCACGGCGGCCCGCGGCGCGCCGCGCGAGCGCCCCGACCGCCGTGCCGGCGAGGGCGAAGACGAGCGCGAGGAGCGCCCATCCGGGCAGCCCGTGGTCGACCGCGGTCGCGGTGACCAGTGCCGGCGCGACCATGCCGGCCAGCGCGTAGCCGGTGTTCGACAGGCCCTGGTAGCGGCCGGCGCTCAGCGGGTCGGCGAGCTCGAAGGCGAGGCCCCAGCCGCCGGCCTCGCACCACACCTCGGCCCACGAGCCGAGCAGCTCGGCGACCACCAGCACGACGACCGCGACGACGGTCCCGGTCGACCCGGCGGCGCCGTACAGCAGGCACGCGACGGCGAGCAGCAGGCTGCCGCGGCGTACCGTCCGCCCGGCGACGCGGACGTCGTGGGTGCCGCGCGCGGCGCGCACCTGGAACAGCGCGACGAAGACCGTGTTGAGCACGAGCAGCACCGAGATCACCACCTCGGGCGCCTCGGTGCGGGTGACGATCCAGAGCGGGACGCCGACGCTCTGCATGCTGAACTGCATCGCGATCACGGAGTTGAGCGCGACCGAGGCCAGGTAGGTGCGGTCGCGGAACGGCGACGGCCCGGGCACGTGGCCCGACGCGAGGTGGGCGTCCATCCGGGCGGCGAAGCCGTCCACGCGCCCGCGCAGCCCGGCGAGCGGCACGGTCGCGAGCGTCGCGACGAGGCCGACCGCGACCATCGTGGTGCGGTACGCCGTCGCGGTGTCGACGAGCAGCGCGGCGCCGGCGAGCACGGTGCCGAGGCCGATGAAGACGTTGGTGATCACGCGGAGCCTGGCGCGGATCCCGACCCGCTCGGCACCGGTGAACCACCGGGCCTGCAGGGTCGACTTCGCGGTGCCCTGGAGGCTGCGGCTGCCGACCGCGACACAGGCGACCAGCGTGAAGGCGAGGGCGCTGCTCGCGAACACGTAGGCCAGCAACGCCAGACCCTGCACGGCGTTCGCCCACAGCTGGAGCCGGTCGGCGCCGACCCGGTCCGAGGCGAACCCGCCGGCGAAGGACGCAGCCACGCCCGCCGCACCCGCGATCGTCAGGCCGAGCCCGACGGTCGTGACCGGCAGCCCGATGACGCGGGTGAAGTAGAGCGCGCTCACGCTGTAGAAGAGCCCCGTCGACAGCGACGCGGCGATGGTGGCGAAGGTCAGCGCGCGCTCGACGGGGTCGAGCGGGAGGAGGAGGCGGCGGAGCACGGGGCAGTTCTGTCACGGCGTCGCCGGCGCCTCCAACGATGTAGCGTATGGCTCCATGTCCCGGCTGATCGAGTATGAGCTGGCCGGGTCGGACCTCGGCGAGGTCCGGTTCGCGATCTCGCCGATGAACGAGCTGGCGCTGTCGCTGCGGACCTGGCGCGAGCCGGGCCGCTACCCGCTGATGCTGCCGTGGCTGAACCTCACCGAGAGCGCGCGGGCCGGCCTGGACCGCGACCTGCTGCTCGCGCTGACGAACGAGAGCCTCTGGACCCCGGACTTCCTCACGCCCCGGCCCCGCTCCCCGCTGACCCGCTTCCACGACGAGCTCGCGGCGGTGGCCGCGACGCCGCTGGACGTGGTGCGCGACGACATCGCCGAGGTCCACCCACAGGGCCGTCCCGCGGTGCTCGGCGGCCGCCGCGACCGGCTGCTGAGGCGCATCGTCACCGCGCTGGCGGCGTACTGGGACGCCTGCTTCGAGCCCTGGTGGCCCCGGATGCGGGCGGTGCTCGAGGCCGACATCGTGTTCCGGGGCCGGACCATCGCGCGGGAGGGGCTCGCCGCGATGTTCGCCGACCTGTCCCCGCGGATCCGGCTGGTCGACGACGTCGTGCAGGTGGAGATGACGACCAAGGTCGGGTTCCACCGGTCGACGGCGGGTGAGGGCCTGACGCTGGCGCCGTCGCTGTTCACCCGCAACGTGACCGCGCCGATCTCGGCCGAGGAGGCGCCGCTGATCATGTACGGCGCGCGCGGGGTCGGGACGCTCTGGGAGGCCGAGCCGCCCGGAGCGCGCGACGCGCTGGCCGACCTGCTCGGTGCCGTCCGCGCCCGGCTGCTGGCGCTGCTGGAGTCACCGGCGTCGTCAACCGAGCTCGCCGTACGCCTCGGCGTGACGACCAGCGCGGTCAACCAGCACCTGCGGGCGCTGCGCGACGGAGGGCTGCTCACCTCGGCACGGCACGGTCGGTCGGTGCTGTACCTGCGCTCGGACCTCGGCGACCGGCTGGTGGTCACCGCCTCAGCGCGGCGCTGAGCTCGTCGGCGGTCGTCACCGGGCGCTCGCAGACGAAGCCACGGCAGACGTACGCCGCCGGGCGGCCGTCGACCGCGTCGCGGCCCACCAGCAGCGGCACCTCGTCGCTGGGCTCGTCGGCGACCACCACGACGGCGTTCGGGTCGCGACGGGCGACGGCCACGAGGGCGTCCCGCTCCTCACTGGGGTCGCCCACGATCGCCACCTCGACCGGTCCGTCGAGCATCGACTGCGCGGCCGCGAGCGACCAGCCGGCGAACCGCGGCGCCTTCTCCGCGAGCTGCACGACGGTTGCGAGCGCCTTCTCCGCCGCCTCACGGTGGCGGCCCTCGCCCGTGATCGCGGCGTACGCCGCCAGTGCGTGCACCATCGACGACAGCCCGGACGGATAGGCGTTGTCGGAGGGGTCGCGCGGCCGGGCGACCAGCGCCTCGGCGTCGTCGGCGGTGTCGAAGAAGCCGCCGTCGTCGGCCGCGAAGTGCGCGAGCGCGAGGTCCAGGAGCGTGCCGGCGCGCTCGAGCCAGGCGACGTCGCCGGTCGCCTGGAACAGGTCGACGAAACCGGCGGCGACGCAGCCGTGGTCCTCGAGCACCCCCGCCGGCGCTCCGACGACGCCGCCACGGGAGACCCGCCGCAGGCGACCGTCGACCATGTGCACGCGCCAGATCAGCTCGGCGGCTCGCTCGGCCGCCTCCACGTACCCGGCCCGACAGAGACCGCTGATCGCCAGCCCGTTCCACGACGCGACCACCTTGTCGTCGCGGGCCGGCCGCTCGCGCCGGGACCGCGCCTCGAGCACCCGGCGCCGTACGTCGTCCCAGCGCGGAGGGTCGTCGGGGTCCCGGCGCAGCTGGAGCGTGGACGTGCCACGCTCGAAGGTGCCGCCGTCGGTCACCGACAGCAGCCCGGCCGCCCACGGCCCGTCCTCGGGACCGAGCACCTCGGTCAGCTGCGCCGGCGTCCAGACGTAGAACGTGCCCTCCTCGCCCTCGGAGTCGGCGTCCAGGGCGGAGGCGAAGCCGCCCTCGTCGGTGCGCAGCTCGGCGAGCAGGAACTCGGCGATCCCGCGGGCGATCCCGTCCCCCAGCGCGGTCCCCCACCCGGCGTACACGCGCAGCAGCAGCGCGTTGTCGTAGAGCATCTTCTCGAAGTGCGGCACGACCCAGTCGCTGTCGACGGAGTACCGCGCGAACCCGCCGGCGAGCTGGTCGTGGATGCCGCCGCGCGCCATCGCCTCGAGCGTCGCGCCGAGCATCTCGCGCTCGCCGTGGCGGAGCAGGAACTCCAGCACCATCGACGGCGGGAACTTCGGCGCTCCCCCGAACCCGGCCGACCGCGGGTCGAACTCCTTCGCGAGCGTCGCGACCGCACCGTCCAGCACCTCGGCGGTGATCGCGCCGGAGGTCAGGGCGCTCTCCTGGTTCAGGTGCTCACGCAGCGTCGCCGCGACCTTCGCGACCTCGTCGGCGCGGTTGGTCCAGGCGTCGCTCAGCGCCTCGAGCACCTGGCGGAACGACGGCTGCCCGTGCCGCGGCGCGTCCGGGAAGTAGGTGCCGGCGAAGAACGGGTTGCCGTCGTGGTCGAGCACCACCGTCATCGGCCAGCCGCCGTGCCCCGTCATCGAGGTGGTCGCCTGCATGTAGACCGCGTCCACGTCCGGGCGCTCCTCGCGGTCGACCTTGATCGACACGTAGTGCTCGTTGAGGTAGGCCGCGGTCGCCTCGTCCTCGAACGACTCGTGCGCCATGACATGGCACCAGTGGCAGGCGGCGTACCCGACGCTCAGCAGGACCGGCACGTTGCGTCGCCGGGCCTCCTCGAACGGCTCCGGTCCCCACTCCCACCAGTCGACGGGGTTGTCGGCGTGCTGGAGGAGGTACGGCGAGGTCGCGTTCACCAGTCGGTTGGCCACGAGTGGTCTCCTTCTCTCAGGACAGCGGGACACGTGCTCGTGCGTGCGTGCGGTACCCACCCTGCATCCCAGGATCGCAAGGTCCTGGATCCCGGCGCTCGGGGGGCGCCGGCTGACGGCACCGGGGCCGTCAAGGGTTCGTCAAGGTCCCATCCGTCGCAACCGAACTCGCCGAGACTGGGGAGTCGGGCGTCGAGAGGAGACGAGACCGATGACCATGAGTGACCACGGCCGCTCGCCGGGTCGATGACCCCGACGTCACCGGCCTCATGACCACGGTGCTCGCCGTCGTCCTCGTCGTCGCGGGCCTCGTCGCCATGCTGCGTGCGGTCACGATCGTGGCCACCGGGGGGCGGGGCAGGGTCCCCTTCGACCCGCTGGTCAGCATCGTGGTGGCCTTCGGGCTGGTCCTGCTCGGCCAGGCGCTCCTCCAGGCCTAGTCCGACGCACGGATCCCCGCGGCGCGCGGGTCAGGTGAGCTCGCTGAACCGCTCCACCTTGTCCTGCGGACCCGCGACGATGACGATGTCGTCCTCCTTCACCACGGTGTCCGGTGTCGCGTAGGTGAAGTCCTGACCCGCCCGCTTCACCGCCACGATCGTGATGCCGTAGCCGGAGCGCGGGCGCGACTCGCCCAAGGCTCGGCCGTGCAGGCTTCGCGGTGGCCGGGTCTTGACGATCGCGTAGCCGTCGTCGAACTCGATGTAGTCGAGCATGCGTCCCCGAACCAGGTGGGCGACCCGCTTGCCCATGTCGTGCTCGGGACGCACGACGTGGTGGACGCCGATCTGGGAGAGGATCCGCGCATGCGACTCGCTGATCGCCTTGGCCCAGATGTCCCGCACCCCGAGATTCAGCAGGACCGAGGCCGACAGGATGCTCGCCTCCAGGTCGTTGCCGATCCCGATCACGGCGCGCGCGAACTCGTGCAGCGACAGTTGCCGCAGCGCCTCCTCGTCGGTGGTGTCGGCCGCCACCACGTGCGTCAGCCGTCCGGCCAACGACTGGACGACCTTGTCGTCGAGGTCGATGCCGAGGACCTCGACGCCCTCATCGGCGAGCTCGAGGGCGAGCGACTTGCCGAACCGGCCCAGGCCGATGACGGCGACCGGATCGCTGTTGAGACGAAGCTGCCTAGCCAATGAGGGGACGTCCTTCCGGAAGCGTGTAGCGGCGCTGCGTCTCCCGCAGGGCCAGCGACGAGACAAGGGTGATCGGCCCGAGCCTGCCGACGAACATGAGGACGGCGAGGACCAGCTGTCCCGTCGACGGCAGGTCAGCGGTGATCCCGGTCGAGAGGCCGACGGTGGCGAACGCCGAGATGCTCTCGAACAGCACCGCGCGCGTGGACAGGTCGGTGATCTCCAGGAGCACCAGCGTCGCGACCATGACCAGCCCGACCGACAGCAGCGCAACGGTGAGCGCTTGGCGCTGCACCCGCTCTCCGATCCGCCGGTCGGCGGCGTTGACATGCCGCTCTCCTCGCACCTCGGCGTAGATCACGAACAGCAGGATGATGAAGGTGGTCACCTTGATGCCGCCGGCAGTCCCTGCCGAGCCACCGCCGATGAACATCAGGACGTCGACGCCCAGCAGGGTGCCGTCGTGCATCTGGCCGTAGTCCACGCTGTTGAAGCCGGCCGTCCGCGGCATCACTGCCTGGAAGAAGCCGGCGAGGACCCTGCTCGGCGCGTCCAATGCACCCAGGGTCTCGGGGTTGCTCCACTCGCTGGAGATCATGAACGCCGTACCCAGCACCAGGAGGGACAGCGTGGTGCCCACGGTGAGCTTGGTGTGGAGGCTCCACTGCCGCGGCCGCCCGAACTGCCTGCGCAGCTCGAACAGGACAGGGAACCCGAGGCCGCCCACGATGACGGCCAGGGCGATCGGGATGCAGATCCACGGGTCGGCCACGAACCCCACGAGGTTGTCGCTGTACAGCGCGAACCCAGCGTTGTTGAACGCGGACACGGCGTGGAACACACCGTGGTAGACGGCTCGGTCCCACGACTCGCCGTACCCGACGGCAAACCGCATCGTCAGGACGACCGCCGTGAGGAGCTCGAACAGCAGACTCACCTTGGCGACGCCGACCAGCACGGCGCGGACGTCGCCGATGCCGAGACTCTTGGTCTCCGCTGCAGCCGTGAGCCGGGTCCGGAGCCCCATCCGGCGCGACAGCAGGAGGCCGACGAGCGATGCCAGCGTCATGATCCCGAACCCGCCGACCTGGATCAGCAGCAGGATGACCGCCTGCCCGAATCCGCTCCAGTACGTCGGCGTGTCCACCGTGACCAGCCCCGTGACGCACACGGCGCTGGTCGCGGTGAACAGTGCCGTGACCGGAGGCGCCCCGTCCGGGCCGACCCTCGACACCGGCAGCATGAGCAGCAACGTGCCGAGGACCACCGCGGTCCCGAAGGCGACGACGATGACCTGCGCCGGGTGTCGGAAGAGCGGCTTCCCCGGCACACGCGCACTCACCATCGACCAACTGCTCCCTCGTCGGATCAAGGACGTGCCACCGTAACGCAGCTCGGTCGCTCCCCCGCGGGGCCGGGTCGTGGCTACGCGTGCGTCTCGTGCTCGTGACCGGCGTGATGCGCCGACTCGAACTGGATCGTCGAGTGCTCGATGTCGAAGTCGGCGTCCAGGCAGCCCTGGAGCTCGTCGAGCATCGGACCCAGGTGGCCGTCCAGGAAGCACGAGTCGTCGACGACGACGTGCGCGGTGAGCACCGGCAGCCCGGTGGCGACCTGGCTGGCGTGCAGGTCGTGCACGTCGAGCACGTGCGGGTGCACCATCAGCCGGGCGCGCACCTCGGACAGGTCGAGACCGGGTGGCGTCGACTCCAGCAGGACGTTCACGGCGTCACGGAGCAGGCGCAGCGTGCGCGGGATGATGAGGACGCCGATGACCAGCGACGCCACCGCGTCGGCGCGCGCCCATCCGGCGGTGGCGATGAGGACGGCGGCCACGATCACCGCGACCGACCCGAGGGCGTCGTTGACGACCTCGAGGAACGCGGCCCGCATGTTGAGGTTCGAGCCGCGCCCGCCGGCGAGGATCGCGATCCCGATGACGTTGCCGACCAGGCCGACGATGCCGAACACGAGCATCAACCCGGAGGTGACCTCGGGTGGCTCGACGAGACGCTTGACGCCCTCGACGAGGACGAACCCGCCCACCGCGAGCAGCACGGCGGCCTGCGCGGCGGCGGCGAGCACCTCGGCGCGCCGATAGCCCCAGGTCCTGGTGTCCGTCGCCGGTCGCCGGGCCAGGACGGCCGCGACGAACGCGAGCGTCAGTCCGGCGACGTCGGTGAGCACGTGGCCCGCGTCGGCCAGCAGCGCCAGGCTTCCCGAGACCACCGCTCCGACGACCTCGACCACGAGCACCGTCACCGTGATGGCGAGGACGGCCGCGAGCCTGCCGCGGTGGTCGACCAGGCCCCCGCCGCCGTGGGAGTGTCCGCTGCTCATCGTTCGTCCCCCCGGGCGCCGCCGTAGGTCGGGCAGAGCGTGACGGCGTCGCCGGTGAGCGCGAGGAGGCGCTCGGCGGCGGCGAGCAGGTCCATGACCGTGTCGACGTGGTTCAGCGACCACAGCGACGCCCGGCCCTGCGGGCGCGAGTCGACCAGCCCGCAGTCGCGCAGGCAGGCCAGGTGCTTGGAGACCGTGCTCTGCGCCAGCCCCAGGTGCTGCGTCAGGTCCACCACGCGGTGCTCGCCGAGGGCCAGGTGTCGCACGATCGCGAGCCGGGACGGTTCGGAGAACCCGTGGAACAGGCATGCGGCCGCAGTCAGCGCCGCGGCTTCATCGACCGGAGGCGCGACGGGCTCGTCCACCCGATTCATCGCCATTCGGCGATGTTAGCAGGATCCCAGCTCCGGCTCTGCCCTTCACGTCGCCTTCACGTGCTCCGGGCCAGGGTGGAGCCGTGACCGTCCCGTACGTGCCCGAGCGGTCGACGCGTCCGACCCGGCGCCGGGCCGTGCGCCCGCCGAGCCGGGAGATGCCGACCTTCCTCGCGGTCGGTGCCGCGGGCTACGTCACCGACGTGGTCGCGTTCAACCGGCTGCGGGACCACGCGGTCCTCGGCGGTCACGACCCGGTCGGCGCGAAGGTCGCGGCGGTCGCGATCGCGATGGTCGTCACCTACCTCGGCAACCGCCTGCTCACCTGGCGCGACCTCGGCACCACGAACCGACGCCGGGAGGTCGCGCTGTTCGCCGTGTTCAACCTGGTCGGGCTGATGATCTCGGTCGTCGCCCTGGACCTCAGCCACCACGTCCTCGGCCTCACCAGCCGGCTGGCCGACAACATCTCGGGCAACGTGGTCGGCGTCGGCCTGGGTACGGCGTTCCGCTTCTGGGCCTACCAGCGTTTCGTCTTCGTCGGCCGCGACGCCCACGCCGACTAGGCGATCGCGACGAACCACTCGGTGCCGAGCACCCGCCGGGCCAGCGGCCCGGGCAGCGCGAGCAGGATCGCGGCGGTGCGGAGTCCTCCCCTGCGCTGCGAGGCATGGGCGGCGAGCGCCGCCCGCTTCGCGGCCAGCTGGGGGCGGACGTCGACCGCGAGGTCGATGGCGTCGCGCCCGGTGAAGACGTCGTCGCCCGGCACGGTCAGCCCGGGCAGCAGCCGCTCCGCCGGACGCACGAGCCGCAGGAGCCGGACCAGCCAGGTGCGGTCGAGGGTGGCCTCGAGCAGCAGGGGTCGCGACGCCGCCAGCTCCTGGGCGCGCCGGGCGACCCGGTGCACCTGCACGTGGTCCGGGTGACCGTACCCACCGCGGGCGTCGTACCCGGTGAGGATGTCGGCGCCCTCCCCGTCGAGGACGGCCGCGACCGCGCGCGCGGCTCCGTCGACGGAGGTGTCCACGAAGCGCCGGTCGCCGCGCGCCGGGTGGTCCGCCATGCCGGAGTCCGCGTGGCCGAGCCACACGACGCGACCGACGCCCAGCGCTGCCGCCGACGCGAGCCCCTCGGCGCGGCGCACCCGGGACAGCGACGTCGAGGCGTGGCCGGCGCCGGTGAGCCCGGCGCCGCCGTCGGTGGCGAACACGAGGACGACGCGGTCACCCGCGGCGGCTCGTTGCGCCAGCCAGCCTCCGGTCAGCAATGCCTCGTCGTCCGGGTGGGCGTGCAGCGACACGATCGTGACCACGGCTCAGGCCTCCGCCGCCACCAGTGCGGGCACGACGGCGACCGCCGGCCGCACGCCTGCAGCGTCGGCCGCGACCCGGTAGAGGTCGATCGTGCGGCCGAGGACGTCGGACCAGTCGAACGCCGGGAGGACGCGCCGGTTGTGGTCGGTGATCCCCTCGCGCAGCGCGGCGTCGCTGACGAGGTCCGCGAGCGCGGCGACCATCTCGGTGTCGCCGTCGACGAGGATGCCGTCGACCCGGTCGTGCACGAACTCCCCGACGCCGCTGCGGCTGCTCGCGACCACCGGGAGCCCCGCACAGCGCGCCTCGAGGGCGGCGATCCCGAACGACTCCTGGGGCGCGGGCGCGACGTAGACCGACGCCGTCGCCAGCTCGCGGGCCACGTCGTGCCGTGCGAGGCGGCCGGTGATGCGGACGTGCTCGCCCAGACCGCGGCGGCGCACGGCACGCTCCACCCGACGGCGCAGCGGCCCGTCGCCGACGAGCACCAGCCGCAGGTCGTCCCGGCCGGTCAGCCGGCGCACCCGCTCGAACATCCCGAGCAGCTGGAGGGGCCGCTTCCGGGGCATCAGGCGCATCACGCTCACGATCGTCACGGGCGCCCCCGGGGAGCCCGGCGACCCGGGCGCGTCCGGTCCCGGCCTGCGCCAGGCGGCGACGTCGATCGCGTTCGGGAGCACCGCGACGGGCGCCCCGCCGAGCGAGCGCCCGAACGTCGTGGCCGCCGCCGCGCTCACCGCGGACCACGCGACCGGCCAGCGCCGCAGTCCCGCCCATGCGGCCAGCCGCAGGATCCCACCGGCGCCGCTCCACATCGAGTGGACGGTGACCAGCACCGGGACGCCGGCCCGGACCGCCGCCCGGGCCACGCCGATCCCGAACGGGGAGAACATCGAGACGTGCACGTGCACGACGTCGTACCCGGTCACGGCGCGGCGCGCCTGCGCGGCCGTCATCCGGCGCACCCACGCGGGGTCGACGGTCCCGCCGGTCCCGCCGCGGTCGGACGACACCGGCGTGAGCACGTCGGCCGCCAGGCCGGCGCCCCGCTGGTGCCGCGCCAGGTCGTCGACGTGGGTCTCGATGCCGCCCAGCCGCGGCAGGAACACGTCGGTGACGTGCGCGACGCGACGGGCCGGCGCGTACGCCGTGGTCCGCGCAGCGGTGCCGGCCGTCCGTCGCACCGAGATCCGCTGGCCGAGCAGCCAGGCTCCGAGGGCACCGCTGCCGACGGGGATCTCGACCGCGAAGACGAACACCCGGTACAGGACCGCCGCGGCGGCCACGCTGACGGGGTCGCCGCCGAGGGTGAGCAGCACGCCGACGAGGCCGAGGTCCGCGATCCCGACGCCGCCCGGCGTGACCGGCACGATCGTCAGCGCCCTCTCGACGGCGAACGCGGCGAGGACCTCGGGCCACGGGTTCGTGCCGCCGGTCAGGTGCAGGCACATCCCGAGCAGCACTCCCTGCAGCGCCACGTAGCCCGCCATCCCCAGCGTCATCCGCAGCCAGCCGCGCGCGACGAGCCCGGCGCACTGGGAGCGGACGTCGAGCAGGGCCGACACGAGGTCGACCTCCCTGCGTCTCCCCCGCAGGCCGAGACCACGCCGCAGGGCGAGCTCGAGCAGCCGCCCGAGCGTGACGGCGCCCCGCGCGCTCGTCAGCACCAACACCGCGGCCGCCGTGATCAGGACGAAGCCGAGGCCGGCGACCAGCGAGGCGGTCTGCACCTGGACGGCGACGTGCTCGCCGGCGCGGGCCAGCACGACGACGGCGACCACCGGGAGCAACAGCTTCGAGCCGACGTCCCACAGGTTGGTCAGGACGGTGTAGCCGGCGAAGGCGCGGCCGTCGAAGCCCCAGGCGCGCATCATCCGGCGGTTGAGCTCCACGCCCGCGGCGCCGCCGAGCGGGACGACGTTGGCGACGGCGCTGCCGGTCAGGTTCAGCGTGAGCGCGCGTCGGTGGGTGAGGCTCGGCGCCGCGGCCGTCAGGACGAACGAGTGCGCCCAGAGGCCCCCGAGCCAGACCGCCACGAGCGCGAGCGCCGCGGGCCAGTGCACCGACCCCAGCACCGGGAGGACGCCGTGCCAGGAGACGGACACGGCCCGCGGCAGGACAGCGACCACCAGCGCCAGCGCCGCGGCCCACGACCCGAGGAACCGCGCGCGCGCCCAGCGGTCCGCGCGCGTCCGGCCGCCCCGTGGGACCCGCGCGCCCGGGCTCATGCGCGGGCCGAGTCCTCGCGGACGGCCGGGGCCACGACGGGGGCGACCCGGCCGAGCCAGCCGCTCCGGGACCGGCGGAGCGTGCGGACGCGGCGCGCTGCCCGGCGCAGGAGCGGCCCCAGCACGTGGGCGCTGACGAGCAGCGCGACCACGCCCCCGGTCAGCGCCAGGCCGGCGCCGGTGAGGTAGTGCTCGACCGTGTGCCAGT
This sequence comes from Nocardioides sp., assembly GCA_035765695.1. Lineage (GTDB taxonomy): Bacteria > Actinomycetota > Actinomycetes > Propionibacteriales > Nocardioidaceae > Nocardioides. The sequence goes on along the minus strand of DASTXB010000005.1, from coordinate 16,832 downwards.
TGTTGCCGGCCAGGTAACCGGCGGTGGCGACGAGCCCACCCCACACGGCGCCGCCCGCGATGTTGGCGCCCAGGAACCGGCGCGGGTGCATCCCGGCCATCCCGGCCAGCCCCGGGATCATCACCCGCAGCGCCGCCGTGAACCGCCCGAGGAAGACGGCCCAGACGCCGCGGCGGCGCAGTGCGCCCTCGGCCCGGTCGAGATGGCGGGCGTTGACGAAGCGGCCCATGGTGGAGTCCAGCACCCGCCGGCCCCAGCGTCGGCCGACCAGGAACCCCACGGCGTCGCCGAGGATCGCGCCTCCGACGCCCGCGGCCACGACCGCGGCGAGCGGCACGTGTCCCTGGCCGGCGGCGACGCCGCCGAGCAGGACCGCCGTCTCGCCCGGGAAGAGGAAGCCGAGGAACGCCGAGGACTCGAGGGCCGGGAGCGCGAACACGACGAGCAGCACCAGCCACGCCGGCGTGGCGAGCAGCTGGTCGAGCAGCCCGGTCACGACAGCGCCTCGTCGGCGGTGACGAACGGTCGCAACGGGGTCCGCGCCAGCAGGACGACGAGCCGGAGGAGCAGGAGCCGTACGAGCAGGTACGAGGCGGCGACGACCACGGCACCGAGGGCCAGACCGGCCACGACGTCGAGCGGGAAGTGCGCCCCGACGTACACGCGGGTGGCCGCCATGAGGGCGGCGAGCGCGACGGCGACGAGGCCGAGGCGCCGATGGGCCAGCAGCACGCCGGCCGCGACGGCGCCGGCCATCACCGCGTGGTCGCTGGGGAACGAGGGGTCGGTGCTGCGCGAGACGAGCACCAGGACACCCGGCATGGCGGTGTACGGCCGGGGCTCGGCGACGATCGCGGCCACGACCTGGTTCAGCCCGATCGCGAGCATCATCCCGGCCGGCGCCCACAGGGCCGCGGCGACGCGGCGCGGGTCGCCGTCCCGCCGGGTCAGCAGCCACGAGCCCAGGAGCAGCGCGGCGAAGAGGACCACGCCGTACTCCGCGTAGAGGCGCGCCGACGCGTGCAGCCACGGGGTGCTGCGCGCGACGTCGTTCACCGCACGGAACCACGCCTCCTGGGTCCCGCTCCACACCACGGCGGTGCCGTCCGTCGCCATCACTCCACCTCCACGAGCCTGTGCGGCCGACGGTAGGCAGGACGGGATGAAGCGACGATGAAGCGACGACGGAGCGGGCGGCGCCGGGCTACCGGGCCTCGCGCCGCAGGATGCCGATGAACTCGTCGGCCATCTCCAGCTGCCGGACGAGCTTCTCGCGCCGCTCCGCAGCCTGCGCCCGGACCTCGCGGAGGCGTGCGCGGGCCGCGGTCCGGTCCGCGGCGGCGGTGCCGGGGTCGCGCAGGGCCTCGATGTCGGTCATCACCGCCTTCATCTCCTCGATGCTGAAGCCGAGGGGCTTCATCCGCCGGATGACGAGGATCTTCTCGACGTCGTCCTCGGTGTAGAGCCGGAAGCCGCCCTCGGTCCGGCCCGACGGGGTCAGCAGGCCGAGCTCCTCCCAGTGCCGCAGGCTCCGGAGCGAGAGCTCGGTGCGTGCGGCCACCTCGCCGATGTGCATCGTGCCTGGCTCGTCCACGATTCCAACCCTACCCTCACGTAAGGGTAGGGTCGGGCCAGTGAGTCACGCGAGCGAGCCGTCCGTCCGTACCGCCCTCCGCACGCCGCGGCTGCTGCGCACGGAGGTCCTCGCCGGCCTGGTCGTGGCGCTGGCACTGATCCCCGAGGCGATCTCCTTCTCGATCATCGCCGGCGTCGACCCCCGCGTCGGCCTCTTCGCGTCGTTCACGATGGCCGTCGCGATCTCGTTCCTCGGTGGCCGGCCGGCGATGATCTCGGCCGCCACGGGCGCCGTCGCGCTGGTGATCGCGCCGGTGATGCGCGACCACGGGTACGACTACCTGATCGCGACCGTGATCCTCGGCGGCCTGATCCAGGTCGCGCTCGCGTTGGCCGGCGTCGCCCGGCTGATGCGGTTCATCCCGCGATCGGTGATGGTCGGCTTCGTCAACGCTCTCGCGATCCTGATCTTCGAGGCGCAGGTCGATCACATGGTCGACGTCCCGTGGGCGGTCTACCCGATGATCGCCGTGGGCCTCGCGGTGATCGTGGGCTTCCCCCGGGTCAACCGGGTGATCCCGGCCCCGCTGGTCGCCATCGTCGCGCTGACCGCGTTCACCGTCCTGGCCGCGGTGGACGTGCCGAACGTCGGCGACGAGGGCCAGCTTCCCGACAGCCTGCCGTCGTGGTTCCTCCCCCATGTGTCGCTCAACCTCGAGACGCTGAAGATCATCGCGCCGTACGCGCTCGCCATGGCGCTGGTCGGCATCCTGGAGTCGCTGCTGACCGCGAAGCTCGTCGACGACATCACCGACACCCACTCCGACAAGACCCGCGAGGCCTGGGGCCAGGGCGCCGCCAACGTCGTCACCGGGTTCTTCGGCGGCATGGGCGGCTGCGCGATGATCGGCCAGACGATGATCAACGTGAGGGCGTCCGGCGCCCGAACGCGGATCTCGACCTTCCTCGCCGGCACGTTCCTGCTGATCCTCGTCGTGGGCTTCGGCGACGTCGTCGCCCGGATCCCGATGGCCGCCCTGGTCGCGGTCATGATCATGGTCTCCGTCGGCACGTTCGACTGGCACTCCGTCCAGCCGGCGACGCTGCGGCGGATGCCGAGGTCCGAGACCGCCGTGATGGTGTCCACCGTCGTCGTCACCGTCGCGACCCACAACCTCGCGATCGGGGTGGTCGTCGGCGTGCTCGTCGCGATGACGCTGTTCGCCCGCCGCGTCGCGCACCTCACCGAGACGCACCGGGAGGTCGTGGGATCGACCGCCGTCTACCGTGTGACCGGCGAGCTGTTCTTCGCCTCCAGCAACGACCTGTACACGCAGTTCGAGTACACCGAGGACCCCGACCGAGTCGTCATCGACCTCACCGCGTCCCACGTCTGGGACGCCTCGACGGTCGCGGCGCTCGACGCGATCACCACCAAGTACGAGCGCAAGGGCAAGTCCGTCGAGATCATCGGCCTCAACGACTCCAGCGCCGAGCGGCACGAGCGCCTGACCGGACAACTCGCCGCGCACTGACACGCCCGCGGGACGGCCTGCCGCTGACCTGCCGGTCGGGGTGGCCGTCGTCAGGTACGCCCCGACCGGCCTGCGCCGCTCACGCCGGCCGCTCGGTGCCACCCGCGTGCAGCAGGTCGCGCAGGCGGGAGAACTCCGTGCGGGCGTGCATGTCCATCGCGATCGCGAACTCGGGGGTGAAGTAGAGGCGCCACACCGGGTCGAGCACCCGGCGCCATCCCGCCCAGCCGGCGGTCGTCGTGTGCCGCAGCCGGAGCCCGCGACCGTGTTCGCACAGTGTCAGCGTCACCCGGACCGGGAGGCGGAGGCGGTGCGGCCGCAGCTGCCAGGCCACCCGCTCACCCGGCACGACCTCGACGACCTCGGCGGTCATCCGCAGGTGCCGCGGACCGACCCGCTCGTCCATCCAGACCAGGTCACCGACGTGGTCACCCGCGGGCGCACGCTCGACGACGTGGAACGCGCGATGGGTGCCCGGCCACCACGCCTGGTACCGGTCGTCGTCGCAGTCGACCATGAAGTCGGTGATCTCGCGGCCGTGGACACCGGTCAACGTCATCTCGGACTCGAGCACCAGCACGCCCCGAGCCAACCGCACCCGCGAGCGGCGCGGCCAGGGTCGAAGGTCTGTCGCATTTGAGTTCGTTTTGACGTTGCGTTGGGGACGGGCTGAGTCGGGATGTCCGAGGATCGGGGCGACACCGACCTCCAGGAGGAGATCCATGCCGTCCACCTTCTTCGGCCTGCCGCTGCACCCGCTCATCGTCCACGCCACCGTCGTGATGGTGCCGCTCGCGGTGCTCGCAGTCCTGGGAGCGGTGCTCGTGCCGCGCTTCCGGCGGTGGGCCGGACCGCTGCCCGCGGCCCTGAGCCTGGTCGCACTCATCCTGACGCCGCTGTCCTCGGCCAGCGGCGAGAACCTCCAGCACTCGCTGCCGGAGACCTCGCTGATCGAGGAGCACGCCGAGCTCGGCGACCAGCTCATCTGGTTCACGGTCGCGCTGTTCGTGTTCGCGGCGGCGTACTGGTGGCTGGACCGCCGGCGCACCGCGACCCCGGAGGCCGAGCAGCCGCGGGACCGCACGCGGACCCTCACCGCAGTGGTCGGCGTCCTCGCGGTCCTGACCGCGCTCGGCACCGGCGTGCAGGTCGCGCGGATCGGCCACAGCGGCGCGAAGGCCGCGTGGTCCCAGACCGGCAGCGGCGGCAGCTGACCGGCAGTACCGTGACCTGCATGGTGCGCCTCCTGCTCGTCGAGGACGACCCCGACATCCGGCGCACCCTCACCCGCGGCCTGGCCGAGCAGGGTGCCACCGTCGTCCCCGTCGAGACCGCGGTCGAGGCGATCAAGGCGGTCGGGGCCGAGCGCCCGGACGCCGTCGTGCTCGACCTCGGCCTCCCGGACCTCGACGGCGCCGATGTGCTCGCGCTCATCCGCGCCAGCAGCGACCTCCCCGTGGTGGTCGCGACCGCGCGCGACGACGAGCGCGAGATCGTGCGGCTCCTCGACGCGGGCGCGGACGACTACCTGATCAAGCCGTTCTCCGCCGCCCAGGTGATGGCCCGCGTGCGGGCGGTGCTCCGTCGTGCGACGCCGGCAGTCCGGGAGGACCCGCGGGTGGTCGTGGGCGACCTGGTCGTCGACCCCGTCTCGCGCACCGCACAGCTCGAGGGCCGCGAGCTCACGCTCAACCGCAAGGAGTTCGACCTCCTGCTCGCACTGGCGTCCCGCGCCGGTGAGGTCGTCACCAAGCGGCAGCTGCTCGCCGACGTCTGGCAGATGCCGTGGGGCGGCGCCGACCGGACCGTCGACGTGCACCTGTCGTGGCTGCGCCGCAAGCTCGGCGAGACGGCCGCCGAGCCGCGCTACCTGATCAGCGTTCGCGGCGTCGGCGTGAAGCTCGTCGACCCGAACGCCCCATGAGCCTGCGGCAGCGGATCCTGGTGCTGGCCGTGGGCGCCACGGCCAGCGTCCTGATCCTCTTCGCGATCCCGCTGTGGCTGCTGCTCGACCGCGCCGCGACCGAGGAGAGCCGCGAGGGCGCGGTCGACGTCGCCCGGGGCGTGGCCGACTACGTGAGCACCGGACCGACCGGTCACCAGGTCCTGGCGGCGTACGTCGACCGGCTCAACGCCCGGGCCGACCGGGCGACGGTGACCGTGCTGCTGCCCGACGGCACCCGGCTCGGCGCCCCGCTGCCCGAGGGGCTGGCCGGCGACACCGACCTGCGGGCCGGGGAGCCCGGCGACGAGGGCGGCGAGGTGAGCGACGGCGGGCTGATGCCGGTGTCCGAGCCGGAGATCCACGAGGTGGGCGGCGGCCAGGTCGTGAGCGTGCGGGCGATGACCGCCGACGGCCCCGCGGTGGTGCTCGCGCACACCTCGACCTCGGACGCGAAGGCGCGGATGACCGACCGCCTGCTGCTCCTCGGGGGCGCCGCGCTCGTGATCCTGCTGCTCGTCGCCGGCGCCGCCGAGCTCGTCGCCCGCCGGCTGGTCCGCGACCTGGACCGCACCGCCGCCGCCGCCGACCGGCTCGGCGAGGGCGACCTGACCGCGCGCGCCCCGGAGGACGGGCCCTCGGAGGTTCGCCGGGTGTCCGCGGCGCTGAACCGGCTGGCCGGCCGCATCGACGACCTGCTCGCCGCCGAGCGTGAGACCGTTGCCGACCTCTCCCACCGCCTGCGGACCCCGCTCACCGCGGTGCGCCTCGATGTCGAGGCGCTGCCCGCCACCGAGCGGAGCGAGGAGCTGGAGTCGCACCTCGACCACCTCGAGCGCACCCTCACGGCCGTCATCCGTGCGGCGCGCCGCCCGGAGCGCGAGGGCGTCCGGCCCCGCTGCGACGCGACCGAGGTGCTCCGCGCGCAGGTCGACTTCTGGCGTCCGCTCGCCGAGGACCAGGACCGCGCGGTCGACCTCGACGTACCCGGTCTGCCCGTGCCGGTGCGCTGCGCGGCCGACGACCTGCGCGCGGCGATCGACGCGCTGATGGAGAACTGCATCGCCCACACCGAGGACGGCATGGCGATCGCCGTGGTGCTGACCGACCCGGACCCCGAGCACCCCGCGCTGGTGCGGGTCGACGTGCGCGACCGCGGCCCCGGGATCCCCGCCGGCGCCGTGCACCGCGGCCGGAGCGACCGCGGCTCGACCGGGCTCGGGCTGGACATCGCCCGCACCTGCGCCGAGACCAGCGGCGGCCGGTTCGAGGTGCTCCGCGAGGACGGGTGGTCGGTGGTCCGGCTGCAGCTCGGCCGCCCCTGAGCGGCCGGTCGGCTCGCTCAGCAGCCGCACAGCCTGATTTGACGTCGATTTGACCGGCTGTTCCGGAACGCCTGAGCAGCGGCGAGCGAACGTGGGTGCCATGACCGAGAACCCTCGCCTCCAGCTCCTCCGCCGGGCCCGCCTCACCACGGCCGCCATCGCGGTCACCGCGGTGGCGGGTACGGCGGCCCTCACCGCCGCCGCCTCGAACGCCACCGCCACCGGCAACACCGGCACCGGCACCAGCACCGGGACCGGCGGGCGGCACGCCACCAAGCAGCAGGGCACGTCGCAGGGCGGCACCGGTGTCGTCCCCGCGCCCGCCACCAGCCAACCGCAGGCGAGCTCGAACGCGTCATGAGCACCCGCACCTGGCGGGACTGGTCCTGCACCGTCCGCGTCATCACCGCCGAGGAGGCGGTCGACGGGGCCGCCGCGGTCGTCGCGGACCTGATGGCCGACGTCGAGCGGGCCGTGAGCCGTTTCCGCGACTCCGAGCTGGGGGTCGTCAACGACCTCGCACCCCGGATCGTGCCGGTGAGCGGGCTGACCCTGGAGCTCGTCGAGACCGCGGTCGCGGCGGCCCGTCGTACCGACGGCGCGGTCGACCCGACCGTCGGGCAGCACGTCGCGGCCTGGGGGTACGACGCCGACATCGACGTCGTGCGCGAGCAGGACGCCGACGCCCCGTCCCCGCGGCCCACCCGGCGCGCGGACTGGAGGCGCGTCGTCGTCGACCGCGACCTCGGTCGGGTCGGCGTCGCCCGGGGGCTGCGCCTGGACCTCGGCGCCACCGCGAAGGCGTGGACGGCGGACGAGGCGGCCCGCCGGGTGGCGGCACGGTACCGCCGCCCGGCGCTGGTCGAGATCGGCGGCGACGTCGCGGTCGCCGGCGACGCCGTCGACCCCTGGCAGGTCCGCGTCGCCGAGGTCGCGGACGGTCCCGGCGAGGTCGTGGGCCTGACCCGCGGCGGGCTGGCGACGTCCTCGACCGCCGCGCGCCGGTGGCGCACCGCCTCCGGCGAGGCGCACCACGTCATCGACCCGCGCACGGGCGCCCCCACGGACGACGCCGTGCGCTCGGCGACGGTCTGGGCGCCGAGCTGCGTCGAGGCGAACACGTTCAGCACCGCCGCCCTCGTCTGGGGCCGCTCCGCCGCCGCGCGTCTCGAGCTCGCCGGCGTCGCGGCCCGGCTGGTCGACCGCTACGGAGTCGTGCGCCCGGTCGGGCCGTGGCCGGGCGGGGAGCGTGCGGCATGACGCTCTGGTTCCTGGCCCGCGCGGCCGGCTTCATGGCACTGATCGGCGCCACCGCCGCCGTCTCCCTCGGCGCGATCGCGTCCGGGTCGGCGCCCGCGGACCGCCTGCGCCGCCGCGAGTCCCGCGTGCTCGTCCAGCTCGCCCACCGCTCGGCCGCCGTCGTCACGCTGGCGCTGCTGGCCCTCCACGCGGTGCTGCTGATCCTGGACGCCCACGTCGCGATCACCCTGCCGGGCGCGCTGGTCGCGTTCACCGCCGGCTACCGCGCCTGGGCCGTGGGCCTCGGGACGCTGGCCGTCTACTGCTTCGCCGTCGTCGCGCTCACCGGCGCCGTTCGCGGCCGTCTGGCGGGCTCCCCCTCGGCGGCGCGCTGGTGGCGCCCGGTCCACGCGCTCGCGTACCTCGCCTGGCCCCTGGCGATGGCGCACGGGCTGTTCTCCGGCACCGACACCGGCACCTGGTGGGCATGGCTGCTGTACGGCGGATCGACGCTGGCCGTCGTCACCGCCGTCTGGGTCCGGCTCACCGCCGAGGAGGCCCACGTCGCCGGCCCGCTGGCCGCCAGGCGCCAGCGTCACCGGCAGCTGGCCGGGAGGATGTCATGACCACGCTGCACGTGCCGGACGCGCCGACGGCGTACGGCTCCGCGCGCCTGCTCGCCGGCGCCACCCGCGGCGAGCGGGCCGACCTGGCGGCGCACCGCACCATCCACGGCGCCCAGCAGCACCGCACGCAGGCGACCCTGGTCGAGGAGACCGCCGCCGTGGGCCTGCTGGGCCGCGGCGGGGCGGCGTTCCCGGTCTCCACCAAGCTGGCCGGGATGCCGACCGGCTCGGGGGTCGAGGTCGTCGTCAACGGCTCGGAGAGCGAGCCGGCCAGCCGCAAGGACCGCACGCTGATGACGCTCGTGCCGCACCTGGTGATCGACGGCGCGCTCGTCGTCGCGCGGGCGCTGCGGACGCGCCGGGTGACGATCGCCGTCCACGACACCGCCGCCCACGACTCCCTCGTGCACGCCCTCGAGGAGCGGCGCCGGCGTGAGCCCCACCCCGAGCGGATCGCCGTCCGGCTGCAGCCCGCCCGGTTCGTGGCCGGCGAGGTCCGCGCCGTGCTGAACGGGCTCGACGGCCGGCCCGCCGTACCTCCCGGGCACCGGGTGCTCCCGACCGAGCGGGGCCTGCGCGGCGCCCCGACGTTCGCCAGCAACGTCGAGACCTTCGCGCAGCTCGCGCTCCTGGTCTCGCTCGGCGCCCGCCGGTACGCCGAGGTCGGCGACCCGGACGAGCCCGGCACGACCCTCCTCACGCTCCTCGGCGACGTCCCTGCACCCGGCGTCGCCGAGGTCCCGACCGGGCTGCCGCTGGACGCGCTGCTGCCCGGTGAGTCCGGGCCGGTGCTGGTCGGCGGCTACCACGGGCACTGGGTGGCCGACCCGCGCGGTCTGCGCGTGACCCGCCCGTACCTCCGCGAGGCCGGGGTCCCGCTCAACGCGGGCGTCATCGCCCGGCTGCCCGCCTCGGGCTGCGCGCTCGCGGAGGTGGCCGCGGTGTCGAGCTGGCTGGCCCACCAGTCGGCCGGCCAGTGCGGTCCGTGCCTGTTCGGCACCGCCGCCGTCGCCCGCGACGTCGCCACGCTGCTGCACGGCCGGCCGGCCCCGGACGTCACCGCCCGGCTGCGCGGCCTGGTCCGCCGGGGCGCGTGCGCCCACCCGGACGGCACGGCGGCGTTCGTCGCCAGCGCCCTCTCGACGATGACCGGCGAGCTCGACGCGCACGTCGCGCACGGCAGCTGCGGCCGCCCGTACCTCGGGGTGCTGCCGCTGGACGAGGGAGGCCGGCGATGAGGATCGAGATCGACTGGACCCGCTGCGACGGGCACGGGCTGTGTGCGCTGCTGCTGGCCGAGAACATCGGCTCCGACGCGGACGGCTTCCCGGTCGTGCACGACCCGGTCGTGGCCCCCGAGTCGCTGCGGCACGCCCGCCGGGCGGCCTCGGCCTGCCCGGCGCTCGCCCTCCGGCTCGTGCGGGGCTGAGCGGCGCGCCGCTCAGACCCGCACGCCCGCGGCGGTGACGGGGGCTCCGTTTCGCGCCCCCCCCGGTCCGAGCGCCACCACCGCCCACCGGCGCAACGCGGCCTGCGGCGCCGTCCGGCAGGGCAGGATGTCCGCCATGCGCAGGCTCCTCGCCTTCTCGGGTGCGCTGACGGCCACCGTCCTCGCGACCCTCCTCCCCACCGCGGCCACGGCCGCCGATGCCCCGGACGGCGTGTGCTCGCGCGCCGTCGTCTCCGACACCGCGGGCGTGCTCGACGCCACGCCGATCGAACGGGCCGCGGCCGCGCTCGGCGACGACGTCGTGGTCAAGGTGCTCAGCTACCGCACCAGCAGCGGCCGGGACCTGTACGACGTGGTCCTCGACGCGCGCTCGGAGTGCGGCGGCTGGGGGTTCCGGCCGGGCGGAGGCCGCTCGCTGCTCGTGCTCGCGGTCGCCACGCAGGACCGCCGCCTCGCCACCCACTACGACGGTGCCGCGCGGGCGCGGCTCGCCGGCGCCCGCGACCACGCCGAGGTCGACGGCATGGGGCCGAGCTTCGCCAACGGGCAGTGGACCCGCGGCATGGTCACCGGTCTGGGCATCTATGCGAGAGCCCTTCACCGCGCCGGCGGCTCGAGCCACCACCAGCCGGGCAACGACGCCGGGGGCGGCGCCCTCCCGCCGGCGGGTCCGGTGGAGGAGCACCGTCGATCCCCGTCGGCCGGCCCGGTGCTCGCGGTCGTCGCGGGGCTGGTCGCCGCCGTGCTCCTCACCTGGGGGCTCGTCGTCCTGCTCCGTCGCCGCCGCGCGACCGCCGCGGCCCGTGCGACGCTCGCCGGCGCGACCGACGAGATGGCCGCCGCGTGGATGGAGCTGGACCAGGGCCGGGAGTACGTCGACGCGCGGGTCGCCTCGCTGCCCGACGTCCAGGACGCCACCGTCCAGCAGGTCCGGGCCGACCACCGCGAGGCCGCCGCTGCCCTCGAACAGGCGTCGGCGACGTACCTCGAGCTCTCCCAGGCGTACGGCGTGGACCGGGTGCGCGGGCTGGACGCCGACGCCGCGACTGCCGGCGTGCAGCCGGTCCGCGACGCGACGGCGGCGCTGAAGGCCGCCCAGGAGCGGATGACCGCGGCCGAGGCCGGCGTCACCGCGTTCGAGGCCGTGCGCGACGCCCTGCCGGCGAAGGTCGCCGAGCTGCGCGAGTCTGCGCAACGGGTGGGTGCGCTGATCCAGCGCCGCCAGGGCGAGGGGTACGCCACCGGCGAGCAGGACGGCGCCCCGGCGGCCGCCGAGCAGGGCGCCCGCGACGCCGAGGCCCTCGGCGCCCAGCTCTGCTTCGGCGACGCGGACCGCCGGCTGGCGGCCGCGGCGGCAGCCCTGGCCGCCCACGAGTCCTGGCTGACCGGCCTCGATGACTACCGCGCCGCGCTCGCGACCGACCTCGCCGCGCTCGAGCGGCGGACCACCACCCTCGACGGCGCGATCGCCGACGCCCGGGCCACCGTCGGCCACCTCGAGTCGACGTACGACGCCTCCTGCCTGGTGGGCGTGCGCGAGCGGGTCGACGCCGCGGCCGCCGGGCGGGCCCGGCTCGGCGACGCTCTCGCGCAGGTCCGGCGCGACGCGTCGATGGAGGTGCAGCGCTTCCGCGCGGCTCGGGCGGAGCTGGACGCAGCCGTCGCCGCGGCCGACCAGATCGCCGCCGGCGCCGGCGCCGCCGGGACGCGCGAGGACGAGCTGGCCGCCCTGGTCACCGCGCTCCCCCTCGATGCCGATCGGCTGGCGGCGGAGGCCGCCGGCGTGGCCGACCGGATGACCGCCAACCCGCAGGCGGTGTCCTTCCTCGACCCCACGCCCGAGGTCGCCGGGCTCGACGCGACGGCCCGGGCGATCGGCGAGCGGTCGCGCGAGCAGCGCGCGCCCCTCCTGCAGCTCCGCAGCGACCTGGACGCCCTCGGGCAGCGGGTGCGCGACGCCGCGGCGGCCGTCAACCACGTCGTGCAGGCGTACGACGAGACGCAGCGCTCGCTGCAGGCGGCCGAGTCCGCGGTCGCCGCGGCCCACGCCGAGGTGTCCCACGGTGACGTCGGGCCCACCGCGCGGTCGATGGCCGAGGAGGCCGGGGAGACCCTGGCGGCGGCCGGCACCGCCGACACGCTGCCCGCCATCGACGCCGGCGCGGACCGTGCCCGCGACCTCGCCAACGAGGCGATCGCCCGGGCCCGCCGGGACCGCCGCGACGCCGACGCCCGGCGGGCGGCGCAGCGCCGGGCCGCGTCCGCTGCGGCGGGGTCCTCGTTCTTCGGCGGAGGACGCGGTGGCGGCGGCTTCGGCGGCGGGCACGGCGGAGGTGGCGGGCACGGCTTCGGCGGCGGCGGGTCGCGCGGGTTCGGTGGCGGTGGCGGCGGCCACCACGGCTCGGGAGGCGGCGGTTCACGCGGGTTCTAGAGTGGCGGTGATGTCCCGCGCCGCTGCCGCCCTCCTCGCCGCCGTCGTTCTCCTCGCGACGCTCGCCGGCCCCGCGCCGGCGACCGCCAGCGCCGGCCGGGCACCCGCCACCAGACCCCACGTCACCCAGATGTTGGTGTTCCTGGTCGAGAACCACTCCCGGCGGCAGATGCGCCGCGACATGCCGTGGCTGGACCGCCTCGGCCGTCGCTACGGGTACGCGACCCGCTACCACGGCATCACCCACCCGTCGCTGCCGAACTACCTCGCCATCGCCGGCGGGGACACGTTCGGCGTCACCGACGACGCCCCGCCGTCGGCCCACCCGATCACCCGCCCGAGCGTCTTCGGCCGGACCCTGCGGGCGGGCCGCACCGCCACGACGTACGCCGAGGGCATGACCTCGCGCTGCCAGCAGGTCGACGGCGGCCGGTACGCCGTCCGGCACAACCCGTGGACGTACTTCCGCCACGAGCGGCGCCTGTGCCGCCGCCACGACGTGCCGCTGCGCCGGTTGGCCCGCGACGTGGACGCAGGGACCCTGCCCCGGGTCGGGCTGGTGGTGCCCGACCTGTGCCACGACGCCCACGACTGCTCGCTGGCGCAGGCCGATCGCTGGCTCCGCCGACGCGTCGGCGCGGTCCTCGCCGGACCCGACTTCGCCTCCGGCCACCTCGCGGTCGTGGTCACCGCCGACGAGGACGACGGGTCCGCCGGCAACCGGGTCCTCACCGTGGTCGCCCACCCCGACCTGCGGCACGTGGTCGTGCGGCGCACACTGACCCACTACGCGCTCTCGCGGTCGTACGCCGAAGCCGCGGGGATCCCCCCGCTGGGCCACGCCCGCGGGTCGCGGTCGCTCCTCGCGGCGTTCGGCCTGCGCTAGGAGCCGAGCAGCAGCACGCCGCTCACGACGAGGGCGGCGACCTTGACCAGCTCGAGGCCGACGTACCAGAAGTGGGCGTGGGACCGCGGGCCGTCCTCCCCGGCGAGCACCGCGTCCGAGCGGCGCTGCAGGAACGGCCGCACGGCCACGAGCTGGGCGACGAGCGCCGTGACCGCGACGAGGAAGGCGACCACCGCCGCGGCGTCCGGGGACCCGGCCACCAGACCGATGGCGACCAGGACGGCGAGCAGGACCTCCGCCGCGTTGAGCGCACGGAACACCAGGCGCCCGATCCCGAGCCCGATCGCCAGCGTGACGTCGGGCGCCCGGAACTTCAGCGGCGCCTCGAGGAACGAGATGGCGAGCACCATGCCCAGCCAGACGAAGGTGGCGGCGACGGCGAGGTCCACGCGATCAGGCTAGACGCGGCCGTTCGGGCGCACACTCGGAGGATGACCAGGACCGAGACGAGCCGCCTGCTCCTCGCTTCGGTGCTCGTCGCCATCGTCCTCGCGGCCGTCCCCGCCGCCGCGACCGACCCGGGCGGCGACATCGGACCGGACCCGGCGAGCTTCCGACACCCGAAGGCCAACCCGTGGTTCCCGCTGACGCCGGGCACCGTCTGGAGCATCCGCGGCACCGAGGACGGCCACCACTTCACCCAGCGCACCGCCGTCACCCGGCAGCACCGGATGGTCGGCGGGGTCCGCGCGACCGTGGTGCTCGACGTCATCCGCCGCCCCGACGGCAGCGTCGCCGAGCGGACCCACGACTGGTACGCCGCCGACCACGCCGGCCGGGTCTGGTACCTCGGCGAGCGGACCGCGACGTACCGCCGCGACGGCAGCGTGATCGACCGCGAGGGCTCCTGGGAGGCCGGTCGGGACGGCGCGGTCGCCGGCGTGATCATGCCGGCGCACCCGCACCCGACCGCGGCGTACCGCCAGGAGTACCGGCGCGGCGACGCCGAGGACCAGGCCTGGATCGTGCAGCGCGGCGTGCACGTCCGGACGCCGGGCGTGACCTCCCGGCACGCGATCCGCGTCTTCGAGTGGTCCCGGCTCGAGCCGCACGTGATCTCGACGAAGCTCTACGTCCGCGGGTACGGCCAGGTGCTCGAGCGCGACGTCGCCGGCGGCGACGAGCGGTTCGAGCTCATCCGGCTGCGGGCGCCCGGGCGAGCCTGATCAGTGCCCAGCCCAGCAGCACCAGCACGACGCCCATCACGGCCACGAAGGCGGCGACGCCGAACGCCACGACCGAGGTGAACAGGCTGGCCTGGAGGAACGACGCGTTCATCACCGTCGCGCGGTTCGGGTCGTCCTGCGGGAGCTGGGCGTAGGTCCGGCCACCGCCGATCTCGGTCGCGTGGTCGTTGATGACGTTCGCCTGTGCATAGGCGGTGAACGGTCCCTTCACGTCCTTGCCGGCGAAGTGGTCGGCGTCGTCGGACACCGTGATGTGCTGGTCGGCGAGCGTCACCGACACGGTCGCGTAGGTGACGACACCCGCGACCAGGAACACCACGCCGAGGACGGCCAGGACGATTCCGACCACGCGCACGCCGCGCTGGGGTGAGGAGGAGCCGGTCATGGGCGAGAGCGAACCAGCGGCCGCGAGGCTCCGGGTCACCCGATACGCGTGATTGACTCGTCCCATGGACGCCCACGACTGGGACGAGCGGTACGCCGACAGCGAGCTGGTGTGGTCGGCCGAGCCGAACGTGTTCGTGGCGGCCGAGGCGGCCGACCTCGAGCCCGGCCGAGCGCTCGACCTCGCCGCCGGGGAGGGGCGCAACGCCATCTGGCTGGCCCGGCGCGGTTGGAGGGTCACGGCCGCCGACTTCTCACAGGTCGCCCTCGACAAGGGCCGGCGGGTGGCCGGTGACGCCGAGGTCCGCTGGGTCCGGGCCGACGCGACGCAGTGGGACGAGCCGTCGGCGTACGAGCTGGTCGTGGTGGCCTACCTGCAGCTCCCGGCCCCGGAGCGCCGGGCCGCGCTGCGCGCGGCCTACGCCTCCCTGGTCGAGGGCGGCACCCTGCTCGTGGTCGCGCACGACTCCACGAACCTGGCCGAGGGCACCGGCGGGCCGCAGGACCCCGCCGTGCTGATGACCGCCGAGGACGTGCTGGCCGACCTCGACGGCCTGGCCCTCGACGTCGTGCGCGCCGAGCGGGTCGCCCGGCAGGTGGGCGACGGGCACGGCGAGGACCCGGCGCGCGTCGCGTGGGACTGCCTGGTGCGGGTCGTCAGGCGGTAGGCGGCTGCTGCTGCTCGGCGGGCGGCTGCTCGATCGGCGGCCCGGCCGGCTTCTTCTTGTCCGACGGGTCGTAGAGACCCGCCTTCTCCGCCTCCTCCGCCTTGCGCAGCTGCTTGACCAGGCTGAACCCGAGGAACGCCACCGCGAGGATCAGGCCGATGAAGATCGCGAAGGCGAGCCAGCCGGCCTTCACGTCCTCGTCCTTGGGCACCTCGTCGGCGAAGGAGACCACGAGCGTCAGGAACCGCATGTCCTCAGTCTCTCAGGCGGGGGTGTCGATGCCGGCGAACAGGTCGTCCTCGGGCGCCGGGCTGGTGACCTTGCTCTCCACGAGCTCGAAGTCCTCGGTGGGCCAGACCTTCTCCTGGATCTCCCGCGGGATCGCGAACCAGAAGCCGTCGGGGTCGATCTGGGTGGCGTGCGCGAGCAGCGCCTGGTCACGGACGCCGAAGAAGTCGGCGCACGGCACCCGGGTGGTGATCCGGGCGTCCCAGTCCGGCTCCACCTTCCACTCCTTGAGGCGCTCGGCGTACGGCGACTCCAGGCCGTGCTCGAGCATCGCGTCGTGGATCGCCTGCATGCGCGGGCGGTTGAACGAGTGGTGGTAGTAGAGCTTCAGCACCTGCCACGGCTCGCCCAGCTCGGGGCGCCACGCCGGGTCGGCGGCGGCCTCGAACGCGAAGACGCTGATCTCGTGGCACTTCACGTGGTCCGGGTGCGGGTAGCCCCCGCGCTCGTCGTACGTCGTCATCACGTGCGGCCGGAACGAGCGGATCAGCCTCACCAGCGGCGCGGCCGCCTCCTCCAGCGGCACCAGCGCGAAGCAGCCCTCGGGCAGCGGCGGCTTGGGGTCGCCCTCGGGCAGCCCGGAGTCGACGAAGCCGAGCCAGCGGTGCTGGATGCCGAGGATCTTGGCGGCGTTGGCCATCTCCTCGCGGCGGATCGCCGACATGTTCTCCAGCACGTCCGGCCGGTCCATCGCGGGGTTGAGGATGCTCCCCCTCTCGCCTCCGGTGCAGGTCACGACCATCACGTCGTGGCCCTCGGCGACGTAGCGCGCCATCGTGGCGGCGCCCTTGCTGGACTCGTCGTCGGGGTGTGCGTGCACTGCCATCAGGCGCAGCTTCTCGGCCATGGTCCCCTCATCGTCGTATCCACCCTGCCCGCCGTCTCCACCGGGGGCCCAGGGATACTCAACGCAGGCGTCGCGCGACATTGTTCCAAAGGGGTCCGACAGTCCCGAGTGAGGAGGCGACATGGTCACACAGCGTGAGCTCCCGGCCGGTCGCTACGGCTCCCGGGACAAGCGCCGCGGCCCACGCTGGGTGTACTGGGCGCTGCTGGCCGTGTTCGTGGTGGCCGGCTTAGTCGTAGCCTATGTCGCCTACGTCAACCTCGGCGACGGCCCGATCACCACCGAGGCGGCCAGCTACACCGTGGTCGACGACGGCTCGGTCAGGTTCGGCTTCACTGTCACCCGGGACGACCCGTCCAAGCCCGCCGACTGCATCGTGCGGGCCCGGGCCGGCGACGGCGACGAGGCCGGCGCGCGGGAGGTCTACG
>DASTXB010000004.1:0-42465 GCA_035765695.1 Nocardioides sp. | reverse complement strand
GTACTTGCTGAAGATGACCTTGTCGCCGACCTTCACGTCGAGCGGGACCCGGTTCCCGTTGTCGTCCACACGACCCGATCTTCGTTAGAGGAGAACAATGCCCAAGATCCTGGAGTTCGACGAGGAAGCACGCCGCAGCCTCGAGCGTGGCGTCGACAAGCTCGCCAACGCCGTCAAGGTGACGCTGGGCCCCAAGGGCCGCTACGTCGTCCTCGACAAGAAGTGGGGCGCCCCGACCATCACCAACGACGGTGTCACCGTCGCGCGCGAGATCGAGCTGGACGACCCGTTCGAGAACCTCGGTGCCCAGCTGACCAAGGAGGTCGCCACCAAGACCAACGACGTCGCGGGTGACGGCACCACGACCGCCACCGTGCTGGCACAGGCGATGGTGCACGAGGGCCTGCGCGCGGTCGCCGCCGGTGCGAACCCGATGGGCCTCAAGCGCGGCATGGACGCCGCGGCCGAGGCCGTCGGCGACGCCCTGAAGGAGGCCGCCCGCGAGGTCGAGTCGGTGGAGGACATGGCGTCCGTCGCCACGATCTCCAGCCGCGACAGCGTCATCGGCGACCTGCTCTCGCAGGCCTTCGACAAGGTCGGCAAGGACGGCGTGATCACGGTCGAGGAGTCCAACACCATGGGCACTGAGCTCGAGTTCACCGAGGGCATGCAGTTCGACAAGGGCTACATCAGCCAGTACTTCGTGACCGACCCGGAGCGGATGGAGGCGGTCCTCGAGGACCCGTACATCCTGCTGCACCAGGGCAAGATCTCGGCCGTCGCCGAGCTGCTCCCGCTGCTGGAGAAGGTCATCCAGTCCGGCAAGCCGCTGTTCATCCTCGCCGAGGACGTCGAGGGCGAGGCGCTCTCGACCCTGGTCGTCAACAAGATCCGCGGCACGTTCAACGCCGTCGCGGTCAAGAGCCCGGCGTTCGGCGACCGCCGCAAGGCGATGATGCAGGACATCGCGACCCTGACCGGCGGTCAGGTCGTGGCGCCGGAGGTCGGCCTCAAGCTCGACCAGGTCGGCCTCGAGGTCCTCGGCCAGGCGCGCCGCGTCGTCATCACCAAGGACAACACCACGATCGTCGACGGCGCCGGCGACCACGCCGAGGTCGAGGGCCGCGTCAACCAGATCAAGGCCGAGATCGAGTCCACCGACTCCGACTGGGACCGCGAGAAGCTCCAGGAGCGGCTCGCCAAGCTCGCCGGCGGGGTCTGCGTGGTCAAGGTCGGTGCGGCCACCGAGGTGGAGCTGAAGGAGAAGAAGCACCGCATCGAGGACGCCGTCTCCGCGACCCGCGCTGCGATCGAGGAGGGCATCGTCGCCGGCGGTGGCTCCGCCCTGATCCACGCGGTCTCGGTGCTGTCGGACGACCTCGGCCTGACCGGTGACGAGGCGGCCGGCGTGCGCATCGTGCGCAAGTCCGCCGACGAGCCGCTGCGCTGGATCGCCGAGAACGGCGGCGAGAACGGCTACGTCGTCACCACCAAGGTCCGCGAGCTCGGCGTCGGCAACGGCTACAACGCCGCCACCGGCGAGTACGGCGACCTGGTCGCCCAGGGCGTGCTCGACCCGGTGAAGGTGACCCGCTCGGCGCTGGTCAACGCCACCTCGATCGCGGGCATGCTGCTCACGACCGAGACGCTGGTCGTCGACAAGCCCGAGGACGAGGACGAGTCCGAGGCGGCCGGTCACGGCCACGGGCACGGCCACGGCCACTGATCCACCGCCGAGTCGGCGCTGTGTCACCCTCCCCGGAGGGACATGGCGCCGACTCGGTGCATTTGCGGGGTGACATGGCGCCGGCTCGGCGTCCCGTCACGCCCGCGAAACATCCGCGACCCGGACGCGCAACGTGACCCGGGCACCCTGACCTCCATGTTGTGGAGAGTGCGGACGACCCTGGCCGACCGACCCGGTGCGCTGGCCGCGCTGGCGGCGGCCTGCGGCGGTGCCGGCGTGAACATCCTGGGCCTGCAGATCTTCCCGGGCGTCGAGTCCGTGACCGACGAGCTCGTGCTGCGCACGCCGGACGGCTGGGGCGAGGGCGACATCGCCGACCTGCTGGCCCGCTCGGGTGGCCACTCGGTCGGCGCCGCTGCCTGCACCGAGGCGGCCCTGACGGACCAGCCGACGCGCTACGTGCAGGCCGCGCG
The DNA here is from genome assembly GCA_035765695.1 of Nocardioides sp. GTDB lineage: Bacteria > Actinomycetota > Actinomycetes > Propionibacteriales > Nocardioidaceae > Nocardioides. Next base: position 40,305 of record DASTXB010000004.1, on the reverse strand, counting down.
GTCGATCCTCGCGCAGCCGGCGTCGTTCCCCGAGGTCGTCGCACGACTCTTCGACGCCGAGGCGGGGGCGGGGGAGCAGGACGTGATGGGGCTCGTGGTCGGGGACGTCCAGGTGCAGGTGAGCCGCACGGCCCCGTTCACCGCCACCGAGCACGCCCGCGGCGCGGCCCTGGCCGACCTGGTGTCCGACGTCCTGGCACGCGACCACGCCGTGCCCCCGCCCGGCGACCGGCGGGTCGGCGCCGGTGCCTCGCCGGAGTACGTCGTCGACGGCGACTCCGTCTCCGCCACGGTCGACGGGGTCTCGGTCGGGCTCGCGGTGGTCGCCGCGGACGGCGAGGTGACGCTGCGCGTCGACCCGGCGTGGCAGCGGCGGGGCATCGGCACCCGCCTGCTCGTCGACGCAGCCCGGCTGGCGAACGGCCTCGGGGTGGGCGAGATCGTGCTCACCACGCGGTCCGACAACCAGGCGGTGCTGCCGATGGTGATGGCCGCCGGGCTGCGCGGCCGGATCCGGATGGCGGGGGACCGGCTGACCGTCCGGATCGGCGTCCGCGACCTGAAGCCGCTGCGCGCATGACCGGTCGGTAGGCTGGGCGAGTGGAGGTTCCCGAGAAGTTCGCCACCCTGGGCCTGACCTACGACGACGTCCTCCTGCTGCCGGGTCACTCCGACCTCGCGCCGGCGGACATCGACATGACGACGCGGCTGACCCGCGAGATCAGTCTGAACGTGCCGCTGGTCAGCGCGGCGATGGACACCGTGACCGAGTCGCGGATGGCGATCGCGATGGCCCGCCAGGGCGGTCTCGGCGTGCTGCACCGCAACCTCTCCATCGAGGACCAGGCCTACCAGGTCGACCTCGTGAAGCGGACCCAGACCGGGATCATCCCGAACCCCGTGACGATCGGCCCGGACGCGACGCTGGAGCAGCTGGACCAGCTCGCCGGTGAGTACCGCATCTCCGGCTTCCCGGTCGTCGACCCCGACAACCGGCTGATCGGCATCATCACGAACCGCGACCTGCGCTTCACCCCGGTCGCGGAGTGGGCGACCACCAAGGTCGACGAGGTGATGACGCCGATGCCGCTGATCACCGGGCCTGCGGACATCAGCCGCGAGGACGCCGCCCTGCTGCTGCGCAAGCACAAGCGCGAGCGGCTCCCGCTGGTCGATGAGCAGGGCCGGCTGGCCGGCCTCATCACCGTCAAGGACTTCGTCAAGGGCGAGCAGTTCCCGCACGCGTCGTACGACGGCTCGGGCCGGCTGCTCGTGGGCGCCGCGATCGGCTATTTCGGCGACGCCTGGCAGCGTGCCACCACGCTCATCGAGGCCGGCGCCGACGTCCTCGTCGCCGACACCGCGCACGGCAACGTGCGGATGCTGCTCGACATGGTGCAGCGCCTCAAGAGCGACCCGGCCACGCGTGACGTCCAGGTCGTCGGCGGCAACGTCGCGACCAAGGAGGGCGCGCAGGCGTTCGTCGACGCGGGCGCGGACGCGGTCAAGGTCGGCGTGGGCCCGGGCTCGATCTGCACGACGCGGGTCGTCACCGGCGTCGGCGTCCCGCAGGTGACCGCGGTCTACGAGGCCTCGCTGGCCTGCAAGCCGGCGGGCGTGCCGGTGATCGCCGACGGCGGCCTCAAGCACTCCGGCGAGATCGCCAAGGCGATCGTGGCCGGCGCCGAGACGGTGATGATCGGTTCGCTGCTCGCGGGCTGCGAGGAGTCGCCGGGCGAGCTGGTGTTCGTCAACGGCAAGCAGTTCAAGTCCTACCGCGGCATGGGCTCGCTGGGCGCGATGTCGAGCCGAGGCAAGAAGTCGTACTCCAAGGACCGCTACTTCCAGGCCGAGGTGGAGAGCGACGACAAGATCGTGCCGGAGGGCATCGAGGGGCAGGTGGCCTACCGCGGCCCGCTCGCCGCCGTCGCCCACCAGCTGATCGGTGGCCTGACCCAGTCGATGTTCTACGTCGGCGCGCGGACGGTCCCGGAGCTGCAGGAGAAGGGCCGCTTCGTGCGGATCACCCAGGCCTCGCTCCAGGAGAGCCACCCCCACGGCGTGCAGATGACCGTCGAGGCGCCGAACTACTCGGGGCGGTAGAGCTCGCCGATCGCTCCCGAGCCGAGCCCGCCCTCGTCGAGGTCGTGCTGCGCGTCCGCGTCCACGCCCGTCCCGACGACGTGGCCCACCGATCGGGTTGCCCCCATCCCGCCGACGACCGGGCTCGATACCCTGATCCGGTGACGGACATCGAGATCGGCCGGGCGAAGCGCGCGCGGCGCGCCTACTCCTTCGACGACATCGCGATCGTGCCCTCGCGGCGCACGCGCGACCCCGAGGAGGTCAGCACCGCCTGGCAGATCGACGCCTACCGCTTCGAGCTCCCGGTGCTCGCCGCGCCCATGGACTCGGTGATGTCGCCGGCGACCGCGATCGCGCTGGGCCGGTACGGCGGCCTCGGAGTGCTCAACCTCGAGGGCCTGTGGACCCGCTACGAGGACCCCGACCCGCTGCTGGAGGAGGTCGCGGGCCTGGAGGGCATCGACGCGACCGGCCGACTCCAGGAGATCTACCGCGAGCCGGTCAAGGCCGAGCTGATCACCGAGCGGCTGCGCGAGATCCGCGACGCGGGCGTGACCGTGGCCGGCTCGCTGTCGCCGCAGCGCACCAAGGAGTTCGCCAAGACCGTGGTCGACGCGGGCGTCGACATGTTCGTGATCCGCGGGACCACCGTCTCGGCCGAGCACGTCTCCTCGCAGGCCGAGCCGCTCAACCTCAAGGAGTTCATCTACGAGCTCGACGTCCCGGTGATCGTGGGCGGCTGTGCCACGCACCAGGCGGCGCTGCACCTGATGCGCACCGGTGCGGCCGGGGTCCTGGTCGGCTTCGGCGGGGGAGCGGCGCACACCACGCGCACGGTGCTCGGCGTCGCCGTCCCCATGGCCTCGGCGGTCGCCGACGTCGCCGCCGCCCGCCGCGACTACCTCGACGAGTCCGGCGGCCGCTACGTGCACGTGATCGCGGACGGCTCGATCGGCAAGTCCGGCGACATCGCCAAGGCGATCGCCTGCGGCGCCGACGCGGTCATGGTGGGCTCGCCGTTCGCGCGGGCCACCGACGCCCCCGGCCGCGGCTTCCACTGGGGCACCGAGGCCCACCACCACGACCTCCCGCGCGGGCAGCGGGTCGGCTTCGAGACGGTCGGCACCATCGAGGAGATCCTGTTCGGCCCCTCGCACGTGGCCGACGGCACCATGAACCTGATGGGCGCGCTGCGTCGCTCGATGGCCACCACCGGCTACACCGAGCTCAAGGAGTTCCAGCGGGTCGAGGTCGTCGTCGAGTGAGGTCCTGTCGATGAGGGTGGCGGCCGGCCAGGCGGTCTCCGTCGCCGGCGACCTCGCCGCGAACGTCGCGACCGCCGCCCGCCTGACCGCGCTCGCCGCCGACCGGGGTGTCCGGCTGCTGGTGCTGCCCGAGGCGTTCCTGACCGGGTACGACGCCGGTGCGTTCGCCGGTCCGCTGCCCGATGCAGCCATGCTCGACGGGGCGTGGTTCGACCCGTTGCGCGCCGCCTCCGCGGCGGGTGACGTGGTCGTGGTGGTGGGCACGGCGTTGACCCGCGGGCTCGACCGCCGGCTGTCGCAGGTCGTGGTGCGACCCGACGGCAGCACGACCGCGCCGTACGACAAGCAGTTCCTCGACGGGCTCGAGAAGCAGCTGTTCACGACCGGCGACCACGGCACCTCGATCACCGTCGACGGCCTCGAGCTCGGGCTCTCGATCTGCTACGACGGCTGCTTCCCCGAGCACGCGCAGGCGGCCGCGCTCGACGGGGCGGTCGGCTACCTCAGCTCCGCCGCGTACTTCCCGGGCGGCGAGCACCGTCGCGACCTGTACTACGCGGCGCGGGCGCTGGAGAACGGCATGTACGTCGTGCTCTCCGGCCTCACCGGTCCCTGCGGCGAGTACTCGTTCATCGGCGGCTCCGCGGTCTACGACCCCGAGGGCCGCCCGCTCGCGCGGCTCGGCGGGGAGGAGGGGCTCGCGGTCGCGGAGCTCGACCTCGACCTCGTGGCGGCGACCCGGGCACGGCACACCATGGTGCGCGACCACCGCACCACGCTCGGGACCCGGATCCGCGCCTAGTCCTCGACGAGCCCGGCGTTGCCGCCGACGCCGTCGACCGCCGCGCGGATCGACGCGAGGTGGCTGCCGGTCGCGCGCGTGATGCGGATCGGGTGGCCCGGCGTCCAGTGGTTCCACTGGGTCGGCAGGTACGACGCACGCGTCACGCGCCAACCGCCGTCCGGCTGCTCGGTGAGGTCGAAGGTGACCGTGACGCCCTCGTACGCCGCCGGCCGCTCCACCTCGCTCTGGGCGACCATGTTGCCGAGGCCGTAGGCGACCCACTTCCCGTTCACCCGGGTGATCGGCTGCACGACGTGCGCGTGCTCGCCGAGCACCAGGTCGATGTCGGGGGACGCGGTCAGCCGGCGCGCGAGGTCCACCTGTGCGGCGTCTGGGAGCGGGTCGTACTCCGCACCCCAGTGGACGTGGGCGACCACGACGTCGGCCCCGGCCTCCCGCGCCCGGTGGGCCTGCGCCAGCAGGTCGTCGGCGTCGCCGAGCTGGGAGACGGCGTACTCGTGCCCGGCCGGGAGCACGAACCCGTTGAGGCCATACGTCGCCGCGACGATCCCGACGCGCACACCGTCGACGGTGGTCACGATCACCGGCGTCCGGCGCTCGGCGGGCGACCGGAAGGTGCCGACGTGGTCGACGCCGGCGGCCTCCAGCAGGTCGGCCGTCGCGTCGATCCCGGCGACGCCGTCGTCCATGCTGTGGTTGGACGCCGTGGTGCAGGCGTCCCAGCCCATCGAGCCGATCCAGGCCGCGATCTGGTGCGGGGCCCGGAACACCGGGTAGTTGCCCAGCGGCTCGCCCGGCGCCGCGAACGGCACCTCCTCGTGGCAGATCGCGACGTCCGCGGAGGCGATGACCGGCTTCAGCCGGGCGAACATCGGGTCGAAGTCGTAGCGGTCCCCCGCGCCGGTGCGGGCGTGGTCCGCGGCGGCGCTGGCCCACACGGTGTTGTGCCACAGCAGGTCGCCGCCCATCGCCAGCGAGACGGTGCGGGGCGTCGGCGTCGGCGTCGGCGGGGTCGCCGTCGGGTCGTCGGCGGGCGCGGGCGTCGTGCTCGCCGGCGACTCGACCGCCCTCGGCGCCATCTGCGGGGGTGCCTGCTGCTGGCACCCGGTCGCGGCCAGGGCGGCCAGCAGGGCCAGCGCTGCACCCCACCTCCTCACCCTTCCATTGAATCTCGCGCGCGGGACGCGGGTGGTCACATCGCCGACACCCGTGCCTGCGAGACTGGCCACATGAGCCAGCCCAGCGCCCTCGGTCCGCAGGCTCGCGACGACACGCTCTCGGCGATGACCGACGGCGGCGAGCTCGACGTCCTCGTGGTGGGTGGCGGTGTCGTCGGCGCCGGCGCCGCGCTCGACGCGGTCACCCGCGGCCTGAGCACCGGGCTGCTCGAGCAGCGCGACCTGGCCAGCGGCACCTCGAGCCGGAGCAGCAAGCTCGTCCACGGTGGGCTGCGGTACCTCGAGATGATGGACTTCGGCCTGGTCCGCGAGGCCCTGCAGGAGCGCGGCCTGCTGCTCACCCGGCTGGCGCCGCACCTCGTCCGGCCGGTGCCGTTCCTCTACCCGCTGACCCATCGAGGCTGGGAGCGGCCGTACGTCGGCGCCGGGCTCGCGCTGTACGACGGCATGGCGCGTCTCGGTCGCCACGAGGCCGGGCTGCCCCGCCACCGGCACCTGTCGCGCACGTCGGTCCAGCGGATCGCGCCCGACTTCGACGCGGCCTCCATCGCCGGCGCGATCAAGTACTGGGACTGCCAGGTCGACGACGCCCGCCTGGTGCTCACGATCGCCCGCACCGCCGCCGCCCACGGCGCCCGGGTGGCCACCCGGGTCAAGGTGACCGGGTTCCTGCGCGAGGGCGAGCGGGTCGTCGGCGTACGCGCTCGGGACCTGGAGGCGGGGCGCGACCTCGAGGTCCGCGCCCGCGTCGTGATCAACGCGGCCGGGGTCTGGACCGACGAGATCCAGGAGCTGGTCGGCGGCCGTGGCGCCCTGCACGTGCAGGCGTCCAAGGGGATCCACCTGGTCGTCCCGCGCGACCGCATCCGCTCCGAGACCGGGTTCATCGTCCGCACCGAGACGTCGGTGCTGTTCGTGATCCCCTGGGGCCGGCACTGGATCATCGGCACCACCGACACCGCCTGGGACCTCGACAAGGCGCACCCCGCCGCATCGAAGGCCGACATCGACTACGTGCTCGGGCACCTCAACGCGATCCTGCGGGAGCCGCTCGACCACTCCGACGTCGAGGGCGTGTACGCCGGGCTCCGCCCGCTGCTGTCCGGGGAGTCCGAGCCGACCTCGCGGATCTCCCGCGAGCACACGGTCGTCACCCCGGTGCCCGGCCTGGTCATGATCGCGGGCGGCAAGCTCACGACGTACCGCGTCATGGGTCGCGACGCCGTCGACGCCGCCGCTCACTCGCTGTCCTCCACGCTCGGCCACGCGATCCGTCCCTCCATCACCGACCGGGTCCCGCTGGTCGGGGCCACCGACTGGGAGACGCGCGCGAACCAGCGAGTGTTGCTGTCGAGGCGCGCTGGTCTGCACGTCTCCCGCATCGACCACCTGCTGGGGCGGTACGGCGGGATGGTCGACGACCTGCTCGCGCTCGTCGCCGAGCGGCCGTCGCTCGGTGAGCCGCTCGACGGTGCCGAGGACTACCTCGCCGCCGAGGTCGTGTACGCCGTGACGCACGAGGCCGCCCGGCACCTCGACGACGTCCTGACCCGCCGCACCCGCATCTCCATCGAGACCTTCGACCGCGGCGTCCGCGCCGCCCCCACCGCGGCCGCGCTGATGGCCACCGAGCTCGGCTGGGACGAGGCCCGCACCGCCGACGAGGTCGACCACTACCTGCGCCGGGTCGAGGCCGAGCGCCGCTCGCAGCTGATGCCCACCGACCAGGAGGCCGACGAGGCGCGGGTGTCGGTGCGCGACATCGTGTGAGGCTGCTGCGGGTTTCGGCTGTCAGCAGCCGAAACCCGCGCGACACGCCGACGATCCCCGGCGTGTCGTGCGGGTTCTGGCTGCCAGGCGGGCCGTCGAGGATGCTCAGGCGGCCCACGGGCGACCAGCGATTGCGGCTCGGATCCTGGCGGCCAGCCGCTCGGGCTCGAAGAGATCGGCCCAGGTGATCCGGATGCAACGCCACCCGGTGATGCCGGCGACGAGTTGCTCCCGGCGCTTCTCGCGCATGACGACGTCAGCCGCGGTCTCGCCCGGCCGCAGCAGCTCGTCGTACTTGATCTTGCCGTCGAACTCGAGGTAGACGCCGCGCTCGGGCCAGGCGAAGTCCACACGCGCGATCAGCCGGCCCCGACCGTCGCGGACCTCGAACTGAGGCACCGGCATGGCGAGGCCGTGCGCCCAGCACAGGTGGACGAAGAGCGATTCGCCGGCCGATTCGCACCGTGAGTCGGCGAGGTCCAGGACGATGGATGTGTCGGCCGTGAACGGGTCGTGCTGCATCCCCGCGGCCCGGCGCGCGAGAAGCTCGGGGGTCGTCTCCCGCGCATGCAGCAGGCCGTTGACAGTGACCAGTGCATGGGGCACATCCGTGATGGCGATCATGTCGAGCGCCGTCCTTGTCCCGTTCGTGAGCGGCACGCCGTCGCGGATCGTGAGGTCCTCGGCGAGGAGCGACCCGCGGTGCTGCACCTTGCGCGTCTTGCGCCGGTTGGCGCGCTGGTCGAGCCGGGCGAGGTGCGTGTGGTCGCCCATGTCCCAGATCGGTACGTCGAAGACGTCGGCGGCGCTCGGCCCGGCGAGAGCTGCAGGTGACCGTGCGCACCGGAGGGTGGCACGGGCGAGGAGCATGCGGCGCTGCCGGGCGTCCAGCCGAGTCCAGAGAGGTCCGAAGGTGTAGGCGCCGTGGCGGAGGCGGTGGAGCGCGCCGGAGCGGACCATGCGCGCGATCGCGCGGTCGTCGTATCCCGCCGCGATGAGCTCGTACGTCATCACGAGGTGCTCGTCGCGCAGGTCGATGCTGCTGAGATCGAGGGTGGTCATGGTCTCTGTCTCACCCGAAACCGGAGACGAGTCGGGCTGCGAACGGCTGCCTGTGCGGATCGCGGTCGGAGCGCAAGCCTGTGGACGGCCTCCGGTTCGACGGCATCCCGCCGTCACTTGGCAGCCAAGACCCGCACGACACGCCGGGCGCCGTCGGCGTGTCGTGCGGGTTCTGGCTGCCAGCAGCCGAAACCCGCAGCCACCCAGCCCACCGTTGACAACTAGAACACGTTCCAATGATGCTGAGACCCACGTCACAGCGTCACCCAGGAGGGAACGTGACCCAGGCGCCGCCGCCGGCCGACTTGAGGCTGCAACGGTCGAGCAGGGACCAGACCACCCTGTCCACCCGGCTGGCCGACTGGCTGGCGACCGTCCTGCCCGCCGGCGCCGACCCGGCCGTGACCCTCCACAGCGGCGTGGACGCCAACGGCATGTCGTCGGAGACCGTGATCCTCGACGTCGACTGGACCGAGGCGGGCGAGCGGCGGCACGGCGAGTACGTCGCCCGGGTCGCGCCGTCCGCCGACGACCTGCCGGTGTTCCCGAGCTACGCCCTCCAGGACCAGTACGACGCGATCCGGCTGGTCGGTGAGCTGACCGACGTCCCGGTGCCGGCCGTGCGCTGGATGGAGCCGACCGGCGAGGTGCTCGGCACGCCGTTCTTCCTCATGGACCGCATCGACGGCCTGGTGCCGCAGGACGTGCTGCCGTACAACTTCGGCGACAACTGGCTGCACGACGCGAGCCTCGAGGACCAGCGGAGGCTCCAGGACAGCAGCATCGCCGTCCTCGCGAAGCTGCACGCCATCCCCGACGCGGAGCAGACCTTCGGCTTCCTGGCCCCCCAGCGCGACGGGGCCACCCTGTTGGAGCGCAACGTCGCGCGCACGAGGGCGTGGTACGACTTCGCGGTCGCCGACATCGGCCGCTCACCGACCGTCGAGCGGGCGCTCGCCTGGCTCGAGACCAACATCCCCGACACCGACGAGGCCGTCCTGTGCTGGGGGGACTCGCGGATCGGCAACGTGATGTACCGCGACTTCGAGCCGGTCGCCGTCCTGGACTGGGAGATGGCGGCGATCGGGCCGCGCGAGCTGGACGTGTCGTGGATCGTGTTCGCCCACCAGGTGTTCGAGGCGATCACCGGGATGCTGGAGATGCCGGGCATGCCGCACTTCCTGCGCGAGGAGGACGTGAAGGCGGAGTACGAGCGGGTCGCCGGCGTCGAGCTGGGCGACCTGCACTGGTACCACGTCTACAACGGCGTCCAGTGGGCCATCGTGTTCATGCGCACCGGTGCCCGGCAGATCCACTTCGGCGAGATCGAGCGACCCGACGACATCGAGGGCCTCTTCCACCACAAGCCCCTGCTCGACCGGCTGCTGCAGGAGGTCGGCGCATGAGAGGCGACATCACGCCGCTCGACGAGTTCCCGCTCCACCAAGCCCCGCTACCGCTGGCGTACGCGAACAGCAGCGACCGCAACTTCTACGACCGCTGGTACTTCAACGCCCACGACCGCAGCGGCGACATCATGCTGGTCACCGGGATGGGTTACTACCCGAACCTCGGCACCAAGGACGCGTTCGTCCTCGTCGCCCGCAACGGCACGCAGTCCGCGGTGCACCTCTCCGACCTGATGGACCAGGACCGGATGAACCCCCACGTGGGCGCCTACCGCATCGAGGTCCCCGACCCGCTGCGCACGGTCCGCGTCGTCATGGACGAGACCGACGGCCTGGCGCTCGACCTGACCTGGGAGGGCACCTGCGACGTCGTCCAGGAGCAGCCGCACGTGCTGCGCTCGGGCAGCCGCGTCACGCTCGACGCCCAGCGCTTCGCCCAGCTCGGCACCTGGAGCGGCACGATCGCGATCGACGGCGAGGACATCACCGTCGACCCCGACGTCTGGCTCGGCAGCCGGGACCGCTCCTGGGGCATCCGCCCGGTCGGCGAGGCCGAGCCGCCGGGTGCGCCGAGCGATCCGCCCTTCGAGGGCATGTGGTGGCTCTACGTGCCGATGCAGTTCGAGGACTTCGCGGTCGTGATCATCATCCAGGAGAGCCCGGACGGCTACCGGACCCTCAACGACTGCACGCGCGTGTGGAAGGACGGCCGCGTCGAGCAGCTCGGCTGGCCGCTGATCGACATCCACTACGCCTCCGGCACCCGGACCCCGACCGGCGCGACGATCCGCTGCACCACCCCCGAGGGGAAGCCGCTGGTCCTCGAGGTCGAGTCGCGGCTCGCCGTACCGCTCCACGTCGGCGGCGGGTACGGCGGCGACCCGGACTGGATCCACGGCACGTGGAAGGGCGAGGCCTTCGCCGAGCGCGTCACGTACGACATGGCCGACGACGCCGTGCAGGGCCGCTTCATGTTCGGGTGCGTCGACCACGTCGGCCGGGCGATGGCCGACGGACAGGAGGGCTTCGGGCTCTTCGAGCACTTCTGCATCGGCCGGCACGACCCGTCCGGCTTCGCCGACTTCTTCACCCTCGCCCCCTGACACCGCCGGTGGTCGAGCTTGTCGAGACCCCCGCACCCGAAAGGAATCCCGCATGAGCCTCGACCGCACCGCCTTCTTCATCGGCGGCGACTGGACCGCCCCGGCCACCGGCGACACCATCCAGGTCGTCTCGCCGCACTCCGAGCAGGTCGTGGCCACCGTCCCGGAGGGCAGCAAGGCCGACATCGACGCGGCGGTCGCCGCCGCGCGCCGCGCCTTCGACGAGGGGCCGTGGCCGCGGATGTCGCCGGAGGAGCGGATCGAGGTCGTCCAGGCCTTCTCCACCCTGTACGCCGGCAGGCTCGGCGAGATGGCCGAGCTGATCTCGACCGAGATGGGCGCGCCGCTGTCGTTCTCCAACCTCGCGCAGGCGCCGGCGCCGTGGATGCAGATCGAGGCGTTCCTCGGCATCGCCCGCGCCTACCCGTGGGAGGAGACCCGCACGGGCGTGCTGGGCACCGACGTCGTCGTACGCCGCGAGCCGGTCGGCGTCGTCGCGGCGATCCCGCCGTGGAACGTCCCGCAGTTCACGATCATGTCCAAGCTGGTCCCGGCCCTGCTGGCGGGTTGCACGATCGTCATCAAGCCGGCGCCGGAGACCCCGCTCGACCCCTACCTGATGGCCGAGCTGCTCCAGGAGGCCGGCGTACCCGACGGCGTGGTCAACATCGTGACCGCCGGCCGGGAGGTCGGCGCGCACCTGGTCGCCCACCCGGGCGTCGACAAGGTCGCCTTCACCGGCTCGACCGCTGCCGGCCGCCGGATCGCCGCGGTCTGCGGTGAGCAGCTCAAGCGGGTCTCCCTCGAGCTCGGGGGCAAGTCCGCGGCGATCGTGCTCGACGACGCCGACCTGGCCGCCACGATGGAGGGCCTGAAGTTCGCGGCCCTGATGAACTCCGGGCAGGCCTGCGTCGCGCAGACGCGGATCCTCGCCTCGCGGTCGAACTACGCGACCGTCGTCGACGCCCTGGCCGAGACCGTGTCGGCGATGCAGGTCGGCGACCCGCTCGACCCGGCGACCGAGATCGGACCGATGGTGGCGCAGCGGCAGCAGGAGCGGGTCGAGAAGTACATCGCGCTCGGCCAGGAGGAGGGCGCCCGTCTCGTCGTCGGCGGCAACGGCATGCCCGACGGCCTCTCGTCCGGCTGGTACGTGCGGCCGACGGTCTTCGCCGACGTCGACAACGGGATGCGGATCGCGCAGGAGGAGATCTTCGGCCCGGTGCTGTCGGTCATCCCGTTCGACGACGTCGACGACGCGGTGCGGATCGCCAACGACTCCGAGTACGGCCTGGCCGGCACCGTGTGGACCGGCGACGTCGACGCCGGCCTCGACGTCGCCCGCCGGGTCCGCACCGGCACCTACGGCGTGAACACCTACACGATGGACTTCGCCGCACCGTTCGGCGGCTTCAAGTCCTCGGGCATCGGCCGCGAGTTCGGCCCCGAGGGTCTGAGCCACTACACGGAGCTGAAGTCGATCTACAAGCCGTAGGACCGCGAGCTCGCGTGGGGAACCCGCCGCCGGCCACCTACACGCCGCACCGGCTCGGCAGGGCGACGCGCATCCGCTCGCGCGCGTGCCCGACCCAGTCGGCGGCCATCTGCGCCTTGCGCGCGGCCACCAGGTCACCCGCGTCCGTGGAGGAGCGGGACGCGGCCAGCCGGTCGGCGCTCCCGGTCGCGGCCCCGGCCGGCGGGACGAGCACTCCGCCGCAGCAGACCGCTCCGGCGAGGGTGGCGGCGGCGATCCTCGTGAGATCGATGGTCATGGTCCTCTCCCTCCTGTGGTGGGACCTCGACCATCCGGCCGCTCCGGGGCCGGTTGACGGCACCTGACAGAACTGGCCGCAAGGCGCATGCTGGTGGGAGGCATCGCACGCGGGGGGAGGGATGGACAGGCTGCCACGTCCGGAGCTGCCGCCGGGTCCTCATCAGGACCTGGTCGAGGCCCTGCACGCCCTGCACCACCGGTCCGGCTGGCCCAGCCTGCGCACGCTGGCCCGCGCCGCCGGGTGCTCGCACACGACGGTGTCGACGGTGTTCTCCGCGCCGCGGCTGCCGTCGTGGGGCGTGCTGGAGCTGGTCGTGGAGGCGATGGACGGCGAGGTCGCGGAGTTCCACCGCCTGTGGCTGGCTGCGAGCGAGCCCTCCGGGCAGGTGACGGCTGCCGCGGGGATCGCCGGACGCCGGTCCGAGCTGGCCGCCGTGCGCCGGCACCTCGAGCGCGGTGCGGGGATGCTCCTGGTGATCGGCGAGGCGGGGATCGGGAAGAGCCGCCTCGTGGACGCGGCCGCCGATGCGGCCACCGGGACCTTCGTGGCGCGCGGTGCGTGCCTGCCGCTGTCGTCCCAGGTGCCCCTGCTCCCGGTCAGCGACGTGCTGCGTGCGGTGCTCGAGGTCGACCGCGGCCGGCGGCTGGCGCAGGCGCTCGCCGACTGCCCGCCGTACGTCGGCGCGTCGCTGCGCCGGCTGCTGCCCGAGCTCGACGAGCTGGTCCCCGTCGTCGACGAGCCGGACGACGAGTGGTGGCGGCAGCGGATGTTCTCGGCCGTGGGTGCGGTGCTGAGGGAGCTCGCCTCCGTCAGCCCCGTCGCGCTGCTGGTCGAGGACCTGCACTGGGCCGACGCGACCACGCTCGACCTGCTGGAGCACCTGCTCAGCCGGTCGTCGCCCCGGCTGGTGGCGACCTACCGCCGGGAGGATCCGCTCACGCCGGGCCCGACCCGCGAGTGGCTGGCGCGGGTCCGGCGGCTGCCGGCGGTGACGACGCTCGGGCTCGGTCCGCTGAGCCGGGCGGAGAGCGCCGTCCAGGTCGAGCTGCTGGGCGTGTCCGCCACGCCGGCCCAGCTCGACCGGATCCACCGCCGGTCGGCTGGCCTGCCGCTGTTCACCGAGCACCTGGCCGAGCACGTCGCGCTGCAGCCGACCGGCCGGGACGAGCTGCCCTGGCCGCTGGCCGACCTGCTCGACGAACGCCTGGCCGACGTCGACGACGACGAGTGGGTGGTCTGCCGGGCGCTCGGCATCGCCGACCGTCCCCTGTCCGACGAGCAGCTGCGCGCGGCGACCGCGCTGTCCTCGAGGAGGTTGACGACCGCGCTGCACCTCCTGGAGGGCCGCCACCTGGTCGTGACCGCGGGCGAGCACGACGTACGGCTGCGGCACCCGCTGCTCGCCGAGGCAGTACGGCGCCGGGTGGTCGCCGGGGAGGCGACCGCCGTGCACCGGCGGCTCGCCCGGGCACTCGCCCTGGCGCCGGAGCGCTCGGCCGCGGAGGTCGCCGAGCACTGGAGATGTGCCGGCGACCGCCAGGAGGAGCTCGTCTGGCGGATCCGCGCCGCGCAGGAGGCCGGCTCCCGGTTCGCCGCCCGGCACGAGGCCGACCAGTGGCGACGGGCACTCGAGCTCTGGCCCGAGGGATCCGAGCACGCCGGGGAGCCGGCGGTGCGCCGGTCGGACGCGCGCCTGGCGGCCATCGACGCCCTCGCGCACATCGACTGGCCGGCGGCGGCCACCCTCGCCGACGAGGCGTTGGGGTCCCTCGAGGATCCCGGCGACCCGACCGCGGCCGCGCTCTACGAGCGTGCCGGGGCGATCCGGGGAACCCTCGGCGACCCCGCCGCCGGGCTCGAGCTCGTCGACCGCGCCCTGGAGATCCTCGAGGTCGAGCGTCACCCGGCCGAGCGCGCGCGTGCCCTGCTCGACCGTGCCTACCTGCTCGACGGCCTCGACCGGCACCCCGAGGCCGGGGCCGCCCGCGACCTCGCCGCCCGGCTCAGTGCCGGCCGCGACCCCGTCGTCCACCGGGCCGCTCTCGCCAGCCGGGGCACGGACGACACGCGGGGCAGCGAGCCGGAGCAGGTGCTCGAGAACGTCCGGGCGGCAGCTCGGGTCGAGACCGGCAGGCCCGACCCCGGTGGCGACGTCTTCCTGGCGCTCATGCACACGCACGTCCTGCTGACCGCCTGTCGCAGCGCCGACGAGGTCATCGCAGCGGGGCGGCCGGGTCTCGAGGTCGCGGCCGCCTGGGGGATCGACGACTTCCGGACCTCGGTCCTGCTCGCGAACATGTCCGAGGCGTTGCGGCACGCCGGCCGCGTGCCCGAGGCGGTGGAGCTCATCGACCCGGTCACCGAGGGCCCGCCCGTGCTCCACCAGTGGCCGACCTACAGCGAACGCGGCAGGCTCGACCTGTTGCGCGGACGTGGCGAGCAGGCCAGCCGGCTGCTCGACGCCGTGGCCGAGATGTTCGTCATCGACCTCGCGAACCGCGTCAGCTGCGCCCAGGACGCCCCGACCGCCGACCTGTGGTGCGGTCGCCCGCAGCGGGCCTACGACCGGCTGACCGCGGTGCTCCGCGACGTCGTCGCGGTCGAGGACAGCGGTGCCGACGTCGCCGGGCTCCTGGTGCTGGCCGCGCGTGCGGCCGCCGACCTCGTCGAGGATCCGGACACGGCGGGCCGACGACGGGCGGGACTGGTCGACGAGCTCGACCGGCTCGTGGCCGGGGCCCCGGCCGATCCCTTCGCCCCGGCGTCATGGCGCGGCGACCGTGCGGCCCTGCGTGCGACGTGGCACGCCGAGCGCGGACGGCTGGCAGGGACGCCGTCGCTCCACCGATGGGTGGCGGCGGCGACGGCGTGGGGCCGGATCGATCACCCCCATGCCTCGTCGTACTGCCGTTGGCGCGCTGTGCCGGTGGCGCTGGCCGGCGGGCAGGCCACGACGGCCGTGCGGCTGCTGCGCCGAGCCGAGCGTGATGCCCGCTGCCATCTGCCGCTGCTGGAGGCAATCCACCGGATGGCCCTCGCGCCGGTCAGGTCGTAGTCCGGTGCCGTCGGGCCTGCTGAGGTCGATCGCGGCAGCCGCACTGCTCTGCTGCCTGCCCGCCTGCACGAGCGGCCCTGGCGGCGACGATCCCGTCGACGGACGCGGTGGCACCCTCGTCTACCTCGTGTCGCAGCCGATCGCGAACCTGGATCCCCAACGGGTCTACCGCGGACGCGACATCACGAACCTGGGCCGGACGGTGTACCGATCCTTGGTCGCGTTCCCGATCAGCGAGGACCCGGTGGTCGGCAACACCCCGGTCCCCGACCTGGCGACCGACACCGGCACGTCGTACGACGGCGGCAGGAGGTGGTCGTTCACCATCAAGGCCGGGGTGACCTGGCAGGACGATCGCCCGATCACGTGCGAAGACTTCAGGTACGGCGCCTCGCGCGTGTTCGCCACCGACGTCATCACGGGCGGCCCGAACTACCTCCTGAGCTACCTCGACATCCCGACCGATCCGGACACCGGGCTGCCGGCCTACACGGGCCCGTACACGCACCGGGGTCAGCGGCTGTTCGACCGCGCGATCACGTGCGACCGCCGCACCATCACCTACCGGTTCGCCAGACCGTGGCCGGACTTCCCGTTGGCGGTCGCTGCGCTGCACACGATGGATCCGTACCGGCGGGACAAGGATGCGGGTGCGAGGTCGAAGTACCAGATCTTCTCCAACGGCCCCTACCGGTTGGAGGAGCCCTGGAGCAAGGACGAGGGCGGCACGCTGGTCCGCAACGAGAGCTACACACCCGGCACGGACTCGACGCGCCTCCGGCGGGCGCTGCCCGACCGGATCACCTTCGAGGTCGGTGTGACCCCCGAGCTCCAGTACGACCGCCTGGTCGCCGACCACGGCATCGACCGCTACGCCGTGACCGGGGACAGCGCGCCGCCGTCGTCCTTCAGCCAGATCGACGATGCCGCCGAGGACCGAGCCGCCGTCGTCGACTCGCCGTACGTCGTCTACCTCGCGCCCAACATGCGCAGCCCGACCCTGGCGGACCCGGTCGCGCGTCGGGCGCTCGCGCTGGCGACCGACGCCGAGGCGTACGTCCTCGCGGCCGGTGGCGACCGGACCGGCGAGGTCGCCGAGTCGATCGTGAACCCCGCGGTGGTCGGCTATCGCCCCAACCCGGCGTTCGCCGGGCCGGACTCCGGCGACCCCGAAGCCGCCCGGCAGATGCTCGTGGATGCCGGGATGTCGCTCCCGGTCGCCGTCACCCTCACCTACACCGCGGGCGAGACGGCGGACAAGTGCGCGGCGGCGCTGAAGGACACATGGGACCGCGCGGGGTTCGACGTGACCCTGGACGGTGAGGGGGACCAGGCGACCGAGGCCATCCAGCGACCGGACACGGACGCGGACGTCCTCCTGCTCGTGTGGGGCGCTGACTGGCCGTCCGCCATGACCGTGACGCCCCCGCTGTTCGACAGCCGGGTGAACCTGACGTCCGACGGCGTCGGCCAGGACTACGGGTCCTACGACAGCGACGAGTTCAATGCGCTGGTCGACGAGGCCCGCGACGCCGGCCACCTCGGCAGCCAGACCGCGGCCCTGCAACGGGCGGACCTCCAGCTCGGCGCCGACCTCGCGTACATCCCGGTCAGCGTCATCCGGTTCACCCTCGTGCACGGATCGCGGGTGGCGAACTACATCACCACGCCTGCGTCCGGCGGCTACCCCGACCTGGGCGCCATCGGGTTGGCCGGCTGACGGTGCCCGATCCCGGCACGTCGGCGCGCTGTCGCCGCCCTTGACATCGGCGCCCCATGTGTAAAACGCCACAGAAACCTACCCGGAGGTAGTCTGCGAGACGCGGGTCACATACCCTCGGTACATGAGCGCCCAGAACCCCACCCCGTCGGGTGGCCCGGTCGTCGAGGGACCGCACGACCCGGAGCACGACCCCCGCGCCGCGTACGCCCTCGAGCCCGACTACGTCGCCGCCCTCACCGACCGCCTCGTCGCCACCAGCGGACGGACCGCCGAGGTGCGGTCGCCGCTGGACGACGCCCCGCTGGCGCACATCCCGCAGAGCACGCCCGACGACGTCGCCGGCGCCTACGCCCGGGCCCGCCGGGCGCAGGACGCCTGGTCGCGCACGCCGCTGGCGCGCCGAGCCGCCCTGCTGCTGCGCCTCCACGACCTGGTGCTCGACCGCCAGGACGAGATCATCGACCTGATCCAGCTGGAGTCCGGCAAGGCGCGCAAGCACGCCTTCGACGAGCCGCTGCACGTCGCGCTGACGGCTCGCTACTACGCGCGGACGGCGGAGAAGCACCTCGGTACCCAGCGCAAGCTCGGCGTCGTGCCGGGCCTCACCCGGGTCGAGGTCAACCGCGTCCCCAAGGGCGTGGTCGGGATCATCTCGCCCTGGAACTACCCCTTCAACCTGGCGCTCATCGACGGCATCGCCGCGCTGCTGGCCGGCAACGCCGTGGTCATCAAGCCCGACCACCAGACGATGCTCTCCGCGCTGCTCGGTGCCGAGCTGCTCGAGCAGGCGGGTCTGCCGCGCGACCTGTGGCAGACCGTCGCGGGCCCGGGTGCGGAGATCGGTGGCGCCCTGATGGAGCACGCCGACTACGTCTGCTTCACCGGCTCGACCGCGACCGGCAAGATCGTCGCCAAGGCGTGCGCGGACCGGCTCATCGGCTGCTCGCTCGAGCTCGGTGGCAAGAACCCCCTCCTCGTCCTGCGTGACGCCGACCTGGAGAAGGCCGCCGAGGGCGCCGTGCGCGCGTCGTTCTCGAACGCCGGGCAGCTCTGCGTCTCGATGGAGCGGATCTTCGTGGCCGACCAGGTCTACGACCGGTTCGTGGAGCGGTTCGTCGCCCGCACCCAGGCGCTCACGCTCGGCGCGACGCTCGAGTGGGGCAACGACATGGGCCCGCTGATCTCCCAGCAGCAGCTCGACGCCGTGACCGCGCACGTCGAGGACGCCGTCGCCAAGGGCGCCCGGGTGCTGACCGGTGGCAACGCCCGTCCCGACCTCGGGCCGTACTTCTTCGAGCCGACGATCCTCGAGGGCGTCACGCCCGACATGGCCTGCTTCGGCAAGGAGACCTTCGGCCCGGTCGTCTCGCTCTACCGGTTCCAGGACGAGGCCGACGCGATCGCGCGCGCCAACGAGGGCCAGTACGGCCTCAACGCCTCGATCTACAGCCAGGACGGCGCCCGCGCCCGCGCGATCGCTCAGCTCGTCAAGTGCGGCACCGTCAACATCAACGAGGCGTTCGCGGCCACCTTCGCCAGCCTGGACGCCCCGATGGGCGGCATGCGCCAGTCCGGCATGGGCCGGCGCCAGGGCGCCGAGGGCGTGCTGCGGTTCACCGAGACCCAGGCGGTCGCCACCCAGCGGCTGATCCGGTTCGGTCCGCAGTTCGGCATGTCCGACGAGACGTACGCGAAGGTCATGAACGCCAATCTGCGCCTGATGAAGAAGCTCGGCCGCGCATGAGCCGGTTCGACTACGACGTCCTCGTCGTCGGCTCCGGGTTCGGCGGCTCGGTGACCGCGCTGCGGCTGACCGAGAAGGGCTACCGGGTCGGCGTGCTCGAGGCGGGCGCGCGGTTCGAGGACGACGACCTCCCCGAGACCTCGTTCGAGGTGAGCAAGTACCTCTTCCGCCCCGAGGTCGGCTGCTACGGCATCCAGCGCATCGACGCGCTCCGGGACTGCCTGATCGTCTCCGGCGCGGGCGTCGGCGGCGGGTCGCTGGTCTACGCGAACACGCTCTACGAGCCGCTGCCGGCGTTCTACAACGACCGGCAGTGGAGCCACATCACCGACTGGCGCTCCGAGCTCGCGCCGTACTACGACCAGGCCAAGCGGATGCTCGGCGTCGTCGAGAACCCGCCCCGCACCCCGTCCGACGACGTGATGGAGAAGGTCGCCACCGAGATGGGCGTGGGGGACACCTTCCACCCGACGCCGGTCGGGGTGTTCTTCGGCGGCCCGGGTGCCGGCATGGGCCAGGAGGTCGACGACCCCTTCTTCGGCGGCGCCGGCCCCGCCCGGCGTACCTGCACCGCCTGCGGCTCCTGCATGACCGGCTGCCGCCACAACGCCAAGAACACGTTGGTCAAGAACTACCTCTACCTCGCCGAGCGCAACGGCGCCCGCGTCCTGCCGCTGACCACGGTCACGCGCGTGCGGCCACGCGACGGCGGCGGGTACGACGTGCACGTCCGCTACACCAAGGCGAAGATCAACCGCCGGATGGCCCGGCGGGTGCTGACCGCCGAGCAGGTCGTGTTCTCGGCCTCCGCGCTCGGCACCCAGCGGCTGCTGCACCGGATGCGCGACGAGGGGCACCTGCCGAACCTGTCGCAGCGGCTCGGGCACCTCGCGCGCACGAACTCCGAGTCGATCGGTGGCGTGATCGCGCCGGACACCACCGTCGACTACAGCCAGGGCATCGCGATCACGTCCAGCTTCCACCCGGACGAGAACACCCACATCGAGCCGGTCCGCTACGGCCCGGGCAGCAACCTGATGTCGTTGCTGCAGTCGGTGCTGACCGACGGCGACGGCGACGAGCCGCGCTGGCGGACCTGGTTGCGCGAGATGTGGCGGCAGCGCCGCGACGTCCGCAACCTCTACGACATGAAGCACTGGTCGGAGCGCACGGTGATCGCGCTGGTGATGCAGAGCCTCGACAACTCGATCACGACGTACACCAAGCGGATCCCGGGCACCCGGCGGCGCTACCTGACCTCGAAGCAGGGGCACGGTGTCCCCAACCCGACCTGGATCCCGGCGGGCAACCAGGCGATCCGCACGATGGCCGACATCATGGGCGGCTTCCCGGGCGGTGCTGCCGGCGACGCGTTCAACAAGCCGCTGACCGCCCACTTCCTGGGCGGGTGCCCCATCGGCGAGTCGTCCGAGAGCGGCGTCATCGACCCGTACCAGCGGGTCTTCGGGCATCCCGGCCTGCACGTCGCCGACGGGTCGGCGATCACCGCGAACCTCGGCGTGAACCCGTCGCTCACGATCACCGCCCAGGCGGAGCGGGCGATGTCGTTCTGGCCGAACAAGGGCGAGCCCGATCCGCGGCCCGACCTCGGGGCGCCGTACCGCCGGATCGCGCCGGTGCGCCCGGTCGCCCCGGTCGTCCCGGACGACGCTCCGGGGGCGCTGCGGCTGCCGATCGTCGGCGTCAGCTGAGCCCGTTCCGGGTGCCGTCGGAAATCGTCGAAAAAAAGATCGGAACCGGGTGCCGGAGGCCGTAACCGCCGTCTGGACGCGTCGTTGAGACGAGCGGACCCGGTCATACGCTCCCTCCCACCGCCGGGTCCCATGTCCAGGCTCTGTCCAGCAGATGCGTGGACGATCAGGGCCCGGCCATCCCTCCCTCCCCGGCCGGGCCCTGATGCGTATCGCAGGCAGTCGCGGACCTCGTCCGCGACTGCCGCGACGAAACGGGTCGAGTGGGCCCGGCTCGCGGAGGGGAGCGGAGCGACGCGGACCGACCGCCGTATCGAGACACCAGTCGGTACCGAGGACGAGTCGCCCGCTCGCTAGGCTTCCGCCATGACGCAGCCGGCGGAGCACGATCTGGTCCTGGTGGTCGACTTCGGGGCGCAGTACGCCCAGCTGATCGCCCGCCGCGTGCGCGAGGCGCGGGTCTACTCCGAGATCGTGCCGCACACGATGCCCGTGGCCGAGATGCTGGCCCGGCAGCCGAAGGCGATCATCCTGTCCGGCGGGCCGTCCTCGGTGTACGCCGAGGGCGCGCCGGCCGTCGACACGGCGATCTTCACGTCCGGCACGCCCGTGTTCGGCATGTGCTACGGGTTCCAGCTGATGGCCCGCGGGCTCGGTGGCGAGGTCTCCCACACCGGGTCGCGCGAGTACGGCCGCACGGGCGTCACGGTCAGCGGGTCCGGCACGCTCCTGGCCGACATCCCCGAGCAGCACACCGTGTGGATGTCGCACGGCGACTCGGTCACGGCCGCCCCGCCCGGCTTCGACGTCCTCGCCTCGACCGAGAAGACCCCGGTCGCGGCGTTCGAGGACGTCGACCGTGGCCTGGCCGGCGTGCAGTGGCACCCCGAGGTGCTGCACACCGAGCACGGGCAGAAGGTGCTCGAGCACTTCCTCGTCCAGATCGCCGGCTGCCGGCAGACCTGGACGATGGTGAACATCGTCGAGGAGCAGATCGAGGCGATCCGCGCCCAGATCGGGCACCGCGGCAAGGCGATCTGCGGGCTCTCCGGCGGCGTCGACTCCGCGGTCGCCGCGGCGATCGTGCAGCGCGCGATCGGCGACCGGCTGACCTGCGTGTACGTCGACCACGGGCTGATGCGCAAGGGCGAGACCGAGCAGGTCGAGCGCGACTTCGTCGCCGCGACCGGCGTCGACCTTAAGGTCGTCGACGCGGAGAAGCAGTTCCTCGACGCCCTCGCGGGGGTCTCGGACCCCGAGGAGAAGCGCAAGATCATCGGGCGCGAGTTCATCCGGGTCTTCGAGGCCGCGGAGGCCGACATCCTGGGCGACTCCGTCGCCGGCGCGGACGGCGACAAGGTCGCCTTCCTCGTGCAGGGCACGCTCTACCCCGACGTGGTCGAGTCGGGCGGGGGAGCGGGCACCTCGAACATCAAGTCGCACCACAACGTCGGCGGCCTGCCGGACGACCTCGAGTTCGAGCTGGTCGAGCCGCTGCGCACGCTCTTCAAGGACGAGGTGCGGCTCGTCGGTGAGCAGCTCGGCCTGCCCGCCGAGATCGTCTGGCGGCACCCGTTCCCCGGCCCCGGGCTGGGCATCCGGATCATCGGCGAGGTCACCCGCGAGCGCCTCGACATCCTCCGTGAGGCCGACGCCATCGCGCGCGAGGAGCTCACCCACGCCGGCCTGGACCGCGACATCTGGCAGTTCCCGGTGGTGCTGCTCGCCGACGTCCGCAGCGTCGGCGTGCAGGGCGACCACCGCACCTACGGGCACCCGGTCGTGCTGCGACCGGTCACGTCGGAGGACGCGATGACCGCCGACTGGGCGCGGCTGCCGTACGACGTCCTCGAGCGGATCTCGACCCGCATCACCAACGAGGTGCGCGAGGTCAACCGGGTCACCGTCGACATCACCTCGAAGCCGCCCGGCACCATCGAGTGGGAGTGAGCCGCCGCGCAGCCCGCGGCCGGACGTGACCGACGTCTCACGGTCTTTACCGGGAGCCTGTCGACCTCACCCGTTCGGGTGGTAGTGTTTTCAACGAACCGCTGGCGACCCGAGACGCCAGCGGTTCCTCCATTTCCGGAGTGGGTACTGCGTCCCACATGGCGACCAACACCCGCAGGATCCACGCGACGCCGGAGCAGGTCTGGGACGTGCTCGCCGACGGTTGGCTCTACCCGCTCTGGGTGGTCGGCGCCTCGCGGATGCGCGAGGTCGACGGCCACTGGCCCGAGGTCGGCGCCCGGCTGCACCACTCCGTCGGCACCTGGCCGTTGCTGATCGACGACAAGACCGAGGTCATCGAGGTCGTGCCGGGCTCGATGCTCAAGCTGCACGCCCACGCCTGGCCGACCGGCATGGCCGAGGTGCTGCTGAGGCTCTCGCCGGTCGGCACGGAGACCGAGGTGACCATCGAGGAGGACGTCGTCGCGGGCCCCGGCGGCATGCTGCCCAAGCCGCTGCGTGACGCGCAGCTGGCGTGGCGCAACAAGGAGACCCTGCAGCGTCTCGCGTTCATCGCGGAGGGGCGCCACTCCTGACCCGCAGGGCGGTCCCAGGGCGCGCTAGTTCGCGCCGAGCGGCACGATCACGGCCTTCGCGAACCGCTCGAGCCCGTCCAGCTTCTGGTCGAGCGTGCAGTCCAGGCCGTGGTGGTACGCCCACGGCATGGTCCAGCAGTCGGTGACCCCACCGGCCCGGGCGCGCTCGAAGTGCTCGGGCAGGAAGGCGTCGGTCAGCGCCGTGACGATCGAGAACTCGCCCGTCGCACCGACCTCGCGGCGTACCCCGGCCAGCCGCTGGGCGTGGGCGACGGCCTCGTCCACGGTGTACATGTCGCCCACCCAGCCGTCGTGGCGAGCAGCCCGCCGGAACGCCACCTCGGAGAGGCCGCCGACGAGGACGGGGATCGGCGCGGTCGGCGTCGGCTCCATCGCCAGGCGCGGCGCGGAGTAGAACTCGCCCTCGAACTCCGTCCAGCCCGGCTTCCACAGCTCCGCCATCAGCGCCAGCGCCTCGTCGGTGCGCCTGCCCCGGGTGCCGAAGTCCTGGTCGAGGAGCTCGAACTCCTCCCGGCACCAGCCGATGCCCACGCCGAGGCTGACCCGGTTGCCGGAGAGCACCGCGGCCGTGCCGACGCTCTTCGCGACCTGGAACGGGCTGCGCAGTGCCGGGACGTAGACCGAGGTGAAGAAGCGCAGCCGGGCGGTCACCGCTGCCAGGGCGCCGATCAGCACCCAGGGGTCCGGCCACGCGGCGTCGGGGCCCCAGCGCCGCCCGCCGTCGGCGGTGTAGGGGTACGGCGTCTCCAGCTCCTGGAGGTCGACCACGTGGTCGGGCACCGCCATCGAGTGGTACCCGAGCTCGTCCGCGGCCCGCGCGAGCGCGGGCAGGTGGTCGACCGGCTGGAACGCCGTGCTGATGGAGAAACGCACGCGCTCACCCTAGCGAGCAGCTAGAACGCGTTCTAGGAAGGTCGCCGCCCGTGAGGAATCACCCGTTAGGAGGAGATCGGCGCGCACCCCCCGGGGGTACCGGACGTACGGCGGCGGGACGCGGCCACTCACGCAGGGGCCGGTCCCGCTGCCCGGTGCCGGAGAGCTCTCCGGTGGACCTGGTCCACGGATCACGCGCCGGACCGCGTGCTGGCCACGACGCACCCGTCGGCCGTGCTACGCGCCGACGACCGCCGGGCGGCGTACGAGGGTCTCGTCGCCGACCTGGCGGTCGTCGCGCGTCAGCTGGGTCGAGCTCGTTGCTCGGAGGCTATTTGAAGATGCTGTAGCCGCCGGGGCCGACGGCGAAGCCGACGATGATCAGCACGATCCCCCACAGCCACGCGCCCTTGAACAACTGGACGATGCCGGCGATCACCAGGATCACGGCAAGGATCCACAGCAGGAATGCCATGTGTTGGTACCTCCCTCTCGGTTCGAGGACGTGTTACCCACTGGGGTGGACCTTCACTCGTCGGGGAAGTCCTCGACGATGTGGACCGCGGCCTCCTCGGCCGACGCACCGGCTCCGTCGATGCCGACGTCCTCGCCGACCAGGTCGGCCTCGGTGTCCTCCCCGAGCCCCTCGTCCGGGTCGACCAGTCGTCCGGCGCGGCGGTCGCCGACCTCGCCGTCGTCGACGAACTCCTCGCCCTGCTCGGCGTAGGGGTCGGTGTCCGGCTCCTCCTGGCCGATCCGCTGGTCGATCGTCTCGCGGTGCTCCTCCTCCCAGGGCGTGTTGCCGTAGCCCTGCCCGGCGGAGTACTTCTCGGGCGGCGAGTAGCCGCGATCCAGCTCGTCCTCGACGTCGCCGTCGGGGAGGTCCTCGAGGTTCGAGGGCTGGTCCTCGTCGTCGACGCTGTAGTCGCCGTAGATCTCCTGGTCGCCGTCACCGTGGCTGGTGGTCATCCGTCCTCCTTCTCGGGTGCCGTCCACGCTACTGCGCGGCTCAGCCCCGCAGTACCCACCCGATTCGAGCGAGAACCGGCGAGATCCGGCCAGGGGTCGTCCGGCCCTTGCCACCGGTCGGGGCGGTCGGCAAGCGTGGGGCCATGGACGCGGAGTTCGAGACCCTGGACCGCTGGTGGCGGGCCGCCAACTACCTCTCGGTGGGCCAGATCTACCTGATGGACAACCCGCTGCTTCGCGAGCCGCTGCAGCCCGAGCACGTGAAGCCACGGCTGCTGGGGCACTGGGGCACGACGCCGGGCCTGAACTTCGTCTACGCCCACCTGAACCGCGCGATCATGGCGCGACGTCAGCGGATGATCTTCATCACCGGACCCGGCCACGGCGGTCCGGGCGTGGTCGCGTCGTCGTACCTGGAGGGCACCTACTCCGAGGTCTACCCCGAGATCGGGCTGGACGAGACCGGGCTGCACCGGCTGTTCACCCAGTTCTCGTTCCCCGGCGGCATCCCGAGCCACGCGGCGCCGGAGACGCCGGGGTCGATCCACGAGGGCGGTGAGCTCGGCTACGCGCTCTCCCACGCGTACGGCGCGGCCTTCGACAACCCCGACCTCGTGGTCGCCGCGGTCGTCGGCGACGGCGAGGCGGAGACCGGGCCGCTGGCGACCAGTTGGCACTCCACCAAGTTCGTCGACCCGCGCCGCGACGGCGCGGTGCTGCCGATCCTGCACCTGAACGGCTACAAGATCGCCAACCCGACGGTGCTGGCGCGGATCTCCGAGGACGAGCTGGTCGCGCTCATGCGCGGCTACGGCCATGCGCCGTACGTCGTCGCCGGCTCGGACCCGGCCCAGATGCACGCGGACTTCGCCGGCACCCTGGACCGCTGCCTGGACGAGATCGCCGACATCCAGGCCGAGGCGCGGTCGTCGAGCGGCGCCGTACCGCGACGGCCGTGGCCGATGATCGTGCTGCGCTCCCCGAAGGGCTGGACCGGCCCGAAAGAGGTCGACGGCCAGCGGGTGGAGGGCTTCTGGCGCTCCCACCAGGTGCCGTTCGCCAACGCCCGCTCCGACGACGGGCACCGCCGGGTCCTGGAGGAGTGGATGCGCAGCTACGACCCGGAGTCGCTGTTCGACGAGTCCGGCGCGCCGGCCTCCGACATCGCCGCGCTGCACCCGGACGGGGACCTGCGGATGAGCGCCTCGCCCCACGCCAACGGCGGCCTGCTGCTCAAGCCGCTGCGGATGCCCGACTTCCGCGACTACGCCGTCGAGGTCGACGCACCGGGCACGGGCGCGGTCGAGGCGACGCGGGTGATGGGCGGCTTCCTGCGCGACGTGATGGCGCAGAACATGGAGAGCTTCCGGCTGTTCTCGCCCGACGAGAACTCCTCCAACCGGCTCCAGGACGTCATGGAGGTCACCGACCGGACCTGGAACGCGGAGATCCTCGACTACGACGACCACCTCGCCCCGGACGGCCGGATCATGGAGATCCTGTCCGAGCACACGTGCCAGGGCTGGCTGGAGGGCTACCTGCTCACCGGCCGACACGGGTTCTTCTCCTGCTACGAGGCGTTCATCCACCTCGTCGACTCGATGTTCAACCAGCACGCCAAGTGGCTGGAGAGCACCCGTCGCATCGAGTGGCGGCGCCCGGTCGCGTCGCTGAACTACCTCCTCACCTCGCACGTGTGGCGCCAGGACCACAACGGCTTCTCGCACCAGGACCCCGGGTTCATCGACCACGTGGTGAACAAGAAGGCCGACGTCGTCCGCGTCTACCTGCCGCCGGACGCCAACACGCTGCTCTCGGTGACCGACCACTGCCTGCGCAGCAAGCACTACGTGAACGTCATCGTGGCCGGCAAGCAGCCGGCGCTGCAGTACCTCTCGATGGACGACGCGATCGTGCACTGCACCAAGGGCGTGGGCATCTGGGACTGGGCGTCCAACGACGGCGACGACGGACCGGACGTGGTGATGGCGTGCGCGGGCGACGTCCCCACCATGGAGACGCTCGCCGCGGTCGGGCTGCTGCGCGAGCACCAGCCATCCTTGAGGATCCGGGTGGTCAACGTCGTGGACCTGATGCGGCTGCAGCCGGCCAGCGAGCACCCGCACGGCCTCAGCGACGCCGACTTCGACGCGCTGTTCACCACCGATCGGCCGGTGATCTTCGCCTACCACGGCTACCCGTGGCTCATCCACCGGCTCACGTACCGGCGCACCAACCACCACAACATCCACGTGCGCGGCTACAAGGAGGAGGGCACGACGACCACGCCCTTCGACATGACCGTGCTCAACAACGTCGACCGCTTCAACCTGGCGATGGACGTGATCGACCGGGTGCCGCGGCTGGCGGCCACCTCGGGCGCGGCGCGGGAGCAGTTCAAGAACGCGCTGATCCGGCACCGCCAGTACATCCGCACCCACGGGGAGGACATGCCCGAGGTGCGGGACTGGCAGTGGCACGCCGAGTCGGGGCCCGCCGTACGCACCGAGGACGCCGAGCGCACCGCGCCGGAAGCCTGATGCGGACGTTGGTCGTCAACCCCGGGTCGAGCAACCTCAAGACCTCCGTGGTCGAGGACGGCGTGTCCCGCGACGACGACGGGGGACCGTACGACGCGATCGGCGTGCGCTTCGTGCACGGCGGGCCGGACCACACGGCTCCGGTCCGGGTCGACGACGCGGTGCTGGCCGCGCTGGAGCAGGTCTCCGACCTGGCGCCGCTGCACAACCCGCCGGCGCTGCGCGCGGCCGGCGACCTGGTCGCCCAGCACCCGGACGTGCCGGTCGTGGCCTGCTTCGACACGACGTTCCACGCCACGATCCCGGCGGCGGCGGCGACGTACGCCCTGCCCCGGGAGTGGAACGAGCGGTGGCGGCTGCGCCGCTACGGCTTCCACGGGCTCTCCCACGCGTGGGCCGCGCGCCGCGCCGCCGAGCTCGTCGGCCGGCCGGTCGAGGACGTGCGGACGGTCACCTGCCACCTCGGCGGCGGCGCGTCGCTGTGCGCGGTCCGCGGCGGCCGCTCGATGGACACCACCATGGGCTTCACCCCGCTGGAGGGCCTGGTCATGCAGACTCGCAGCGGCTCGGTCGACCCCGGACTGATGCTGTACCTGATGCGCAGCGAGGGCGTCTCCGCCGACGAGCTGTACGAGGTGCTCGACCGCCAGTCCGGGCTCAAGGGGCTGTCGGGGACCTCCGGCGACTACCGGGAGGTACGCCGGGCGCGCGAGGCCGGCGATCCCGCGGCGGACCTGGCGTTCGACGTCTACGTGCACCGGCTGGTCCGCGAGGCCGGGGCGATGGCCGCAGCGGCCGGGGGCCTCGACGTGCTGGCGTTCACCGGCGGCATCGGCGAGCACGCGCCCGAGCTGCGGGCCGCCGTCGCGGCCGGGCTGGCGCACCTCGGCGTCCGCATCGACGAGCCGCGCAACGTCGAGGTCGACGGCGACGGCGTGGTCGGCGACGGCGTCGTGGTGGTCGAGGCGCGGGAGGACCTGGAGATCGAGCGGCAGGTCCGCTCGGTCCTGGCCTAGCGTGCCCTAGCCTTCGATCGTGCTCTCCCGTCTGGCGCTCGCCGGTGCCCTCGTGCTCGGTCTGGCCGCGTGCAGCGGGAGCGAGCCGGCCACCCCCGCGCCGGCGCCGGCGTCGACGTCGGCCCCGGCGACCCCCGCGGCTCCGGGCGGCACGATCGCGCTGCTCATGCCGGGCCCGCCGGCGATGCGCAGCGAGGCGTTCGACAAACGGAGCTTCACCGAGGCGGTCGCCGAGCGGTGCCCGGCGTGCCGCGTCGACTTCTACGACGCCGGGGGCGACGCGCCCACCCAGTCCGACCAGCTCGCCCAGGCGACGGACGCGGGTGCGCGGGTGGTCGTGATCGACGCGGTCGAACCACTCACGGTCGTCAACCAGCTGAGCGCGGCCCAGGAGCTGGGGGTGAAGGTCGTCGGCTACGACACCCTGCTCGAGGACCTGGACTACTACGTCGCCTACGACCGCGAGCAGATCGGCGAGCAGCAGGCGCACGCGCTGCTGGAGCAGGCCGGCGCCGGCAACCTGGTCATGCTGAACGGCTCGCCGACCGACCCCGGTGCGGTGCAGGTCAAGGGCGCCGCGCACCGGGTCCTCGACGCGAGCCGGGCGACGGTCGTGGGCGAGTACGACGCGCTCCCGGGCCGGCCGAAGGACACCCGGACCTGGCTGTCCACGATCCTCACCTTCTACCCGCCCAGCACGCTCGGCGGCCTGTACGCCGCCGACGACGCGCTCGCCGGCACCGCCGTCCAGGCCCTGGGCGGCGCGCGCCTGCCGGTCACCGGCGCCGGCGCCACGCTCGCCGGCGTGCGGCGGCTGGTGAGCGGCCGGCAGCTGATGACGGTGTACCGGCCGGTGCAGCCCGCGGCCGACACCGCGGCCCGGGTCGCGGTCGCCGCCCTGACCGGGGGCGACCCCGGCGATCCGACCTCGGTGCTGGACGGCGTCCCGACGTACCTGCTCGACCCGGTGCCGGTGACGGTCGACAACCTGGAGCGGACGGTGGTCGCCGACGGCTACTGGACGGTCGACGAGATCTGCACGAAGCGGCTCCGCGCGGACTGCGAGGACGCCGGCCTGCGCTAACGACGACCGTAGGTGGTGGTGCGCTCCACGACCGGGCGGCCGATGCCGGCGCCGATCTCGACGAGCTCCGCGACGGTCTTGGCGGAGCCGTGCTCGGAGCCGGCCATCCGGGAGATGGTCTCCTCCATCAGGGTGCCGCCGACGTCGTTCGCGCCGGCACGGAGCATCGCGCGGGTGCCGTCGACGCCGAGCTTGACCCAGGAGGTCTGGATGTTGCGGATCCGGCCGTGGAGCAGGATCCGGGCCATGGCGTGGACGGCGAGGTTGTCGCGCAGGCTCGGTCCCGGGCGAGCGACGCCGGCGAGGTAGATCGGGGCGCTGGTGTGCACGAACGGCAGCGGCACGAACTCGGTGAAGCCACCCGTCTCGTCCTGGATGCGCGAGAGCACGCGGAGGTGGCCGACCCAGTGGCGGGGGTTGTCGACGTGGCCGTACATCATCGTGGAGGTGGTCGGGATGCCGACGCGGTGGGCGGTGCTGACGACCTCGATCCACGTCCTGGTGGGGAGCTTGCCCTTGGTGAGCACCCAGCGGACCTCGTCGTCGAGGATCTCCGCGGCGGTGCCGGGCAGCGAGCCGAGGCCGGCCTCGCGGGCCTTGATCAGGAAGTCCTCGATCGACAGGCCGGTGCGGGCGACGCCGTTGACGACCTCCATCGGGGAGAACGCGTGCACGTGCATCTCCGGCACCCGCTGCTTCACCGCGGTGACCAGGTCGAAGTACGCCGTGGCGGGCAGCTCGGGGTCGATGCCGCCCTGCATGCAGACCTCGGTGGCGCCCAGGTCCCAGGCCTCCGCGGCGCGGTCGGCGACCTCGTCGAGGGACAGCGAGTAGGCGTCGGCGTCGGTGCGGCGCTGGGCGAACGCGCAGAACCGGCAGCCGACGTAGCAGACGTTGGTGAAGTTGATGTTGCGGTTGACGACGTAGGTGACGTCGTCGCCGACGGCCTCGCGGCGCAGGTCGTCGGCCAGCCGGCACACCTGCTCCAGCAGCGGTCCCTCCGCGGTGATCAGCGTCAGCGCGTGCTCGTCGGAGAGGTTGCCCGGATCCCGCTCGGCAGCGCGCAGGGCGGGTAGTCCCTGACGATCGAGCGAGATGGGAACGCTCCCACGCGCTCGATCGTCAGGGACTATCCGAGCGGCGGCCTCCTGGACCGCGTCCCAGTCGCCGTACACGTCCGCGTAGTCCGAGCGCCGGTCGTCGGTGCGGCCCTCGGCGTCGACCGCGGCGAAGAGGTCGGTCCGGCCGACGCTCGCGAACCCGCCGTCGGGCTCCTGCCACGGCAGGCCGGTGGGACGTACGCCGGGCCTCGCGAGGCCCTCGTCGGTGGCGAGCGCGGCGACGTGCGCGGAGACCCGCGGGTCGAGCCACGGCTCGCCGGCGCGGACGTACTCCGGGTGCACGGTCAGCCGCGGCGCGAGCTCGAAGCCGCACTGCGTGGTGATGTCGCGCAGCCGCTCGAGCGAGGGCCAGGGCCGCTCGGGGTTCACGTGGTCGGGGGTGAGCGGCGAGACGCCGCCCCAGTCGTCGACGCCGGCCTCGAGCAGCGCCCGGCACTCGGCCAGATCGACCAGGTTGGGCGGCGCCTGCACGCGCGCCTTGGGGCCGAGGACGATGCGGGTGACCGCGATCGCAGCGCGGTACTCGTCCAGGGCCAGGTCGTCGGCGTGCCGCATCGCGGTGTCGGGCTTGGCCCGGAAGTTCTGGACGATCACCTCCTGCACCGCGCCGTACGCCTTCATCGTGGCGCGTAGCGCGAAGACCGTCTCCGCGCGCTCGGTCAGGGTCTCGCCGATGCCGACCAGCAGGCCGGTGGTGAACGGGATCGAGAGGCGCCCGGCGTCCTCCAGCACCCGCAGCCGGACGTCGGGGTCCTTGTCCGGGGAGCCGAAGTGCGCCTCCCCCCGGGTCTCGAACAGCCGCCGCGACGTGGTCTCGAGCATCATCCCCATCGACGGCGAGACCGGCTTGAGGCGGTTCATCTCCTCCCACGACATGACGCCGGGGTTGAGGTGCGGCAGCAGGCCGGTCTCCTCCAGCACCCGCACCGCCATCGCCCGGACGTAGGCCAGCGTCGAGTCGTAGCCCTGCTCGTCCAGCCAGGCCTGCGCCTCCGGCCACCGGTCCTCGGGCCGGTCGCCGAGGGTGAACAGCGCCTCCAGGCAGCCCAGCTCCGCGCCCTGCGCGGCGATCGCGAGGATCTCGTCCGGCGACAGGTACGGCGTCCGGCCCGCGCGTGCCGCCTGGGCGGGAGTCTCGACGAACGTGCAGTAGTGGCACCGGTCCCGGCACAGCCGGGTCACCGGGATGAACACCTTCGGCGAGTACGTCACCACGCCCGGCCGGCCCGCCGCGACCAGGCCCGCGTCGCGCACCCGGGCGGCGGCCGCGCACAGCCGGTCGAGCTCGTCGCCGGACGCGGCGAGCAGGGCAGCCGCCTCAACGACGTCGAGGGCGGCGCCCCGCTCGGCCCGAGCCAGCGCTCGGCGTACCTGCTGGGAGGTGGGCTGGTCGCTCAACCCGGAAGACATGCCCTAGAGGCTAGCCGGGACCGGCTCCTCCTCCTCGGTGGGCTCCGACGGCTGGACCGGGGGCTTGCGGTCCAGCGCGCTGGGCCACCAGATCTTGCCGCCGAGGTCGAGGTTGATCGCGGTGACCAGCACCGACCGGACGATCAGGGTGTCCAGCAGCACGCCCAGCGCGACCGCCACGCCGAGCTCGGCGAGGAAGACGAACGGGATGGAGCCGAGCACCAGGAAGGTCGCCGCCAGCACGATGCCGGCCGAGGTGATCACGCCGCCGGTGGAGCTCAGGGCGATCAGCGAGCCCTTGCGGGTGCCGTGCTGCGCGGTCTCCTCGCGGACCCGGGTCATCAGGAAGATGTTGTAGTCGATGCCCAGGGCGACCAGGAACACGAACGCGAACAGCGGGAACCCCGGATCGACCTGCACGCCGTCGGGCCAGTGGTCGGTGATCAGCGGCATGAAGTAGTCGAAGACCAGCGCCGAGAGGCCCATGGCGGCCCCGAACGACAGCACCACGGTCGCCATCAGGATCAGCGGAGCTGCCAGGGCCCGCAGCAGGAAGATCAGGATCAGCAGCACGACGAGCAGGACCGTCGGGATGATCACCTTGTTGTCGCGGTTCGAGGCGACCTTGGTGTCGAGGTAGAACGCCGACCCGCCGCCGACCATCGCGTCCGCGCCCGCCACGCCGTGGGCCGCGTCGCGGCTGGCCTGGACCGTGTCGTACGCCGCGGTCGAGGAGACGTCCGCCTGGATCGGCGCCTCGAAGTAGGAGCGGGTGTCGGAGATCGGCTTCGGCTCGGTCGCCGGGCCCAGCCCGGTCACGCCCTCGAGTGACTGCACGACCGCGTCGACCTGGTCGGTGTTGCTGACGACCTGGACGGTGTTGGAGTTGTCGACCAGGCCGTGGGCGGCGAGCACCTTCTGGCCCTTGATCGCGTCGAACTCCTTGGTGTAGCCGTCCTCGGTCGACATGCCGCCGGCGTCGATCTTGAGGATGCCGAGGCACGCGACGAGCAGCACGCAGGTCGTGACGACCCAGACCTTGCGCGGCTTCGGGGCGATCCAGGCGCCGACCTTGGCCCAGAGGCCGGTCGTGTTGGGCTCGGCCGACCCGAACGCCGGCCGCTTGGGCCAGAAGATCCAGCGCCCGAAGATCACCAGCAGCGCCGGGAGCAGGGTCACCATCACCAGGAAGGTCACCGCGATGCCGATGGCGTTGACGGGTCCGAGGCCCGCGGTCGAGTTGAGCTCGGCGAGGAGGAGGCACAGCATGCCGACCGCGACGGTGGACGCGCTGGCGAGGATCGCGGGAGCGGCCCGGTGCAGCGCGAACGCCATCGCCTCGTGCCGGTCGTCGTGCCGCCTCAGCTCCTCGCGGTAGCGCGCGACGAGCAGCAGTGCGTAGTCGGTGCCGGCCCCGATCACCAGGATGCCGAGGATCGCCTGGCTCTGGCCGTTCACGGTCAGGTCGGCGTACTTGGCGAGCAGGTAGACCACGCCGCCCGACACGCTGTAGGCGACGACGACGCTGAAGATCGGCAGGATCCACAGCAGCGGGCTGCGGTAGGTGAACAGCAGGATCACGATGACGACCAGCAGCGCGCCGAGGATGAGGGTCGTGTCGACCCCGGAGAAGACCTCGGCCGCGTCGGCGGCCTGGCCGCCGTACCCGCCGAGGTGCACCGTGACGCCGTCGATCTGCGCGATCTCGCGGATCTGGTCGGCGGCGTCCGGGATCGCGTTCCAGCCGTCGGAGCCGAAGTTGAACGTCAGCGCGGTGACGGCGACCTGGCCGTCCTCCGAGTAGCCGCCGAAGCCGGCCTGCGCGGCCTGGGACGGCGTGAGCACCGTGCCCTCGGCGACACCGTCGATCTCACCGAGCTGCTGTGCCTGCTGGTCGATCGTCGCCTTGTCGGCGTCGGTCAGCCCGGAGGGCTTGTCGTAGATGACGAGCGTCGGGATGTCGTTGGGGTCGACGGTCGAGGCCAGCTCGTTCGACACCTCGGTGGACTCGGCGCTGCCCGGCAGCCACGAGGACGCCTCGTTGTTCTGGACGTCGACCAGCTTCGAGGACAGCGATCCGAAGACGCCCAGCGCCACGATCCAGAAGAGGAGGACGATCCACTTGGTGACACGGCCGGTGAGGCGGCCGGCGATCTGACGGTGCATGGGGAAACTCTTTCAGGGGGCGGGGACGGTCGGCATCGGGGTTTTCCCCTAGTCCGACCGCCCGGGCGCGACGAAGTCATCGGGTCCCCCCTACGACACCGCGCACCCCGGATCCGTGACATGACCCGGACAGGTCATTTTCGCCGGGGGGACCTACCTCGGACCAACGGCGAGCGACTAGTTTCCCGGCATGTATCCCGGGACCTGGGCGGCGCGGCACCCCGACAAGCCGGCGCTGGTGATGGCGGGGTCGGGGCGGACCCTGACGTACGGCGAGCTCGACGAGCGGAGCCTGCGCCTGGCGCACGTGCTCCGGGACGCCGGCCTCGGGGTCGGCGACGTGGTGGCCCTGCTGTCGGACAACCGGCCGGAGGCCTACGAGGTCTACTGGGCCGCCCTGCGGTCGGGCCTCTACGTCACGGCGGTGAACCACAACCTCTCGGCGGAGGAGGTGTCCTACATCGTCCGCGACTGCGGGGCGAGAGCGCTGGTCGTGTCGCCCGCGAAGGCGGAGCTGGCGGCCGCGCTCGACGTCGACGTGCCGATGCGGTTGACCTTCGAGGGCGACTACGAGGACGCGCTCGCCGGTGCCGGCGTGGAGCCGTTGCCCGACCAGCCGCACGGCGAGGACCTGCTCTACTCGTCCGGCACCACGGGCCGGCCGAAGGGGATCAAGCCACCGCTGCCGCAGATCGCGGTCGACGAGCCCGGCTACGTGTACGTGAGCGTCTTCGGAGCCCTGTACGGCTTCGACGAGGAGACCGTCTACCTGTCGCCGGCCCCGGTCTACCACGCCGCGCCGCTGCGGTTCGGCGGCGTCATCCACGCGCTCGGCGGGACGCTGGTCATGATGGAGAAGTTCGACGCGGAGGGGGCGCTGCGGGCGATCCAGGAGCACGGGGTCACGCACACGCAGATGGTGCCGACGATGTTCGTGCGGATGCTCAAGCTGCCCGACGACGTCCGGACGTCGTACGACGTGTCCTCCCTGCGGGCGGTCGTGCACGCGGCGGCGCCGTGCCCGGTGGACGTCAAGCGCCGGATGATCGACTGGCTCGGGCCGATCGTGCACGAGTACTACGCGTCGACCGAGGCGAACGGCGCGACGTTCATCGACAGCGAGGCCTGGCTGGCGCACCCCGGCTCGGTGGGGACGGCGCTCATGGGCGTGCTGCACATCTGCGACGAGGACGGTCGGGAGCTCGCGACCGGCGAGATCGGGACCGTCTACTTCGAGCGGGAGCAGCGGACGTTCAGCTACCACAACGACGAGGAGCGGACCCGCAGCACGCAGCATCCGGAGCACGAGAGCTGGACGACGGTCGGGGACCTCGGGTACGTCGACGAGGAGGGCTTCCTCTACCTGACCGACCGCAAGGCGTTCATGATCATCAGCGGCGGTGTGAACATCTACCCGCAGGAGGTCGAGGACCTCTTCAGCCTCCACCCGGCGGTCACCGACATCGCGGTGGTCGGCGTGCCGGACGACGAGATGGGCGAGCGCGTGGTCGCGTTCGTCCAGCCCGCGCCCGGCACGACGCCCGGCGAGGAGCTCGCGCAGGAGTTGACGGCGTACGCGCGCGAGCACATCGCGCACTTCAAGGTCCCGCGCGAGTTCCACTTCCGCGACGAGCTGCCGCGCACGCCCACCGGCAAGATGGTCAAGGGCAGGCTGCGCGACGAGTACGCCGCCGCTCAGCCGTAGAGGCGGTCCACCACGTCGGCGTACTTCTGGTGCACGACCCGGCGCTTGAGCTTCAGCGTCGGGGTGAGCTCCTCGGACTCGGCGGTCCACTCGACCGGCAGCAGCTCGAACGACTTGATCTGCTCGGGGCGCGACAGCCGCTCGTTGGCGGCGTCGACCGCCGCCTGCGCGACCGCCAGGATCTCCGGCTTCTGGGCGAGGTCGGCCAGGTCGGTGAACTCGATCCCCATCTGCTGGGCCATCAGCGGCGCGATCTCGCCGTCGAGGGTGAGCACGGCGACGACGTACGGCCGGCTGTCGCCGATCGCCATCGCGTGGCCGATGAGCGGCGACTCCTTGAGGTAGTTCTCGATGTTCGACGGTGCGATGTTCTTGCCGGCCGAGGTGATGATCAGCTCCTTCTTGCGGTCCACGACCGCAAAGAAGCCGTCCTCGTCGAGGGTGCCGATGTCCCCGGTGTGCAGCCAGCCGTCCTCGTCGATCAGTGCGCGGGTCGCGTCGTCCTGGAGGTGGTAGCCGGGGGTGTTCACCGGTCCGCGCACCAGGATCTCGTTGTCCTCGCCGAGGGTCACCTCCATGCCCGGGTTCGCGCGGCCGACGGTGCCGAGCTTGAAGCCGGACGGACCGTTGGCGGTCACCGCCCCGCATGTCTCGGTCATGCCGTACACGTCGAACACCTTCAGCCCGAGGCCGGCCATGAACTTCGCGACGTCGAGCGGCATCGGCGCCGCCGCGGAGCCCGCCCAGGTGACCTGGTCGAGCCCCAGGAGCAGCTTGAGGAAGCCGAGGATCTGCTCGTCGGCCTGCCGGTACGCCTCCTCGACCTCCGGCGTCATCGCGCCGCCGACCTCCTGCGCCTGGACCCACGCCAAGCCGGCCGCCATCGCCTTCTCGACCATCTCGCGGTTGGCCGGGTCGGGGTCGGCGGCGAGCTTGGCGGAGATGCCGGTCTTGATCTTCTCCCAGACCCGCGGGACGCCGAAGAACGCCGTGGGGCGCACCTCGCCGAGGGTGCCGAGCAGCTCGGCCGGGTCGCCGATCGCGTGCACGTGGCTGCCCTGGATCTGCGGGCCGTAGAGGCCCAGCACCCGCTCGGCGATGTGGGCGAGCGGCAGGTAGCTCACCGCCCGCTGCGGGTCCGTGAGGCCGGCCTTCTCCTGGGTGGAGATGGCCTCGTAGAGGACGTTGTGGTGGGTGAGGACAACGCCCTTCGGGTGGCCGGTCGTGCCTGAGGTGTAGAGGATCGTCGCGGGGGAGGCCGGGGTGAGCTCCGCGGCGCGGTCCTCGACCGCACCGGGGTGCGCAGCGCGGTAGGCCGCCCCGGCGGCCACCAGCGCGTCCCAGTCCTCGTCCAGCATCACGACCTTGCGGATGCTGTCGACCTCGTCGAGCGCCTTGGCCCAGCGGGCCCGGTGGTCGTCGTTCTCGAGGAAGACGACCGTCGGGCGGGCGTGCCCGGCGACGTACGCGACCTGCTCCGGCGAGAGCGTGTTGTAGATCGACATCGGGGTGGCCGCAGCGTGCACCGCGGCCATGTCGGCGAGGAAGTGCTCGGTGCGGTTGGTCGCCATGATCGCGACCGTGTCCCCGGTGGCCACGCCCAGCTCGATCAGCCCGGCGGCGGCGTCCAGCGCGCGCTCGCGGGTCTCCTCCCACGTGATCGTGCGCCAGGACCCGCCCTCGGGCACGTGGTGTCGGTCGGAGTACGCCGGCTGCGTGCCGTGCTCACGCACGGTGTCGGCGAGGGCGTCGACGAGGGTGCGCCCCTCGAGCTGCTGCTGGATCCGGGTCCGCTCACTGGCGATGTCGGGGGCCACCTGTGTCATGCGTCACAGCGTAGGGCCTCGGCTACACCCCGAGGGAGCGTCCGATGATCTCCTTCTGGATCTCGGTCGTGCCGCCGTAGATCGTCTGGATCCGGCTGTCCACGAAGGCCTTCGCGATCGGGTACTCCATCATGTAGCCGTACCCGCCGTGCAGCTGGACGCCGGCGTCCACGACCTGCTTCTGCAGCTCGGTGGTCCACCACTTCGCCATCGACGCGAGCGTGGTGTCGACCTCGCCGGCGTTGAGCTTGAGGATGCAGTCGTTGACGAACACCCGTGCGACGTGGGCGTGCGTGGCCATCTCGGCCAGCAGGAACCGGTTGTGCTGGAAGGACCCGATCGGCTTGCCGAACGCCTGCCGCTCCTTGGCGTACGTCAGCGACATGTCGAGGACCTGCTCGATGGCGGCGACGGCCATCGCGGCGATGGAGATGCGCTCCTGGGGCAGGTTCATCATCAGCGAGATGAAGCCGGAGCCCTCCTCGCCGAGGAGGTTCTCCTTGGGCACCTCGACGTTGTCGAAGAACAGCTCGGCGGTGTCCTGCGCCTTCATGCCGACCTTGTCCAGGTTGCGGCCGCGCTCGAAGCCCTTCATCCCGCGCTCGACGACCAGGAGCGAGATGCCCCGGTGGCCCGCGTCGGGGTCGGTCTTGCAGACCACGATCACCAGGTCGGACAGGATGCCGTTGCTGATGAAGGTCTTGGACCCGTTCAGCACGTAGTGATCACCCTTGTCGACGGCCGACGTCCGGACGCCCTGCAGGTCACTGCCGGCGCCGGGCTCGGTCATCGCGATCGCCGAGATGAGCTCGCCCGAGACCAGGCCGGGCAACCAGCGCTGCTTCTGCTCCGGCGTCCCGAGCTGGGAGATGTAGGGGACGATGATGTCGCTGTGCACCGGGAACCCGGGGCCGCTCGCGCCGGCCCGGGCCATCTCCTCGGCGACGACCGTGTTGTAGCGGAAGTCCTTGACCCCGGCGCCGCCGTACTCCTCGTCGACGTCGAAGCAGAGCAGCCCCGCCTCGCCGGCCTTCAGCCAGACGTCGCGGCTGACCTGGCCGTCCTGCTCCCACTGGGCGTGGTGGGGGACGACCTCCTTCTCCATGAAGGCGCGCACCGAGGAGCGGAAGTCCTCGTGCTCCTGCTCGTAGATCGACGGACGCTCGCTCATCAGGACACCCACTCCTTGATCTGGGCCACGGTGCCGGCCGGGTCGTCGCTGACCGGGCTGATCTGCAGGTTGGTGACGCCGGCCTCCTGGAAGGCGGCGATCCGCTCCTTGACGTACGACGCCGGGCCGACCAGGTTGCCCGCCTCGAGCCACTCGGTGGGCACGAGCGCCTCGGCGTCGCGCTTGTTGCCGTCGAGGTAGAGGTCCTGGATCTGCTTGGCCTCCTTCTCGTAGCCGTAGTGGCAGGCGAGCTCGTTGTAGAAGTTCTTGCCCCGGGCGCCCATGCCGCCGACGTACAGCGCGTACATCGGGCGCATGAAGTCGAGCAGCTTCTTGGTGTCCTCGCCCTCGCCGATCGCGACCATGCCGCCGGCCGAGATCTCCAGCGGGGCCAGGTCGGCGGAGCGCTTGGCGGTGCCCTTGGCCAGCGCCTCGCCCCAGACGGTGTGCGCCTTCTCGGGCAGGAACAGGAACGGCAGCCAGCCGTCCGCGAGCTCGGCGGTCATCGCGACGTTGGCATCGCCGAGCGCGGCGACCCAGATCGGCACGCTGCTGCGCTCGACCTTGGTGAGGATCTTCAGCGGCTTGCCGAGGCCCAGGCCCTGGTCGGCCGGCAGCGGCAGCGTGAAGATCTTGCCGTCGTGGACCAGCCGCTCGCGGCGCAGGCCCTGGCGAATGATCGAGATGACCTCGCGGGTGCGGCCCAGCGGCTTCTCGTACGGCAGTCCGTGGAAGCCCTCGATGACCTGGGGACCGGAGGCGCCCAGGCCGATCACGGCCCGGCCGCCGGAGACGTTGTCGAGCCCGGCCGCGGTCTGCAGCAGGGCGCTCGGCGTGCGCGAGAAGACGTTGAGGATGCCGGCGCCGATCTCGATGGTCTCGGTCTTCGCGGCGAGGTAGCCCATCAGCGTGGGGGAGTCGAAGCCGTACGCCTCGGCCACCCAGACGGTGTCGAGCCCCGCCTTCTCGAGGCCGGCGACCTGGTCGGCCGCCTCGCGCGGGTTGCCGGAGTACAACAGCGGGGTCGAGAGCTTCATTGTGACAGCATAACTGTCACGGTTGAGGTGGGGTCAACGTTGCCTCAGCCACTCCGGAGCAGCAGCGCCAGCGCGAGGAGGCCCACCCCGAGGACGAGCAGGCCGACATGGATCAGCCTGACCCTGCGCACGTC
>DASTXB010000003.1:0-7918 GCA_035765695.1 Nocardioides sp. | reverse complement strand
AGTAGAGCTTGGACGGCTGCCACGGTTCGCCGGCGTCCGGGAACCGGTCCGGGTCGGCCGCGGCGTCAAAGGCCGCGACCGTCACCTCGGGGGTGCGGAGGTGGTCCGGGTGCGGGTAGCCGCCGAACTCGTCGTAGGTCGTGATCACGTGCGGCCGGAACGAGCGGATCAGCCTCACCAGCGGCGCGGCCGCCTCCTCCCGCGGCACCAGCGCGAAGCAGCCCTCGGGCAGCGGCGGCTTGGGGTCGCCCTCGGGCCAGCCGGAGT
Organism: Nocardioides sp.; assembly: GCA_035765695.1. Taxonomy (GTDB): domain Bacteria; phylum Actinomycetota; class Actinomycetes; order Propionibacteriales; family Nocardioidaceae; genus Nocardioides. The sequence goes on along the minus strand of DASTXB010000003.1, from coordinate 7,651 downwards.
CGACCCAGCCGAGCCAGTCCTGGCGGATGCCGAGGATGTCGCGCGCCCGCTCCATCTCCTGGCGCCGGATCTCGGTGATGTTCTCGAGCACGTCCGGGCGGTCCATCTTCGGGTTGAGGATGGAGCCGCGCTCGCCGCCGGTGCAGGTCGCGACGTGGACGTCCACACCCTGCGCGACGTACATGGCCGTGCTCGCGGCACCCTTGCTGGACTCGTCGTCGGGGTGGGCGTGCACGTGCATCAGGCGGAGGCCGGCGCGGGAGGGGTGCTGCGTCACGCGCACATCCTAGGTGGGACGATTCGGGCGTGAGCGCGCCCACCGACCTGACCGATCGGTACGGCGCGCCGTCCGCCGGCCGCCGCTGGGCGCTGCTCGCGGTGGTGGTCGTCGTGGTGGCGTCGTTCCTGGGCTGGCTGGGGTGGACGATCTGGTCGCAGTCCACGCCCGAGGTGACCTCGAACCTGGTCGGGTTCCACGTGCAGGACGAGCACACCGCGACCGCGAGCGTGCAGGTGAAGCTGGCCGACGCGGACGTCGAGGCGAGCTGCACGCTGCGGGCGTACGCCGGCGACCACACGGTCGTGGGCGAGCTCGCGTTCACCCCCGAGGAGAGCGGGCGCACCGAGCAGACCGTGCGCACCGAGCGGCGGGCGACCTCGGTCGAGCTGGTCGGCTGCACCGCCCCCGGGCAGAACCGCCCCCGCTGATCGACCTGCGCCCGCTGGGCCGGGTTGTTAGAGTGGTTGGTCTGACTGTCCCCGCAGGGCCGTCCCGGACCGGCCCGGCGCGTTGACGCACGGCCGTTTCGACAGGCGCCGGGCGGGGCACCGACCGACGACGACGGAGCCGATCCGCCGTACCTCGAAGCAATGCAGGAGTACCCGATGACGCAGTCGACCGAGCAGGGCACGATCTGGCTCACCCAGGACGCCTACGACAAGCTGACGGCGGAGCTGGAGCACCTCAAGGGCCCCGCCCGCCAGGAGGTCATCGCCCGGATCAGCGCTGCCCGCGACGAGGGCGACCTCAAGGAGAACGGCGGCTACCACGCCGCCCGCGAGGAGCAGGGCAAGCTCGAGGGTCGGGTCCGCCAGCTCGAGGACATGCTCCGGCGCGCCGAGGTCGGCGAGACCCCGCCGGACGACGGCGTCGTCGAGCCGGGCATGAAGGTCACCTACAAGTTCGTCGGCGACGACGACGACGAGGCCGAGACGTTCCTGCTCGGCGCCCGCGAGATCGAGCCGGACGGCCTGACGGTGTACTCCCCCGAGTCGCCGCTGGGCTCCGCGATCAACGGCCGCAGCAAGGGCGACACGGTCACCTACGAGGCGCCGAACGGCAAGGAGCTCCAGGTCGTCATCCTGGACGCGGTGCCGTACACCGGCTGAGCGGAGACGCGTCAGCGGTCCGCTGACGGTGGTCGAGCGGGCGACGCGACGGAGCCGTGCGACGTCGCGACCCGTGTGCCGGGACCGAGCAAGCGAAGGCGTCGACAGCTGCTACTCGAAGACCCGGTACCCGCGCTCGCGCAGGCGGGCGAGGACCTGCTGGGCGTGCGGCTCGCCGCGCGTCTCCAGCTGGAGGTGCACCTCGACCTCGTGCAGGTTGAGCGACGGGGAGATCCGCTCGTGGACGACCTCGAGGACGTTGGCGCCCACGGCGGAGATGTCGCCGAGCAGCTGCGCGAGGCCGCCGGGCACGTCCGGGATGCACACGCGCAGGTTGAGGTAGCGCCCGGCCGCGGCCATGCCGTGCTGGATCACCTTGCCGAGCAGCAGCGGGTCGATGTTGCCCCCGGAGAGCACGGCGACCGCCGGCGTCTCGAACGCGTCCGGGTGTTCCAGGAGCGCGGCGACAGCCGCTGCACCGGCCGGCTCGACGACCATCTTGGCGCGCTCGAGCACGGCCAGCACCGCCCGCGAGAGCGACTCCTCGGAGACCGTGACGATGTCGTCGACGTGGTCGCGCACGGCGGCGAACGTGATGTCGCCCGGCAGGCCGACGGCGATGCCGTCAGCCATCGTGTTCATGGTCTTCAGCGCGACGGGGTGGCCGGCCGCGATCGAGGCGGGGTACGCCGCGGCCTCGGCCGCCTGCACGCCGACGACCCGCACGTCCGGGCGCAACGCCTTGACGGCGATCGCGACGCCACCGAGCAGGCCGCCGCCGCCGAGCGCGACCAGGACGGTCCGCACGTCGGGAGCCTGCTCGAGGATCTCGAGCCCGCAGGTGCCCTGGCCGGCGACGATGTCGGCGTGGTCGAACGGGTGGATCAGCACCGCGCCGGTGCGCTCCGCGAACGCCCGGGCCTCGGCGAGGGCGTCCTCGAGGTAGCGGCCGTGGAAGATCACCTCGGCGCCGTACCCCCGGGTGGCCTTCTCCTTGGGGATCGGCGCTCCCTCGGGCATGAAGATCGTGGCCTTGATGCCGAGCATCTGGGCGGCCAGCGCGACGCCCTGCGCGTGGTTGCCGGCGGACGCCGCGACGACGCCGTGCGCCCGCTCCTCCGGGGAGAGCCGGGAGATCCGCACGTAGGCGCCGCGCGCCTTGAACGAACCGGTGCGCTGCAGGTTCTCGCACTTGAGCTGCACCGGGCCGCCGGCCATCTGGGACAACCAGCGCGACTCCTCCATCGGGGTCTCGATCGCCACGCCGCGCAGCAGCTCGCGCGCGGCGCGGATGTCGTCCAGCGTGACCGTCGGGACCTCAGTCATCGTCGCCCTCCTCGGGGGCGTCGACCGTCGCCCCTTTCTCCTCATAGTCCTCCACCAGCTCGTCCACCGGGTCGCCGTCGGGATCGGTGTTCGCGGCGAGGTGCTGCACCACGGCGTTGAGCGCCGCGGCCAGGGGGACGGCGACCAGGGCGCCCGCGATACCGGCCACGATCACGCCGCAGCCGATCGCGACGATCACGCCGAGCGGGTGCAGCGAGACCCAGCGGCCCATGAGGAACGGCTGGAGGACGTGGCCCTCGAGCTGCTGGACGCCGATCACCACGGCCAGCATCAGCAGGGCCGTGAACGGCCCCTGGGCGACCAGCGCCACCAGGATCGCCACGGTGCCGGCGACGGTCGCACCCACCATCGGCACGAACGCGCCGAGGAAGACCAGCACGCCGATCGCGAGCACGAACGGCACCCCGAGGACCGCCGCGCCGATCATGATGCCCATCGCGTCGACGGCCGCGACGATGACGGTCGCCCGGACGAACTGCGTGAGCGAGATCCACGCGACCCGGCCCGAGCTGTCCACGTGCGGCCGCGCGCCGCGCGGCGCGAGGCGGACCGCCCACGCCCAGATCCGCTCGCCGTCGGCGAGGAAGAAGTAGGTCGAGAACAGCACGATGAAGAACCCGGCGAACACGTGCCCGAGCGCGGTCCCCACCTCGGTGACGTTGCCGAGGTCGAGGTGGGACCCGGTGTTCTTCAGGCCGTCCTGGGCGCGCTGGATGTAGTCGTTGATCTGCGAGTCGCTCGCGTTCAACGGCCCGTCCTTGAGCCAGTCCTTGATCTCCTCGAGGCCGGCGGACGCCTGGTCCGCCAGGTCCTGGGCGCCGTTGGCCACCTGCTGGCCGGCGAAGGTGAGCAACGCCCCGATGACCGCGAGGACCATGATCACCACGAGCAGGGCGGACAGGCCACGCGGCAGCCCCACCCGGTGCAGGCCGTCCACCAGCGGGATCACCAGTGCGGAGACCAGCAGCGCGATGGCCACCGGGATCGCCACGACGGCGAAGAACGCGACCAGCCACAGGATGACGTACGCCGCCGCGGCGATGACGAGGAAGCGCCACGCCCACGACGCGGCGAGGTCGACACCCCACGGGACGTGCCGCTGCGCCGGGCTCGAGCGGTCCACGACGATCGGCACCGGAGCGGGACCGCGCTCGTCGCGGCGGGTCGCCCACTGCTGCGCGAGCCGCGCGGCGATGCCCTCGCCGGAGTCGTCCGAGCCGGACCGCTGCCGCAGGTGGATGATCGGGAGCCGGCGCCGGTTCCCGGGGGTGCCCGCGGCGGGGTCGTCGGCGTCGTTGCTCACGGCGACAGGCTAGGGCACGGCCCTAGCCGCCCACGGCGAGCGTCAGGACGAGCCGGTACGCCGCCTCGGGGTGGGTGTCGGCCAGGAGCCCGGCGGCCGCCAGGACGTAGTCGGTGTCGACCACGACGCGCGGGCTGCGCGGCAGCTGCCAGCCGCCCTCGACCTCCCCGGTGCTGCCGGCCAGCACCCGCTCCGCGACCCCCGGCCGGCCGTTGCGCAGCACCCCGCCGGATCCGACCAGCAGGTCCACCTCGCGCAGGTCCTTGCCGGTGCGCTCGATCACCCGGCCGTCCGGGCCGACGACCACCTTGGCCCGGCCGGCGTGCCGGCGCAGGGCGGTGCCGACGGCCGCGCGGGCGATAGCCTCGTCGACGTCGCGCTCCTCGTCGGTGTCCGGGAGGAAGCCGGGGTCGTCGTGCCGCGCCTGCGCGGCCGCGGCGAGCTCGGGCAGGTCCGCGACGGTGGTCAGGGCGGACCAGCGCATGCCGAGGTCGCCCTCGACCGTGCGGGTGACCCGGGTGGTGGCGACCACCTCGCGACCGACCGAGTCGGGGTCGAGGTCGACCACCGAGTGCACGTCGGTGGTGGCGCCGCCGACGTCGACGACCGCCACGTCGCCGGCAGCGCGGGCCAGGAGCTCGACGCCGGTGAGGACGATGTCCGGGGTGGCGCCGCGGACCATCGAGGTGAAGTCGGTGCGGGTGCTGAGGTGCTTGCCGCCGATCACGTGGGCCAGGAACATCTCGCGGATCGCGGCGCGGGCCGACCCGGGCGCGAGCACGCCGATCCGCGGGACGACGTTGTCGGCCAGCACGTGCGGGTGGCCGGCCAGGATCGCGCTGACCTCGTCCCGCGCCTCGACGTTCCCGGCCACGACGACCGGCCCGTCCCAGACCTGCGCGAGCTCCCGCGCGGCCGCGAGCAGCACCTCGCTGTTGCCGCCGTCGGTGCCGCCGGTCAGGAGGACGACGTCGGGGTCGTCGAGGTCGCCCAACCCGCTGCCTGCGCCGCCGCCGGCCATCGCGACGACACTCACGACCTTGCCGCCGCTGGACAGCGCCACCCGGCGACCGGCCTCCGCGGTGACCAGCTCCTCGTTGCCGACCACGGCGATCCGGAGCCCGCCGCCGGCGCTGGAGCAGGCCAGCACCTCGGCGGTGGCGGCCCGGGCGTCCTGGGCGACGAGGGCGGCCAGGCAGGCGTCGTACCCGTCCAGGACGTCGGCGGCCCCTCCCGGCGTGGGGAGGGTGGTCGGATGTGACGCCGCCGCGACGATGCGCCCCTCCGCGAGGTCGACGAGGCTGGCCTTGGTGAACGTGGACCCGAAGTCCACGCACACCGCCGCGGGGGGCTCGGGCAGGGGCTCGGTCGAGGGGTCAGTCAAGGGCGCGCTCGAGGTCGGCGACCAGGTCGTCGGCGGTCTCGATGCCGACGCTGATGCGCACCAGGTCGGCGGGCACCTCGAGGTCGGTGCCGGCGACGCTGGCGTGCGTCATCCGGCCGGGGTGCTCGATGAGGGACTCGACGCCGCCGAGCGACTCCCCGAGCGTGAAGACCTCGGTGCGCTCGCAGACCTGGAGGGCGTGCTGCTCACCGCCGGTGACACGGAAGGACACCATCCCGCCGAAGCGCTTCATCTGCCGCTGCGCGACCTCGTGGCCGGGGTGGGTGTCGAGGCCGGGGTAGATCACGTCGCCGACCTTCGGGTGGCTGGTGAGGAACTCGACGACGCGCTCGGCGTTGTCGCAGTGCCGGTCCATGCGGACGGCGAGGGTCTTCAGCCCGCGCAGGGTGAGCCAGGAGTCGAACGGCCCCGCCACGGCACCCATGGCGTTCTGGTGGAACGCGACCTTCTCGGCCAGGTCGAGGTCCTTGACCACGAGGGCGCCGCCGACGACGTCGGAATGGCCGCCGCAGTACTTGGTCGTGGAGTGCACGACCACGTCCGCCCCCAGGGTGAGCGGCTGCTGGAGGTACGGCGAGGCGAAGGTGTTGTCGACGACCAGCAGCGCGCCCGCGTCGTGGGCCACCCGGGCCAGCGCCGCGATGTCGCCGATGGTGAGCAGCGGGTTGGTGGGGGTCTCGACCCACACGAGCTTCGTCTGCCCGGGGCGGATGGCGGCGGCCACCGCCTCGACGTCGGAGACCGGCGCCGGGCTGTGGTCCAGGCCCCAGACCTTCTCGACCTTGTCGAACAGGCGGAACGTGCCGCCGTACGCGTCGTCCGGGATCACCACGTGGTCGCCGGGGCGGCAGGTGCTGCGGACCAGGGTGTCCTCCGCGGCCAGGCCGGAGGCGAACGCGAACCCGCGCTCCCCCTCCTCCAGCGCCGCGATGTTGCCCTCGAGGGCGGTGCGGGTCGGGTTGGCCGAGCGGCTGTACTCGTAGCCACCGCGCAGGCCGCCGACGCCGTCCTGCTTGTAGGTGCTGGTCGCGTAGATCGGCGGGATGACCGCCCCGGTCGCCGCGTCCGGCTCGTACCCCGCGTGGATCGCACGCGTCTCGAAGCCGGACTTGTGGCGGTGCTGCTGCTCGCTCATGTGCCCGAGGCTAGCGGGGCCGCGGGTTTCGGCTGTCAGCCGCCACAACCCGCACGACACGCCGGTGCGGGTCGGCGTGTCGTGCGGGTTTCGGCTGTCAGCCGCCGAAACCCGCAACGGGAACGACCGGGCCACCGGCGGTGTTACAGACTGTGCCCCATCACTCCGACCGAAGGAGACCCCGTGTTCCTCAGCCGCAAGGCCCAGATGGTCGACCCGCAGCAGACCCTGCCGGGCCGCACCGAGCGCCGGTTCGCGCTCGCGGACAAGCACCTCGTCCTGGGCACGCCCCTCGTGACCGACGAGGCCCCCGAGGGCTACGAGGTCGCGCTCTTCGGCCTGGGCTGCTTCTGGGGCGCCGAGGAGATCTACTGGCAGGTCCCCGGCGTCTGGTCGACGTCGGTCGGGTACGCCGGCGGGACGACCCCGAACCCGACGTACGAGGAGGTCTGCACCGGCGGCACGAACCACACCGAGGCGGTGCGGATCGTGTTCGACCCGACGCAGGTCTCGTACGCCGACCTCGTCAAGACGTTCTTCGAGGTCCACGACCCGACCCAGGGCTACCGCCAGGGCAACGACGTCGGCACGCAGTACCGCTCGGCGATCTACTGGACCACCCCCGAGCACGAGCAGGTCGCCCGCGAGCTGACGAAGGTGTACGGCGACGAGCTGAAGCGCCGCCGGCTCGGCGACATCACCACCGAGATCCGCCCGGCCAGCGAGACGCCGTACTACTACGCCGAGGACCAGCACCAGCAGTACCTGGCGAAGAACCCGTTCGGCTACCGCTGCCACGCCAACACCGGCGTGAAGTTCCCCGCGACCGCCTGACCTCGGTTGCTAGCCTCGCCCGGTGCCTGCCGAGGAACCGCGCACCGCGCCCGAGAGGTACCCCGTCATCACGCTCTGCGGCTCCATGCGATTCCGCGAGGAGTTCGAGCGTCTCGACGCTGAGCTGACGCTGGCCGGACACGTGGTGCTGACCCCGACCGCCCTGGATCCGTCCACGGAGCTCGACGCGATGGATCGCGCACGGCTCGGCCGGATCCACCTCCAGAAGATCGCGATG
>DASTXB010000002.1:0-18233 GCA_035765695.1 Nocardioides sp. | reverse complement strand
TCCGTCCGCGCCTCGGCCACGAGGGCGAGCAGCCGGTCGCCGAGGGTCTCGGCCGGCTCGACCACCGTCTCCCGTCCCTCGCGCTCCAGCCGGTCGAGCACCTTGTCGGCGTACAGCAGCGCCGGCAGGCCGGGCGGGATGCCCTCGGTGACCGACGTGCGCTGCTTCTCGGCCGCCTTGATCGACTCCCACACCTCGTTGATCTGCTCGGGGGTGCCGCCCTTCGATGCGCCGAAGACGTGCGGGTTGCGGCGGACCATCTTCGCGATGATGTCCGCGGCGACGTCGTCGATCGTGAACTCGCCGCTCTCCTCGGCGATCACCGCGTGGAAGTAGACCTGCAGCAGCAGGTCGCCGAGTTCCTCACGCAGGTGCTCGGCGTCCCCGGTGTCGATCGCCTCGAGGGTCTCGTGGGTCTCCTCGAGCAGGTAGCGGGCGAGCGACCGATGCGTCTGGCCGGCCTTCCACGCACACTCCGCGCGCAGGCGGCGCATCACCTCGAGGAACTCGAGGAGCGACTCGCCCGAGGCGGTCATCAGCCGCAGCGCTGGCTGTCCGGCAGCGCGCCGGCGTACTCGGTGTCCGGCTGGTCGGCGTCGGCCTTGGTCGCGGTGTCGCTCAGGGGGTAGGCGAGCCCGGTGTCGGTGGGCGACGAGATGCCCTCGGAGATCGAGACGCCGAACCGCGGGTCCAGCCGCACGTCCTGGTCGGCGAGCCAGGACTGGAACGCCTCCTGGCCGGCCGCGAGGTCGGCCTTCGCGTCACCCCCGCCGCCGAGCGAGGCGCCGACGGCGGTCTCGATCGCCTTCACGTACGTCGCCGCGCCCTGCACCTCGATGATCGCCTGCCGCTGCGCCTCGCCGAGGTCGGCCAGGGACTGCTCGGCCTGCTTGACCGCGTCGTCGTACGACGAGCCGGCGGTGACGCCGTGCTCGGCGGCGAACTGGTCCGCCGCCGACCGCAGCGCGAGGCTGCCGGCCACCTGGCCGCGCAGGTAGTGCAGCGGGAGCGCCTGGTCCTCCTGGAGCTGGGTCTCCGCGGCCTCGCAGTACGCCTCGGTCGTGTCGTCGACCGTGCTCATCGAGATCGTGTCGTCGCCGACCTGGGCGGCCACGCCCGGGTTCAAGGCGGGCACGCTGCCGCAGCCGGTCAGCAGCACGGTGGCGGCCAGGGCGATGCCCACGCCCACCAGACGAGTCCGGGTCACGCGTTCTCCTTGGAGTCACTCACGGGATCGATGACGGCGTCGATCACCTGCCGGGCCCATTCAAGCAGGGCGATGCCGGCGATGGGCTTGCCACCGACGACGGCGGTCTGCGGGCGCGGCACGAGGATCGTCTTCACCGGCGCCTTCACGATCGACTTCGGGTAGAGCCGGTTGAGGCGCACGACGCGCGAGTCCGGCAGCTCGACCGGGGCGAACCGCACGTTCTTGCCCGCGATCGTGACCTCCCCGATGCCGGCCTGCCGGGCGCGGGCGCGGAACCGGGCGACCAACAGCAGCGACACGACCTCCTGGGGCGGCTCGCCGTACCGGTCCAGGAGCTCCTCGTTGATGAGGTCGACGTCGTCGTCGGAGCGGACCTCGGCCAGCCGCTTGTACATCTCCAGCCGCAGCCGCTCGCTCGGGATGTAGTCGTGCGGCAGGTGCGCGTCCACCGGCAGCTCGATCCGGACCTCGTCGAGCTCCGGCTCGCGGTCGCCGCGGAACTCGTTGACCGCCTCGCCGACCAGGCGGACGTAGAGGTCGAAGCCGACGTCGGCGATGTGGCCGGACTGCTCGCCGCCGAGCAGGTTGCCCGCGCCGCGGATCTCCAGGTCCTTCATCGCGATCGCCATGCCGCCACCGAGGTCGGAGTGCTGGGCCAGCGTCGCGAGCCGCTCGTGCGCGGTCTCGGTCAGCGGCTTCTCGGCCGGGTAGAGGAAGTAGGCGTACGCGCGCTCCCGCGAGCGGCCCACGCGGCCGCGCAGCTGGTGCAGCTGGGAGAGGCCGAGGGTGTCCGCGCGCTCGATGATCATCGTGTTCGCGTTCGAGACGTCCAGGCCGGACTCGACGATCGTGGTGCAGACGAGCACGTCGAAGCGCTTCTCCCAGAAGTCCAGCATGACCTGCTCGAGCTGGTGCTCCCCCATCTGACCGTGCGCGGTCGCGACCCGCGCATCGGGGACCAGCTCGCGGATCTTCGCGGCGGCCTTCTCGATCGAGTTCACCCGGTTGTGGATGTAGAAGACCTGGCCCTCGCGGAGCAGCTCGCGGCGCACGGCGGCGATCACCTGGCGGTCCTCGTACGCGCCGACGTAGGTCAGCACCGGGTGCCGCTCCTCCGGCGGCGTGGTGATCGTGGACATCTCGCGGATGCCGGTGATCGCCATCTCGAGCGTCCGCGGGATCGGCGTCGCCGACATCGACAGCACGTCGACCGACGTGCGCAGCCGCTTCATCTGCTCCTTGTGCTCGACACCGAAGCGTTGCTCCTCGTCGACGATGATGAGCCCGAGGTCCTTCATCCGGATGTCCGGGTTCAGCAGGCGGTGCGTGCCCACGACGACGTCGACGGTGCCGTCGGCCAGGCCCGCGATCACCTCGCGGGCCTCGGCGTCGGTCTGGAACCGGCTGAGGCCCTTGAGCACGATCGGGAATCCGCTCATCCGCTCCGAGAACGTGCTCAGGTGCTGGGTGACGAGCAGCGTGGTCGGCACGAGGACGGCGACCTGCTTGCCGTCCTGGACCGCCTTGAACGCCGCGCGCACCGCGATCTCGGTCTTGCCGTAGCCGACGTCGCCGCACACGAGGCGGTCCATCGGGACCTGGCGCATCATGTCGCCCTTGACCTCGTCGACCGTGCTCAGCTGGTCGGGGGTCTCCTGGAACGGGAACGCGTCCTCGAGCTCGCGTTGCCACGGGGTGTCGGGGCCGAACGCGTAGCCCTGGGTGGCCTGGCGGGCGGCGTACAGCTTGATCAGCTCGGCAGCGATCTCGCGGACCGCCTTGCGGGCGCGGTTCTTGCGCTTGGTCCAGTCCGCGCCGCCGAGCCGGTCCAGCGACGGCTGCTCGCCGCCGACGTACCGGGTCACCTGGTCGAGGGCGTCGGCGGGGACGTAGAGCCGGTCCGGCGGGCCGCCGCGCTTGCTCGCGCCGTACTCGAGGACGAGGTACTCGCGGATCGCTCCCCCGACCTCGCGCTGCTTCATCTCCACGAACCGGCCGACGCCGTGCTGCTCGTGGACGACGTAGTCGCCGGCCTTCAGCTCCAGCGGGTCGATCTGGCGCTTGCGCCGCGCCGGCATCTTCCGCATGTCGCGGGTGGATGCCTTCTGGCCGCTGAGGTCCTCGCCGGTGAGGACGACGATCCGGTTCGTGTCGTCGACGAACCCGTGGTCGGCGTTGCCGCAGGTCACGCTCACGACGTCCGCGGTCAGGTCGCCGGCCTCCTGGAGGTCCTCGACCACCCGGGCCGGTACGTCGTGCTCGGCGAGCACCTCGCGCATCCGCTCCGCCGGCCCGTGGCCGGCGTGCAGCACGACGACGCGGTAGCCCTCCCGCCGCCACCGGTCGATGTCGGCGATCGCCCGCTCCATCTCGCCGCGGTAGGCGTCGGCGGGCTTGGCCGCCAGGGTGCGGCTGGGGACGGCATCGACGTCGATGACCGGGCCGCCCGGCTGGTCCGTGTCGTCGATCCCGAACGGGCTGACGGTCCACCAGGGCTTGCCGGCCTCGAGGCTGTGCTCGCGCACGTCGGCGATGGTGCGGTACGACGCCGCGCCCAGGTCGATCGGGGCCGTGCCACCGCCCGCGGCGGCCGCCCAGCTCGCGCCGAGGAACTCCTCACTGGTCGCGACCAGGTCGTGCGCGCGGCTGCGGGCGCGCTCGGGGTCGAGCACCAGCACGTGGGTGTCGTCGGGCATCAGGTCGACGAGCAGCTCCATCTCGTCGACGAGCACCGGCGCGAGTGACTCCATGCCCTCGACGGCGATGCCGGCCGCGATCTTGTCCGTCAGCTCGAGCAGCTGCGGGTGCTGCCGCCCGAGCTCGGCCGCCCGCTCGCGGACCTCGTCGGTCAGCAGCAGCTCGCGGCACGGCGGCGCCCAGAGCCGCTCCATCTTCTCCAGGGTGCGCTGGTCGGCGACCGAGAACGACCGGATCTCCTCGACGTCGTCGCCCCAGAACTCCACGCGCAGCGGGTGCTCCTCGGTCGGCGGGAACACGTCGACGATGCCACCGCGGACCGCGAACTCGCCGCGCTTCTCGACCAGGTCCACCCGGGAGTATGCCGCGGCGGCGAGCCGGCGCACGACGTCGTCGAGCGGCGCGCTGGTGCCGGGCGTGAGCTCGACGGGCTCGAGGTCGCCGAGGCCCTTGACCTGGGGCTGGAGCACCGAACGCACCGGGGCGACGACGACCTTCAGCGGGCCGTTGGTCACGTCGTCGCCGGGGTGCCGCAGCCGGCGCAGCACGGCCAGGCGGCGGCCGACGGTGTCGCTGCGCGGGCTGAGCCGCTCGTGGGGCAGCGTCTCCCAGCTCGGGTAGTAGGCGATCCGCGCCGGGTCGACGAGGTCGCCGAGCGCCTGCACCAGGTCCTCGGCCTCCCGGGCGGTGGCGGTGACGGCCAGGACCGACCGGCCGGCGCGCACCAGCCCGGCGACGACGTACGGCCGCATCGCCTCGGGGCCGGTGAGGTCGAGCGCGCGGACGGCGCCACCGCGCGCGTCGGCCACCGCCTCGTCGAGGGTGGGGTCGGCGAGCACGGCGTCGGCCAGACCGGAGAGGTGCACGGACGGTCCTCCTGGGACACGGTGGGAGCAACACGAGAGCCCCCGGTCAACGACTGACGGGGGGTCCTCCCGAGTCTACGGCCCCGTTGAGTAGAGACTTCTGACGCTTGAGTCGTCAATTCTGACCGTCGAGTCCGGAGAAAGGTCCGGACTCGAGCGGGAGAACTCCCGACTCGACCGTCAGCCGGTGCGGTCGGCGTAGGCCTTCGCCGCGGCGTAGACCGAGTCGACGTACGACTGGTCGTGGTTGTAGGAGAAGACCGCGTCCGCCCAGCCGGCTCCCGTGGTGAGGTCGTGGCCGTCGGCGCAGAGGTAGCGCACGGCCGTGTACGCCGCGTCGTCGAGGTCGTTGGGGTCCGCGGTCCCGTCGCCGTCGCCGTCCGCGCCCCAGGTCTCCCAGGTCGACGGGATGAACTGCAGCGGGCCGACGGCGTGGTCCCAGCGGGGGTCGCCGTGCCAGGCGGTCGACGCCCGCGTGGCCCGGATCGCCGCGAACCTCCGGCCGTCGAGCGCCGGCCCGAGGATCGGCGTCGACGAGCGGCCGTCGCCGCCGAGCGTGCGGCCCCCGATGGTGCCGTGGTGCGACTCGACCCAGCCGATGCCGGCCAGCGTCGTCCACCCGACGTCGCAGCCGCGGGGCTCCGCGAGCTGAGCGTTGGCATAGGCGCGTACGGCGGGTGCGGGGATGCCCGCGCGGGTCGCTGTGGCCGACACCCACTGCGGGTCCACGCGCTGCGGTCCGACCGGACGGCCCGGCTCCACCTCGCGCCCGGCGCGCGTCACCGGCGCGGGTGCGTCGACGTACTGCTGGTCCGTGACGACGTACGACGGCCGGGACAGCACGGTCTGCGAGGCGACGTACCCGAGACCCGCGACCACCAGGAGCGCGGTCGCCAGGGACGCAACGAGACGACCTCCCCCGAGGAAGGTGGGCGTCATCCGCGTCGACCATGGGGGTTCGGGAACACGGCGAACAGTATCGCCGCGGCCCGACGATGGTCCGCACGTGCCATACCCGGTCCTCCTCCATGGCCCGTCCGGGCCACGGGATCTGTATCCGGACAGACGCCTGCCAGAAAAATCGTCGCGACGGACACCCACGGAGCGGCCCTTGTGCAACAGTGAATCGTGCGCACGGGGGCGCTGGGGGGTGACGCCGCGTGACCGATCAGCCGTCGGCTGGTGGGCCGCTGAGCCCTGTCGACCTGCTGCGGATGCTGACCGAGGCCGTGCAGCAGATCCACGCGGCCAAGAGCCTGTACGCCGCCGCCGGGTCACTCGCGCAGAACGCCGTCCGGCATCTCGGTGCCGACGCCGCCGGCGTGCTGCTGTACCCCCGCAGCGGTGCCCGGCAGCGGCTGGCGGCGACCGACGACCTGCTCCTCTTCCTCGACCGACGCGACGAGGGCGTCGCCGCGTCACCCCGCGCGAACGAGCTCGCGCCGGGCGAGCTGCTCCTCGTGCGGGACACCGAGACCGACGAGACGTGGCCCCAGTGGTCGGCCGCGGTCCACTCGCGCGGGCTGAGGTCGGCCATGTTCGCGGGACTGCCTCCCGTCCGGGGCCGGGCGGTCACCGTCGAGCTGTACGCCCGCCGGGCCGACGGGTTCGCCCGGATCGGGCCCGTCATGGCCGCCCAGCTCGCCACCCACGTCGGGCTGGCCCTGCAGCACGCCGACCGGCGCGCCAACCTCGAGGACGCCCTCTACAGCCGGGGGATCATCGGCCAGGCGCAGGGGATCATCATGGAGCGGTACAAGCTGACCAGCGAGCAGGCCATGGCCTACCTGCGCCGCAGCTCCCAGGAGTCGCACGAGCCGGTCCGGTCCCTCGCAGCGGACATCGTCCGCGACCGCGATCCCGATCCGCCCAGCTGATCGGTCACGACGGAATCCGTTGCGTTCAGCCCTCGCCGCGAGCGCAATGCACCGTCCGCGGATCATCCGGGTACGAATCCGACACTTTCCGTCCGCGAAATTTCACGTTCTGTTGACGATCCTTTGGCGCCACGGTGGCTAGATGTCCACCGTAGGAAGGGGGATCGATGACTGTCATCACGTTTTCGAGGTATCGGAACCCGATGCCCGCCCGGCCGCGGTTCCACGTCGCCGACGTGCTCGACACCTGCAGCGACGCGATCGGACGTCCCCTGCGGACGCTCCGCTCCCTGCGCGCGAACGCTCGACCGGGCCCGCGGGAGGCGTTCGAGCTCGAGCGGGACCGGCTGCACGAGCTGCGGGCCACGGTCGCCGGGCTCGCCACGTCGTACCACCTGCTGCACGACGGGCACCTGACCGACGACGAGCGGGAGCGCATCGACCGCCTGTACGACCTCGAGCTCGCGCGGCTGCAGCGCCTGCTCGACGACCGGCCCGACACCACGATCACCGCCGTCGACCTGGCGCTCACCATCGACCCGCTCGTCGCGGCCATGCGGCTGCGGGGCCACTCGGTGGACTGGGCCGGCACGCGGACCCTCGCCCGCGGCCGGCCCGACGCGGTGACGGAGATCGTGCACGTCCTGCTCGAGAACGCCGCACGCCACGGTGGTGGAGACATCGTCGTGACGGCGGCGGACCGCGGCCAGTACGCCGAGGTGACCGTGCGTGACCACGGTCCGGGCGTACCGGACGCCCTGCGGACCCGCGTGTTCGAGCGTGGCGTGCGCGGACCGCAGTCGTCGGGCGACGGTCTCGGCCTCGACATCGCCTCCCGCCGCGCCCGCGAGCTCGGCGGCTCGATCCGGCTGGCGGCCCCGCGGCCCGACCGGCCCGGCGCGGAGTTCCTGCTCACCCTGCCGACGTTCTCGGAGCGGCGCCCATGGCCCGACATGCCAGTCTGACGCGCGTCACGATCGTCGAGGACCACGAGCTCTTCGCCGAGGCGCTGGAGATGGCGCTCAGCCTCCAGGGGTACGTCGTGAGCCGTGTCCAGGTCCGCGAGCACGCCGCTCCGGCCTCCCGGGTGCTCGAGGCGGTGCTGCGGCAGCGACCCCAGGTCGTGGTCCTCGACCTCGACCTGGGACCGGTCACGGACGGCGCCCAGCTGGTGCGACCGCTCCGGGAGGCGGGCGTCGGCGTGATGGTCGTGTCGGCCACCACCGATCGCGCACGGCTGGGCCAGTGCCTGCAGCTCGGCGCCCAGGCCGTCGTGCCGAAGGCCGAGTCCCTCAACACCGTGCTCGGCCAGCTCCGTGCCGTCGTCAACGGCCAGCCCGCGATGCCGCGCGAGCAGCGCGAGGAGCTGCTGGCCACCTTCGAGAAGGAGCGCCACCAGCTCCGCGACATCCGCACCCGCCTCGACAGCCTCAGCCCGCGGGAGGCCGAGGTGCTCGCCGAGCTGACGAGCGGTCACACCGTGTCGGAGATCGCCCACCGCTGGTTCGTCTCCGAGGCCACGGTGCGGAGCCAGGTGAAGGCGATCCGCACGAAGCTGGGGGTGCACAGCCAGGTCGCCGCGGTCAGCCTCGCCCTCCGCGTGCGCTGGCAGCCGCCGCGCCGGGCGCACCCGGTCTGACGTCATCGATTTGGTCGATTCGCCGCACGGGCCGACCCCCCGAGGTGCGGGGATTCCTAGCGTGAGGGCTCCTGTCCTGGCTCGAGGGACGCACGCAGCTCGAAGGGGGTCCCATGGTCGCGACCGCGCCGTCGCCCGCTACCGAGTGGTCCCCGGCTGGCCGCCTGCCGCGCGGCCTGCGCGCCCGGCCGGTCGCCACCCGGCGGCTGCCGGCGAGTGCCAGCCCCACCGCCCTGCTCGCCGACGTGCTGATCGGCCTCGCGGCGGCGGTCGCGGTGCGCCCGTTCCAGACAGGTGCCGACCTCGCGCTCGCCGGGGTGTGGGCCGTCCTCGTGGCGCCGGTCGGACTCCGGGCGCGCGAGGCGGCGGTGCTCGGCACCGGTGGCGCGACGGCCGGGGCGCTCCGGGCAGGCTTCGCGCTCGCGTTCGCGGCGCTGCTGCTCGACGGCCTGCCCGGAGTGCGCCTGGAGCCCGGCCGGATGGCGGCGTACGTCGTGGTCGTGGTGGCGGCGACCGCCGCCCACCACGGCGCCCGGACACTGGCCACCTCCGTCGCCGCCGGTGTCGACGTCGTCGTCGCCGGCCACCGGCACGGGGTCGAGCGGATGCTCGCCGAGCTCCGCACCGCCGGCAGCCGCTTCCGCGTCGTCGCCGTCTGCATCGCCGGGGAGTCGCCGTGCAGCGGGTTCGAGGTCCCCGCCGTCAGCGGCCTGCGCAACCTGCCCCGGGCCGTCTCCGAGCACGGCGCGGCCGCCGTCGTGGCGGTGCCGTGCCGCCACCTCGACCCGGTCCGGCTCCGGCGACTGGCCTGGCGGCTCGAGCACCGCGGCACGCACATGCTGGTCGGCACCGGGCTGCGCGAGATCGGCCCGAGCCGGGCCCGCCTCGGGGCCGCCGGGTCGCTGCCCCTCATCCACGTGCGGCACGCGCCCCTCCGCGGCGCGCGGCGGACCGTGAAGCACCTCTGGGAGCGGCTGGCCGCCACGCTCGCCCTCCTCGTGCTGGCCCCCGTGCTCCTGGTGGTCGCCGGGCTGATCCGGCTGGACTCGCCGGGCCCCGCCCTGTTCCGGCAGACCCGGGTCGGCCGCGGCGGGCACGGCTTCACCATGCTCAAGTTCCGCACGATGGTGACCGACGCGGAGGACCGGCTGCCGGCGCTCACGTCGGACATCGGCGCCGACCACGTGCTGTTCAAGGTCCGTGCCGACCCGCGGGTCACGCGCGTGGGCCGGGTGCTGCGCCGGTACTCCCTCGACGAGCTCCCGCAGCTGATCAACGTGGCCCGGGGTGAGATGGCACTGGTCGGACCGCGTCCGCCCCTGCCGAGCGAGGCCGCCCGGTACGACCGCGACACCCGGCGGCGACTCGCCGTCCTGCCCGGCCTGACCGGGCTCTGGCAGGTCAGCGGCCGCTCGGACCTGTCCTGGGAGGAGTCCGTGCGCCTGGACCTGCGGTACGTCGAGAACTGGTCGCTCGGTCTCGACGTCCGGATCATCCTGCGCACGCTGGGCGCCGTCCTGGGGCACCGCGGTGCGTACTGAGCGTCGTGGAGGGCACCGCTCCCCAATCGTGACGATGTGGTCGGCCGGCCGGACCGGCATCGTGGATCTCGCCGGGGAGGCCCGGCGCTCCGGTCGACCCACCAGTCGCCGCAGGGGAGGGATCGCTGGTTGTCCGGCGCCACCGGCCCCGCGCCGGAACTCGCGCCGCATGTCCCCCACGGCGGCCGACGCGGCGCTCGTCGCGACTGGTGGGTCCCGGGCGGTCCTCACCCGGAAGTACTAGCGCGATCGGGCTATCCGGACGAGCCCGATCCGGCTCCCCCGAAATGATCACGATGACGCTGGCATGCGCCCTCACCCGTTCGGGTACCGTGACGCAAGCGGTCAGAAAGGTGCTGCACTCGGGATCCGTATGAGGGAGCCTCAGCATGCACTTGTGCGCTGACCTGCGAATCCAGCTGCTCGGCAGCCTCCACGTCACCCGCGCGGACGGCACGTCCGTCCCGCCCGACACCTGGCGGACGGGGAAGACGATGGATCTCCTGCGTCTCCTCGCGCTCAACAACGGTCGACCCGTGCGCCCCACCAGCCTCATCCAGAAGCTCTGGCCCGACGCGCTGCCGGAGCGGGCACGCGGCAGCCTCCGCACGGCGTGCAGCCAGATCCGCCGCGCCACCGGCGTCAACTGCGTGGTCCGGCATCCCGACGGGCTGGTGCTGACCGGTGCGTCGGTCGACGCGGTGGAGCTCCGCGAGGCCGGGCGCCGCTCGGCCCTCGCCGCCGCGTGGTCGAACCACACCCAGGTCGTCGCGATCGCCCGGGTCACCGAGCGCCTCTACTTCGGCGACTTCCACGCCCACGACGACGACAGCGACTGGGCACGGATCGAGCGCGAGCAGCTCCGGCACGTCCGCCTCGACCTGCTCCGGGACGCGGCCGCCTCGGCCTACACGCTGCACCGGTACCGCGAGGCGATGTACTTCGCGCGCACGGCCGTCCTGGTCGACCCGCACTCCGAGTCCGCACAGCGGCTGCTGATGCAGGCCCACGCAGCCGTCGGTGAGGTCGGTAGCGCGCTCCAGGTCTTCGAGAGCTACCGGGCGTACCTCGCCGACGAGCTCGGCGCCGACCCCGCGCCCGAGACGCAGGCCCTCCACCTCCAGCTGCTGCGCGGCAGCACCGCCTGAGCGCGGGGGTCCTACGGAGGCTGGTCGCCGATCTGCTCGCGGGTGGTGTCGTACGCCGCCACCGCGGCCAGCTGCGACCGCACGTCCAGCTTGCGCAGGACCGCGCGGACCTGGCTGCGGACGGTCGCCTCGCTGACGCCGAGGCGGTCGGCGATGGACCCGACCGACTCGCCGGCGTGCATGAGTGCCAGGACCTCCGACTCCCGCGGACTCAGGGACCGGACGTTCTCGACCGCCCGGCGCCGCTCGGCCTCGATCCCCCGCCACGCCTGCTGGAGCCGGACCTGCTCCCCGCGACTCATCAGGGGCTCGCGCGCGGCCACGCGGTCGATGCCGGCGCGCAGCTGTGCCAGCGAGCAGGAGCTGCGCAGCACGGCCGCCGCCCCCGCCTCGATCACCGCTCCCCAGAGCGGGCCGCGCGGGGCCCCGGTCAGCACGATCCAGGCCGTGGGGACCGCCTCGAGCAGCCGCTGTGCCTCGACGAGCCGGATCAGCGGCTGGAGGTCCGAGATGAGCACCCCGACGTCGTACGCCTCGGCGGGCCGCGGCACCGGGACCCGGGCCCGGGCGGTCTCCCGCCACGGCAGCCTGGTCACCGCGAGGTCGGGACCGGCCAGCGCCGCGCTGACGGTGTCCGCCACGAGGGACTGGTCCGACGTGACGACGACGTGGCGGGGGGAGCGCATCGCCGTGGCCTCTCTCGGGAAGGGCCCGGGCGGCCTCGAGCACGATGCACCTGGCGGGCCATGACAGCGCCATCTTGCTGGCCGGCAACGGGTCCGCGCCGTTCTCGCGCGCGGTGCACCTGAAATTGGGGACTTCCCCCGGCGGAAGTCCCGGGACACCCGGCGGGCGTCCCAGAGTCGTCCTGTTCGCCGGCCCCGGTGCTCGGGACGGTGGCCAGGTGGGGAGGGACGTGCCGCGGATCCCCCTGAGGCACTCCCGGTCCTGCCCCCTTTTTCCAGGCCTCACCGCCGCCGTGGACCGGCCGCCGGAGGCCGGCGAACGCCAGGTCCCCGCGGGTCCGTGACGTCATCCGGCGCCTGTCCACACCGTCATCAATATGAGGGAACGCCTCCCGGTCCCGTCCGGGGGCCACGAGCGGGACTCCTACGTTCGGCCGGGTTGGAGTGCAGTCGCGCTGCAGGCGCCGAGTCCTGCATCACGGGAGAGCGACGCACCGGGGGATACCCAGTTGTGGGGGGTACCGCATGATCCGCAGTACAGCCGGCCTTCGCCACCCCGAGGGAGCCTGGGGTTGGGGCGCTGGCGCGGCAACCCTGGCCGTCGTCGTGGTACCGCAGCTGGTCGTCCTCATGATCCTGCCCGAGACGCGCACCGCGCCGACGGCCGCGCGCACTGCCGGCCTCGTGCTCTCGGTCGTCGTCGTGACGAGCGGGATCCACATGTACCTCCACCACCGGCTGACGTGCTCGGGCAGCACGGGCTGGCTGGCCACCGGGCTGATCTTCGTGGGCGGCACCGGGTTGACCGCGACCGGGCTGTGGCTGACGCCGACGGACGGGGAGAGCGGGTACACGCCGCTCGTCGCCGCCGACCTCCTGGTCGCGGTGGTGCTGCTCCTGATGATCCGGGTCGCGGAGCGCAGCGGCCCCCCGTTCGACCCCGCGGCGGCCGGGCTGCTCCTCGCCTGCGGCGCGTCGGCAGTCATGATCGCGCTGTCGGCCCCCGGCCGGACGTACGTCGCGCCCGCGCTGGCGCCCTGGCTCGCCGTGCTGCTGGCCGGCCTCGGGGGCGCCATCGCCCTCGGCGTCCACCGGCTCGTCACGGTCCCGCCCTGGGCACGCGACCGGCTCGCGATCGCGATCGTCGTCCTGTTCCTGGGCCGCGCCCTGCTCGTGGGCGTCGGCGCCGAGGGCACGGTGGCCAACCTCGCGACCGTGGCCGGCAACACGCTGGGGGCCACGCTGATCCTCGGGACGTCGCTGGCGACCCTGCGGCTCGCGATCCAGGACGACCGGGCGGTGATCACCGCGCTCCAGGACCAGCTCGCCGCGACCGCCGCCCACGCGCGGGCCGACCGGGAACGGCTGCACGAGGTCAAGGGCACCATCGCGGGCATCGCGTCGGCGTCCCGGCTGATCCACCACGACTCCCCGCTGCCCGGCCCCAGCCGCGAGCTCCTCGAGGAGATGCTCGAGCGGGAGTCGGCCCGGCTGCAGCGCCTGATCGACGAGGACCACCGGCCGGGCCCGCTCGGTGTCGTCGAGGTCGACGACGTCGTACGACCGCTCGTCGTGGCCCGCCAGGCGCAGGGCCAGCGGATCACCTGGCAGCCCAGCGGCCTGCGAGCCTGGGCCCGGGCGGACGAGCTCACCGAGGTCATCAACATCCTGCTCGAGAACACCGCCCGGCATGCACCCGACGCCGAGGTGGCGGTGTTCGCCCGCGAGACCGACGACCAGGCGCAGGTCGTGATCGCCGACTCCGGTCCGGGCATCCCGCCCGGCGAGCGCACGACGATCTTCCACCGCGGCGTCCGCGGCAGCCGCTCGGACGGCGACGGGCTGGGCCTGCACGTGGCCCGCCGCCTCATGCTGCGGTCCGGCGGCTGTCTCCAGCTGGACGAGTCCTGGCAACAGGGCACCGCCTTCGTCGTGAGCACCCGCCGCGCCGGACACGTCTCGGAGGTGCGTCCCCATGACGACCACGTCGTCGCGCAGTAAGGTCCGGATCCTCCTCGTGGAGGACCACGCCCTGTTCGCGGAGTCCCTCGACCTGGCGCTGACCATGGAGGGGTACGACGTCCATCGCTTCTCTCCTCCGGACGGGTCCGGCACCGGTCCCGGCTCCACCGCGGCGCTGATCGCCGCCGCGGTCGGGCTCCGCCCCCGGATCGTGCTGCTGGACCTCGACCTCGGGGCCTTCGCCGACGGGACCGACCTGATCCACCCGCTGGCCCGGTCGGGCGCGAACGTCGTCGTGGTGACGGCTTCGACCGACCGTGCCCGCTGGGGCGAGTGCGTGCGGTACGGCGCCCGGGCCGTGATCTCCAAGACCCGGCCGCTCAACGACATCATGTCGGTGGTCCGCAGGATCCATCACGGCCTGCCCGTGATGAGCCACGAGGAGCGCGAGGAGCTGCTCCGCGCCTGGCACTCCCAGCGGACCCAGCAGCAGGCCGTCCGCCGGCGCCTGTCGAACCTCACCCAGCGCGAGCGCGAGGTGCTCGGCCAGCTGATGGAGGGCCGGCAGGTGCGGGAGATCGCGCGGACCCGCTACGTCTCCGAGGCCACGGTGCGCACGCAGGTGAAGTCGATCCTGGCCAAGCTGGAGGTCAGCTCCCAGCTGGCCGCGGTCGGCCTGGCCCGGACGGCGGGGTGGCAGCCGCCGACCACCGGAGAGGCCTCCCACCGCAGCGGGTAGCGGCGCGTCCTCACCCGGCCGCGTGCAGCTCCGCCTCGGACCGCAGGAGGCAGAACTCGTTTCCCTCCGGGTCGGCCAGCGTGACCCAGCCGGTGCCGTCGCCCCGGATCCCGCGGTGGTCGGCCACCACGGTCGCGCCGTGGGCGAGCAGCGTCTCGAGCTCCTCGTCCCGGCTCGCCGCCCGCGGGCGCAGGTCGAGGTGGAGGCGGTTCTTCACGACCTTCTCGTCCGGCACCTCGATGAACAGCAGCTGGTGGCCGGTCCGCGGGTCGCGGATCATGCACTCCTCATGGCCCGGCAGGTTCGGGTCGCCCTCGATGTCGGCGTACCCGAGCACCGGTTTCCACCACTCGGAGAGCTCGTAGGCGTTGCGGCAGTCGACGGTCGTGTGCGAGATGAAGGCGGTCATGGCCGCCAGCCTCGCGGCGGCGGCCCCCTCCCTCAACGGGTTATCGGCCGCCGGCGGCCGTCACTCGTGGCCGTGCTCGGCGATGAACGCGAGGATCCGCTCGGCCAGCTCGGGCCGGCACACGACCACGTCCGGGAGGTAGACGTCCTCCTGGTTGTACCGCAGCGGGGAGCCGTCGATGCGCGAGGTGAAGAGGCCGGCGGCGCGCGCGACGGCGACCGGCGCGGCCGAGTCCCACTCGTACTGCCCGCCGGCGTGCACGTACGCGTCGGTGACGTCGCGGGTCACCGAGATCATCTTGACGCCGGCCGAGCCCATCGGCACCAGCTCGGCGCCGAGCTCCTCGGCCAGGGCGTGCACGAAGGCCGGCGGGCGGCTGCGCGAGACCGCGATGCGGGGACGCTCCGAGGTCGAGGGCGGCACGACGGGCGGCGTACCGGTGTTGAACGTCTCGCCGAGGACCGGCTGGGCGACGGCACCGGCGACCAGGTCGCCGTCCTGCCAGAGCGCGACGTGGACGGCCCAGTCGTCGCGCGGCACCTCGGAGAACTCGCGGGTGCCGTCGAGCGGGTCGACGATCCAGACGCGGCTGCTGGTGAGCCGCGCCTTGTCGTCCTTGCCCTCCTCGGAGAGGACGGCGTCGGCGGGCCGGTGCTCGGCGAGGAGCGCCATCAGCAGCTCGTGGGCGGCGCGGTCGCCGGCGTCCTTGAGCTCACGCCCCTCCAGGCCCTCGCCACGGACCTCCAGGAGGCGCTCCCCGGCGACGGTGGCGAGCCAGGTGGCGAGCACGTGGTCGTCGGTGGCGGCCTCAGCGGGCGGGGTTCCGGGATCGAAGGTCACGGCGGACAACCTACTTCCGTGTCAGGAGTTGAAGCTCTGCTGGGTGCGCTCGAGGCCCTGGGTCACCAGTGTCTCGACGGCATCGGCGGCCTTGTCGACCTGGAACGGCAGGATCTTCCGCTCGGCCGAGGAGTAGTCGGACAGCACGAAGTCGGCGACGTCCTGACGACCGGGCGGGCGACCGATGCCGACGCGGACCCGGTGGAAGTCGCCGGTGCCGAGCGAGGACCGCATCGAGCGCAGCCCGTTGTGGCCGTTGTCGCCGCCGCCGAGCTTGACCCGCATCGTGTCGAACGGGATGTCCAGCTCGTCGTGCACGGCGACGACCCGCTCGGGCGGCACCTTGTAGAACCCGGCGAGCTGCTTGACCGGCCCACCCGACTCGTTCATGTAGGTGCGCGCCTTCATCAGGATCACGCGCGGGCCGGGCGTGCCCGGAACGCCGAGCCGTCCCTCGACGACCTCGGCGCGGCCGGACTTGTGCGCCCGGAACGGCGCGCCCATGCGCTGGGCGAGCTCGTCGACGACGAGGTAGCCCACGTTGTGCCGGTGGCCGGCGTAGGAAGGGCCGGGATTCCCCAGCCCGACCACCAGCCACACAGGGGTGTTGGAGTCGGCCACGGAGTCCCGGCCCTTTCTGTGGAACAGGTGGCGGAGGGTCACTCCTCCGACGCGGCCTCGCCCTCGGTGGCAGCCTCGGAACCGGCGCCGACCTCGTCGACGTCGGCGTCGCCCTCCGCGCGCTCGATGCCGGCCTCGGCCTCGGCCTCCTCCAGCTCGGCCTCCAGGGACTCCTGCGACTGCTGCTGGGTCACGTTGACGACCAGGGTCTCCGGGTCGGTCAGCAGGGTGCTGCCGGTGGGCAGCGTCAGGTCGGAGGCGTGGACCTGGGTGCCGACCTCGGCGCCCTCCACGTCGACCTCGATGAACTCGGGGATGTGGGTCGCCTCGGCCTCGATCTGGACGGTCGCGGACTCCGTGACGACCAGGGTCTCGCTGGCGGCCTCGCCGACCACGTGGACCGGGACGTCGACGGTGACCTTCTCGCCGCGCTTCACGGCGACGAAGTCGACGTGCTCGAGGTGGCGCTTGATCGGGTCGATCTGGACCTGCTTGGTCAGCGCCAGCTGGGTGTCGCCGTCGATGTCGAGCTCGAGGAGCGCGTTCGCGCCGCCGTGCTTGAGCGCCATCATCGTCTCGTGGCCCGGCAGGGTCAGGTGGATCGGCTCGTTGCCGTGGCCGTAGACGACCGCGGGGACCTTGTCCTCGCGACGGATCCGGCGGGCGGCGCCCTTGCCGAACTCGGTGCGCTTCTCGGCCTTGATCTTCTCGGACATGGCGTGCTGCTCCTCGTACGTGCTGACTGGGTCTTCGTCTGGGGGCCTCGGCACACTGGCGCGGCTCGACCGGGACGATCAGCCAGCCCTGTCGATCACGGAGCGGTCCTGCTGGAAGGCAGCTCCCTCGCCGAGGCAACTGCACAAGACTAACGGCCCCGGCCCGGAGGCGCGAATCGACGCCGGCCGGAGCAGGGTCAGCTGGCGCCGTCGAACATCGAGGTGACGGAGCCGTCCTCGAAGACCTCGCGGATCGCCCGGGAGACCAGCGGCGCGATCGACAGGCAGGTGAGCTTGTCGAACTCGCGCTCGGGCGGGATCGGCAGCGTGTTGGTGACGACGATCTCCGCGGCCGGGCTGTTCTTGAGCCGGTCCACGGCCGGATCGGACATGATCGCGTGGGTCGCGGCGATGATCACGCCGGCCGCGCCGTCGGCCATCAGCGCGTCGGCGGCCTTCACGATGGTCCCGCCGGTGTCGATCATGTCGTCGACGAGCACGCAGACCCGGCCGGCCACCTCGCCGACCACCTCGTGGACCTTCACCTCGTTGGCCACCATCGGGTCACGGCGCTTGTGGATGATCGCCAGCGGCGCGTTGAGGGTGTCGGTCCAGCGCTCGGCCACCCGCACCCGGCCGGCGTCGGGGGACACGATGGTGATCCGGGAGCGGTCGATCCGCGTGGAGACGTGGTTGGCCAGCAGCGGCAGGGCGAACAGGTGGTCCACCGGGCCGTCGAAGAATCCCTGGATCTGCGCGGTGTGCAGGTCGACCGCCATGAGCCGGTCCGCGCCGGCGGTCTTGAACAGGTCGGCCATGAGCCGGGCGGAGATCGGCTCGCGGCCGCGGTGCTTCTTGTCCTGGCGGGCGTAGCCGTAGAAGGGGATGACCACGGTGATCCGCTTGGCCGAGGCCCGCTTGAGGGCGTCGACCATGATCAGCTGCTCCATGATCCACTTGTTGAGCGGCGCGGTGTGGCTCTGGAGGACGAAGGCGTCCGAGCCGCGCACCGACTCCTCGAACCGCACGAAGATCTCGCCGTTGGCGAAGTCGTAGGCCGCGGTGGGGGTGAGGCTGGTGCCGAGCTCCTCGGCCACCGCCTCGGCCAGCTCGGGGTGCGCCCGGCCGGAGAAGAGCATCAGCTTCTTCTCGCCGGTGGTCTTGATGACGCTCACTGGCCGGTCTCCTCGCCCTCGCGCTGGCTCTCGCCCTGACCCCCGCAGCCCTGCTCCCCCGCGTCGTCGCCGCCCCGCGCCCGTGCCCGGCTCGCCGCTGCCGCAGC
>DASTXB010000001.1:0-13336 GCA_035765695.1 Nocardioides sp. | reverse complement strand
TCAGACCACCGCAGCGGCCGACACGGTGGTTGAGGTGCGAGGAGCGCCAGCGACGAGCCTCGAAACCACCGACGGTCAGCCGCGGGCGAGGTAGGCCAGCAGGTCGTGGCGGGTGACGACGCCGACCGGCTTGCCGTCCTCGTGCACCAGGAGCGCGTCGGCGGTCTCGAGCGCGGCGACGGCGTCCGAGGCCGGCTCGGTCGAGCCGATCGTGGGCAGCGGGGGCGACATGTGCTGGCTGACCGAGTCGGTCAGCCGCGCCGTACCGGTGAAGACCAGGTCCAGCAGCGTGCGCTCGGACACCGACCCCACGACCTCAGCCGCCACCACCGGCGGCTCCGCGCGGACGACCGGCATCTGCGAGACGCCGTACTCCTGGAGGATCGCGACGGCCTCGGCGATGGTCTCGTTGGGGTGCGTGTGCACCAGGTCGGGCAGGCGCCCGTCCTTGCCGCGCAGCACCTCGCCGACGTTGCGCACCGGGCGCTCGGCGCCGTCGACCGGGAAGCCGTACTGGCCCAGCCACTCGTCGTTGAAGATCTTGGTGAGGTAGCCGCGCCCGGAGTCGGGCAGGAGCACGACGATCACCGCGTTCTCCCCCTCGGGCGTGCCCTCGAGCTCGTGCGCGAGCTGGACCGCGGCGTGCGCGGCCATGCCGGACGAGCCGCCGACGAGGAGCGCCTCCTCGCGGGCCAGGCGCCGGGTCATCGCGAACGAGTCGGCGTCCGTCACCTCGATGATCCGGTCGGCCACGTCGCGGTCGTACGCGTCGGGCCAGAAGTCCTCACCCACGCCCTCGACGAGGTACGGGCGGCCGCTGCCGCCGGAGTACACCGAACCGGCCGGGTCCGCCCCGACGACCTGGATGTCCGGGTTCTGCTCCTTGAGGTAGCGCCCGGTGCCGCTGATCGTGCCGCCGGTGCCGACGCCCGCGACGAAGTGGGTGATCTTCCCGTCCGTCTGCTTCCAGATCTCCGGGCCCGTGGTCTCGTAGTGCGACCGCGGGTTGTTCGGGTTGGAGTACTGGTCCGGCTTCCACGCACCCGGCTGCGACGCGAGCCGGTCGGAGACGTTGTAGTAGGAGTCCGGGTGCTCCGGCTCGACCGCGGTCGGGCACACGACCACCTCCGCGCCGTACGCGCGGAGCACGTTGCGCTTGTCCTCGCTCACCTTGTCCGGGCACACGAAGACGCACTTGTAGCCCTTCTGCTGCGCGACCATCGCCAGCCCGACGCCGGTGTTGCCGGACGTCGGCTCGACGATCGTGCCGCCGGGCTGCAGCTCGCCCGAGGCCTCGGCGGCCTCGATCATGCGCGTGGCGATGCGGTCCTTCACGGAGCCGCCCGGGTTGAGGTACTCCACCTTGGCGAGGACGATCGGTCCCTTCGCGCCTTCCAGGGAGCCCATGGACTTCGAGAGCCTGAGCAGCGGGGTGTTGCCGATCAGCTCGAGCAGGGAGTTCACGTACTGCATAAGGGTCAATCTAGAGGCGGGCGGCGGCCAGCCCGCAAACGTCGGCTCCGTAGAGTGATGGCGTGGGGAAAGCCGCTGCTGCTCGGAAGCTGGCCTCCGCCGCCGCGTACGGCGGGGGCGGACTCTCCGTGCTCGGCGCCAGCCTGTACGGCGTGATGCGCGCCGAGGCGACGTGGGCACGCCGGGTCATCGGCGAGACGACCTCCGAGCCCCCGGACGCCAGCGGCTGGTACGGCCGCGGCCGGCCCGGTCCGGCGGTCAAGATCGCGCTGATGGGCGACTCCAGCGCCGCCGGGTACGGCGTCGACCGGGTCGAGGACACCCCGGGTGCCCTGCTCGCCACCGGTGTCGCCGAGCGCGGCGACCGTCGCGTGTACCTGCGCAGCTTCGCGGTCGTGGGTGCGCAGTCCTCCGACCTGGGCGAGCAGGTGGACCGCGCGCTGCCGACCGAGCCGGACGTCGCGGTGATCCTGATCGGCGCGAACGACGTCACCCACACCGTCCTGCCGGCGGTCTCGGTGGGCCACCTCTCCGAGGCCGTGCGCCGGCTCCGCGCCGCCGGCGTCGAGGTGCTGGTCGGCACCTGCCCCGACCTCGGCACGATCAAGCCGATCGCCCCGCCCCTCAAGCAGTTCGCCCGCGCCTGGTCGCGCCGGATCGCCGCCGCGCAGACGATCGCGGTCGTCGAGGAGGGCGGTCGCACCGTGTCGCTGGCCTCGATCCTGGGACCGGAGTTCGCCGCGGCGCCCGCGCTGCTGTTCGGCCCCGACCAGTTCCACCCGTCCGAGCACGGGTACCGCTCCCTCGCCCAGGTGCTGCTGCCCTCGACACTGGCCGCCCTCGGGCTGCTCCCCGACGACGAGGTCGAGCCGGAGGCGTACCGCGGCGAGGGCGTCCTGCCGATCACCCGGGCCGCGATCCAGGCCGTCAACGTGCCCGGCACCGAGCTGGACGCGACCGAGGTCGGTGGCTCGCGCCGCGGCGTCCGCGGCCTGTGGGTCGAGCTCCGGCACCGCCGGCGTCACCCCGACACCGAGGGCGAGGCCCCGGACGAGAGCGACCAGGCCGAGCCGGACCTGGAACCGGTCGAGGGCTGACCCTGCACCAGCCACCCGGCCGGCGGTGCGTGAGCAACCGAATCCCCGCACCGAACGGTTGCTGACACACCGCTCACCCACCAGCCACCCGGCCGGCGGTGCGTGAGCAACCGAATCCCCGGACCGAACGGTTGCTGACACACCGCCGGCCCGACAACGTCCGCGCAATGACGAACGGGGCCCGGATCGCTCCGGGCCCCGTCGTACGGCGTGTGGTGTTGCGGGTCAGTCGCCCCGCAGGATCGCGAGGATGCGCAGCAGGTTGGTGTAGATCCAGACCAGGCTGACCGTCATCGCGAAGGCGGCGCGCCAGCCCTCGCGGTCGGGGATCTGGTTGGCGATGCCCTGCTCGACGAAGTCGAAGTCGAGCACCAGCATGAACACGCCGAGCACCAGGCCGGCCACCGCGAACAGCAGGCCGAGGCCGCCCATCCCGAACAGGCCGATCTCGGCGCCGAACATGCCGAGCACCATCTCGATCAGGCCGATGCCGACCATGCCGAACATGGCCGCGATGACCATCGTGCGGAACTTGTCGCCGACCTTGATGTTGAAGAACTTGTAGACCGCGAGCGTGCCGGCGAAGGCGCCGAAGGTGCCGAGGACCGCGGCCGGGACGACGCCCGGGTAGGCCAGCTCGAACACCTTGCTGATCGCGCCGAGGGCGACGCCCTCGAAGGCGCAGAACAGCAGCACCAGCGCCGGGCTGATCACCCGCTTGAACGAGTTGACCATCGACAGGATGAAGGCGCCGAGCGCGCCGATCGACGCGGCGGCGATGACGCCGCTGATCGCGGACGGGTCGGTGCTCTGGTCGATCTCGGGGCTCATCACCCAGGTGATCGCCGCCGTCACGATGACGACGAACAGGGAGATCGCGGTCTTCTGGACGACCGAGTCGATCGTCATCGGCTGCTGGGCGGTGGTCGGCGCGCTGGGCACGCCCGGCGTACCGGTCCCCCACGTGGCCGGGTCGGTGTAGCCGGTCGAACCGGCGTACGCGGTGGCGCCCGGCCGGTTGAACTCCTCCGAACGGCGGAAAACCGGGTTGTTGCTCTGCATGGTCTCTCCTCGAGGCCGTGAACTGTGGAACCCATCCTAGGTGGGCTCACTGCGTTCAACGCTGGGCGGGCCGCGATGGTTCCCGGCAGAATCGAGCGCCATGGACCAGGTCGTGTTCCTCCTGGTGGTCGGCGGGCGGTTCGTGCTGCCGCTGCTGATCCCCCGCTTCCCCCTCCCCGCGGTGCTCGCCTGCCTGGTCCTCGACGGCGTCGACCAGACGATCTTCCAGCTGTTCGGGTACGACCCGCCCGGCTACCAGTCCTACGACAAGGCGATGGACATCTTCTACCTGTCCCTCGCCTACCTCGCCGCGATGCGGAACTGGGACAACCTGCACGCGTTCGCGGTGGCGCGGTTCCTCTTCTACTACCGCCTCTTCGGGGCGTTCCTGTTCGAGATCACCCACGAGCGGGCCGTGCTGCTGATCTTCCCGAACACGTTCGAGTACTTCTTCATCGCCTACGAGCTGGTCCGCACCCGATGGGCGACCCGACCCGTGAGCACGAGGGCGTGGATCCTCACCGCGGGGGCGATCTGGGTCTTCGTCAAGCTGCCGCAGGAGTGGTGGCTGCACATCGCCCAGCTCGACGTCACCGACACCCTGCGCGACCACCCGTGGACCCGGTGGGCCCTCGTGCTTGCGATCCTCGCGGCCGCCGCCGTCCTCTGGTACGTCGTCCGGCCGCGGCTCCCGCAGCCCGACCACGCGCTCCGGCTCGGCGTCGGGCCGGTGCCGGCCGCGGTGGACAACGAGACGAAGATGGCGTCGCTGCGCGTCGCCGGCGGCTGGGTGTGGTCCTGGATGACGCTCGAGAAGGTGGTGCTGGTCGGGCTGGTGTCGGTGATCTACGCACAGATCCTGCCGGGCATCGAGAGCTCGACCTTCCGCGTCTTCACCTCCGTCGGCGTGCTGGTCGTCGTGAACGCCGGCATCACGCTGCTGGCCTCGCGGCGCGCGTGGACGATCGAGTCGGCCGGGCTCGCCGTGACCGCCCGGATCCTGGTCAACGTCGTGCTCGTCCTCGCCGCCGACCGGTTCTTCGGCGGCAACGCGGCCGGCTGGGACACGTTCTTCTTCCTGTGCCTGATCAGCCTCATCACCACGCTGCACGACCGGTACCAGCCGGTCTACGCCTACCGCGAGAAGGTCGAGGACAGCAGCACCGTCGCGCGCCGGCCGATCCGGTAGTCGCGGACCTGGTCGGCCTCCGGGTTGTCGCGCAGAAGCCCGTCCCAGTCGGACAACCGCTCCACGGCGTACCCCTGCGTGCGGGCGACCAGCTCGAGCGCAGCGAGGGTGGGCCGGCCGGTGAGCACGGTGTCGCCGTACGTGAACGCGTCCGCGACGGCGTTGCCCTCGCGATCGACGTGCTCGTCGGCCAGGCGCACGACCGGTTCGGGGCTGCGGTGCACCTCGGTGTCGACGATGACGTGCCGCGCGCCCGTCTGGCGGATCCGCGTGAACAGCTCGGTGTGCCGCAGCGTGTGGTACAGGAAGCCGAGGCACAGCACGAGGTCGACCTCGGGCCGCTCGTCCGCGAGCACCTCGAACACGTCGCCCGCCACCAGCTGCGCCCGGCCCTCGTGGCCGTACGCCGCCAGGTTGGCCTGCGCGTTCGCCACCAGGTCGGGCCGCGCCTCGATGCCGATGACCGACTCGGCGCCCGCGTCGAGCGCCGCCAGCGACCAGCGGCCGTCGTGGCTGGCGATGTCGAGGACCCGGGCACCGGGGAACAGGTCGGCGTGCTCCGCGAAGATCGCGGCGTGCCGCAGGTTCAGCCGCCAGGGGTACGACGAGGTGGCACTGGTCTCGAAGAAGCGCGGCCGGTCCTCGAAGAACCCCCGCTCGATCCGGCGGCTGCCGGGGGCCGCGGTGCTCGGCTGCCCGGCCGGCCGGTCCCGCGGCTCAGGTGTTGCGCGATCGCGGGCGCGGGTCCAGAGGGCCATGCCCCACGGTAACCGGCGTGCCCCCGCTGGGACTCGAACCCAGACTGTGCCGCTTTTAAGGCGGCCTCCTCTGCCGATTGGGATACAGGGGCGCTCAGGACATTCTGCCGAGGAGGGCGGCGCGACCGAGCACGTCGTCGAGCATCGGCTCGGTGAGCTTGCCCGTGAAGGTGTTCTGCTGGCTGGGGTGGTAGCAGCCGAGGAGGGTGAGCGAGCGGTCACCGTGGACCAGCGTCGCCTCCGATCCGTGGGTGAAGCGGGGCTTGGGGCGCGCGACGGTCCAGCCGAGGGCGGCGAAGGTGCGCAGCGCGGCGTCCCAGCCGATCGAGCCGAGCGCGACCACGACGCGCAGGTGTGGCGCGAGCAGTGCGACCTCGGCCTCGATCCAGGGCGCACAGGTGTCGCGTTCGACGGTCGTCGGCTTGTTCTGCGGAGGAGCGCACCGGACGGTCGCCACCATGCGGGTGTCGACGAGCTCCAGCCCGTCGGCGGCGTGGACGCTGGTCCCCCGGGTGGCGAGGCCGACCCGGTGCAGCGACGCGAACAGCCAGTCACCGCTGCGGTCACCGGTGAAGATCCGACCGGTGCGGTTGGCGCCGTTCGCCGCGGGCGCCAGGCCGACGATCAGCACCGCGGGGGTCGGAGAGCCCCAGCCCGGGATCGGGCGTCCCCAGTACGGCTGGTCGGCGAACGACGCGCGCTTGGCGTGCGCGACGTCCTCGCGCCAGCGCACCAGGCGGGGGCAGGCCCGGCACACCGAGACCCGGGCGTCCAGCTCGTCGAGGCCCACCGAGCGGGCGAGGCGGCGTACCTGCGCCGCCGTCCGGGCGACGGGGGTCTCCGGCGCCGCGGTCTCTCCGGGCCAGCCGGTCCCCGGCGGCACCGGGGAGGGGTACAGGTCGCCCGTCGCGGGGTGCGGGAGGAGGTCGCTCACGGCGCCCATCCTCCCGCCGTCACCCCACGAGAGGTCACGAGTGCGAGGAGACCTTCTCCTTCGCCGCGTCCACGACCGACGACGCCTGCTGGCCGACGGCGTCCTGCGCCTTGTCGGCGGCCGCCTGGACCTTGGGGTTCTGGGCGAACCGGGTGGCCCCGGCCTTGATCTGCTCGTACCGCTCGCGGCCCGCGCGGGCGCCGAGGACGTAGCCGGCCGCGAAGCCGGCCATGAGGGTGGTCTTGCTGAACATGGTTCCTCCTCAGGAGTGGTGGGTGCGTCGCCACACGGTCAGCCCGACGAGTCCGACCAGTACGGCCGCGGCGGCGACTGCGGCGATCTTCGCCGTGGCCCTCACCTTCACCTCGAGCGTGTCGTGCAGCTGGTCGACGGTCGCCGCGAGCTGCTCGCGCTGGCGGGCGATGTCGGCCTCGAGCTGCTGCGGGGTGGTGCCGTTCGAGCTCATGCGTGCTCCTTGACCGTGGCGATGTCCTGCTTGACGCCGGCGACGGCGCGCTCCGGCACCGGCGGGGTCGCCTGCTGGAGCTCGCCACGTCCACCGAGCGCCGCGCCGAGGGCGCCGACCAGCAACGCTGCCGCGACGATCAGCCCCGCCGCCCACAGCGGCAGCACCAGGTCCAGCGCGACCACCGCGGTCGCGACCAGCACCGCCACCGCGAAGAAGGCCAGCAGCCCCGCCGCGCTGAACATGCCGATGCCGAGCCCGGCCCGCTTGCCCTTCTGGGTGAGCTCGGTCTGGGCCAGCCGGATCTCGCTGCGCACGAGCTCGGGGATCTGCTCCGAGAGCCGGTGCACGATCGCGCCGACCGGCTCGTCCGTGGTTCGAGGGTCGCTCATGAGGGCCCGGTGCCCAGCCAGGCGCCCCCGGAAACCGTCAGTCCTCGATGAGCGACCAGGCGATCCCGTCGAGGATGTCCGACTCCGAGACGACCAGCTCGTCGACGCCCGACCGCAGCAGCACCCGCGACAGGATCAGTGCGCCGGCGCCGATCACGTCCGCCCGGCCCGGGTGCATCGACGGCAGCGCGCGACGCTCCGCGACGGTCATGGCGAGCAGCCGGTCCACGGTGTCCTGGACCTGCGGGAGCGGGAGCACCGCCTGGTCCACGGCGCTGCGGTCGTACGCCGGCAGGTCGAGCGCGACCGCCGCCAGCTGCGTGACGGTGCCGGCGACGCCCACCACCGTCACCGCCGCGGCGGGCGCGACCGGGCAGGTGTCGAGGTGCGCGTCGACGTCGGCGACGGCGGCGGCGACCTCCGCCTGCGTGGGCGGATCGGAGTGCAGGTGCCGCTCGTGCATCCGCACCGAACCGATGTCCATGGAGAACGCCGCGTCCGGACGGGCCGAGCCGAGGATCAGCTCGGTCGAGCCGCCGCCGATGTCCACGACCAGCACCGGCTCGGCCGGCGGCGTCCGCAGGTTGCGCACCGCGCCGTCGAAGGACAGCGCCGCCTCCTCCGTCCCGCTGACGACCTCGGGCTCGACGCCGAGCCGGTCACGCACGCCCGCCACGAACACGTCGGCGTTCGACGCGTCCCGGCTGGCCGACGTCGCGACGAAGCGCACCCGGGACGGCGGCACGTCGTACGACCGGATGACCTCGGCGTACTCGTCGATCGCCGCGAAGGCCCGCTCGAGCGCCTCGTCGGCGATCCGGCCGGTGCGATCGAGGTCCTGGCCGAGGCGCACCATCCGCAGCTCGCGGACGTCGACCTCGGGCAGCTCCCCCACCAGCAGCTTGATGGTGTTGGTGCCACAGTCGATCGCCGCTACACGCACGGCCCGGACTCCCACCACGGCCCGAGCAGGTCGAGCACCTCGTCGCCGAGCGGGTTCACGCCGCGGCCCTGGGCGAGCGCCTGTCCGGCGAGCACGTGCAGGCACTTGACGCGGTCCGGCATCCCGCCGGCCGAGATGCCGTCGATCTCCGGGACCTCGCCCAGCGAGGAGCGGAACTCCAGGTAGCGCTCGTGCGCGCTCCGGTACGCCGCCGCCAGCTCCTCGTCGTCGGCGAGCCGCTCCTGCATCTCCTTCATCAGCCCGGACCCCTCGAGGGTGCCGATCCGCGACGCCGCGCGCGGGCAGGTCAGGTAGAAGGTCGTCGGGAACGGCGTGCCGTTCGGCAGCCGCGGCTCGGTGGTCACCACGTCGGGGTTGCCGCACGGGCACCGGTGGCCCACGTCGTGGATCGCCCGGGGCTCGCGGCCGAGCTGGGCCTCGATGGCGCTGACGTCGTTCGGGTCGATCACGGTGCGATTGTGCCAGCGACGGCCGGCTCAGTTGCCGTCGGCGATCTTGCCCTCGTCGATCTTCGACGCCGGGGGCGCCTCGGGCCTCGGCGGGTTGCCGGCCAGCTCGACCGACTGCCACGCGGTCGACCACCACGCGGTCGGCGGCTTGCGCGCGACGGTGGAGGGGTCGGTCAGCTCACTGTTCCGCTCGAGCGGCTCGCCGTTCTCGTCGAGCACGACGTACGACGTCTCTCCCGGCATCACGTAGTTCAGCTCGCGGGCCTGCTGGCGGACGAACGCCGGGTCCTCCCAGCGCTGCTTCTCCCGCTGGAGGTCGTCGATGTTCGCCTGGCGCAGGGCGATCTGGCTCTTCAGGTCGCCGATGTGGGCGCGCTGCTGCAGGTAGGCGCGCAGCGACGACGCGTAGCTCACCGTCAGCACCGCGACCACCAGGACCAGGATCGCCGCGCGGCCGGTGAACCGCGGCCGCGCCGCCTCGGCAGCGGGGGTCGGAGCCGCGGCCGCGCGCGGCACCGGGCGCCGGGCGCTCCGGCCACGGGGTCCGCGCGACGGCGTACGACGGGGCTCCGAGGGCATGTCCCCTAGGGTCGCTCAGGCACCGTACCGGGGGAACGCCGACGCGCCGGAGTAGCGCGCAGCATCTCCGAGCTCGTCCTCGATCCGCAGCAGCTGGTTGTACTTCGCGACCCGCTCCGACCGCGCCGGTGCACCGGTCTTGATCTGGCCACAGTTCGTCGCGACGGCCAGATCGGCGATCGTGGTGTCCTCGGTCTCGCCCGAGCGGTGGCTCATCATGCAGCGGTAGCCGTTGCGGTGCGCGAGCTCCACCGAGTCGAGGGTCTCGGTCAGCGAGCCGATCTGGTTGACCTTCACCAGCAGCGCGTTCGCCTGGCCGCCGGTGATGCCGCGCTGGAGCCGCTCGACGTTGGTGACGAACAGGTCGTCGCCGACGATCTGGACCTTGGTGCCGAGCTCGTCCGTCACTGCCTTCCAGCCGTCCCAGTCGTCCTCGTCGAGCGGGTCCTCGAGGCTCACGATCGGGTACGACGACACCAGGTCGGCGTAGTAGGCGGTCATCTCCTCGGCGGACTTGCGGCCGCCTTCGAAGGCGTACGAACCATCCTTGAAGAACTCCGACGCGGCGACGTCCATCGCCAGGGCGATGTCGCTGCCGAGGTTCAGGCCGGCGGCCGAGACCGCCTCCGCGATCAGGTCGAGCGCCTCACGGTTGGAGCCGAGGTTCGGGGCGAAGCCGCCCTCGTCGCCGAGGCCGGTCGCGAGCCCGCGCTGCTGGAGCACGGACTTCAGCGCGTGGTAGACCTCGGCGCCCATCCGCAGCGCCTCGCGGAACGTCGGCGCACCGATCGGGGCGATCATGAACTCCTGGACGTCGACGTTGGAGTCCGCGTGGGAGCCGCCGTTGAGGATGTTCATCATCGGCACGGGCAGCAGGTGGGCGTTCGGGCCGCCGACGTACCGGTAGAGCGGCAGCTGCGCGGAGTCCGCGGCCGCCCGGGCGACGGCGAGCGAGACCCCGAGGATCGCGTTCGCGCCGAGCTTGGCCTTGTTGGGGGTGCCGTCGAGCTCGAGCATCGTCTGGTCGACGAGGCGCTGGTCGTCGGCCGCGAGCCCCTCGACGGCGGGGGCGATCGTCTGGATCACGCCGTTGACGGCCTGACCGACGCCCTTGCCGGCGTACCGCTTGCCGCCGTCGCGCAGCTCGACCGCCTCGAAGGCGCCGGTGGAGGCGCCGCTGGGGACCATCGCCCGGGCGAACGCGCCGTCGTCGAGGAGCACCTCGACCTCGACCGTGGGGTTGCCGCGCGAGTCGAGGATCTCGCGGGCGCCGACAGCTTCGATGGATGCCACGTCTTGCTCCTGGGTCGGGTCTGGAAGTCCGTCGACCACCCTAGTCGACCGGCCCTCCGGGCTCGCACGCTGCGCGACGCCGCGG
Source organism: Nocardioides sp. (assembly GCA_035765695.1). Classification (GTDB taxonomy): domain Bacteria; phylum Actinomycetota; class Actinomycetes; order Propionibacteriales; family Nocardioidaceae; genus Nocardioides. The sequence goes on along the minus strand of DASTXB010000001.1, from coordinate 2,595 downwards.
TCAGGTCAATCGGCGGCGGGGAAGGAGACCGACATCGTCGTCCCGCCCGCGCCGTCGTTGTCGCGGGCGGCGACGGTGCCACCGTGCCGCTCGACGATGCGCTTCACGATGGACAGGCCGAGCCCCGTGCCGCGGTAGCCGTCCTGGTGCGCGCGGTGGAAACTGTCGAAGACCTGCTGGTGCTGGCCTGCCGGGATGCCGATGCCGTTGTCGGACACCTCGATCTCGACCATCGGCGTCCCGTCGGAGCCGTGGGACCGGGCGCGGACCTCGATCCGCGGCTGCACGCCGGGCGCGACGTACTTGACCGCGTTCCCGATCAGGTTGTCGACGACCTGGCGCAGCAGCACCGGCTCGGCCAGCACGGCAGGCAGGTCGGGCGGCACGTCGATCACGGGCTCGGGCATGTCGCGCACGCGGTTGGCGTCGATCCGGGCGCGGGCGACGTCCTGCGCGACCGCGGCGAGGTCGACGCGCACGGGATTGATGGTGCGGTCCCGTGCCGTCGTGTACGCCAGCAGGTCGTTGATCAGGTGCTGCATGCGCTGGGCGGCGCGCTGGATCCGGTCCAGGCGCTCGACCTGGGTGTCGAGGTCGGACGGGACGCCGGCGCGCGCCTCCTCGAGCAGCGCCTCGGACCAGCCGTCCACGACGGTCAGCGGGTTGAGCAGGTCGTGGGCGACCACGCCCGCGAACGACGCCAGCTCGTCCCGCTCCCGGCGCTCGGCCGTCACGTCGTGGAAGACGACCACCACGAGCGAGGGGTCGGTGTCGGGCAGCAGTCGCGCGGTCACCTCGAGCATCCGCCCGCCCGGCGCCGTCGCGCTGCGCAGCAGGAGATCCTGCCGATCGACCGAGCCGCCGGCGCGCGCCACCGCCATCGGCGTCTCCTCGGGCGCCACCGGCCGGCCGTCGGGATGCCGGAAGCCGTACGTCGCGGCGTCGATGTCACCGTCGGTGGTGCGCTTCGGCGCCTCGGCCAGGGCCTCCGCCGCCGGGTTGCGGAGCAGGACCCGGCCGTTCCCGTCGAGCACGGTGACCCCGTCGGCCATGGTGTCGACGATCGTCGTCACCAGCGCGGCCTGCTGGCGCAGCCGTTCGTCGAGGCCGAGGATCTCGCTGCGGGCGACCGAGAGCGCCAGGGTCAGCACCACGGCCATCGCGACATAGGCCTGCAGCGCCAGGGTGCGGCCGTCCGGGTCGCTGATCACCGCGAACGGTCCCCGGTCGAGCACGGTCGCGACCGTGACGGCAACGGCGAGCAGGAGGGCGTGCACGTGAGCGATGACGGGCGGGAACCGGGATCCCGCCCAGACGCTGGAGGTCAGCGCCAGGAACGGCACCGGGACGTCGGTGTTCTCGAAGAAGACCAGCCACACGGCGACGACGCTCACGGCGCCGAGGGCCACCACCTCCACGCGACCGCCGCGGACCGGACCGACCGCTGCCGTCTCCCGGCGCGGGTCGCGGGCGCGCACCAGGTGTCTCGCGGTCAGGGAGAGCGGGAAGATCGCCGCCACCCCGGTCGCGTTGCCGAGCACCCAGGAGACGATCTGCTCCCAGCTCGCGTCCGACACCGAGACGACCGATGCCGGGCCGAGTGCCGCGGACGCGACGGCCGCGAGGAGGGCCGCCGCGAGCAGCAACCCGAGGTCGCGCATGCGGTCCGCCCGCGCCGGCGGCTCCGTGCCGAAGCCCCACCACCCGGGGCACCAGCGGCCGATCAGGACACCGAACACGACGGTCTGCACCACGGTCGCGAAGGCCATCCCGAAGGAGATGCCGGCGCCCGCCCCCGTCGCGAGGTCGACCCCGGCGACGATGACGAAGATCAGCGCGAGGTCGACGAGGCCCCACCGGCTCCACCCATCCACGGCCAGCCAGGCCGCGGCGACACCCGCGGCCGGCCAGACGAGCGCCAGGTTCGAGCCCTCGAGCATCGCCCACCGGCCGAGCAGCGCGGCCGCGATGGAGTACGCGGCGAACGCCGACGTGTCGACCGCGCGGCCGCGAGTCACTCCCGGCCCGATCCGGCCGCCAGCGCCCGCCGTACGGCGGCGCGCAGGTCGTCGGCGTCGAACGGCTTGGCCACGCGTTCGTGCCCGGTGTCGGCGATCCTGGCGATGATCTCGCCGGTCCACTGGACGGTGACGAAGACCGCCGCGACACCGTCCCACGCGGTGGCGAGCTCCTCGAGCAGGGCGACGCCGTCGGTGTCGGGCAGCGCGTAGTCCATGAGCACGAGGTCCGGGCGGTAGTCCGGCTCGGTGAGGAGGTCGAGCGCCCGGGCTCCGTCCGGCACGCCGCGCAGCTCGTGCCCCTCGCGGAGCAGGCAGTGCGCGATCCAGTCGCGCACGTCGGAGTCGTCCTCCACGATCAGCACCCGAGACACGAGGCCCAGGCTAGAGCAGGCGACGCACGGCGTCCCGGAGCGCCTGCTCCGGGTCCACGCCCTCCGTCCGCGCCTCGGCCACGAGGGCGAGCAGCCGGTCGCCGAGGGTCTCGGCCGGCTCGACCACCGTCTCCCGTCCCTCGCGCTCCAGCCGGTCGAGCACCTTGTCGGCGTACAGCAGCGCCGGCAGGCCGGGCGGGATG